>CAPQCU010000004.1:0-51221 GCA_948684385.1 uncultured bacterium
GTACCTCTTCTCCCGAAGTTACGAGGTGATTTTGCCGAGTTCCTTAGCGAGAGTTGTCTCGCGCACCTTAGTATTTTCTACCAACCTACCTGTGGCGGTTTACGGTACGGATACCGGATAATCTCGAGAGCGAAGTTTTTCTTGGCAATTTGGAGTCAACACCTTCGAGTCCGTAGACTCTCCACATCACGCCTCACGTTAAAACGCCTGAACGGATTTTCCTGTTCAAACTAGCTACACGCTTATACAGACACTTCCAATCGTCTGCGTGCTTATCCTCTTGCGTCCCTCCGCTTCTGATAACGATTACCAGATAGTATAGGAATATCAACCTATTGTCCATCGCTTACGCCGTTCGGCCTCAGCTTAGGATCCGACTAACCCCACGCGGACGAGCCTGCCGTGGGAAACCTTAGGTTTTCGGTGCATTGGATTCTCACCAATGTTTTCGCTACTTATGCCGACATTCTCACTACTGCCTCGTCCACTAGTGTTTTCACTCTAGCTTCGTCCTACTGCAGTACGCTCCCCTACCCATTACAGTAAACTGTAATGACGCAGCTTCGGTTATATGCTTTAGTCCCGGTGTATTTTCGGCGCGGAGTCACTTGACCAGTGAGCTATTACGCACTCTTTCAAGGGATGGCTGCTTCTAAGCCAACCTCCTGGTTGTCTCAGTAACTCTACCTCCTTAACCACTTAGCATATATTAGGGACCTTAACTGGCGTTCTGGGCTGTTTCCCTCTTGGCCATGGATCTTATCACTCATAGCCTCACTGCTGGATAATGACATTACAGGTATTCGGAGTTTGACATTGTTTGGTACATCATTTCGACGCCCGCACAAAACCAGTGCTCTACCTCCTGCAAGATAAATCCAACGCTGTGCCTAAACGCATTTCGGGGAGAACCAGCTAGCTCTTGGTTCGATTGGCATTTCACCCCTAACCTCAACTCATCCACCGATTTTTCAACATCGGTTGGTTCGGACCTCCACGTAGTGTTACCTACGCTTCATCCTGGTCAAGGTTAGATCGCCAAGGTTCGGGTCTAATTCATGTTACTTAACGCTCTGTTCAAACTCGCTTTCGCTGTGGCTCCGGATATTAACTCCTTAACCTCGCAACATAAATTAACTCGCCGGCTCATTCTTCAACAGGCACGCTATCACCCTATCAATAGGGCTCTAACTGATTGTAAGCTAACGGTTTTAGGGTCTATTTCACTCAGCTTCTCACTGTTCTTTTCGCCTTTCCATCACTGTACTCGTTCACTATCGGTCACTGACTAGTATTTAGCCTTACCGGATGGTCCCGGTGGATTCAGACAGGGTTTCACGTGCCCCGCCTTACTCGGGATACTCTCTTGAGATTATTTATTGTCGTTTACGAGGCTATCACTCTCTATGGCGCAACTTCCCAGTTGACTTTAACTAATAAATAATTTTGTAACTCAATTTCCATTCTGCAAAATGGAACGAAAGTCCCACAACTTCATACGCACAACGCTTGCAGGCTATCACGTACGTACAATTTAGGCTTTTCCAATTTCGCTCGCCGCTACTCTCGGAATCATTGGTTTATTTTCTCTTCGTCCTGTTACTAAGATGTTTCAGTTCACAGGCTTTCCTCCGGCCAACCTATGGATTCAGTTGGCGGTTCTAAGGTTTTAACCCTAGAGGGTTTCCCCATTCGGATTTCTTCGGATCAAGGTCTTTTAGCAACTCCCCGAAGCTTATCGCAGCTTTACACGTCCTTCATCGGCTGTCAGTACCAAGGCATTCCCCATTAGCTCTTTGTAGCTTTACCTAATATTATTTAGATTATTCATTGATGATTACGTTATATCATTTCTTTTGTTTGTTTTTAATAACAGTTTTATCAAACTTTACGCGATAACCGCCTTTAGCTCCTGTGGAATCAAAGATTCCTACGTCGCTATCGTAGTGCTACGTCACCTGCCAGCATTTGCCTGCGCAAACGCTGCACCGTGACTTCGCACCGGCTACCGCATGATATACGCTTATATCTTATGCAATTTTCAATGTACAACTGCGTGAGCAGTGAGTTTTCGTTTCTGAACTCGTTCTCACGTTCAGAGCTTGCACTCTGATAACAAAATAGACTAAAGACAAACTTATTAACTCAGCCTCCATCATACAATGAATAATAGTAAGTTGTATAACTTCATAGGCTTCGACCTTGGGATGGCGTGTTTCTTTGCCTTATGCGCCTGTCAAATCAAAGATTTGAAACGGCGCTATCGTAGTGTTTCGTTCTCAGTTTGTCACTGCCTACGCAGTGCCAAATTCGAACTTCACACCGGCTCACGCAATCTCCCTAGAAAGGAGGTGATCCAGCCACACCTTCCGGTACGGCTACCTTGTTACGACTTCACCCCAGTCACCAACCCTGCCTTAGGACGCTGCTTCCAAAAGGTTAGCTCACGTACTTCGGGCGTGGTCGACTTCCATGGTGTGACGGGCGGTGTGTACAAGACCCGGGAACGTATTCAACGCAGCGTGCTGATCTGCGTTTACTAGCGATTCCGACTTCATGCACTCGAGTTGCAGAGTGCAATCCGAACTGAGACCGGCTTTTAGAGATTTGCTCACTCTCGCGAGTTGGCTGCTCATTGTACCGGCCATTGTAACACGTGTGTAGCCCAGAGCATAAGGGGCATGATGATTTGACGTCGTCCTCACCTTCCTCCGGTTTATCACCGGCAGTCTCGCTAGAGAGGTTACTGAAAGTATACCGTCAGTACCAACTAACGACGAGGGTTGCGCTCGTTGCGGGACTTAACCCAACATCTCACGACACGAGCTGACGACAACCGTGCACCACCTGTCTTAACATTCCCCGAAAGGCACTCTCTGCTTTCACAAAGATTTGTTAGATGTCAAGCCCTGGTAAGGTTCTTCGCGTTGCTTCGAATTAAACCACATGTTCCACCGCTTGTGCGGGTCCCCGTCAATTCCTTTGAGTTTCACACTTGCGTGCGTACTCCCCAGGCGGGATACTTATCGCGTTGGCTGCGGCACTGCAGGGGTCGATACCCGCAACACCTAGTATCCATCGTTTACGGCCAGGACTACTGGGGTATCTAATCCCATTTGCTACCCTGGCTTTCGTTCCTCAGTGTCAATTACGGCCCAGTAAAGCGCTTACGCCACCGATGTTCCTCCTGATATCTACGCATTTCACCGCTACACCAGGAATTCCCTTTACCTCTACCGCATTCTAGTCTGCCAGTATCCGATGCCGAACAGAAGTTGAGCCTCTGCATTTAACACCAAACTTAACAAACCACCTACGAACTCTTTACGCCCAATGATTCCGGACAACGCTTGCACCCTCCGTATTACCGCGGCTGCTGGCACGGAGTTAGCCGGTGCTTCCTCTGTGGGTACCGTCATCGTTCGTCCCCACTGACAGATCTTTACACCCCGAAGGGCGTCTCAATCACGCGGCGTTGCTGCGTCAGGGTTTCCCCCATTGCGCAAAATTCCCTACTGCTGCCTCCCGTAGGAGTATGGGCCGTGTCTCAGTCCCATTGTGGCTGATCATCCTCTCAAACCAGCTACTGATCGTCGCCTTGGTGGTCCATTACACCCCCAACTAGCTAATCAGATGCAGACTCATCCTAGAGCACCGGAGTTTTCAAGAATACCATTTCAGATACGCTCATATGGGGTATTAGCAGAAGTTTCCCTCTGTTGTCCCCCGCTCTAGGGCAGATTCTCTACACATTACTCACCCGTCCGCCACTTTCCTCTCACCGAAGCAAGATTCTCGTTCGACTTGCATGTATGAAGCACGCCGCCAGCGTTCGTCCTGAGCCAGGATCAAACTCTCCATTGTCAGAAAGTTATTAGATGTGCCATTGGCACTTTCTAGCTCATTAACGCTAAGCTATTGCTTAACTTTTTTGTCTCGGATTTCCGTCAGGAAATCCCGTTGTCCTATCATTCAACGAATTAACAAGTTTATTTCGTCTTCAGCTATTCTGTTGTCAAGGTGCAAATTCTTTTGCGACAACAAGCGTTTATTTACTATTTAGTAAAATATCAATTTCGGCTTGTTTATATATTTTAGGAAGATTATCAGATTACTCAATTCCTCTGACTGTATGCTATTCATACTTCATCAACCAGGGCATTTCAACCTCTGTGAACATTTGAACTGGAAGTCTGACTTCCAACCCTTCTGTCCTCGCCGGTTCCTTCAACCGACATTCATTATCATATTCCATCAATTTTAAAAGTCAACACCTTTTTTTAAATTTCTTTTACAATTCTTAAAAATTTTTACAAAACCCTTGTAAACATTGATTTCTAAATCAAGAAAAAAGGCTAAGTAAATTAGCCTTTTGAAATTAAGTGTAGAAAAATTGAGAAAATATTTTTATTCTGACATGCCCATTAACTTATCCATCACTACATCCATCACAGAAGGGGCAAGTTCTTCACCGAACTCTTGTTCTATGATTGTCATGAAGTACTCATAATTTTCCATAAATCCTGCTACTCGTTCTTCTATTGTAGGATCTGTTACAATTCCTTCAACCTGAGCAGGAGCATTAATAACATTTGCAAAATTATTATTAGCTGCCATCCAATCCATAATTTTAGATGGGTCAACCTGTGTTTCTTCGTAATTGTTTACTAAACCTTGTTCTTGAGGATTTTGTTCTTTTGAAACATCTTCCTGTTTTCTTTGCGGCATGTATCCGCCTACGCCGTAATTTCCATAACCTGAAAGTCTGCCGATTCCGTCTGTCATTTTTCTACTCCTTATTTTCTTTTCTTTATGCTATATATATCGGCATAATTTTTGAAAACTTTAGGATTTTTTAGAAAACTGTTACAAATCGTTACAAAATGTAGTAAATGGCAAGTCATGTTTGAGCGCATATTTTCTTAAAAATGCGGTTCTGTCAAGGGCTTCAGTATTTAAAAATTCTATCGGATTATTAATTTTCTTATCAGCAAGACTGTACGCATAGGGCGACATCGGAGTAAATTCAGAAGCATAAAACTCGTTATATTCACGCCCTGCACGTCTTTTATTAGATTTCATTGCACCAAGAGTTTTAATCATTTTTTCTCTAATATTTTCCGGATAAATTTCTGTATAAGGTTTATTTTGATTTTCAAGTACAAATTTTTGATACTCTTCATCTGTCATGCCGGAAGCTTTCTTCAGAATATTAGAAACATAAGGACGCCAGCTTCTGCGATTTGTATATTCAATCAAATATCTAAAGTGTTTGAGAGATTTTTTAAATCCTGAGCCGGCATCAACTTCTCCGCCGCCTATAATATTAAATGTATCTGCGTAGCCTAAAAGTCCCTGAGGTCTGAAGAAACGGAACTTTGTTTCAGGACGTTCAGCATAGCTTACGGAAAGCAGCGCATTACTGTCAGGAAGTGCAAAAGCGCAAAATCTTGCCAGTTGATTTTCAAAGGTGAGTCCATGAGCTAAGAATTTTATATTACCGGTTTCAACTTCCAGACCATTGTCCAAACGGATTTTTATCCCTTTAGTTGTACTTCCTTTCGGAAAGCCGATTTTTTCCCAGTCTTCAACTTCATTAAAATTTAAAACAACCAGTCCGTCTTTATCTACATAAACACCTTTAACATCGGTACTTCCGTCTGTGTTTATTTGTCTTACGACTTCTTTTATCCGACTTGCTTTCGGAAACTGCGTCATCGGAACAATAGGTTGTGTCTGCTGAAGTTGATTTATTCTATTTTTTATAATCTTTGCATAAATATCTGCAGCTTCGCCAAAGCTTTTGACTTTACCATCAAGCTTAATATGAGCTTTTCCATTTGTAGTATCGTGGAAGCTGCCGTCTGCTTTTACAGCTTTTAAATCAGCATGAGTAAACATCAAAGCCATCTCAAAAAGATTATCTTTCATAAACTCCCATGAAACTTGCATAATTCTGTAATCTCTTCTATCTTTAGACTCTATGTTGACGTATTTAAGCCATTCATGGTTTTTAATAAGTTTATATAATTTATTTTCTTCATCTTTTGTAAGCCCTAAACGCTTCGTAATAAAATAAGTTTCAAGGCTGCTGTCAAAGGGATGTTCTTCATCAATCACGCCTTCTTTTTTCGTAATATCGTGCATCAGGGCAGCAAGCATCATAACTTTTTTATCGGAATTGTTCAAATTTTTAAATCCGGAATCTGCTGCAATATTTTTAAGAACCTTCATAGAGTGATTAAACACATCAAAATCGTGCGCTCCGTGCTGCTTTCTTCCGACAGTAGATTTAAGCTCCGGAATACATTTGAAAATAACATCAAGGCTTTGATTATCTTGAGATAATTTCATTAACGCTGCATTAAATTCTTTTACCTGTTCAGGCGGAAGTTTTTCAAACTTAATTCCGATTGAAGCAACAAGTTGTTCTAATAGTTTTGCGTATTCTCCTTCGTTTTTTGGCAGAAGCGGAAAATCCATCATCAGACGTTTTTCAAGTTTTTTAGGATAATGCCTTATAGGGATTATATCTTGCATTCCTTCAAAAATATATCTGTTTAACTCAAAAACAATCATCTCATCTTTCACAATCTTCTTTAGCAGTGATTTTCGCTCCTTCAAAGCAATGTATTCCAGATTTTCTGCATGAAGCAGTTCTCTAAAATGCAATCCTCCGCTATGTATATATAATAGCAGTTTTTTAAAAGAAATGTCACTTCGTGTAAGCAGCTTTTCTAAATCGCGGTCTGCATCCTTGCCATAACCTCCCAGCCACTGGTAAAACTTCAGCAGTCCTTTTGCGACAGCCTTTTGAGCAAAGTTTCTATTACCCTGCAATACAGCTGGAGCTTTCAGCGGAGTTTGATAAGATTTAAAATTTGTACTGCGGGTAATTGTATTGTTATATACCGGTATTGTATTTTGAATTTTCATAACTAAATAATTAAAACACGCTAAAAAAATTTTTTGCTAGTTACAATTCGTTACAAATAAGCAATTCTTATGACGGACTTTATTTTATATATATAAGTGTAGTAATAAGAAGGTGTAATTTTATGACTATGAATATTGGCGGTATGGGAATGGGTGGAATGAATATGATGGGAAACACAACGGGCGCAGGAAGCGTTCAGAATGTTCCCCAATATTTTCAGGCAAAATACGGCTGCGAAGATTGTTTCAGAAAAGAGCCTTACTGGAATGAATATCCAAAACCGGTACAGCCGGAGCCCAAAAACAGCCTTAATCCGTCTTTTATGAAGAGGTTATTACATAATATACTTGGAGGATGATGTACGTATATTTCCTATTCATGATAATATAAATCATGTAGCAAAATAGGAGTAAAAATATGGCTAAAGATTGCAGTTTTGATGTTGTATCAGAATTTGATAAACAAGAACTTGTTAACGCAGTTGATCAGGTTAAGAGAGATTTAACTTCAAGATTTGATTTAAAAAATTCAAATTCAGATATTAATTTAGATGCCGATAAATCCATCACGATTACCACTAACGATGACATGAAGCTTAGAAATATATATGACATTTTGCAGTCAAAACTCATCAAACGCGGAATAAGTACAAAAATTCTTGACCCGCAGGCTATTGAAAACGCTTTAGGCGGAAACGTAAGACAAGTGTTCAATCTTAGAAAAGGGCTTACGCAGGAGCTTGCAAAGAAAATTGTAAGCGATATCAAAGATTCAAAGCTTAAAGTACAGGCTTCTATTCAAGGCGAGCAAGTGCGTGTTTCAGGGAAAAGCAGAGATGATTTGCAAGCTGTAATCCAGATGCTTCGCGGAAACGAAGAAAAATATGACGCTCCGCTGCAATTTACAAATTACAGATAGGGGTAAATAATCTGGTCGGAAGGTTGGAACTACAAGTTAATGTAGAGGTGGTAAAATGTCAAACATTGAAAACACAATAGATAGAATTCAGGAATTGATTGAATGCGATGAAAAGAATTTGCTCTGCGAAGAGTTAAACGGTTTTCACTCGGCAGATTTGGCTGACATTTTACAGGAGTTAAAACCAGAAGAACGTCTTTTTTGTTTTCCGATGATTGACGAAGAAAAAGCTGCAGATGTTATTGAATACCTGCCTCCGCAGCTTCAGGTAGAAATATTAGGCGACATTGATACGGAGCTTGCTTCAAGGCTTATCTCTAAACTTCCGCACGACGAAGCAGCTGACGTTCTGGGTGATATGGAAGAAGACGAAACTCAGGCTTATTTAGACCAGCTGCCTAAAAAGTTTTCATCTGAAATTCGTGAACTTTTAACCTACAATGAAGATACGGCAGGCGGTATCATGACTCCGCTTGTACTTACTGTTTACGACAATATGACAGTTAAAGAAGCCCTTGACACAATTCGTATTAAAGCAGAAAAAGAAAACATGGAACTTTACTACGCTTACGTTGTAGATAAGTACAACCACCTTGTCGGGGTAGTTTCATTGAGAAATCTTCTGACAACTCCTTTCCATCTCAATGTTTCGGATATTATGTCAAAAGACCTTGTAAAAATTCATGTAGACGATTATCAAGGTCATATTGCTGATATTTTCATGAAATACCAGTTCAATGCGCTGCCGGTGGTCGATTTATACGACCACTTAAAAGGTATTGTAACGTGGGATGACGTTCAAGACATCGTTGAAGAAGAAACAACTGATGAAATCTTAACTTCATCAGGTATCGTAACCGATTTAGGTGATGAAGACGATGATATCTTAACCGGAAGCCTTGCTCATGCAATAAAAGCGAGAATTCCGTGGCTGTTTATTACTCTTATCGGTGAGTTTCTTGCCGTTACTGTTGCAAACAAGTTTGACAAATCCTTTACCGCACTCCCGATAATTGCAGCGTTTATGCCGCTCCTTGCAGGTTTAGGCGGAAATATCGGAACGCAGAGTATTACGCTTATGGTGCGCGGGATGTCAACAGGACAAATAACCTTAAGCTCCGGCTGGCACCAGATTATGAGAGAAACTGTAACAGGTTTAAGTATCGGAGCAATTTTCGGCATACTTGTAACGCTTGTAACATGGGGGTGGCAGCATAATTTAGAGCTCGGCTTAATCGTAGGTATTGCAATGTCACTGAATATGACAATTGCAACTGTAATCGGAACTTGCACGCCTTTGATTTTAAAGAAAATGAAAATCGACCCTGCTGTAGCTTCAGGCCCTGTAATCGCAACTACAATCGACGTAGTTGGATTAGCAATTTATCTTGCTTTAGTAACATGGTATTTGATTGGGGTAAATAGCTAAGACCATGAGCAAAAAATATAATCAGTTCAGCAGTTTTTTAAAACAGAAATTCGGTGTAAAAGTTTACAAAATAACTCTTGACGCCGGTTTTTCATGTCCGAACCGTGACGGAACAATCTCAAACTGCGGCTGCATATTCTGCGACGACGGCGGAAGTTTTTCTCAAGCACATTCAAACAGGCTGAGCATAGAAGAGCAGGTGCAAGTCGGAGCAGAAACTTTGAAAAACAGGTTCAAAGCTCAAAAATTCATGTCTTATTTTCAGGCTTTTTCCAATACTTATAAACCGGTCAAAGAACTCGAAAAAATCTACAAAGCCTCTTTGACCCATCCCGATATAGTCGGACTTTCAATCGGAACCAGACCGGACTGTATAGATGAAGAGAAGTTAAAACTAATCTCTTCGTTTACCCCCGATTATTACACATGGATTGAATACGGGCTTCAGTCAGTTCATGATAAGACTTTATTAAAAATTAACCGCGGTCACGATTACAAATGTTTTTTAGATGCTTATGAGAAAACAAAAAATGCGGGAGTAAATATTTGTCTGCATGTAATTTTAAACTTATTTGAAACTTACGAAGAGATGATGGAAACAGCCAAAACAATCGCCAAGCTTGAGCCTGAGGGTGTAAAAATTCACATGCTCTGCGCTCTGGAAGGAACAAAACTTGCTGATATGTATAACAAAGGCGAAATCAATTTTATGAGCGAAGATGAGTACGTTAGTACTGTTTGTGATTTTTTAGAATATTTACCTCCCGAAACAACAATTCACCGTCTCGCAGGAAACGGGCTCAGGACAGAACTAATCGCTCCAAGATGGATAGGTAAAAAACTTGATACTCTAAATAGAATTGACAGAGAGTTTGAAAGAAGAAACTCTAAACAAGGGGAAAAATTTAAACTATAGACCAAACTCTTTTTTCAATGCAGCAACTTCTTTATCAACCAGAGCTCCAAACTCCTGAAAAGACAATCCCAGCAATTCTGCAATTCTAAAAGTGCTCACAGCAGAAGTCTTACTGTTTCCTGTCTCCAGCATGTATAAAGTTGTTGTCGGGAAATCGTGCTCATAGCAAAATATTGTAAACTTAATCCCGCGCCGTCTTCTTTCATTACGAAGCGCACGTCCGATTGCCATTTGCAAAATTTCTTCCATAGTCTTCATAAAACATATAATAACTGCTTTGAAAAAATTTTTATTTCCGAATTCAGGTATATATTTGCAAACATTCACATTTGAATTATAATATTGGCATGGACAAGAAAGTAATATCCACAAATAGAAAAGCTTTTCACGATTTTTTAATTTTTGATAAATTTATTGCAGGGATTGTGTTAACAGGTACGGAAATTAAGTCTATACGCAAAGGCATGCTTAATCTTAAAGATTCTTTTGCAAAGATTGAAAATAATGAAATGTTTCTATACGGGATGCATATCTCACCTTATGAACAGGGTAACAGGTTTAACCATAAGCCGGATAGAGTGAGAAAATTACTTTTGCAAAAACGTGAAATCTTAAAAATTCAGGACAAAGTAAAAAAAGATGGAGTAACAATTGTTCCTCTTGAATTGTTTTTGACACATGGTTTTGCTAAGATAGAAATCGGGCTGGCAAAAGGTAAAAAGCTTTATGATAAACGCGAAGCAATTACTAAAAAAACTCAGGAACGGGATATAGCCAGATTGTTAAAGAAATGAGGATTAGCGAATGTATAACAGAGAAACGATTTTAAAAAATTTGAATTCTGAAAATTATTATATTGATAATCATTCGCTGGATTTGTTTTTTACTGATTGGAAAATTGAATCTATTTATGAAGACGAAGGCGGACTGGAATTTTACGATGATTTAGCCTTAGAAAAGATTAAAAAAGGTATCTCGTTAAAAGCCCAGGGTTACAGCGATGAGCAAATAATAACTAAGCTTTCAAGAATGGAAGCAAGAGTTGAAAAAACAAAAGAACCTGTAAAAACTATTCAACCTGTTTTAGTAAACAGCGCTCCTGTTGAAGCTGCAACAGCTATTCAGCCGGAAGTTGCAGCTCAAAAAAGTTTTACTCTTGATGTTTCAAGCCAGACTCTTCAAATGCTGGCTGAAGCAGTAGCTAAAAAAATCAGTGACGATATAACAAACTCTGATATGGCTTCAAAACTTATTGAAGCAGGCGGATACAAAAAAGATAACGAGATTTTAGCAAAACAAGTCAAAGAACTTCTTGAGCATAACAAAGAACTTTCCCAAAGAATTGAAATTCTCGAAAGTCAGGAGTCAAAAAGTTTCTGGACTCGTTTCTGGGGTAGAAAATAGTTTGTACAAACAGTTTTTAGAAAAACTTGACCAAAAATTAGAACAGTATTTTGAAGCCCATAAAGATTATATCTGCTGTAAAGCCGGATGTTCTGCATGCTGCGAAAAAGGCGATTATCCAATCTCACAGCTTGAACTTGAATATCTGATGCAGGGATTTATTGCGCTTGATAATGTAACAAAAAAGATTGTGCAAGAGAATATTAAATCAATGCAAAAAAGTGAGAGCTGTCCGTTTTTAATAAATAAATTATGTTCGGTTTACCCTTACCGCCCGATTATCTGCCGTGTTCACGGGCTTGCGTATCTTATCGGTGAAAAAGTTAAAGTTCCTTACTGTGTAAATTCCGGCAAAAATTATGCAGAAGTCTTTGAAAACAACGAAATTACAATAAATCCGGTACTTGAAAACTTAGATACAGCTGAGATTTTAAAAGAATTTAATTTTGGAGAAATTAGAAATCTTTTTGACTGGCTAAATAGCAAATAATTTTTTTACAGGATTTTAATAAGTATGGAAATAAGAAATAACAATCAAACATTTGGCGCAAAACTTGGATGGAGTGCAAAACACCATCTAAAAAATACTCCCGAAAAACTGGAGCAGATTACAAAGCGAATTGCAAACTTTGGCGAGTCTACTACTGTAATTGACATTATGTCTATGGATACAAAAAAGGGAAAACAGTATTCTCTTAGAATGTATAATGAAATTTTTGGCACAAAAGACAATGTTTCAATTTTAAAAGACAATCATAATAAAGATGTGGTTTCGTATTTTGCAAAAGACTTCTTAAATGCTCTTGAAAATTTAACCGAAAACACTATCAAGTTCCGTGAATACAGCCTTTTTTCAAAAATCAAAAACGCTTATTCCGCTTCACCTTTACACGTCAAAAGTCTTTTTGAACGCTTAAAACTTGCAGAAAGTGAAGGAAAACGCTTAAGCGAAAATATTAAAAAAGAATTTTTCTCAAATTTCTAAACCATTCTCCACGCGTTTCTCGGACAGACTGCAGAACAAATTCCGCACCCGATACACCTGTCAGGGTCAGTATTGTACCTTGCTAAATCTTTTGAGATAGCTTTTTGCGGACAGTTGTTTAAACACAGGCTGCAATCTACACATAAATCTTTTTCCCATTCAGGTTTTCTAAGCCTTGCATCTCCGCTCTGGGCAAGCGCAAAAACTTCTCCGTTATCTTCCACAAGGTCGCCAAAAAGTCCGCCTTCAAACCATTCCTGCTCTTTAAACTCTTTTACGGAAATCTTTTTTTCTTTCTGCTCTTTAGGAAGCGGAAGGATTTTTGACCAGTTCTTAAAATCAAGTAAATCCTGCTCAAGTTCAGGTTTCCCGATTTCCTGCAGGAATTCTTTCATGCCGGATTTTAAGAAATCTTTATCAAACTTATCCAGTTTTACCTGCTCAACACACTTTGCAAGCCCTTCAACTTTACCTCTTACGTAAACAACCCCGCCCACCATACCAACGCAGGAACGATTACCGAGAACAGAGTTTAAATCCTCGCAGCCAAAACCGCATACAACCGCAATTCCTCCGCCCATAAACTCAAAACTAAACGAGCCGGTATTTTTAAGAACCCAGAACTGCGGAGGCTCAAACTTAGGGTCATGCTTCATTAAAGCACCTGAGCGGGTTCCTACTCTGCCGCCTACAAAAATCTTTCCTCCGGCTGCACAATGAGCTGCTGTATCACCACCGTCACCTTTAACTACAATCTCTGCACCGGAATTCAGCCAGCCAATATCAGCAGGAGCAGAGCCTTCGACAACGATTTTAACCCCATCCATACCCATTGCACCAACTCGCTGACCGGGATTTGTTATGCGGAATAAAAGATTTGCACCTTTTCCTGTAATGTCGTGCTGACCGCAAGCTTCTATTTCAAACTCTGTTTCACCTTCTTCAATCTTACGTGTTATTGTTTGAAGAAGTTCCTGAGTTGACATTCTATCGTTATTTTTAAGTGTTTCTATTTTGCAAGTCATAATTTATACCTAACGTCTAGCCTGTGGCTCTAAATCCAATCCAATACATTTACCTTGAACATTTTCCTCCCTTAGCAGCTGTATTGGATATCCAGCCTTCTTGAAATATGTTTATCAACTGTAATCAACGCATCCGAACGACCTACAGGAAGCGTTGAACAGCCAACCGGAGCCATAAGTTTTTTAAGCTCAATATCTGTTGCTAAAATATAGTTTACAAGGTTTTGCGCAACTTTGTCCACATCAAGCCGTTTTACAAGACACTCATTCTGCGCTGCAATACCTGCCGGACAAAGCCCTGTGTTGCAGGCGTTACATCTTCCGGTGTCACTACCGACGCATCCTGCGATTTCCATAAGCATTCTGCCTGTAAACACACCGTTTGCACCGAGGCAGATTAGCTTAAACGCGTCAGCTGCAAAGCTTCCGGTCTGACCTAAGCCGCCGCCTGCGAAGAGCGGGATTTCTCCCTGCCTGCCCTGATGAACAGCTGCAAGATAGCAGTCACGGAGTTTTGAAGTTATAGGATGTCCTGTATGGTTCAAAGAAATTTCGTGTGCAGCACCCGTACCTGCTGCAAGCCCGTCAATAAAGAAACCGCCGACTATATTATAAGGATCTCTTAAGAGATTATTGTAAACAGAAACGCTGGTTACGGAAGCTGCAACTTTAATCGCAACCGGAACCTGAAAATTAAACGCCGCATTCATAGAAAGAAACATCTTCTGAACGCTTTCTTCAATCGAATACAAGCCCTGATGAGTAGGAGGAGAGAGAAGGTCGGCTTTCGGAACTCCTCTGATTTCCTGAACGTATCTTGCCACTTTGCTTGCAAGCAAAAGCCCGCCGTCACCCGGTTTTGCACCCTGACCTATTTTAATTAAAATCCCTGCCGGGTCTTCTGTCATCTCAGGCATAGATTTAATAATTCTATTCCAGCCGAAATGTCCTGAAGCGATTTGCAAAATCATGTACTTAACATACCTTGATTTTAAAAGCTTAGTCGGAATTCCGCCTTCTCCTGTACACATCCTGATTGGAATACCGCAAACTTCATTCAAATAAGCAGTCGCAATTGCCATTGCTTCCCACATTCTCCACGAAACAGCTCCAATAGACATATCACCGAAAATTATCGGATAAATCCAGCGGTTCGGCGGAAGCTGGGCAGTTTCAATAATCTTCCCGTCTTTTACATCAAAGTTAAGTTTATCAGCTTTCAAAACTCTGCCGAAAGGAGTTTTAAGCTCAAACGTATGTCTCTGTGCATCAAGAGACGGGTCGGTCATCTGGGAAATTCTGCCGATTTTAATCTTGTCTAAAGTTCTTCCTTCAGTGTTCAAATTTGAACGGCCGCCTTTTTTGAAAGAGTCGGCTTTTTGTGCACGATAAGAAACCGAATATTTGTCATCCTTGTTTCTTATAAGCTTAATAGCACCGTTCGGGCATACATTAGCGCACATTCCGCATCCGCGGCAATAATTATCAAGAGAAACATTCTGCTTAATTACAAGAACTTTTTCAGTCTTACCCTTGTTTACAATTGAGTTTGATGTTTTTCTCATCTCAACAGCAGGCTTGATTGCGTTAAAAGAACAAACAGCCGTACATTTTCCGCACTGGATACATTTTGACTCATCATACTCAACTATCCACGGCAAATCGCTTTTATGAAGTTCGTTAATTTTTACTGCTGCCATCTTTCCACCGTTAAATCATTTTTTACAATTACTGTTTCATGCTCGTTCGGATAAATATCATCTTCGATTTTTCTATCCGGCATCAAATCGTTAATCCCTACAACTTCAGAAGTCATAATCACTGTATCTTCCGTTTTTCCAATCACAACCGGACGCAGTTTTTTCGAATCGCAAACACAGAGAAGCTCTTTTTGAGGAGTAACAGCCAGAAGCGTATTAGGCCCGTTTACTTCCAAATGAGCAAGTGAAGCTTTTATTCTCAAAAGTATTTCGCTATCTTCACGCTTCACAATTTCGTCATAAGGTAAAGGTGTAATTGTATGTTTAAAATACTGGAGCGGCCACTTAAGCATCTTATGAATGTAATGAAGCGTATAAAGAAGGCACTGCGAGTCAGATTCAAAGCCCATATACCCTTTATAAAGTCTTTCCTGATAAGATTTGTTCTTCTCATAGAAAGTATTTTCGCCATTCACAAGCCCTGTATACCCTTCAAGAAAGAAAGGGTGCGCAGCGTATCTTACAATGTCATAATTCGTATTCTGCCTGCATTGCGCTGTTATAATATGCGCAGTCAAATCACTATTTTCTTCCCACAGGTTAAAATATGTTCCGATATCACGCGGGCTTCCGATTTCTTTAAGTGTCAAAGTATCCGGCCAGAAAGAGTAAATAAATCCTGAAGAGTTTTCTTCAAGCGCTTTTCTGAGTCTGATTGAAGTGTCAATCAAAAGTTCTTCTTTTTCCTCATCCGAAGCATGCCTGTAGCTTTTCGGGTACTGCAAAACTTCAAAAATATAATTAGGCATCGCTTCAATTTTAAGCCCTTTTTGGTGATTAATATCAGGAGACCATTGCATTACACGCGTAAATCCGATTTCTCTCAAGATATCTTCTGCAAGCCTTGTTCCTTCAACAGTAGCTGCCATAGAAAGAAGCGGGAGATCTTTATAGTTTTCAAACAAACCGCCCATATCCTGCATTACAAAAGCAAATCCGGAATCATCATGACCTTCCTGCTGGCTTCTCATAAGTTTAAGAGCCATCGAAGGATGTAATTTATTTTTTGATTTTATAGCCCCAATTCTGCACATAAGTCTTATATTACCGCTTTTTTACACGAGCGTCAAGTTGTTCTTGTTATCTGAATTATTATGTGATATTCTAAAGTCGGAGGGCACAAGTATGCATGAAAATATTTTAAGAGATTCACTGGTTACTAAAATTTTTATTTCATACACAGAAGGCAGCAAAAAGCAGGTGATGAGGCTTAAGCTGAGATTTATGGATGATAAACAGGCATATTTTTCTGCTGTTACTCCGGAAAATTACGAAAAACCTAACAAAAAACTTCCGGCAGAAATCAAAATTTACACTGTTGACGGAGTTTACAGAACAGATGTTACAATCAATGACGCATCAGTTACTTACAGTGAAATATTCTTTGAAGTAAGTCTTCCGAAAGTATACGAGTTTATCCAGCACAGAAGCAGTTCAAGAAACAGAACAGAGCTGCCTGTTAACATTAAATACAACGACGGATTTGAAATCAGTGCAACCACTTACGACTTAGCAATCGGCGGTCTGGCGTTCTATTCAAAAGAACAATTTTCAAGTATTTACAAAAGGCTCCCTGCAATACTTACACTTACTCTTCCGACAACCATCTGGACAAAAGCAGAAGACCCTAAAATCGTTGTAGAAACGCTTTTTGTCCGGGAAAGGCAGGAAGATAGTGACGAAGAACATTTCGGCGAAAATTTATTCAGTTATAAATTTGTTAACCTATCTAAAGAAGCTGAAAAAACACTTAAAAATTTCTTAATTAACAACGATTAAGTTTGACTTTGTATAAAATAGGACTAATAATATTATATACACAGGTGAAGGTATTTAGATGAAATTAATTAACAGACTCAAGATTTTTGAACAGAAATATGTTTTTTTGAGATGGGCAACAGGAGCGGAATACGGCAAAATTACGTATGTCGGCGAAGATTATGTCGAGTTTAATATTATTGATGTTGATACAATGGAGTATAGAGAATCTGTTATCATCAACTCATCTCTCATTCTTGAAACAATTTTCGGCGGTCCGGACATAGCAAGAATTGTTGCAGAAATATCTTCTATGCTTGAATAGTACTACGTACGTAGACATTCTTACAAGTTGATAAGTATACCTACAAACCCAATGTATTTACCCCCGCACGTAGATACTCTTACAAGTTAGCATTATTTACCCCCGAACCTTTTTGTACTATAATACTAGTCATGGTAACAAAAGCGCTTACAGCAGCAGCAATCGGAATTAACTCATACAAAATAGAAGTGGAAGTTGATGTAACAAACTCGCTTCCCGGTATGAGCATTGTCGGCTTACCGGATAGCGCGGTTAGCGAAGCAAGAGAAAGAGTGCATTCTGCAATAAAAAACTCCGGTTTCTCATTTCCGCTTGGAAAAGTTATCGTAAACTTAGCCCCTGCTGATATCAGGAAAGAAGGTACAAACTTTGACCTCCCGATTGCAATCGGAATTCTTAAAGAACAAGGAATTGCCATACCGGATGATGATAAAACAGCTTTTCTCGGCGAACTTTCTCTTGACGGAATTTTGAGAAAAATAAACGGTGTTCTGCCTCTGGTTAGCGGACTTAAGGAATACGGAATTACAACAGTTTTTGTACCGCAAGAAAATGCAAAAGAAGCTGCTCTGGTCAAAGACGTAACAGTATTTGGCGCAAAACACCTCGGAGATATCGTACAGCATTTTACAGAAACTCCAATTAAACCGACTATCGTTGACGTAAACGAGTATTTGAGCAGAAATGCTAACACAGATTTTTCTTATGATTTTAAAGACGTAAAAGGTCAGCAAAAAGCCAAACGCGCTCTTGAAATCGCAGCAGCAGGCGGTCACAATATTTTAATGTCCGGCTCTCCGGGTTCAGGCAAAACCCTGATGGCAAAATGTTTAGCATCCATTCTTCCGCCTTTGGAGCTTCAGGAAGCATTAGAGCTTACAAAAATTTATAGTATAAGCGGACTTTTAACACCTGATGAACCTTTAATGACCAGACGTCCATATAGAAGTGTACACCACACAGCTTCTTCTAACGGGATAATCGGCGGAGGCTCTAACCCGAAGCCCGGTGAGATTACACTCGCTCACCGCGGAGTATTATTTTTAGACGAATTGGTAGAATTTCCGCGTCACATACTTGAAGCTTTAAGGCAGCCGCTGGAAGACGGAGAAGTTGTTGTTTCAAGAACACGAACATCTGTAAAATATCCGGCAAAATTTATTTTAGTCGGAGCAATGAACCCTTGTCCCTGCGGATTTTTAGGCGATAAAGAAAAACCGTGCACCTGTTCTGAATACCAGATTCAGCGTTACCGTTCAAAGCTTTCAGGCCCGCTTTTAGATAGAATCGATTTAATAATCAATGTTCCAAGGCTCACAACAGACGAGCTTATCAACACGAACGCTCCGGCTGAGACATCCGCACAAATTCGCGAAAGAGTAATCAAAGCGCGTAAAATTCAGGCAAACAGATACAAAGATGAGGGGATTTTCACTAACTCAGAGCTTAATGCCAAACAAATAAAAATTTATTGTCAGCTTGATAAAAAAACGACCGATTTTTTGAAAGTTGCAGCACAAAAATTCCAGCTATCCGGAAGAAAGTACTCAAGAATACTCAAGCTTGCGCGTACAATCGCCGATTTAGACAGCAAAGAAAATATTTCACTCGAACACATAACCCAGGCGCTTCAATACCGCCAAGAATAAACAACACTGCCCAATCGACAAAACTACCGACCTGCAAAATATGTAGTCTCACATCCAACCCAATACATTTACCCCTACCCCTCCCCCTATGCACGCCAAACTTGTAATCTCACGTTCAACCCAATACATTTACCCCAATTGTAAATTTTAATTAACATTCACCCCCAAATTGTTCGCAAAACTCATTTATATGTGTATAATGTATTTATGATTAATCTAGAGGAGTTATATTCGGAAGTTCCGCCAACAAAATTGCGGAATATTGATGAAAAATTTCGTCCGGCACAAACATCGCCTTTCTGGCTCTGGGTTGCTGACCGCTTCTTTTACGGGATGTTAGAAAATCGTTTCTACGCATTCCGCTACAAAGGATACGAAAATTTTTATAACCGTGATATGGATGCACCTATTATTCTTTTCGCTCCGCACAGCAACTGGTGGGACGGAATTGTGGCATACAATATTTGTCACAGAATTTACAAAAAAGAAATACGATTAATGGTTGAAGAACTTAACCGTTTCCCGCTTCTCAGACGCGGCGGCGCATTTAATGTTAACAAAAAATCTGCACAAGCTTCTATGCAGGCACTTAAATACTCTGTAGATATTTTAAAAGATTTGAATAATATTTTATACCTTTTCCCGCAAGGAATAATAAAACCGCCTAACTACAGACCAATCGAGTTTCAAACAGGTTTGACTTATGTTGCAGAAAAAGCTGCAAAAAAATACGGAAAAGTTTATCTTATGCCGATTGCAGTAAACTACATGTTCTTACGTGACAACAGGCCGGAAGTGCTTGTGGAAATGGGCGAAGTTATCGAACTTAATAACGACAAGGCGGACAGAAAAGAATATACCCATTTTATTTCTAAAAAGCTTGAAGCTCTTTGTGACAAGCAGTTCTACGATATTAGTCAGGGGAATTTTAAAGGTTACGATACCCTGTTCCAGAGAAAATTAAAATGGTATAGAAGAATAGAACAAAGGCTTAAAAAGATTGAAGTCAAAGGCTCAGGAGTTTAGGGGTTTATTAATTTGATATCCTTTTTACAATTTCCTTGATTTCTCTTTCCCAAGATATGCAGTCAGTTTGCTTAAATATTTCCACACTCTTATACCACGGAGTTGTTTTGCTATCTCTAAACCAGCGCCAATCAGCCGCATAAGGCAAAAGCAAAAAGGTCTTAACTCCGAGCGCTCCTGCAAGATGCGCAACCGAAGTATCAACAGTTACAACAACATCCATCGCTTCTAAAGCACTTGCTGTATCTGAAAAATTCTTGAAATCCTTAGCAAGGTTAATCATCTGCGGATATCTATCATTCCCGCCTAATGTATCATCAACCTGAAAAGAATACACTTGAATATTTTCTAATTCCAGCATTTTTTCAAAGAATTTAACATTGATTGTCCGGTTAATCATTGTTCTTATTCCGGCGGCGCCGGCTTCCCAGCAAAAACCGACTTTCAATTTATCATTCCTAATCTCAGCCGGCGCCGCCTCTAAATCTCCAGCCGGAATATTATTAAAATCAACATCCAAAACATACGGTAAATCAGTTATAAAAACAGTATGGATTTTCGGATTTAACTCTTCGTATTTAACAAAATTAATCTCCGGAAAATTATTTTGAAACAACTCTTTTAAAGCTTCTCTTGTTCCGACATTAACTTTTTTCCCTTTTAAAAGCCTGAAATAGCGCGAAAACATTATATGGTCGCCAAATCCCTGATCACAAATTATATTAATCTCATCAGCTAATTCATCCTCCGGCTGCCAGAAATTTTCGGATAAATCTTTAAACTTTGACTTATCGCGTTTAAAATACAAATCATAACCCTCTTTAAACTTCTTTTGAGTTAAATAACACATCCCGAGTGAAGTTATCGCATTTATATCATCCGGAAACTTCTCAAGCATTTGTTTGTAATATTTTTCAGCTTCGGAAAATTTACCAAGTTTTTGCAGAGCAACCGCAATATTGTATTCCGCAGCAGCATTTCCAAGCTCAGCAGCCACTTTGTAGCATTCGATTGCTTTTTCATCGTTACAATAAATCAGCTCCTGCAAAAATCCCATCTGAAACCAGAGAGAAGCAGAGTCCTGATATTTTTGCAAATTTTCAAGACAAAACTTTTCCGCTTCAAACATTTTTCCCGAATGGGTTAAAGCTTTAACTTTATTCACGATTGAGCGAATATCATTCGGATAAAATTCGTACATTTTCTCTGCCATCTCAACCGCTTTTTTATATTCTCTTTTATTAAAAAGAATCGTCACAAACGCGTTTAAAGCTTCGACAGAGTCGTCAATCATAAGCCAAGACCTTGCAGTGCGCCTAAAATCAAGCCCTGCATGATTTGAAGCAAAATAATTGCAATGATTGGAGAAATATCAAGAACACCTCCAATTGGTGGAATAATTCCTCTAAATATGTTTAGAAACGGGTCAACAATTGAGCGAATCCATGCAAAAGGCTGGCTTTGCCAATCAATGTTTGGTATCCAGGTTAAAAATATTCTTATAATTATTAGTAAGTAATAAAAATAAAAAAGTTTTGCAAGGACGCTTGATAGCATATTTTCTCCCTATAATTGTGAGTTCTTTCTTGTATTCGCGCATTCGCAGCTGTTATTTTCAGCAGGAATTTTTTCTATCATAGTAAATAAAAGCTTTTTCAAATTATCCAGATTGTTATTAAACACCTGAATAACTTCGTGGTGAGAAACCGGAGGAACATCACCTACCAGTCCTGCATCATAATCAGTAATCAAAGAAATATTTAAAGGACACATATCCATTTCTTTAACAAGGTAAGCTTCCGGAAAAGCAGTCATATTGATAACTTCCCAACCCTGATTTGTAAAGAATTTAGACTCGGCTTTTGTAGAAAATCTTGGTCCGTTAATTACAACAACGGTACCGGTTTCATGAACAGTAATACCAAGTTCTTTAGCTGTTTCTGCAGCAAGTTTTCTAAGTTCCGGACAGTAAGTTTCAGCAGGAGACGGATGAGTAACAATAGGACCTTCAAAGAAAGTTGATTTTCTTCCGTCAGTCCAGTCAACAAACTGGTCACAGATTACGAAATGACCCGGCTCAACGTGTTTTTGCAAACTTCCTGCTGCACAAGGCGAAATAACACGCTTGCAGCCAACTTCTTTCATCGCCCAGACATTTGCTCTATAATTAATCAGGTGCGGCAAAATGGTGTGGCTTCTGCCATGACGAGGCATAAAAGCGACTTTGTGAGCGCCGATTTTACCGATGAATAAACTATCAGACGGCATTCCGTAAGGTGTTTCAATCTTAACTTCTTTAATATCTTCTAAAAACTTGTAAAACCCTGAACCGCCAAAAACGCCAATGTCTGCTAATTTTTCCATGCTGATAATTCCTTTCATTTTTCCTTTTTTATAATTTTAACATAAATATAAAAAATCAAAAAGCAGCGCCGATTGGCGCCGCTTATTAAAAATGCTTATTTTGTTCTTTTTATTCCTGTTCCAAATTTTTTATAGTTTCATTTCTTTGAGCTTCTAAATCTTCTTTAACATCCATTATCACCGTAAAATCGGTTATCTTTTGGAAGAGTTTAGGTAAGGCAGATTTCACTTTTTCAAGAAATGCATCTCTTTCCCTGCCAGATAACTCCCCGTCAGGTTTCTTTTCACCTTTCACATTTTCAGTATCACTTTCTTTAAAAATACTGTTTAATTTTTCTGACTCTTCAGCACTTACTTCTACACCATTATCTTTCAAATATGCATTAATATTGCTTAAACTCATATTAACATTACTAAAATCTTGTACCATCATTTACTCCTTTATCTTACTACACCAAATATAACGGCACATTTTTCAAAAACTTTAGTCAAAAAGAATAAATTGTTACAAAAATACACAATATAGAAAAAAGTTATTCAAAAGTTTTTAGAATATTCAGTACTTGTTTTTGTTTCTGAGGTGAAAGTTGTTTTGCAAGAGTCATTATTTGACCTAAATAAGATACATCAGAAGAATTTGAAGGCGTTGCAAAGCTGAACAAATCTTCTACAGTAATTTCAAGAGCTTCGCACAACCTCAATATAGAAGGATACTCTAAAAAGAATTTTCCGTTTTCCCATGCGCTGATTGTGTTTGTAGCAACATCCACTTTTTCGGCAAGAGCTTCCTGTGTCAAACCTCTTAATTCTCTAAAATTTTTTATTTGTTTGCCAAATTTCTTCAAGAAAGTATCCATAATAGTAGAATAGCCTATCACTCGAAAAGCAGCCACCATGACAACAATTTATAAACACATCTCCACCATGTACATCTATAAATCAGGCATTAAAAAAAGTTGTAGAAATATACTCAAAATTGTGCCTCAACTCTCCTTTACAAAAGAATTTTATCAATTTTTGAGCGGGGAATAAATTATTGTATTATTTTTAATACAAAAGCCGCCCTTACAGACTCTGTTATATTTTTGCAATTTAATTTTTCGCAAATACATTTTCTTAAATATTGCGCCATATAAACACTGCATAATCCCATTATCGCAATTATTTCTTTCTGCGTTTTTCCTTGCGATACAAGATAAAGATATCGGAGTTCCTCCTCCGTTAAACCCTGTTCCTGCAAAATCTCCGGCAAAATTTCACGCTTAATAAACCTTTTTTTAAATCGCACTTTAACGTCTTTTGTAGAAATTAATCCCGCATTAATCGCTTTTCTAATTAAATCAGCACGATTTGTAACTTTAAATTTTTTATAAAGATTATTAGTTCGTTTTTTGATATTGTCATACTTTTTTCCGGAGAGCAAAGCTGCTTCCTGAATTGTCGCTCCGGAGGCTAAAATTTGGAGCAGGCTTAACTGGCTTGATGTAATTCGAAGCTCTTTTTCTTTTAGTTTTGAGTATTTTGAGTTGAAGTATTCTGAAAATTTGTACATATCACAATATGCATATTTATTATGCCTATTTAGTATGCCATAATGGCAATTTTTATAAGTATTGATAAACCATATCATGAGCTTATGAATAAAGAGTTTGGTAAAAATGTAAAAAAATACAGAAAGATGAGAGGGTTAACCCAAGCTCAACTTTCAGAAATGATAGATATTGAAGAGATGTCTCTTTCAAGAATAGAATGCGGAAGCCGTTTTCCGCGTAAAGAAAATATCGATAAACTTGTTCAAGCGCTCGATTGCAGCGTAAGTGACCTGTTTAATTTTGAAGACGAAAAATCTTTTACAGAAGCAGAGCTTCGAAAAGAAATTACCAAAAAGCTGAAACACGCAAAGCTTAACGATTTAAAGTATTTTAACAAAATAATTTCAGCTTACTGGGAAACAAAAATTTAAACTCAAGATGTGCATCAAAAGCACATCTTTTTAAAAATATTAACAAATTTAAAGATACCATTACTACATTTACACCTGTTTGTAATATAATTTATTTTGTAATGTACGAAAAGAAAGGAAGAGGCTATAATGACTAATTTAGACAAAATTATGAAGCCGAAATCAGTTGCAGTTATCGGTGCATCTACCAAAGAACACACAATTGGTTCCGACATTATGAAAAGATTACAAGAATACAAATTCAACGGTAACATTTATCCGGTTAACCCGAAAGGCGGAGTTATCGAAGGTTTGCAAGCATATACTTCAATTCTTGAAGTTCCGGGCGAAGTTGATTTAGCAATCATCGTTGTTAACGCAAAATTCGTTCTTGATACAATCGACCAGTGCCACCAGAAAGGTATCAAAGGACTTTGTATCATCACAGCAGGTTTCAAAGAAACCGGTAAAGAAGGTGCTGAAGCTGAAAAAGCACTTCTGGCAAAAGTTAAAGAATACGGCATGAGATGTGTTGGCCCTAACTGCTTAGGCGTTGTTAACACTCACCCTGAAATCAGACTTGACGGATGTTTCGCAGAATCATTACCTGAACGCGGAAACATCGGTTTCGTTTCACAATCAGGTGCTTTAGGCGGCGGTATCTTAAACATCCTTAAAGACCTTAACCTTGGTTTCGCTCAATTTATTTCAATCGGTAACCAGGCTGATGTTAACGCTGAAACAGCTCTTGAATACTGGGAAAACGAAGCAGACGTTGAACAAATTCTTCTTTACATGGAATCAATCCAAAACCCTGCAAACTTTAGAAAACTTGCTTCAAGAATTTCTAAAAAGAAACCGGTTCTTGCACTTAAAGCAGGACGTTCTGCAGCAGGCGCAAGCGCAGCTTCTTCTCACACAGGCTCTTTAGCAGGTGCCGATAAAGCTGCTAACGCATTGCTTAACCAGTCAGGCGTAATCAGAGAATACTCTTTAAAAGACTTATTTGCAACAGCAAAAGTTTTTGCTAACTGCCCTATTCCTAAAGGTGACAGAGTTGCAATCATTACTAACTCAGGCGGCCCTGGTATCATGGCAACTGACGCAATCTGCGAACACGGTATGCAAATCGCTAAAATCAGCGAAGAAACTAAAGAAAAACTTAGAAGCTTCTTACCTTCTGCTGCATCAGTTAAAAACCCTATCGATATGATTGCTTCTGCTCCTATCGAGCACTACAAGCAAACTTTAGAAACAGTTATTGCTGATGAAAATGTTGATATGATTATTACAATCTATCTTCCATTCTTAGGTTTGAAAGACATTGATGTAGCTAAAGCATTAATGGAAATCAAGGCTAAAAATCCGCAAAAACCTGTTATCGGTGTATTCATGACAAAATCAGAATTCTTCTCTACATTATCAGATATGGATGTAAATATGCCATTCTTTATGTACGCAGAAGAAGCTGCTGACGGTTTGAACAGATTGAACCAGCAAAGAAAATGGATGGAAAGACCGGAAGGTAAAATCCCTTCATTCAATGTTGATTACAAACGCGCAAAAGAAATTATCGCTCAGTCAATCAACGAAGGCAGAGAACAGCTTACAACACGTGAATCAATTGATGTTCTTGATGCTTACGGTATCAGAGTTTGTAAATCAGGCTTCGCAACAACCGAAGAAGAAGCTGTTACAATCGCAAACTCTATCGACTACCCTGTTGTAATGAAGATGACTTCAAAAACAACTTCACACAAAACAGATGTAGGCGGTGTTAGAGTTAACATCCAGTCAGAAGCACAGTTAAGAGCTGAATACCAAGACTTAATCGCTAAGTTAACAGAAAAAGGCTTAATCGACGGGCTTGAAGGTGTTATCATTCAGGAAATGGTAAAAGGCAACCGTGAAATGGTTTGCGGTATCGCAACTGACCCACAATACGGTCCAATGATGATGTTCGGTTTAGGCGGCGTGTTCATCGAAGTTATGAAAGACGTAACTTTCAGAATTGCTCCTCTAACAGACATTGACGCTAAAGAAATGATTAAGTCAGTTAAAGCTTACAAACTTCTTGAAGGCGCACGCGGTACTAAACCTGCTCAGATGGAACAAATCGAAGAAACATTATTAAGACTTTCTCAACTTGTTAACGATTTCAAATTCATCGACGAGTTAGACATCAACCCGTTGTTGATTTCTGAAAAAACAGGTGAAGGCATCGCAGTAGACGGACGTATCAAAGTAAGAATGTCTGAAGCTCAGGAAGCTTTAGGATATTGTTGCAAAGACGGCGTTTGCGCTTGCGGAATATAATTGAATATTAAAAAGGGGCGGCTGCTAATGCAGCCGCCCCTTTTGTATTATATAAAAATATGCTATAATTAGTTTATGGAAAAGAAAAAAATTATTATTACAATTATCCTTGCAGCACTGCTGGCTTTAATTGCTGCAACTCTTATATTTAAGAAACCTGAAACCCCAAAAGATACCCCGAAAGTTGTTCAGGAAGAGAAAGTGCAGGAAGTTGAAAAATCAGAAGAAAATCAACCGGTTGAAGATGCTTCTGAACCTGTTGAACAAAATATACGGCAAAAAGAAGTAAAAAAAGCTGTAAAACAGTCTCATGTTGCAGTCAAGCCGAAAGCTAAACCGGAAGAACAAAAAGTTCAGGAAAAAGCAGCCGAAGCCGTACAAGAAGAAGCCCCGACAGAAGAAGTTGTATCGGAAGTTAAAGAAGCTGAAATTCAGGAAATCGTTGTTCCAGGTGTTATTATGGATGAAAACGGACACATAATTGTCTTAAAAGAATTCCGTACAAAAAATACTTTCAAATACAGATATACTCCAATTCGTTTCTGGAAAAAATAAAATCTCATACCGGTATCTATAGAAATTTTTTTACAAATGTATTACTATGTACTGGTGGGGGATATTATGAGAAAAATATTAATTATAATCGCTATGTTCGTGTTTTCAGTTTCAGCGTGGGCTGCTGATTACACAATACAAAAACTTCCGAACGGGCAGACTGTTGTTGTTTATCCGATAAAAGACAATCCGATTGTAACAATTGATACGTGGATAAAAACCGGTTCTATAAACGAGACTGACGCAAATAACGGAGTTGCGCATTTCCTTGAACATTTATTTTTCAAAGGAACGAAAGCACATCCTACAGGAGATTTTGACAGAATTTTAGAATCAAAAGGAGCAATCGTAAACGCTGCGACCAGCAAAGATTTTACACATTACTATATCACAATACCTTCTGAGTATTTTGATACAGCAATGGAGCTTCATTCTGACATGCTCTTAAATCCACAAATTCCACGTAAAGAGCTTGAAAAAGAACGCAAAGTTGTCTTAGAAGAAATTGCTAAAGATGGAAACACGCCGGCAAAAAAAGTTTATGACAATTTAAACACAATGATGTATACAAAGCACCCTTACAAACGCAAGGTTATCGGTACATCAGACATCATCGGAACAATTAGAAGAGAAGAAATTCTTGACTATTTTAATAATTACTACGCGCCTTCAAACATGGTAACACTTGTTGTAGGTGACGTTGAGCCTGAAAAAGCGATTGCAAAAATTCAGCAGTCTTTTAATCAGGAATTCAAAAAGCCGATTAAAAACACTTTCAAAAAAGAAAGCCAGCTTCAGGAACAAAAACGTAAAATTGAATACTCTGACACACAATCAGGTTACTTAATGATAGGTTTTAGGGGCGCAAACATTTGCGATAACGACACTTTTGCACTTGATGTTTTGTCTCAAATCTTAGGCGGAGGAAAATCTTCAAGGCTTTATCGCGACATAAAAGAACAAAAAGGACTTGCTTTTTCAATCACAGCCTCTAACGGAAGTTTTCGCGATGACGGTATTTTCTATGTCACAGCAAATTTCACTCCTGCTAGTTTAGAAAAACTCGAAAAAGCAATTTTTGAAGAAATTTCTAATATCCAAAAATACGGAATAACAGAAGAAGAGCTTCAAAGAGCAAAAAATATGATTGTTCAAGACACTTATTATGCAAGAGAATCAACTTCAAACATATCTTCTGAATTGGGTTATATTATAGCACTTACAAATAACTCAACTCTTTACGATACTTACCTTGACAACATTAAAAAAGTTACTTCTCAAGATGTTGTATCAGCTGCAAGAAAGTATTTAGGGGTTAATAAAAGCGCTGTTTCTGTAATTCTACCGGAAGAATTAAAAAAAGTTTCGGCAAAAACAGAGCTTAAGCACACAGCTGAAAAGATTTCAGAACATAACGGGAGTGCAAAATACGTAATTGACAATGGTTCGACTCTTCTTGTTAACCAGAATAAAAACAACGACATTATTGCAATCAGCATAATTGCAAAAGGCGGAGAGTTTTTAGAAAAGGTTAGCGGAGAAGGAACTTTAATGGCAAGCACTATGCTTAAAGGAACAAAAAAATACTCAGCTCAGGAACTTGCACAAATTATGGATGAAAACGGGATTATCATTAATCCTTCCTGCAGTGAAGATTACTTCGTAATCAATGTTCAAACAACAACCGCGCAAATTGACAAAACGCTTGAAATCTTAGATGAAATCTTAAATAACGCAACTTTTGATGATTATGAAATCGAAAAAAAGCGTACAGAACTTTTGAACAGAATTAAGCAAAAACGCGATGTTCCGATGAATATTGCATTAGAGAATTTTCAAACTGTAATATTTGAAAACAGCGTTTATTCTCATTCAAGCAAAATTCTTGAAAAAACTTTACCAAATGTTCAAAGAAGCGATATTTTTAACTACTACAATAAAATTTTAGACTCAAAAAACATTATTGTTTCAATCAATGGAAACGTAGATACAGAGCGTATGATTTCAGAATTTGGTTCAATGCTCCAAAATCGCAAAGCTCCGGCTGTAAATTTTGCAAACTTTAAAGTCACAAAAGCAACTGCGCCAAAGAAAGTTTCACAAACAATTAAAGACCTGCAGACCGCCTGGTTATTTATGGGTTGGCAGACTGCAGGGGTTCAGAACAAGAAAGACTTTGTGACTTTAAAAGTCATGAACACAATTCTGGGGTCAGGTATGAGTTCAAGGCTGTTCAGAAATCTTCGTGAAGCAGACGGACTTGCTTATCAGCTCGGCTCAAATTACACACCCAAAATGCTTGCCGGCTCGTTTGTAGCTTACATCGGTACAAATCCTGATACATTAGAATATTCAAGAAACAAAATACTAAAAGAAATTGAGCGTTTCAAGATGGAATTTGTATCAGATACAGAACTCAAAGATGCAAAAGACAGGCTTAAAGGCAGTTTCGTAATTGCAATGGAAACAAATTCAGAAAAAGCTTCAAACATCGGGCTATTTGAAACTTACGGATTCGGGTATGATTTTCTGAACGAATACATCAAAATGATTGATGAAGTTACAGCATCTGACATTATGAGCGTTGCAAACAGGTATTTTAACAGCAACATCATCCAGTCCGATGTAAAATAACAATAGAAATCAAAAGAGGGGCGCGGCTTCAGCCGCGCCCCTCTTTTTATTATTTTAAATTTTATCCTGTACATCCATTTTCAAAGCATCTTGAAACTCTTTACGATATAAGAACCCGAGATGAGAGCCGTTACTCAAACATACAAGTTTCTTTCCGGCAAAAGTTTTAAGTCTGGAGATTTGTCCTTCTGTTGCAAAGAAATCATCAGGAGAATGGTAAATTTTGTAATTATCATTGTTTACAAGGTAATCAGAAAGCGAGTATAAGCTTGAAGCGTATCTTAAGCCTTCAATCGGCTCTCCTTTGAGTAAGTATTTCTCTACGTAGTCCTTATAACTTGTATTATTAATCGTTTGATAAATATCTGTTCTCTTGCATTTTGCAATATTTTCTATCGTAAAGATTAAGTCAGAAAGCTTCTGGCGCAAAAGAAAAGTCGTAATAAGTTTTCCTTCCTGTTCTGTAAACGGAAGCTCTGTTATAGCAAAATCAGAAACTGTATCTTTCAAGTTTGTTAGCTGTAAAATTTTTGCTGCAGTCACGGCAGTTTTGTGTTTAACTTCAGGCGAATTATTATCAAGTTCTTCGCTATTTTTGTCAAGCTGTTCCACCGCATAAACAAGCTCAATCGGAGGACTTATTGCAATAAATTTAGTCACTCCTAAAGTATTGTTCTTGCTTTCTTTTTCTGCTACAAACAGAGACGAAAGCGCTCCAAATGAAGTTCCGATTACATATTTTTCCTGAAACTCACATTCGTATTTATCCTGAAGCTTATCTAAAATTTTACGGGTAACGAGTTTTAGATTATCAGAATCAACTGAAGGAATTCCGGGACAGTAACCTTCCGGCATACTTTTCACAAATTCCCAGTGAAAATGACTCCCGAGCATTACAATAGAAAATCCTTCATCATAAAACATTTTTGCAAAAACAGTATTATGATGAGCGTTATACCCTTCTCCAACAGAAGGATACAAAATTATTAAAGGTGCATTTTTATCTTTTTGCATAATGTATCTGAACTTGTATTCAGCACGTTCCGGCACAACTGCAACAGATGAAGTTTTAATCCTTTTTGCAAAGCTTCTGTTCCAGATAGAAAGCTCATTCCATATTGATTTATTAATTTCAGGATTATCAAAAAGTGCAGTACGCATAGAATCCACAATCGGGCTTTGAGGATTGTAATTTTCAAGTACAATATCCGGCTCGAGCGCTTCGTGCTTGATAATCTCTAAATCTTCAATATCAGCTGCCGCTCCTACAAGAACTCCAAGCTCCCGGGGAGGTTCATCGAGTGCGAGAAAACTCTCTCCTGCAACAAGAGCGTTTATTTCTTCTGTAATTGCAGAATCTTCATCAACAAGCTTTGCTTCTGTTTCCAGAAGGTTCTGCCTGTCTAAGTTTGAGCTTTTAATATAACTTTCAATCCCGAAGAGTTTTTTCTGTATATCGTAAGGGTCTGCATAAGTAGACTCAAGCATCTTTGCAATCGGCTGCATGTAAGAAGTTCTATTTACCATAAGCCCGAACTTAACAAGCGCTGTCAGCGGGCTTGCAAGATAAACCGAAGGGTCAAGCGCAGCTTCAACTGCTCTTCCGCAGAGAGAACGCGGAGTGCAGGCGTTTAAAACCGGCATAACCATATAAGTTCCGGATTTAACTTTACATTTACATAAAGCCTGATCCATGTTCTCGTTTGTCGGTTTGACTTTTAAAAGTTTAGATGCAGGGTCAAAAAGTCCGCCAAGCCCGATAGTTGAGTTTGTAAGAAAACGTATTGTTTCGTTTTTAACCCCTTGCCCGTCCCGCTGGATTATACAGCTTGCAAGGCGTTTCGGGTACTCAATGTTGTTATAAGCGCTTTGAATTCTATCCATTCCGTACTGTGGCATAACAGAAGCCCAGAGAATATGAATAGGGCGAGCCACAAATTTATTAAGCTTTGTATTCAGGTTAAACATCTTTCTGTTAAACCCTTCAAGCTTATCTTCTCCGACATACATTTTTGCATAATCGGGGTATTTCGTGGTTTCTTCTGCAATTACAGGAAACGCAAGATTAAAAACTAATACTAAAGTAAGTACAAACGACAAAAATTTTGGATACATATTTTACCTCATCTTAAAAAAAATTGTATTTGATAAGGTAATTTTTTTTATTACACAACGGAGGGGGGTAAATATATTAGTCTCATTTTAAACTACCAACTTGGCGTTTTAGACAATATGAGCAATTAATTGGATGGCATCAACTTCAAGAACTGAAGCTAGCTGTTCAAGCTTATCAAGCGTAATATTTATACATCCCCTTTCCAGCTTACTGATATAAGAATTGTCAACATTCAACAAAAGAGAAAGTTCTTCTCTGCTCCAGCCCTTTTCTTCACGATATCTTTTAACATTATCTGCCAAACGCATTCTTAAAGATTTAATCATAAGTTCACACACGCAATTATTTTTCTATCATATAAAAACCATCAGGTAAATTTAAACTAATTTTTCAACAAATTCAGCAGGAGTCAATCCATAAGCTTCTGCCAGTTTGAAAATTGTAGTCAATTGAGGATCTTTAAGAGCTCGTTCTGCTTCACTTACAACCGATAATGGTATATCATTCTCACTGCAAAACTTAAATAAACTCTGTTCTCCGCGAGCCTGTTTCATAGTTTGCGCTAAAGCTTCTTTAATTAACTCTTTTTTATCTTCTGACATACAAAAATTTTAATTTAATACAGGATATATCGCTTTCGCGAACGCGATTGCTACTACAAGCAATGAATTTAGATAACTTAAAAACCGAATACGAATACTTCTTAGAAACCCTAAACATGGCGTACAGCGCAGGGCTTGATTTGTATGACGAGATACAAGAAATACACAATGTAAACAAGAATGATTACAATATGGAATGGCAGCTATTCTACCTAAAACTTTATTTAGAACAAATTGATGATGCTATGGAAAACATTTCAAACAATATCTGCATCAAAGAACCTATTTACGCCTTTTTCACCACACTACCCAGCTTGTAGGTCAAACTTACCAACCCCTTCATTTACCCCTCAGGCGCCTTTATCTCCCGCTTAAACGAACATGTTTTGTTCGAACAAACTTCAAACTCTCCGTTTTTTGTCATTTTCTTAAGCAAAAGCTCGCCGCATTCAGGGCAGGTATTTCCAGTCGGCTCATCCCAGAGAGCGTATGAGCAAGTCGGGTATTTGTTACAGCCAAAGAAAACCTTTCCGTATTTTGATTTCTTTTCAACAATTACACCTTCTCCGCATTTCGGACACTTTACTCCGGTTGAGCGGATGTATTTTTTGCGGTTGCCGCACTCTTTACATTCAAGATACTTACCGTAAGGCCCAATCTTCATTGTCATTTCGCCGCCACATTTTTCACATTTTTCATCAACAGCCGGAAGCTCTTTTTTTTCTCCGTCTTCACCGCCTTCTGCGTCATCCAGTTCGGTAAGATTGTTTAAAGAAATAATCGTTTTGCATTCAGGATAACCTGAACAGCCGAGGAATTGGGTGCCAAAACGACTGGTCTTTACAAGCATAACTTTTCCGCAATTCGGACATTTTTTGTCACTCTCAATAACAACTTTCTGCGCTGTTTTCATTACAGAATTAACAACTTCCATAAACGGGGTATAAAACTCTTTCAAAACAATATTCCAAACAGCTTTCTTCTCGGCAATTTTATCAAGTTTTTCTTCCATGCCGGCAGTAAACTTGTAATCCATAATGTTTGCAAATTGGGTAACAAGCTGCTTGCAAACCGTTCTTCCAAGAAGCGTAGGAACAAGCGCTTTATCCTTCTTCTCTACATATTTTCTGGTCTGAATAACTGTAATAATAGTAGCATAAGTTGACGGGCGCCCGATTCCGTGTTCTTCCAGCGCTTTAACGAGAGATGCTTCGTTATACCTTGGAGGCGGCTGCGTAAAGTGCTGTTTAGGTGTAATTTCTTTACACTTAACTTTATCTCCCTGCTCTAAATCAGGAATTTTTGCATCTGCGTCCTTTTCATCCTCTTCTGCATCGTTATAAAGTTTCAAGAAACCATCAAACAAAATCTTGCTTGTACCCGCTTTCAAGTTATAATCACCGGCATTTATATCAATTGTTTTATTCGCAATTTCAGCAGGCGCCATCTGGGAGGACATAAACTTTTCCCAGATAAGTTTATAAAGTTTGTACTGATCAGGCTGCAAATATTGTTTAATGCTTTCTGGAGTTCTTTCAGGATAAGAAGGTCTAATCGCTTCGTGCGCGTCCTGAACATTTTGTTTGCCCTTAGTATAAACATTTGTTGTAGAAGGATAATATTTTTCTCCGTAATTATCGAGAATAAACGTCTTTGCCATCTCATGCGCATCATCAGAGATACGTACAGAGTCTGTTCTCATATAAGTAATCAAACCAACCGGGGTTCCATCGATTTCAATACCTTCGTAAAGTTTTTGCGCCACCTGCATTGTTTTAGATACGCCAAACCCGAGTTTTGAACTTGCTGCTCTTTGCAAAGTTGAAGTAATAAACGGAGCAGTCGGCTTTCTTTTGGTAGTTTTTTTAGTAACTTTTTCTACAGTAAACTCTGTTTGAGGGTCAAGCAGATATTCTTTTATTTTATTAGCTTCTTCCTCGTTATTAATCTCAATTTTCTTGCCTTTGTACTTATTAACTTCTGCTTCAAAAAGCTTACCGTCTTTATCCATAATAGTATGAATTGACCAGTATTCTTTCGGAATAAAAGCTTCGATTTCTTCTTCTCTCTCACAAATCATACGTAGAGCAACAGATTGCACTCTGCCGGCAGAAAGTCTGTAATTTCCGAGCTGTTTCCAGAGAACAGGAGAAAGCTTGTAACCTACAAGTTTGTCGAGAATTTGCCTTGTCTGCTGGGCTTTAACCCTATCCATATCGATTTGTCTTGAATGTTCAACCGCGTATTTAACAGCTTTTGGAGTAATTTCGTTAAACTCTATTCTAAAAACTTTTTCGTCAGGCACTTCAAGCAGCTCTCTTACATGCCACGCAATCGCTTCTCCTTCACGGTCAGGGTCGGAAGCAAGATAAATTTTATCAGAACGTTTTGCCATATCATTAAGCTTAGTAACAACTTTTTTCTTCTCCGGAATAATCACATAAGTAGGCTGAAAATCGTTGTGCACATCAAAACCTAGCACATTATCAGGAAGATTTCTGACATGCCCGAAACTCGCTTCTATCTGGAACCCGTCGCCTAAAATCTTTTTAATAGTTTTAGATTTTGCAGGAGACTCCACTATTACAAGCGCTTTTTCTTTTTTAGATTTTACAGTTTTCTTTTCAGCCGTTGCTGTCATACTCTCTTATACCTGTCACTTTCCGTTTTCTCTATCAAGCCTTCAATCTCCATCATGGTTAATGTAGTCAAAAGACTTTCTGTATCCATTTTAGTCTCTCCCTGAAGTTCGTCAAAACTTTTCGGTTCAACTCCTATTATATCAAAAATTAAACTTTGCGTATCAGACATTTCGTGAATTTCACAAGCTTCGCGTAAAACAGTCCAGTTTAAAGCGTTCAAAACATCATCTCCGGATGTCACAATTCCTGCACCATCTTTAATTAATTTGTACACACCTTCTGTATTTACATTATTAATCGCACCCGGAATACACATAAGCTCTCTTCCCTGTTCAAGAGTCAGGTTTGCAGAAATCAAAGCACCGCTTTTCAGCGCAGCTTCACCAACAACCGTGCCGTAAGAAAGTCCTGTAACTATTCTGTTTCTTTGCGGAAATCTAAACTGCAAAGGCTCTACTGTAGGATAATATTCGGTTACAACAGCACCGCATCCGTTCTCTATTTTTTCATAAAGATGCTTGTTTTCTTTCGGATAAACAAAATCAAAACCGCTTGCAATTACACCAATTGTTTTAAGATTATTATTAATTGCAGCTTCATGCGACACAGCATCAATACCGGAAGCCAAGCCTGATACAATACAAATATCCGTATTAGCCAAATCTTTAATAATTTTCTTAACACCTTCCTTGCCGTTAAAACTCGCCCTTCTTGAACCAACAAACGCAACCGTGCGTTCAAGGTTACAAGAAAATAAATCACCCTTATAAAACAAAGTCATCGGCGGATTTGAAATCTGGGAAAGCATATAAGGAAAATCTTTATTATCAAATGTCAGAATATTTATTCCGCGTTTTTGAACTTCTTCTAAAGCCTTATCAGGATTTACTCCGCCTCTCTTATTAATAAAGTTCTTTGCTTTAACAACAGAAAGCCCTTCAATTTGTTCTAAATCACTTAATGAAGCATTAAAAGCAGTCTCAATATCTCCAAAGTAATTATAAAGTCTCTGGACAAAAGTTGAGTCCAAATCTAATGCTGAAAATGCTACCCAGTATTTTGTATTCATAATTTGATTATAACATAACTTAGCTTTTTGTCGGATGCAATCCGTTTAATCCTCTATATGCCATATTTGGAGAATATCCCCAGCTGTAGTTTTTATAAAGCGGTTCAATATATTTTTCTATACCTTCACGGATAAATTGCATTTTATACCCGCTACCATGCCTGTTTAAATACTCAAGAAGAATTTCCGTCTGCGTATTTCCGCTTCCGCGCCCCAGACCGCAAAGAGAAGAGTCAACAACAATATCACGCTCAAGACTGTTAATAAATTTTATTGATAACCCCATTGAAAGCTGGATGTTATTGTGTGAATGAAATCCAATCTGAATATTCTTGTCCACAATTTCATCATACACCGGCAGAATTTTATCCAGATCTTCAGGAAACATAGAGCCGAAAGAGTCAACAATATAAACAGCATCAACTCCTATAAAATTAGCTCTCCTGCAAAGATGTGCAAGCTCTTTTTCTTCATATTCTATTGTATTTGAAGCCTGCAAGAAAACTTTATATCCCTTGTTTTTGACAGCCTCAGCAGCAAACGAAATTTTATCCAAATCTTTTTTATAGAAAGCTATTCTGATAATGTTATTCTGACCGTGTTGAAGTTTTTCTATATCATACTTTCCATAATCAAACATGAACGCGCATCCTGTTTGATTATTCGGCTGATTATAAAAAACACAATCAGGGCTTTGAGGAGCATCCTTAAGCCAACCGCATTCAATAATATCAACTCCTGCAGAGCTTAAAGTGTCGAATATTCCTTGAATACGTTCTTTTCCGAAGCATCCGTTAACAACGTAAGCGCCGTCTCTTAAAGTACAATCTAAAACCTTAATTCCCATAACTTTACTCTGTTACATATTTTAACAAAAACAACAAACATACGCAATTTTTCGTTTAAAATAGACTTTATTATAATATAAGTGTGTAATAAGGGGTGTTTTTATGACAAATCCGATGATTAATCCTCAGCCGAATTATTCGGGCGTAACAATACAGATAGCAAACCCTGCGGTATATGCCGGGGTAGGAGTAAATGGAGCAGGGGTAAATGGAGGGGTGAATGGAGGGGTAAATCCTGCCTCCATTCCACAACCGCAGCAAGGGTTCGCAAACTGTCCTATTACACAAAACTCAAACCCGTATGCGCAGCTTGACCCTGCTTATAATGCAGCTCCGGCGCCTCAAACACAAAGCCCTGCATATCCTCCGCAATATTATTTAAATAATTACAACTATCAGGGAGAAGGAGGAATTACAACAGGAGCCGGAAATAATTCTAAAGCAGACACACCAACTCCGGTACCGGAAACAACTGCCGGAAATAAAGAAATTTCAGCAAAAGAATACGAAGTAAAACCCGAAGAACCGCAGGATTTTACAAAATCTCAGTCAGTTATAAATGATTTAGATGCACGCGCGGCAGCAGAAGCCGAAGCAAAGAAAAACAGCACTCAAAAACGTGTAGTCGCGCTTACTGACGAATACATAAAATCACTCGAGAATTACTTAAATAATCCGAACGATGAAATTCGTCTAATGGCATCAAAAGAAATCCTTACGCGTCTTGATGAAGACAAAGACCGTTTTGACGATGCTGCTTTGAATGCACTTCTAAACAAAATGCTTCAAGACCCGTCAAAATTAATCCGCGTAGCGTCCTTGAGCGCATTTGCATCCCAACTTGCGAGCGGAAACGACTATACAGTAACACTTCTGCACAACATCCAGCAAAATCCGAATGCAGACAAAGAAGATGTTTTGCAGGCAGCAGATATATTATTAAAAATGTCAGCAGGAACAGAAGTAAAGAATATTCCAAACCCTGCAGTTAAAGAAGAAGGTAAATAATGGGAATAGTGGGAAAAATCGTATGTAAAACAGTCGGCGTTGCAGGAATGAGCGCTGTTCTTTACGATGCGGTTTCACGCTCACGCGCGCAGTCAAAAAGGACTTCACAGCAATTTGATGCAGACTTTTTCGAAAAAGTTCACGCAGATACCCGCACAACAGCAACAGAAAGCCCGCTAACTTCTGCAATGCAGAAGAAAGTTGCAAACTGGCGTATGAATAACCCGATTGTTTCTATGTCAGGAAAAATCAAAGGCGGAACAAGCGGTTTCCTTAGCTCATTAGGCGACAACCTCGTACCTGCTGCAACAGCTTCGCTGGCTCTTGCAGGCAAAGGTTTCTGGGCAAAACTCGGAGCATGGGGAACAGTTGGATACGGATTGTTTGTAGTTGCACGCGAAGGATTTGGACTTTCTAAAAAATCGCCGATAGATTAAGCAACATTATTCTTTGGTTTGTGAAGCAGGTTGAACCCTGATTTGTACAGAAGCTTAGGGCAGATAAACATCATCGTAACTAATCCGGCGCCAAGTCCGAAAAGACCTGCATTTTTCCACGTAGCAGTGTAGCTCCTTGCAACAACTGTTGTTACAACTCCTGCTGCAGCAGAGATACCGCCGGCATTAAGAACAGCAAGTTTCTTTTCAAACGCTCTGTTTAATGAATAAATCGGTTTCCCCTTGCAATTCGTCCCCGGGGAATAGGGCGTTACAGGCTGAATCATAATCACACACTTTCTTATCTCTTAAACACGTACACATGATAGCGCAAAGTTATTCAAAAGTAACTTATACTAAAGTATGATTTATAAGGTGTAAAACAGACACTATACGCGGGATTACAGCTTTTTTTGACTTTCAAAATATTATAATTAATCATCCATATAGATGTATTCAAATTTGAAAACATCTGTCACAATACATTTGTGAGAATATATTATGCCCTTTGTCTATAGACTTCAAAAAGTACTGGATTTTCGTATAAGAGAAAAAGAAGCACAGCTGATTGTTGTTCAAAAAGCACAGCAGGATGTGTATATAGCAGAGGAAAATATTCGAAAAAACGAAGCGGAAATCCGGCAGACAATTCAAAATAAGCGGACAGCAGATTTCAGAATGATGGAATACTATGACAACTACCTCCATCACCTCTGGGATAAAGCAGAAGCTCTTGAGCAGGAACGCAGAAGAGTTCAGGCAATTCTTGAGCAGGAACAGCAAGAACTGGTAAGGCGCGAGCAAGCAGTTAAAGTTGTTGAAAAACACAAAGAAAAACAAAGAGAAGCTTATATTGAAGAACAAAAAGCCATAGAGCTCAAACAGTTTTCCGAAATCGGCGTGCAAAGATTTTTTATCCACGCAAGAGAAGAAGCCGAAGAAGCAGAACTTATGGAACAATTAAGAAATTTGGAGAATGAACAATGAATATAGACGTCAGCTCAAAACTTACTTCAAGCAGCATGTCATCAACAACATCTTCATCAAGAAACAGCAGTAGCTCTGCAAGTTTCTCCGATGAACTTACAAACCTCTCTTCAAAACAAAATATCGAAGAAACTACAGAAACCGAAGATATCGGAGAAGTGATTGACGGACTTGAAAGTGCAGTCGCAGAAGTAAACGAAAAACTCAACCAGACAGATGAGAACACTGACGGAGAGCTAAAGGATGGCGCTGTTTCTGACGATAATATGATTAAAAACGAGGATAACGGCTTGATTAACAACGAAATGAATGTTCAGGAACTCAAAGACGCGCTTGCTTTTCAGATGAACGCAAGCATGAACTTTAACAGCAACGGTCAGCCGTTTTCTGATTTTATGAACAACGGACAAACTTCACAACTTAAAACTACACAAGCAGAGCTTGCAGAAGAAAACGCAATTCTCTCTACTATGGAAGAAAACCTTGCAATAGCAGAGCGAAATAAAGCCATGGCTGTTAAAACGGTTATGAACAGCGAAGGAGTTAAAAAAGTCGACACAAACTCAAATATAACAGTCGAAACTGTTGTTAAATTTGACGAAATTCTCGTAAGCAAAGCTGATGTTGATTTCTTTACAAACCTTGTTGAAAACGGTTCAGCTGTAATGACGCACGAAACCGCTAAATCAGCAGGCGTTTCCAAAACTCTTGCAGACATGATTGCCAAATCAATGAAAGATAATCAGCCAATAAGAATAAATTTTGACAATGATATTTCTGTCATTATAAAGATAGGTAGAGACGGAAAGATTTCAGCAGACTTCCTTCCAAGCTCACAGGTTGCAGAAGCTTACCTGAAAGAAAACCTCCCGCTTTTGAAACAAAAGTTTGATGATAATAATCTTGAATACGATTCATTGAACCACAGGCAGAGAAAGCAGGACGAGAAAGAAGACCAAAAGAAGGGGCGCAAAGATGAATGATTTGTACACCACAGCGATAAATACCCAGAAAGCAACCGTTCAATGGATGGATGTGCTCGCTGACAACCTTACAAATGTTTACACTCCGGGGTTTAGAGAAAACAAAGTAACTTTCAAAACTTTTCTCGGCGGAGCCGTAATCGACAACCACGTAAAAAACGTAGGTCAGGGTAAATCAACTCCCGGTACTTCAAACGAAAACTTGTTCTTTGAAGGCAGCGGTTATTTTATGCTGAGAAGTCCTGACGGTAATGTTCAGTACACACGCTTAGGCGAATTTACATTCGACTCCGAAGGCGTTTACAGAGCAAAAAACGGTGCAACTGTTCAAGGCTACATACTGAACGACAAAGGTGAAATCATGTCAGGTACAAAATCAATAAGTGCTGACCTGTACGAAGAAACCGCACTTAAAGGCGGAGCCTTAAGCGTTCCTACAACAAACATCAAGCTCTGGATAGACCCGAATAACGGTAAATTCTTAGGCAAATACGACGAATGGGAAATCAAGAACGACGGCACAATTTACGGTAAAGCTGACGGCGGAAACCGTTCAGTACCTTTATACAAAATTGCAACAGCTAATTTCCACAATCCAAACGGGCTATTTGAGCTTAAAGACGGTTTATTTATTGAAACAGCTGAGTCCGGAAAACCTGTAATAGGACGCGGTGAAATACGTTCAGGACTTTTAGAGCAGGCAAATACAGATTTTAAAGCAAACATGTCTGATTATCAGCAGGCAAAAGTTCAAATGGAGCTTGTAAACGCTTTGATTAAGTCAAACAAAGACCTGTTACAATCAGCAATGGAAATGGCAACCCAATAGAATGCGGCAGCCGGTGTGAAGTCCGAATTCAGCGCCGGTGAGGCGGTGAACAGAGGACGAAACACTACGACGCCGCCGTAGCAATCTTTGATTGCACAGGCGGAAGGGGTAAATAAAGGGGTAAATGAAGGGGGTTGGTAAGTAAAACGACAAGCCTGATACATATACCCCTGCCCACACATAAACAATATAGCTGGTAGATAATATAACAAGTCCAATACATTTTCCCCAAAAATTTTTAATAGTTAAACTCCGTTTTATAAAGGGATTAAGGGATGCTTTAATCTCTTTTTTATTTGAAAAAAATAAAAATAATACATTCAGTCGATGTTTTATAACATTGTGTAAAGATTTTGAAAATTATGTCGATAAAATAATTGACTTAAGAAAAAAAAACATTAAAACCATATTCAAGAAAGGTGTTTAACTAATATGGCAGAAATTGTAAATTTTTTATCAAGAGCACTGACTTCAAACCCGCTTGTACAAACAACATCGGTTTCTCAAACCAGCAGAAACTCAAACCCGTTTGCTCAGAGCGGAGGCAACCCTTTTGTAAGTTCAAACCCGTTTGCTAACTACGGACAAAATAAACCCGTCGCCGGCGGATATTTTGCCGGTTATTACAATAACCAGCCGAATATTGTCGGAAGACGTCTCTTTATAGAGGTATAGACTCAAAAATATACCCGATTTATCCCCACCCAAAAGGCGCGCAAAAAATTTTGCGCGCCTTTTTTAAAATACAAAAGAAAAAGGATGCTAAAAGCATCCTGAAAATCCAACTATCACAAATCAATATATTATTTAAATTTTTTCACACTTCTATCAAAAGTGTACCGGGTTAATTATTACCCTTCCCCCTCCATTAAAGTGGCTTGTTCCACAAAGCTTCTGAAAATTTGCTCTGTAAAGCGCCATTTTCTACTGATAAAGAAACATTGCTCGGAGTGAAAATGAACACCATATCGCTGATTTTTTGAGCAGTTCCGTTCAAAGCATGAGCAGCACCGCAAACAAAATCGATTGTTCTTTGAGACTGTTCTTTATCTAACAAATCTAAATGAAGAATAACTGTTTTCTTATCGATTAATTTTTTAACAATCTGAGCTGATTCTGAGAAAGAACGAGGTTCAATCACAGTAACTTCGCCTGATTTGTATGAATTTGGGTGAGAAACAACTTTTGATTCTCTTTCAAAAGAACGTTCAGGTTTGCTAACTCTTGTACCATACATAGAATCAATATCTCTATTTAGAGCTAAAGTTCCTTCAGTTTCGTATCCGTCATCGCCGTCTACTAAATCCATGAATGCGTCGTCTTCGCCACCTTCGTTAAAACTTTTAGTAAAAAAGTTTACAAATCCTTTTAATCCTTCTGATAATGCCATTTCTCCTCCAATATTTATAACTTACTTAAATAACTTTCTGCCTATTCTGATAATTGTTGCACCTTCTGTGAGTGCTATTTTGTAATCGTTACTCATCCCCATTGACAGTTCCGGTAAAGTAACGTTGAATTCTTTTTCAAGCTCATCTCTGAACTCTCTTACGTCTTTAAACAATCGCTTAAGCTCATCCTCTTCTGCTTCAAGAGGCGCCATATTCATTAAACCGATAACTTCTAAGCCTTCGAGTTTAATAATCTCTGCAAACTCACTTTTAAGCTCCTCTTTGCTGTAACCCGATTTCTGTTCTTCCCCTGCATTATTTATCTGTAATAAAACTTTCTCTCTCTTATTTAAACGGCAGGCTGCTTCTGATATGGTTTTTGCAATCTTTAATGAATCTACAGAATGAATTACATCAAAATGCTGCACTACTTTTTCAGCTTTATTAGATTGAAGATGACCGATGAAGTGGAATGTTGAATTTTTTCTAAGCTCTTCGGGAAGTTTCTTTATCTTTTCAATAGCGTCAAGCGCTCTTGACTCTCCAAAGTCCCGTATTCCTGCTTCATACCCTGCAAGTATTGCATCCAATCCAAAATACTTGGTTACTGCGATTATTTTAACGTTATAATGTGCGATATTTGTTTGAATTTCTTGAAGATTTGTTTTTACAAGCGAACGGTCGATTTTAATATCTTCACCCCAGTCGTTAGATTGTATTAACATTTCCCTCAATCCTCTATTGTATTATATACCATACTCATGAGCTGTTCAAGAGTGTGTTTGTAACAACTTATCTGCATTTCCCAAACATGCCGAAACCCATGTTTCACATGGATTTCAACCATGTCTAGAATATTAAGTTTTGTTAAGTTGCCATGTTTTTGTTAACAATTTGACATGAAATATCATGATTTTTTGTTAATCGGGCATGCCCTTAAATTAATTGCCGAGATATGCAAGTGTTTCCATTACACTACTTGCTGTTGAGAATACTCTTGAGTTCATCTGAATCATTCTTTGAGCAGAAATCATATTTGTTAACTCAAAAGCAATATCCACGTTAGAGCCTTCGTAACCTCCGGTTTCAATCGTACCAAGAGACATTTCTCCAGCCATTCCATAGAAAACTTCACCTACATCAGGACCCCACTGCCAGAGGTTATTATTAATTGAAACAAGACCTTCTTCGTTTACCATTGTCGCAAGTTCAAGAACAAACTCGGCATTTGTAAGCGATGAACCTGTTGCTGTGACATCAGGGCCGGTAATTACTACACCTTCAGGAGTTGTATATTTCCATTGAATACTTTCTGTTCCGTCAACATACTGGGTTAAAATTGAACCATCTTTGTAAGTTGCAACCATAATACCATTTTCGTCAATTGTTGCAGAGTCAAGAGAAATACCATTTCTGTCGTTGTAATTTACTAAATCTTGCAAAACAACCGTCTGGGTTAATATGTCAGAAGTGTTTGATGCCGCAAGTCCTGTTTGTGCAAGGAAATTACTTGTTGTTCCTTCTTCGCTGTAACTAATTGTACCATTTACTTTAATTACGCCGTCTGCAGCACTAAAACTTACTCCCTGCACTCCTGAAGCTGCAATTGCACCGTTAAAACTGTCAATAATTTCTTGTATAGTAGGATCGCCTTCCGGTACTGTCAAAGTAATATCCGCACTTTTCGGGTTACCATCTGCGTCAGTTCCCGTAATCGTTGCAGAAATATCTCCTGTAGTTATGCTTGCATTGTTTAATTCGCTAATTTTTTTATCATTGATTGCAGGATCACCAATTATTTTTGCACTAAGGTTTTTAGGTACATTTACGGTTTTGCTTGAACTTGCATTAGAATATGTAGTTCTTGAAGCAACCACTTTCATACCATTTTGAGTAACAAGATTTCCGTCAGAGTCCATTGTAAAAATCCCGTCTCTTGTAAAGAACTGCTTACCTTCAGAATCCTGAACCACATAAAAACCGTTTCCGGCAATCATTGTATCTAAATCTCTTCCCGTAGAAACAAATTCGCCGGATATAAAGTTTCTTGTAATACCGCCAACTTTAACACCAAGCCCGATTTGCTTAGGGTTTGTTCCGCCGCCATCTTTTGTTGCTGCGCTTCCGTAAGAAAGGTTTCTTGAATATAGCGTTTCAAAAGTCATATTTGCAGATTTAAACGCTGTTGTGTTAATGTTTGCAACATTGTTTGCAATAACATTAATCTGTGATTGACCGGCATTTATACCGGTGCTGGCTGTGTGCAATGCTTGTGACATTATTTAATCTCCTGTGCTGTCCGGGTTGTATTCGGGGTGTGTTCTTTAACTCCAATGATATTTCCGATTGAGTAGAATTCGCCGTTAACTTTAACTTTTCCTGTTCCGTCTTTGAAGCTTGCTTCTGTTACAGTACCGGTAATTTCTACTGTTTTTGTTTTATCTTTTTCGTCTGGAATAGAAATTGTAACGTCTTTTCCAATTAATGATAGTGTTTGATTGATTTCTGAGTTTGCAGTCATATCCGCATAAATTGCTGACATGTAGGTCATACAATCTTTCAAACCTGTGTTCATTTGCGTCATTTGTTCTAATGAAGAATATTGAGCCAGCTGTGACAACCATTGTGTATTGTCCGTAGGCTCTGTTGGATCTTGATTTTCAAGCTGCTTTAGCATAAGAGTCAAAAACATGTTACTATCTGATACATCTGTTGATGTTGTTCGTTTTTTCATCTCATCTGCTTTTTGTGTTGCAGTCATATTCTGCATACTTGTTATACTATCTGTAACTGTGGTCATAACCTTCTCCCGATTTTAATCTTTATACTTCACCATTTTCTGCAAAAGCCATTGCCTGTTCAAATTGCTCTCTATCTTTTCTTTCTTTTTGCGAGCCTTGCTCTCTCTTATTCTGACCTTGATTTTCGCCTTCTGTCCAATCCGGATTATATTCACTCTCCTGAGTATCGCTTAATTTTACCGAGACATTATCAACATTAACTCCATAAGACAAAAGATTTTCTTTAAGCCCTTCTAAACCTTTCATAATAAGATTTCTGGCTTCCTGAGTAGCAACAGTAAATTGTGCCGACAAACCTTCTTTTGTATTAATAAGCTGGATTGAGACTTTTCCCAGAGACTCCGGATTAAGTACCATGCTTATTTTTGAGCCGGATTTCATACCTTCCATTTGCTTTGTAATTTGTTCAATAATTTTACTTGGATTAGCTTCTTGAGTTTGAACAGTTTTTGAAGCTGTTTGAGTTTCTGCCGTTTTAATTTCCGGCTTGACTTCTGTAAAATCAACATCAGCCTGAAGCATCACTTTCAAACCCTGCTCCTGAGGAGTCTGGTTTTTCATCAAATCAGAACCTGCATTACCCGCTTCTGATTCTAAAGCTTCAATATTCAGTTCTTTTAATATATCTTCATCAACAATCTCTTCTAAAGCCTTGCCTTCTTCTGACTTTGATGTTTCTTTAGTTTCCGTCGGTTTTGTTTGAACAGCAGTAGAAGTTTTTGTATCAATATCATTAGTAATTTTCAAAGGAATTTCTACTGTAATATCTTCTTCTCCGGAGATTTCCGGCATTTCTTCGGTTTCTACTGCTTGTTTTATCTCTTCACCAGCTTGCAGGTCTGACTCTAAAGCCCCTTCATTTACCCCTACACCTTCGTTTACCACTTCATTTACCCCAATCATTTGGAGAATTCCGCTCAAAACCTGTTCTGCCTCAACTTCAGATGTGATAGTTTCAGCTGTTTCCTCTTCCGAAACAACTGTATCTTCTTCAATTTCTACATTAACTGAAGCTTGTTCTTCAGAAGCGGTTTTATTATCAAATACTCTCTGAAAATCAAGAACAGAAGCATTATCCTGAACTTTTACCGGTTCCGGAGTTGTAAGATTAATATTATTATTTGCTAATGCTTGAACCATTTTATCCTATCTTAAATCTTGCTGATGTAATATCGTCGATTTCTTTCATTTCTGCGTTAAGAAACTCTTTATAGTACGCTTTTTCCTGCTTTTCTTTGAGCTTTTTAAGAACTTCAACCTTCTGATGTGCTTCTTTAACTTCCTGTTGTTTTCTGGCTAGAATAGCTTTTGTATTATTAATTATTCTTTCCTGATTTTGAGCATCAACAACAAGTTTTATTCCGAAAGTTCTGTGTTCTTCCAGTTGAAAGATATCCAGATTTTCTGACGTTGCAAGAGCTTCCTGCCTTGCAGTGTTATCCTGTTGATGTTGAATAATGTTTTGAAGCTTTTCCATTTGCATATTCAAGGCTGTAACGATTTTGGACATTTCCATCTGTCGTTCTTCAAGCTCTTTTTCGCGCATGTCAAGCACAACCTGCAGCCTGAATTTAAACTTCTTCAACTTACCTTAACCTCACCAAGTATTTCTTTAAGTTTAAATCATGACGGCAATTACATCATCGTATATATGGAGTAAATTTAAGCAATTTTTGATTTTATTCTTTCAATAAGCTTACCGACACTCTCTTTTTCTTCTTCCGGAATATCAAAGTTGATGTAATCTTCAAAATATTCGATTGCGTCCTCAAAGTCTTCTCTTGCAAGGAAAAGAACTCCGACTTTTTTGTAAGCTAAAGTAAATTTGTCGTTTACAGCGATTGATTTTAAATAATTTGAAATTGCTTTATCAATCTCGTTATTTCCTTCATAAGCCTGTGCCAGCGCATAATACAAAAGCTCATTATTTGCATTATATTCAATAACATTTTCAAAGTTTGAAATCGCGCTTTCGTAATCTCCAAGCTCAAAGCATACGTGACCTAAATCATAATAAGCGTCATAATTTTCCGGCTCGCCGTCTAAAACTCTTTCAAGTTCGATTATCGCGTCTTCCCATCTCTGGTCTTCAATATAAACTCTTGCCAGCAAATGCGCAATTGCAAGGTTTTCAGGAAGCTCATAAGTTCCTCTCTGCAAAGTTCCCAATGCTGACGGTAAATCTCCTGCTTTATAATACAAATCAGAAAGATTGATATAAGCCTGAGCGAGTTCAGGGTCAAGCTCAAGAGCTTTTGTGTAAAATCTTTCAGCCTGATCAAAATTTCCAAGGCAGGAGTAAGCCACACCCATATTGTTGTATATATCCGCATTATCCGGTTCATTTTCCAGAACTAAACTAAATGCGTCAATTGCTTCTTCATATTTGCGCTCTTTAAACAGCGCCATTGCCTTATCAATTTTTTCAGACATTATAAATCCTCTTGGTCTTTTGTTTCAATATTATGAATAATAGTTCTTACGTTTCCTTCAGCCTGAAAATCTTTCGGCTCCATTGTCATCTTTATTTTGTCTGCAATGATATCTTTATCCTGCTGAACGATTTTTGATCTGCCTACAAAGTAAACTTCATTAGGCTTACCGGTTTTTGCATCCGGAAATACGGAAACTTTAGGACCTTGAGCAAAGTAATCGTCAAACCAGATTTTCACGTGTCCGCTTCCGATATAAGAATTTTGTTTTTTGCTATACTGCTGATAATCAGAATGAATAGTAAGCTTTTTACCGTCGTCAGTCAGAGCAACAGTTTTAGTATTTCCGGAAACACTCATTTCTTCTGTTATCGGATTGTAAACAAAGTGGTGTCCTTCTGATTCGTTATTTTCCTGTTTAACTCTTGCGTTACCAATTAAGTCGATTTTCTTCAAACCGCCTTTTTCATCAGCAATAATAACAGCTTTGTCAGAGTAAGTATCAATATCTTTGTATTTCATTGTTACAGCACCTGTGCAGACCATAACACTGCTTTTGATATCGTATTCTTGCGCGTCAGCGTTAATGGTAACGATTGGCGTATTACCTTCTGTTATAACAGACTGAGCATCGCCTTCAGCTCTTACAACTTTATTAATCAAAGAAACTTTCAAGATATTAGCTTTAACTTCTCTTTTTTTATTCGCGTTTATTTCATAAGCGTAAGGTTTATTATAGAAAGTTGCGGTATCAAGCTTATTATTACGTCTGATTGTAACGTCAGCTTTTTCGCTCTCTACAGTCAGGTTATCAAGCTTCACTTTTACTCCGCCGTCGAGTTTAATTTTCTTTTCTTTATCAGAAAAAGTCTGGGTTTTTGAATCGATGATTAAATCAGATGAAAAAACCGCCATAGAAGAAAATATTAACAATAATAATACCAGAATCTTTTTCATTCAGTTTTTCCCTTTCTTTCGTAAAGCTTGGTTGTTGTATTGCCGGCTATTTTAAAGTTTTCATATCCGGCACTTATAAAACCTTTATCTGCAGTAGCAACCATTTCGTTATTCTTTTTGATTACAACATTACCTTCTGCAACAGTTTCTTTGTCAGAACCTGACCAGATTAGCTTATCTGTATTTAAAGAAGTTGAGTCTTCAAGTACAATATAAGTATTTTCATAAAGCGTGATTACGCCGGTTTCTTCGTTATAAGTACCTTTTGATGATTGAAAACTCATTGCTACATTACCGTCTTTGTAAAAGTTTCCGATAACATTATGCAAAGTTGCAATATTGTCATCATTACTGTAATTTCCTGTTTCTCCGTAAATCTCAAAATATTTACTGCCTTCTTTTGTTTCAGTAATGATTATCCCGATTGCATCTACTTTCTGCTCATCAGCAGAACCTTTAAGCTGGTCTCTTGAGTATTTTCCGGTTATCATAACAGCACTCATAAACGCCCAGAGCATTACAACTAAAATTGCCAGAACTGTAAGCAGATACGTTCTTTTTTTCTTATCCAGATTCTTATATCTCTCATAAATTCTCTTAAGAGTTTTCATAGGATTATTTTAACATACTGAAAAATGCACATCAACCGATAACATAATCTTCGGTTTTTAGTGACAAGATTTTTACAACTTCTTCTTTGTTTGTTGTAGAGCCGAAAATTATTGCAAACAAAGGGTTTTCATCAGGATTTATTCTTCTCACTTCAAGCACATTAGAATAGTTTGATAAAAATCTTTCGTATTCAAATCCTTGAATTTTCTTTCTATCTAAGCCAAACGGAACTTCTGCCATAGAAAAATAGAAAACTTCTTTGCCCGCATTTGTAAGAATATTATTCCAATCCGGCATCTGCTGCCTGTAGAAATATTCATAAGGATTTATTCCCCAGGCATATTTTGCTACATCTGTTGTACACCAGCCCGCAAAACGCATAGGATTAACTTCAATCGGAACGATTGTACCGTCTTCTTTAACCCTCATTTCTATATGAAGAGGAAAGTTTCTGACATTTTTCATCTGACCGATTTCTCTTAAAAGCTGGCCAAACTTTGCCATGTACTTAATCATTATTCCTGCAGACATAAGATATATTCTGTCTTTTACATCCTGAGAATTAAAAAACGGATGCTGGAAAATATTCAAAATCACGGGTTCGCCATCTCTGTCAAAGTAAGCATCAACTGCGTATTCTTCACCTTCTATTAACTCCTCAATAATAAATTTTGAAGCGCTTACAACGTGTTGAGGATACATCATTGCAGCCTGACGCATCTCTTTTTCAATTTTTCCGATAACGTCTTTCCACTCTTTTGCATCTTTAACAGTATGAACTCCAAAACTTAAAAATCCGACAGCCGGTTTTACAACAACAGGAAATTTAATTTCTGCGGGCTGTAATTTCTTGAGCTCATCAAGATTTGCCGATATAAAATAAAAATTCGGATAAAGCTCTTTAAGCATTTCTCTAAACAAAATCTTGTCTTTAAAAAGCTTTATATAAGAAGCAAGATTAGAGTCAGGAAGATTTTTCAAAACCCACGTAATTGCGTTTTCAGAGTTCGCATAAATCATCGGGAATTCCTGAGTTGAATAGTATTTTACAGCCGCATCGGAAGAAATTATGCTAAAAGCTCCTTCCTCGATTTCAGCATCTTCGACAGCCTGATTGTCTAATACAGGCCAGTCATTCTGAACAATTGTATCAATCAAAAATTCTGAAACATAAGGTTTTTCAATAATTATCACTTTCCTACCTCCACGCATATTAATTATAACAAAACCGGCGGATTTTGTTAAGTCCGCCGGTTTTGTTTATTATCTTACATCTAATCCCTATTTGCCCATCGGGTATGCTCTTACTACTGTTACTGAGCCGTCAACGTTCTTTCTGACTCCTGTGTCAACATCATCGTCGTCTAAATCTGCTGCGTATGCGATTGGAGTTTGTACCTGATTTAAGTTAACACCGTTGTTTTCATAGCTGTGAAGAACTTTTACGTTTTCATTGTCATCCGGGTTAATCGGGTCGACAGGGTCAACCGGATCTACAGGATCAACTGGCGGGTCGACAGGGTCAACCGGATCTACAGGATCAACTGGCGGGTCGACAGGGTCA
>CAPQCU010000004.1:51321-97153 GCA_948684385.1 uncultured bacterium
CGGGTCGACAGGGTCAACCGGATCTACAGGATCAACTGGCGGGTCGACAGGGTCAACCGGATCTACAGGATCAACTGGCGGGTCTACAGGGTCTACAGGAGGTTCAACCGGTTTTTCAGGGCCTACAAGGTAAGTTGTTTCGCCTTTAACCTGAACGCCGTCGTTGTGTCCGCCTTTACCATCTGTGATATCGTATGTGATAACTTCATCAGGGTTGATTGTTACAACTTTACCGTCTTTGATATCTGTGTAGTTAAGTTTGTAGTCTCTGCCCGGGAAGTCAACTTTAAGTTTATCTGTTTCTTTGCCGACATTGATTTCTTTTGCGTGAACATCACCTGTGATTTCCATATATTTGTTTGGAGCTGTGATGTTGATTTTACCTGCGTTAGCACCTGTAACTTTTACATCACCCTTTGATAAGATATTTGCAGTTGTCGGTGTTTCGATTTTTGTAATGTTACCGCCTGCAATATTAATGTTTGCAACAGTTTTTGGAGCATCAGGAATGTATGTGTAGTTTTCCATTACGCTGATAATTTTTGTTGTTCCGTCTAAACCGCCAAGGTAACCTGCTGAAGAGAATTCATATTCGTTAGCTGTCAAAGTTGCTTTGCCGTCAGTTAATACGTTCAATTTGTCTGATTTTAAAGAAATCTTGTTAGCTTTTACATCTACTGTAGTCATTACATGACCTTCATTAGCGTGTGCTGATAAGTTTCCGCCGACTGTCAGGCTGCCGTCAAGCATCTGCTGTTGTTCGTAGTTATAGTTACCAATGTGAATGTTATTTTCTGATTCGATTGTAACATCTCCGCCAACGGTGTTATTTCCGACTACGTGAACGAAATGTTTGTATCCTTCTTTATTTTCAGAAATCTTAGGTGTTTTAAGTGTCATGTTTTTACCAACCTGAACATTACCGACTTCTAAGAAGCCGCCGCCATTTGTCATATTCAAATTGCCGTCAACTTTTGTATTTCTTGCGTACATCAAAACGCCGTTTCCAGTAACATCAACATCACCTTTTACGTGAAGAGCTTTACCGTTTGCTACATAGTTTAAAGCAACGCTGTCATCTGATTTTACATTCAAATTACCGTTAATTGTACCGCCGCCTACTGTTTTTACAATGCCTTTATCAGCAATTACATAAACATCGCCATCAATATTAACAGTTTCAAGTCTTACACCTTTCTTTGAAGCAAGGTTGCCTGTTGAAAGGTAATCCTGACCGTTTTGTGTAATAAGTTTCATACCGTCCTGAGTTTTGATTTCGCCTCTTACAACATCAATTGAAGGAGCTAAGATATTGAATTCACCGCCAACATTGAAATTAGAGTCCTGAATAGTTACCATTCCGACTGAAGCTGCTGTAGGAACATTTGTAATATCCATTCTGCCGTCTACGAAAGTTGCTGTCATCGGCTGGGTTGTAATCATTGCATCGCCTGCTGTTGTAAACTGAGCGCCATCAAATAAAACACCGTTAGGGTTTGAAATAATCAACTGAGCAATACCCTGATTTGCGTTAATCTGACCGTGAATGTTTGACATTCCTCTGTTAACTGTGTTCAAAACAGTGATACCGCTTACACCATTATTAGCGTTAAAGTTTAAAGCTTCGCCTTTGTTAACATTTAATGTATCCCAGTTTACGTGAGAATTACCATTAAAGTTTAAGTTAACATTACCTGTGCCCTGACCGGTAACGCCATCAAAACCGCCTGTAGCGTTATTAATAACTGCACCGCCGTTGCCTGCACCAAGACCTGTGTCGATTGAAGCAGAAGCAATTTGCATTGTTGCGAATAAAGCGGTTAAAACAAGTGCTGAAACTTTTTTGCTTAATTTCTTCATATTAAAACTCCTCTATTTTCCTTTTCTTATTTATTTAAAGTTTTTGGAGTTTTAAAAATTGCCTTTTCGTAACAGAAGTTTACAATAATTTTTGAAAATATTTTTCAAAGAACTCTTTGTAATCCAAATTCAATATATTCTTATAAATCCCAAACAAAGTAAGACGCTCGCAAATATTAGAATCCAGACCTTCTTCTTCATATTTTCTAAGCCTTGAGCGCATCTCTTCATAATATTCCTGTCTTAAATTTTCGTCTGTTTTAAAGTATTCCTGCGCAAACCTCTTGTATTTATGCTGGAATAGCGCATATTTGTAATTGCGGCTCAATCCTTTTGAGTCAATCAAAGCTTCAATCATATCCGTTATTTTGAATAAATCAAAAGTATTCTTGCTAAAACTATTATTTCTAAAATAATACATTGGATTGAAATCAATTTTTATCGATTTTGCTAAAAACATAGTTAAAAAGAAGAAATACTGTTCTTCATAATTAAGCCCCTCGGGAAAAGGGTTTTCAGGAATTAAGCCGGCGCGGTAAATCTTGTTGCAGGCAGACATGATTCCGTGAAACGGATTTATGCAGTCGTCAAAAACATGAATAGTATTAGTATCTTTGTGATTTTTCCATTCATTTATGTTGAAAAAATACTTCGGATAAACAGTATTTGAAGTTTTATTGATTTCAACAGCATTGAACATATAAATATCAGGTTTATTTTCAAGCTCAATAAATTTTTTATAAAGGCTTAAAGAGACTCTGTCATCCGGGTCAACAAAAGAAATATACTCACCTTTTACCTTTTTTAAACCGAGGTTTCTGGCAGAAGAAGCCCCGCCGTTTTCTTTATTTATAATTATAAACCTGCTATCACTCTCTTTAAATCTTTGTAAAATTTCAACAGAACAGTCTGTAGAGCCGTCGTTTACGCAGATAAACTCTAAGTTTTGATAAGTCTGCAGCCTCAAAGAATTCAAACATTCTTCAAGAAACTCTGCAGCGTTGTATACAGGTATAATTACTGATATTAAAGGCGTTGTCATTTTTTTAACCTGCTTTCAAAATGTCTAAAGTCTCTGTAACTTTTATTCAAAATCTTCTGGAACGCATAGTAAACATTCTTTCGTTTCAAAATTTCCATATCGTAGCTTGAAAAATCGATATTTCCGTAAGTTTCCTGAAGCAGGTTAAAAACTTCTCTCTTATCGGAAGCAGGAGACTCAAGCATTTTAACCATTACGCTTTCCATTTGATTAATTAAAAGAACGGTCTTATATTTTTCAAATTTTCCGTATTTTTCAAAAATTTCTGTAATGATTTTGTTGATTTTGAATATCTCTGCAAATTTAGATTTTGATACTGAGCTCTGTTTTCTGTAAAAATACAGCGGCTCTAAATAATAAGAAATACGTTTTGCTTTGAGCCAGCATTCTGCAAAGAAAACATTCTCTTCCAAAATCGTTCCCTCAAGAAACTTTATGTCTTTAATAAAGCTCCGTCTGTACATTTTTCCGCAGACTGAGGAAAGCATTTTGATATAAAACTCAGCATTTAAATCCTGTTCATTAAATACAGGTTTGTTAATATGCATTTCAAATTCTTTTTTGGGCGGAAGCTCTAAAACGTTTCCCGTCATACCGTATAATTGAAAAATATACGAAAACATAAAATCAGCTTTGTTTTCACACATAACGGCATACATTTTCTCTAAAGCAACCGGAGATAGAAAATCATCCGAATCAACAAAAGTTAAATACTCACCTTTTGCATGTTTCATCCCGAAATTCCTTGCACAGGAAATTCCCTCATTCTGTTTAGAATAAACTTTTATACGTTTATCAAGCTCAGCATATTTTCTTAAAATTGCAAGAGAACTGTCTGTAGAACCGTCATTAACACAAATAACTTCAAAATCCTTAAAGCCCTGATTAATCAGGCTGTCAAGGCAAATATCCAGATACTCTTCTTTATTATAAACCGGAACTATTACGGAAATTTTTACCATAGAAATATTTTAAACCAAAATTAGGGTAATAGCAATCCGGGGGAGGGAATTTGTAATCATGCGTGTTAGTTTTCAAATGAAAAAAGGAGACAAAAAATGACAGAAAAAAGATTTTTAGGCTTTGTCCTTACAGAAGGCATTCTGCTTACTGTTTTAGGTATTGTAATGCTTATGATTCCAAAAGTTACAACAGCAACTTTCGGAATTATGATAAGCATTGCGTTTATAGTATATGGCGGATACAAAATTCTGAACGCAATAATGACCAGAAATTATATCAGACATTTCTTTTTTAATATTCTTCTGGGACTTCTGTTAATTGCAACAGGTATTCTTTTGCTTAATGCACCGTATTTGAACCTTGTTCTTATTACAAGCTTTGCAGCTGTTTATTTCATTCTTGAAAGCATTTCTACCTGGGCATTTTCTATACAGAATAGAAAAACTCTAAGCTTCTGGTGGGCAGGAATTCCGGTTGCTATTATGCAGTTCTTGCTTGGCTTAATCATACTCTTAGGGCTTCCGCAGACCGCACTCTGGGTTGTAGGAGTTCTTGCAGGAGTTAACTTCCTGATTACAGGTATGGTTATGATAAGCACTTATCTCGCAACAAAATACTCATACTCAATCAATAATATCAGGGAGGCATAAAATGTTTGAAGACGAAATTAAAGAAGTTAGAAGCAATCCGGAGAAGGCAGAATGTTATTTTTCTAAGAAGCTTGCTTTTTCACTGGGACCTGTTGAGCTTAAAGATTTAAGCGGCGAACAAAATGTCAAAATAATTGATGTAAGAAACCGCGCCGATTACGAAATCGGACACATCCCGCAAGCGATTTCAATCCCTTACGAAGAGCTTTCTGAAAAAATGAAAGAGCTTAAAAAAGACGATTTGCATATAATTTATTGTTATAACGCTTACTGCCATTTAGGTGCACGCGCAGCGTATATGCTTGCAAAGAACTCTTTCTCTGTAATGGAACTCTGCGGAGGTTTTAAAACCTGGAGCGAAGAATTCAGGTTCGCAACAACAACTGATTAAAACAACAAGCGGCGGATGCTTTACATCCGCCGCTTGTTCCTCAATAACCACAAAAGTAAAAAAAACGGCGAGCCTGAAAGAAACACTCACCGTATAGAAACTACTTCCAGTATGGCTGGAAGTTTATTATGTCATTGAATGTTTTTTCGTAATCACCCTCAAACCGTAACGCTCGGTCGTCAATAATAACGGTTGCTTTTGGATTTTTTACGTTAGAAACATTCGAGATGTATTTGTCAAGCTTGTATTTAATTAACCATTCTATAGTTAGTTTCAAATCTCTTACTGTATAAACTTCTACATTAAAATGCTGTGATAATTTTTCGAGAAATTTTTCTGCACCTTCTTTTGGCGGAGGGATTTCTCCTTCTATATAGCTTCCGCAGTAAGTATTAAGTACGCCATCAAGGTCTACGAGCAGCGATTTGTTACGTTGTATTTCTTTCTTGCAAAAAAATAGTATAAACATAACAATCTGCAGCAACGCTAGAAGTATCACACAGATTGAAATAATATCGATTTTTGTCATGTTGTTCTCCTGTTATATATTATTAATCTATTTTTTATCTTTATAAAGATTGCATTATTCATTAATAATATATTTATACACCTTTATAATGAATAGATAAACTCATAAAAAAACACTATCATGTGAAGTATGGTTAATAGTGAAGATATCAAAATTAATGTAGGTTTGTCATTAAAAGAATTACGTACAAATAAAGGTCTTACTCAGGAAGAATTAGCAGAAGAAGTAGGATTACAACCTAATACAATTGCTAAAATTGAAGTTGGAAAAATTTATATTACAAGTAAAACCCTTGCCAAATTTTGTAATTTTTTTCAAGTTTCTCCGACAATTTTTTATACTCCAAAAGTCTATTTAAATATACAAGAAAACCTAGATTATATCCAAGAAATAAATGAACTGTTACCATCTTGTAACTCAAAAACTTTGAATGCTGTACGCAATGTAGCCGTTATAATGCAAAGCTCCCAATAATTTAACTTGTATTAAGTATCATTTTATCCTCATTTTACTTCCTATAGGAAGTAGCTACACTAAGAATAACAGTTATTATGAAAAAATGCAAGGAAAAAAATCAAAATGTTTACAACTAGCACAAGCCTTAGGTTCAACTATTAAAAAATATAGGATTAATGTGCTTGGAAAAACAATGTCAAAACTTGCAGATGAATATGAACTAAGATCCGGCACTTTATGTAAAGTAGAGAAAGCCGATGGAGCTGCTAAATTAGAAACTATATGGCAAATTGCAGAAGCAATGAACATAAAAACATCAGAATTAATAAAGTTGGTTGAAGAAGAACTTGGCGACGATTTCAAATTCATGGATGAGTAGTTATTAAATTATGATAATAAATCAAGGTTTTGAAGAATATTTTTATAAAAATATTGCATTACAGATACGGAAATATCGTATAGAAAGAGGATTAACTCAAGAACAATTATCTGAAATGTTGTCTAAAAACTTGAAATATATCGGTCATATAGAACGATGTGAGAGAAAAATAAGTAATACTGTTTTAATCGAATTTATGAAACTCATGCAAATTCAACCCTCTGAGTTTTATGCATTTGAAACCCCTTATAAATGGAATTAAACAAAATATATCAGAGAGACGCACTATGATAGTAAATCAGTTAGCAAAATTAATGGCGGAAAAACATTTAGATTGTCGTGACATTGTAAAAATGACAGGACTAGATAATCATGCTGTGAAAAAATTATATAAAGCTGAAACGACCAGAATAACATTTGAAACTCTGGATAAATTATGCTTCGCACTTGAATGTGACACTAATGATATTTTAAAATACCAGCCATAATTTAACCCCATTTAACTTTTATAGCCTTGATTTTATGTAAACTTTAGTTTACAATATAAATATGAAAGAAATTCATTTTTATCAGCATACAAATAATAAAGTTCCCGTCGTTGAATGGTTGAAAAGCTTAGACAAACCTTTTCGCATCAGAGTTCAAGACAGGCTTACAAGAATTGAACAAGACGACAATTTCGGCGATTTCAAAAAGCTAAATAACGAAATTTCAGAACTGTGTTTTAATTTTGGAAGCGGATACAGAATTTATTATACAGAAGTGGATAATATTGTAGTTTTGCTTTTAAATGCAGGTGATAAAAAATTTCAAAGTAACGACATATTAAAAGCTAAAGAGTATTTAACAATATGGAGACAAAACAATGACAAATTATAAAAATTCAATATCACTGGATGAAGCATTCAATCAGGTATTTGATAACGAAGAAGATTTGAAAGAGTACTTAAGTTATGCTTTTGAACAATATATAGAAGACGGTAATTTCAATGTATTTTATCGTGCATTAGAGCTTGCAATAAAAGCTAAAGATTCAATGCAGGGTTTCGCCAATAAAGTAGATTTAAGCAGAACAGGTTTATATAACATTATCCAGGGCAAAAAAGAGCCTAAAATAACAACACTTGCCAAAATTCTTAAGGAATTAGGATTAACATTGAAAGTTGCTTAAAAATTTTCCATTAATCATTCCAGCTTATAGAGCAAACTTACCGACCCCTTTCATTTACCCCCTTCCGCCTGTGCAATCAAAGATTGCTACGGCGGTGACGTAAAGTTCCGTCCTCAGTTCACCGCCTCACCGGCACTGAATTCGGACTACACTCCGGGCTAACGCCTTTTAAAATTAAGCCCCTTTTGGAAGAGAGACAAAAGAGGCAAGGCTGATTATTATGAAGAAAAGATTTTTGCTTTAGGAAGTAAGTCGAATACACACACAATGCCTAATCAAATTTTCGTCGAAATCCGACAATATCACTAGTTGTTTCCGACTTACATATATATTTTAGCATTAGTCCGAAACTTTCTTAATCTTCTTAAGTAGTAGCTCTTTTGTACTATTTATTATTTTTTAAGCTTATCAATTCTCGGCCCGACATATTTGCCAATTAAAACATTTTCTACAAAATTGTCTATAGGCTTAATCGCAAGCCCCAGTGCAAGAAACCCGCCTACTGTTTTGATAAAATTACCTTTGAGCATTTTGCCTTTTTGATATTTTGTTAAAACACTTTTTACTGCAACACTCTCTGTTTGACCGTCTTTAAGCGCACTAATATACTTTGAATACCAGCCTCCGGATTTTACCTCTTCAGAAGGATTTAACAAATCTTTTCTAAGCTGTATCAAATCACGGATAGTTTTTTCAGCATAGTTTTCAAAATGGTGTTTTTTATCACCTTTAAACAGCCTGACTGGTTTCTTTCCATAATGATAATCCGCACTGTCTGTAACCTGAGACAAAAACTCTTTTACACATTCCTCGTCGCGTCCGTCAAACGCACGCATTTTTCCGTTTGCGATAAAATGTTCTGCTGCCTGAGAAATATGTTCTTTCGCATTCAGACTGACTTTATCATCCATAACTTTTCCGAACTGTGAAAAAATATTCTGCCCGATTTTTACAGCAACAACTGGCAGGGCAACACTTGCAAGTCCTTGAAAAATTGCCTGTTTCAAAGCTCTTCTGGAATCAGGACTGTATTCTGTCCGGTCATTTTTGTATTTATCATAAACATCAGCTCCAATGTACATTAAAGCCGGCACCCACGTTAAATTTGCATAGTTTCCTATAAGCGGACGGAGAGCTTCGCCGACTTCGTTAGTAAACGCGCACCCTCTAAGAGGCCAGTTCATCATTGGGTCAGTATAATGACCCGTTTTATCAACTGAATGGTTATCCGCTTTACAGCTTACTGTATACCCGCCAACAGGCTTAATCATCCGGCTTTATCTCCTTCATACAAAATTTGCTATTTATTTAACATGGCTAAAAACTAAAATTTGCGTCTTTATTTACAAAATTTTACAAAATTTTGTCTCAACGTAGTATAATTATATCATGGAAAGAAAATTTGAACTTGTATCTAAATATAAACCCTCAGGAGACCAGCCAAAAGCTATACAGCAGCTTGTTGAAGGAGTTAAGCGCGGAGACGATACTCAGACTTTACTGGGGATTACAGGCTCAGGTAAAACTTTTACTATCGCAAATGTGATTGAGCAAATACAAAAACCTACACTTATTATTGCACATAACAAAACTCTGGCGGCACAGCTTTATAATGAGTTTAAAGAACTTTTTCCAAATAACGCCGTTGAGTATTTTATTTCTTATTACGATTATTATCAGCCGGAAGCTTACATTCCGAGAACGGATACTTATATTGAAAAATCTGCGAGCATTAACGAAGAAATTGACCGTTTAAGGCACAACACAACACGAAGTCTTTACGAAAGAAACGACGTAATTATTGTTGCATCAGTAAGCTGCATTTACGGTTTGGGTTTGCCTGAAAGTTATTTTAAAGGGACTATCAAAATCAGCGTCGGCGATACTTTAGACAGAGCTGATTTGATTAAACACCTTGTAATGACGCAGTACACAAGAAACGACCTTGTGCTAGAGCGTTCTACTTTCAGAGCGAGAGGCGATATTTTAGAAATCATGCCGGCTTATGAAAAGATTGTCACAAGGATTTATTTCTTCGGTGATGAAATTGAAAAAATCGTAAGAATAGATAATCTTACAGGTGAAATTCTCGAAGCTCCGGAGAGTGTTATGATTTATCCTGCCGTGCATTATATTGCTTATGACGAAAATGAAGACGAAACTCTTGCGATGATTAGAACAGAGCTTAAAAATCGTGTTGCAGAGCTTGAGAGCCAGAACAAGATTTTGGAATCCCAAAGGCTGCAGCAGAGAGTTAAATACGATATCGAAATGATTAAGGAAATGGGCTACTGCACCGGTATTGAAAACTATTCAAGGATTATTGAGCGCAGACCTCCGGGTTCTGCTCCGGCAACACTTCTTGATTATTTTCAGGGAGATTTTTTAACAGTTATTGACGAATCTCACGTTACTATTCCGCAGCTTAACGGGATGTATCACGGAGATGCTTCAAGAAAAAATACGCTGGTAGAATTCGGGTTTAGACTTCCGTGCGCAAAGGATAACAGACCTTTAAAAAGTGAAGAATTTTTTGCAAAAGTCGGTCAAAAAATTTATATTTCCGCAACGCCAGCCGAATTTGAGAAGAAAACTTCCGAACAAATGGTTGAACAGATTATCAGACCGACAGGACTTGTTGACCCGAAAATCACGATTAAGCCGATTGAATCTCAGATACCGGATTTGAAGGCTGAAATTGAAAAACGTGCAAAAAAAGAAGAGCGAGTTCTTATCACAACACTTACAAAGAAAATGGCAGAAGATTTATGCGATTATTTCTTGCAGGAAGGCATTAGAGTAAGGTATTTACATAGCGGAATAAAATCAATTGAACGTGTTGAGATTTTAAGAGACTTGAGACTTGGTGAATTTGACGTTCTAATCGGGGTTAACCTTTTAAGAGAAGGACTTGATATTCCGGAAGTTTCACTCGTTGCGATTATGGATGCAGACAAAGAAGGATTTTTACGTTCTGACACAAGCTTAATCCAGACAATCGGTCGTGCTGCGCGTAATGCTTGCGGTGAAGTAATTATGTACGCGGATAAGATAACAGATTCGATGCAGAGAGCAATTGACGAAACAAACAGAAGACGCGAAATTCAACTTGAGCATAACAAAAAATACGGAATTATTCCGCAGACAATCAAGAAACCGATTGAAAACAACCTTCTTTCACTTGTTGCAAGCTATAGAGACCTTGAAGACATTGTTGCAGAAGAGATGGTTGAACTTGGTATTGACAAGAAAGATTTGCCGAAGTTGATTACGAAGTTAGAAAAAGACATGCACAAAGCTGCGAAGCTGCTTGATTTTGAGCGCGCAGCAGAGATTAGAGACCAGTTGAAAAAGTTAAGAGAAATGGTGTAGTGTACTCAGCTACTTCCTAGACACCCATGCATTATCTTTAATATAAAACCTCCACGGATAATCCGCAGCAAGCTTTATCCCAATCCGTGTTGTTTCAACAATTTCTGCCGGCTTTTTCCCGCGCTCAATCCACACCGGAGAGTCTTCGGAAGTCAAATCAATCCCATTAAGTTCTTTTGTTATATTCAAAGCTTTACATAACCTTGCCGGCCCGTTTGTACCTTCAAACCCCAGAGGCTCAAGCGCCCTGATCAAAACCGCACACCCTCTGCCTTCTTTTTCTGTCACTACATTCATGCAGTGATGCATTCCATAAGTAAAATAAACATACAAATGTCCGCCTTCACGAAACATAACTTCACATCTCGGAGTAAGTCCTTTAAAAGCGTGGCACGACGGTTCATCCTGCGTGTAAGCTTCGGTCTCAACAATTATTCCCCTAAAAACAGTGTTGCCAATCTTTCTGCATAAAACGCAGCCAAGAAGATTTCTCGCCACCGTTAAAGTATTTTTCTTAAAAAAACTCCGTTTTAATCTCGACATAAAGATAATTTAACACAATTTTCTGATTTTGTGCTAATCTTTTGTTATGAGGAAGTTTGCTTTATTAATATTGTTATTATTAATCATTCAGAATGCTTCATTTGCAAGATCAGCAGTCTATAATGAAGACGGTAAATTCGGGCTGAAAAGTGAAACCGGAGAGGTTATTACGCTTGCAAAATACAAAAAACTTATCCGCCTCGGAGAGTCCGGCTGGATTTTTCAAAGCGGGAGTAAATTCGGTGTAATGGATGATTCCGGTAAAATCCTTGTTGAGCCGAAATACAACAAAGCAGACCGATTTTTAGGCAAATATGCAAAACTCACACGCGGAGAAAAAACAGGACTCTTTGATGAAAAAGGGTTTGAAATTCTGCCTCCGGTCTATTCTTCTATTGACCTTCTCTATGGCGGAATGCTTCTTACCAACAAGAATTATAAATACGGAATAACAGACCATAACGGACAGCCTATTTTAGATAATATTTTTGACGATATTTATATGCCAAAGCCAAACGTTATGGTAATTACATACAACGGTCAAACTTACGAAATCGAAGGCGCAAATAAAGACCAGTTAACTCTTCCTCAAGGTGCTGACTGGTCAAATAGAGACTCCGGTTTAACTATTACGGAACTTGTTTCTAAACCTGTAGTTACAACAGGATATTACGGTGTAAGCGCAACAAATTATCTGTTAAAAATATTTTCTTCAATTTCATCTGCATACGAGCAAACAATTGACGAGCTTATGTTCGCGCAAGGTGCAGACGCAGCGGGAGTTATCATGAAATTTACATGGGTTCCGCGTTTTCCGGTTGTTTATGTAAGAAAATACTGCCAGAACCTTACTGCACCAAATAACGGGCCTTTGAATGAGGTTAAGGCAAATTTAAAAAAACAATTAGTAGAATAGGGATTTTTTATGAAAAACATTGAAAGATGGTTAAAAAACGGGCTAATTGATGAAAATCTGGCTCAAATTCTTTGTGCTGATTTGAAAAAAGAAGCCGAAAGAAAACAAAAACTTACAATGCAGGTTGTATTATACACAATCGGCGTAATTTTATTAGGAACCGGAGTAATAACTTTTGTAGCCGGAAACGACTGGTTATTAAAGCTTTTAAAATCCGTTCCCGTCCTTCAAATTCTGATTCTTTTTATCTGTGCAGCAGCTTCGCTCTTGGGAGGCTGGAAGCTTGGATATGAAACCAAAAAGTTTCCGCGCCTTGGAAACGCACTTATATTCTTATCAACACTGCTTATAGGAGCGTGTTATATACAAATCGGACAAACTTACAACTGGAGCACTAATACTGCTGAAATTTTATTACTCTGGTTTTTAAGCATCTTCCCGCTCGCTTTTCTTTTCAAAAGCAAATCAATTAACTGGCTTTCAATTATCCTGTTTGTTACCGCATTTCCATATTTTTATTATGAATGGAGATACGATACCGCGGAGGTCTGGACAATTTTTATGCCGTTTTCTTTATTTGGAATACTTTACACATTTGCAAATATTCCAGCTATCAAAGAAAAGTTTAATGAATTTTCTATGAGTTATAAGCTTGTAGCAATATTGCCTCTATTTTTCACTTTACTTATTTTAATCTTTTCGGTCGAAAGCTCGTATAATATGGTTAATAGTCACTATATTATTGTTCCGATTGCAATTACTGTTTTTAGTTTTATAAATTACTATTTTGAAAAAAATCATGATTATTTAATAAAACTTGAAACAGCATTTGTAGTTTTGACTATGTTTTTATTAGAAACAATGCTTTTGCTTCCAGCTGTAAACGAAATCGCAATAATAATTACAGCACATTTGTTTATAATTTTTATAATCGCAATGGGTTTATACAGGGGATACAAATATGAAAATGTTTCGTTAATAAACCTCTCCAACTTCTTTCTATTAATCTATATTTTAAGCGTTTACTGCAGATACGGCTGGAGTTTTATGGATAAAACATTATTCTTTTTAATCGGCGGTATCGGACTTGTAAGCTTAGGAATTTTTCTTGAAAAAGACAAAAATAAACGTCTTAAAACCACAAAAGAGGAGCAGGAATAATGAAAAAATTGATTTATATAATTATACTAATCTGGGCTCTTATTGCCGGAAGCGTAACAGCTTACAACGAAATTATCCTTAGCAGAGGAAAAGAAATTCTTTTAAAAGTAATGCCTGTTGACCCGAGAGATTTTTTAAGAGGCGACTATGTAACTTTAAGATACGATATCAATACCTTTAAAAGAAATAATGACTTGCATGGTAATGTTTATGTTGTTCTTGGCAAAAATCCTGATGAAACTTACGGTATAGAAAGAATTACTTACCAAAAACCAAAAACAGAAATATTTTTAAAAGGCGAAAAATACGGCAAACGCATTGATTACAAATCTATACAGCAGTATTTTGTACAAGAAGGCGAAGGCAGGAAATTAGAAAAACAGCTTGCCAAAGGCGGACTTGCAAGAATTTCTGTTGATAAAAACGGAAACGCCAGAATAAAAGAAATCATAGTTTCAGAATAGTTCATGATATAATTAATCTAATGAAGGAGAATTATATGAACAAACTAAGAATAGGACTTATCGGACTCGGAACAGTAGGATGCGGAGTTTATAAAACATTAGAACATATCGACAACGTAGAAATTGTTAAAGTTGCAGTAAAAAATCTCAACAAACAGCGTTCTGTTGATGTTCCTGCTGAAATGCTTACGGGAGACCCTTACGAAGTTGTTAATAATCCTTCTATTGATGTTGTAGTAGAACTTATCGGAGGAGTAAACCCTGCGTGGGATTACATTTCAACTGCAATCAAAAACGGAAAACATATTGTTACCGCAAACAAAGAGCTTCTTGCAAAAAAAGGTGAAGAACTTTTCAACCTTGCAGAAGAACACAATCGCGTATGCCTTTACGAAGCTGCGATTGCCGGCGGAATTCCAATTATTATGCCGATTAAGACTATTTTAGCAGGTAACAAAATCAACAAAATTCAGGCAATCTTAAACGGAACAACAAATTACATTCTGACAAAAATGGATGCTGACGGAGCTTCTTATGAAGATGTGCTTAAAGAAGCGCAGCAGCTTGGTTACGCAGAAACAGACCCGACCGGAGATGTCGAAGGATTTGATGCAATGTATAAAATTACAACACTTGCTACAATTGCATTTAACTCAAGAGTAAAAGTTGAAAACGTTTACAGAGAAGGCATTACAAAGATTAGAAAAGAAGATATCTTAAGAGCAAACGAGCTTGGATTTAAAATCAAGCTTATTGCAAACGCAACAATTGATGAAAATAATAACGCAGACGTACGTGTTCACCCGATGCTTGTTCCTAAGAATAACATGCTGGCTCATATTGATTACGTAACGAACTCTGTTGCAATTACCGGTCATCCGATTGGCCACATTGTACTTTCAGGTCCCGGCGCAGGAGAGTTTCCGACCGCAAGTTCGGTTGTAGGCGATATTCTGGCAATAGCAAGAGAATTCAACACAACGGATTATCTTCTCCCTATGATGAGATGCCACCATCATTCGACCGCAAATCCTGTGAAAATTGAAGACACTTATAATAAGTATTACCTTTCAATCACAGCTCCGAACGCAATCGGTGTTATCGCAAAAATCGGTACAATTTGTGCAAACAAAGACATCAGCCTTTCAAGTATTTTGCAAAAAGGTGTAGAAGCCGATAATACTGCTGAAATTACGGTTATTACAGAAATGTGTCTGGAAAAGAAAATCAGAGAAGTTGTCTCAGAACTCGATAACTGCACAGTTAACAGCATTATAAGAGTCGCAAACTAGCTTTCTTCTCCTTCACAGGAATAAATGTTTTTGATGTTACATAGTAATATTATTTTTTTTCAAAAAGAAATCATATTATATAAATATGTTTAAAATTGAAAAACCTGAAATGATAAATAAAACATTTAGACTGCCTCTTTTGTTGATACAAGAATTACAAACCATAGCACAAAACAAAGGCATATCTTTGAATAAATTAATTGAACAATGCTGCAAATATGCTATTAACAATTTGGATAAAGAATAAACACCCACTTGCAAAACTTTTAAAATCGTTTATAATAAAAATATCGGGGCGGTAGCGTCAACTACCGTAACCTGTATAGAACTAAAGTGGTGCTTATCTGTTTAGATAGGCACTGTTTATTATGTGCAAAATTAAAAATAACATAATTAAAGTCAAATTGATATTTTCCATAACTTAGCCCTCCTTTCAATCAAACTATCAGTTCTTGAACTAAAGTAATATTGTCCTGATGTTTTAGAAAAGATACAGGCTTAGCCCCTTTGATATTTTTTCAATGTTCTAAATTTTTATTCTTGCTTGCAAAACTTTTAAAATAAGTTATAATAGAAATATCGGGGCGGTAGCGCTAACTACCGTAACCTGTTTAGAGATCGAAGTAATGCCTATCCTTGCGGGTAGGTGTTACTTTTTATTATGAATAGAAGCAAAATGAATAAATACATCAAATTAACTATCAAAGAATAATTGTCTAACCACTGCACGAATAACTTTTTCCGAACCGGTAATTGAAGCTTCGCCATTACTTATTTTTTCAAACTCATTTTTCAAAATTCGTGCGTAATTTTTGTTATCAACTACCGAATCAATAAAACGCGAAATACCGCAAACTCCTAAATCAATATCGCATCCTGAATTAAGAGCGGTAAGTAAAGCAAGCATAATCCTCCCCGCACAGTGTTTTACTTGTGCTTCATTTGAAATATATTGCGGCACAAGCGACCATAAGATTCTCGACATCATACTAGTTGATAACACTAGCTCAGAAAAATCTATAGCTGTCATAGTTAATTCTTCCGGATTTATAATAATATTACAAGGACCCGAATCAAATTTCATTCCGATTTTTTCTGCGTGATACACTTGCAAAAATAACCGGTCAAAAGCTTCTTGAGGCATATTTTCTACAATTGATGCAACCTTGTCATTGTTAATCTTGTTTGAATAAAAAGTTACACCTTCAATTACAGGCATTATGGTAAAATCGTCATCAAATTTCGCCACTACATGATTTACTTTATCTTTCTCAGATATATTAAAATCCGGTTTAAGATTTTGATTAATCACAGCATCATAAACTATTCTTATACAATAATTTGTTCCTTCAATCTTCCAGACTTTAGCTTCGCCGCCTTTTCCAATAAAATTTTTCGCATTGCTTAGAGATGCTTTTATCCTTGCCCAAATCTCTTTGGGAGGCAGGGTTAAAAACTCTTTTTTAGAAAAATTTACAACATCTTTTTCCAATCTGCCGCGAAAATTCACGCGTGGTTGGAGAGTATAAGTTTTCGGCTGAAAATTTACAGGAAAAATATACATACTTAAGTAAAAATTGTAAAAAAATTTTTTGCTACAAGCTCCTGATTATGATATATTTAAATAAAAGAAAAGAGGATTTATGTATTATCAAGGATTAATTAACAAGTACAGAAAATATTTACCGGTCACAGATTCAACTCCGGTAGTAACACTAAATGAAGGAAACACACCTTTAATTAAAGCTGACAACCTTGCAAAAAAGCTTGGAATAGAAGCAAATATCTATTTAAAATTTGAAGGCTGCAACCCGACCGGAAGCTTTAAAGACCGCGGAATGACAATGGCTGTAACCAAAGCTAAAGAAGCCGGAGCAGGTGCTATTATCTGCGCTTCTACCGGAAACACTTCTGCTTCAGCTGCTGCTTACGGGGCAAAAGCCGGAATAAAAACTTTTGTACTTATTCCTGACGGCTATATTGCTCTTGGAAAACTTTCTCAGGCAATGATGTACGGCGCGGAAATTATCGCTATCCAAGGCAACTTTGACCAGGCTCTTGATTGCGTTAGAGAAATTTCTGCAACACATCCGATTACGCTTGTAAACTCAGTCAATCCATTTAGAATTGAAGGTCAAAAAACAGGTGCGTTTGAGATTTGCGACGCGTTAGGAAAAGCTCCGGACTATCATTTTATACCGGTTGGAAATGCCGGAAACATCACTGCTTACTGGAAAGGTTACAAAGAATATAAAGCAGAAGGAGTTATCAAAGAGTTACCGCAAATGATGGGTTACGAAGCTGAAGGTTCTGCTGCAATCGTTCGCGGAGAAAGAATTTTAAAACCTGAAACTCTTGCAACCGCAATTCGTATCGGCAACCCTGCAAGCTGGAAACAGGCAGAAGCCGCAAGAGATGAAAGCAATGGTAAAATCGGATGCGTTTCTGACGAAAAAATCGTTGAAGCTTACAAAATGCTCGCTTCATCAGAAGGCGTTCTCTGCGAGCCTGCAAGCGCAGCGTCTGTTGCCGGACTTATTCAGGCACATTCTCAAGGTCTGGTTAAATCAGGTTCTGATATCGTTTGTATTCTTACAGGAAACGGTTTAAAAGACCCTGATAACGCGATTAAATATTCAAACGCGGATGTTAAAAAGACATCTTCCGAAATTAAAGACGTACTAAAAGCAATGGGAATGTAAAATGCTTAGAGAAGAATTTATTAACGCAAAACGTATTGTTATAAAACTCGGCACAAATGTTTTGAGAAACGCAGACGGTGAAGTTGCAATTTCACGTATATATTCGTTTATTGAAGATATGTCAAAGCTAGTCAAACAAGGTAAAGAAGTCATTCTTGTAACCTCCGGAGCTGTAGGATTAGGCAAAAAAAGGCTTAATCTTGACTCAACTGCAGAAGACGGAGTAAAACAAGCCTGCGCTGCAATCGGGCAAAGTAAGCTGATGTCATTTTACGAAAGCGGTTTCGGGATTTACGACATTCCTATTGCGCAAATTCTTCTTACAGAAGATGATTTTTCGCTTCGCTACAGGTATTTAAGCCTTAGAACAACTTTGAATAAGATTTTAGAGTTTGGAGTTGTTCCGATTATTAATCAGAATGACACGGTGTCTACGATTGCAATGAACCCTTTGATGGCAGGAATGAAAGTTAATTTTGCAGATAACGACAAGCTCTCAGCTCTTGTTGCAAGTGAGTTAGACGCTGATTTGCTTATTCTTTTATCCGACATAAACGGGCTTTACACCGAAAACCCTAAAACAAATCCAAATGCGGAATTGATTAGGGAAGTTGAATGCGTTACGGATGAGATAATGGCTTTAGGCACAGACGCCTCCGAAGGCGGAAGAGGCGGAATGCGTACAAAACTTGAAGCGGCAAAGCTCGTTACACGTTTTGGCGGGAAAGTTCTCATTGCAAACGGAAAAATTCCTTACGTTATCAACAAGATTTTTGAGGCTGAAGAAATCGGCACAATGTTTCTTCCGACAAGTGAAAATCTTCCGGACAAAAAACGCTGGATTGGTTACGCTACAAACATTATAGGCGGACTTGTTGTAAATGAAGGAGCAAAAAAAGCAATCTTAGAACAGTGTTCAAGTCTTTTACCGATTGGTATTTTGAATGTTGTTAACGATTTTAACCGCGGCGAAGTTGTTTCGATTATGGATGAAAATAATGTTGAGTTTGCGCGCGGAATGGTGAATTATAATTCACAGGAGTGCCGTAAAATCGTAGGTTCGCACTCAAATAACATTGAAATTATACTCGGATACAAAAACTATGATGCCGTAATTACAAGAGATAATATTACAGGCTTATTATAAACGTATCTTTTGTTGTATAATTAGTATAAAATTAGGGAGAATGAAATGCCAGAGATTTTAGAAAAAAAGTCGATTAAAAATATAGATTTTAATTGCGATTTAGCGCAGGCTTACGGAGTATATAAAAATATTCAGGAATATGAACTTTTGGATTACGTAAGTTCAGTAAATATTTCCTGCGGATTTCACGCAGGCGACCCTGTAACAATAAAAGAAGCAATGCTTAAAGCAAAAGAAAAAAATGTTGCAATCGGTGCGCATATCGGCTTCAATGACATTCAAGGTTTCGGCTACAGACCTGTTGAACTTAAAGAAGACGAACTTGAAGCGCTTGTTGTTTATCAGGTTGGCGCGATTATGTCTTTTGCAAAAGCTTACGGCTTAAGCATTGAACACGTTAGACCGCACGGTGCTATGTATAAAATGGCTGGTGAAGATTTTACGTTCTCAACTGCAATCGCAAGAGCGATTAAAAAATGTTCCGAATGGCTTGTATACTACGCTCCGGTCGGAGATATTACTGCAAAAGTCGGTGACTATGTAAACATTCAAGTAGCTCAGGAACTTAGCTTAGAAAAAACTTACAATCCCGATTTAACAATTGATTATTCAGTTCCGGATAATACCGATAATTATAATTTAATCAAGCGTTTTCAGCACCTTTTACACACTTCTCAAATCCGCAACAATTTAGGCGGAACAAGTTTTGCAGAAGTTAACACAATTCATTTTTCAAACAAATACAAAAACTCACTTGATTTAATTCAGCAAGCGAGCAATTATATTAAACCCGCTCCTGTAAATTACATCAACGCGAAAGCTTCAGGATGGGTGGACTAGAATATGTTAGACGAATTAAAAAATAATGTTAAAGTTACAAAAGATGTAGGCTGGCTGCTTCCGGGCCTGGAAGTTAAAAGATGGTTTTTCCTGATTTTTATCGGCTCAATTATGATTGTATTAGGTTTTATGGTTCTGGCTAACGTAAGACCAATTTATATGACACTTGAGATAATCAGAAAAGCTGCTCTGATATTGCCATCCAATTTCCTTGCTGCAATTTTCATCCTTATCGGCTCAGTGATATTCTTTAAAGGCTGGCAAAAAACCACTTTATCCATTATGGATATGGACAATAAAAAGGGCAATGGTTCAATTTTAGAAAAATTATATAGAAGAAGAAAGCTTAATAAAGGTGCAAAAATCGTTGCAATCGGCGGCGGCACCGGTTTATCAATGCTTCTTCGCGGTATCAAAAAATACACAAACAATATTACAGCAATCGTAACCGTAGGCGATGACGGCGGAAGCTCAGGAAGATTAAGAGAAGAAATGGGAATTCTGCCACCGGGAGATATCAGAAACTGCATCGCTGCACTTGCTGACGATGAAGATTTGATTACCGAGCTCTTCCAATACAGATTTAAAAACGGAGAATGCTTAGAAGGTCACAGCTTTGGGAACTTATTTTTAACTGCCCTTTGCGCAATCACAGGCGATATGGTTCGTGCGGTTAAAGAATCTTCAAATGTTTTGAACATAAGAGGCGTTGTTCTTCCTGCGACATTAGATGATATGAAGCTTGCTGCAAAATTTGAAGACGGTCGCACAATTCATGGAGAATCAAACATTCCGGAAGCTCACGGAAAGATTAAAACCTTGTTTACGGAGCCTGAACATTGCCATGCACTGCCAGAAGCAATCGCGGCAATAGCAGAAGCTGATTTAATAATTTTAGGACCGGGAAGCCTTTACACAAGCGTTATTCCGAACCTTCTTGTAGACGGGATTGTTGAGGCTATTGAACAATCTAAAGCTAAGAAAATTTACGTATGTAATATAATGACCCAGCCGGGTGAAACTGATAATTACTCTGTAGCTAGCCACGTTAACGCTTTAATTGCGCATGCAAAAGGAAAGAAAATCGTCAATGCTGTTCTTGTAAATGACATTTTACCGGATAATATTTCTGAAGGATATGCAAAGAACGGTTCAATTCCTGTAAGGCTTGATATGGAAAACATAAAACCGATTGGAGTAGAAGTTGTTTCACAAAAACTTATTCAGGAAAACAGAGAAGGGCTAGTACGCCACAGCTCACATAGAGTTGCAAGAGCTGTTTATTACTGGTACAGAAAGGCTTCAAAGGATAACAAATGAAAAGCATAAACGCATTTCAAAGACTAAAAGATAATAATGAAAAAATCGCAATGCTTACTGCTTACGATTATTCCACCGCGCAGGTTCTGGATAAAGCCGAAATTGACGGAATACTTGTCGGAGACTCTTTAGCAATGGTCGCTCTCGGGTATAAAGATACTTACAATATATCAATTGATGAGATGTTAATCTTTGTAAAAGCTGTATCAAGAGGCGCTTCAAATTCTTTTATTATAGGTGATATGCCGTTTATGAGCTACAATATTTCTGTTGAACAAGGGTTAGAAAATGCAGGGAAAATGATTAAAGCCGGAGCCTCTGCAATTAAGCTTGAAGGTTGTAACGCACATATTTTATCACTGGTCAAAAGATGTACAGAGTCAGGAATACCGGTATTAGGACATCTTGGATTTACTCCGCAGCTTATGAACACAATCGGCGGATACAAAATTCAAGGAAAGACATCAGATAAGATTGAGCAGATTTTAGAAAGCGCAAAAAAGCTTGAAGAAGCCGGATGTTTCGCAATTGTTTTAGAGCTTATGCCGGCTGAGAGTGCAAAATATATAACAGAAAATTTAAAAATTCCGACAATCGGTATTGGAGCCGGAAAGGATTGTTCCGGACAAATCGTAGTCACTGATGATATTTTAGGGAAATTCACAGACTTTACTCCTAAGTTTGTAAAAAAATACGCAAATCTTCATGATATTGTATCAAACAGCGTTGAAGCTTACAAACGTGAAGTCAAAGAAGAAGTTTTTCCGTCAGAAAAAGAATCATTTTGGCTTGATGAAAAAGAGAGGGGTAAATTAGAGGGGGGTAAATTAAAAGTTTAATATGCTTATACATACAATCGAGGAGTTAAGAGAGTTAAGAAAGAGTTGGAATAATTTATCTGTAGGGCTTGTACCTACGATGGGAGCTTTGCACGAAGGGCATTTGAGCCTTATCAAAAAAGCGAAAGAAACCTGCGATAAAGTTGTGGTTTCAGTTTTTGTAAACCCTATTCAATTCGGGCCTTCTGAAGATTTTGATAAGTATCCAAGAACGCTTGAAGCTGATATGGAGCTTTGCAAATCAGCTGGTGTTGATGCGGTTTTTGCACCTGCTCCAAGCGAAATGTATGGAAGCGGTAATAGGTTATCAAACGATACTTTAACTTACGTCTGTCCTCCGTTTTTCTACGTAAACAAGCTTTGCGGAAAATCAAGAGTCGGACATTTTGACGGTGTTTGCACAGTTGTTCTTAAATTATTTAACATAGTCCAGCCGGATTTTGCATTCTTTGGTCAAAAAGATGCACAGCAGGCAATCATAATTAAGAAAATGGTTAAAGATTTGAACGTACCGGTTAAAGTTGTTCAGTGCCCGATTGTGAGAGAAGAATCAGGACTTGCTTTAAGCTCCAGAAACAAATACCTTTCTGAGGATGGTAAAAAAGATGCTTTAGCTCTAAGCAAAATTTTAAACAACATCAAAGCTTGTTTTAATAGAGGAATTACAGATATTGATGCTTTAAAAGAAACTGCTTACAGTTATTTAACAGACAAACATGATTTAGAATACCTTGAAATTCTAGACAAAAACACGCTTGAAGAGCAGGAAAAAGCAGGCTCAGACTCCATTGCGCTTATTGCCTGCAGGGTTGAAAATGTCAGGTTAATTGATAATACTTATTTAGGAGAGGCTTAATGCACAAACTGTATCTTAAATTATTTGGAGGGATAAAAAGTTTCTGGCATTTTATGAAAATTGTCTGCATATTTTGTATTATGCTGCTCTTATTATTCTGGATACAAAACCTAACAAATGCAGAATGGAAATGGCTCGGATTTATCACTCCGTTTTTCAAAAATCTTCTGGCTGTAACTGACAATATTTATTCGCTAAAATTCGATTTCTGGGGCGCAGTTTTTGAGCTTAAATACTTGAGCGCAGTTATTGTTTTAATCGGATGTTTCTATTTTATGAATCTGATGATAATAATTACTACTTTATTAGAAGCCGGATACACAGCTACTTATTTAACCTGCAGAAAAGTTGAAGAAAATCTTCTCAATAAGTCTTTGCAGGAAGATATGATAAAACAGGAAAAAAGCATAAAAAAATATGTTGTTACAATTCATACAGCACTGAAACCAAAATTTTCACACGCTGAGCTTAAGTTTGATATAAACGAACAGAATAATTTAATGAAAGATTTTATCTACGATAAGCTCCGGGTAGACCCTGTTGATTACGAAGGCGGATTTATGTATTCGTTTGATAATTTCGATAAAGTTGACAACATACTTGATGTTTTATTCAAAGTAATGGGCTCTTCCGCTCCGATTGATTACGCGATTTGTATTCAGTCCGGAGGAGATATGAAACAGCTCAACAAGCTTATCAGCCTGAAATATTTCGGGAAAATAATCATCGCAGCAGATACTTGTTACAGATATAAATTTAATACAACTCACAGGTATTACACATCGCAAATAGGGATTTTCCAGTATGGACAAAGGACAATGGAAGCACACGAAATTCTGCGTATTCAGGAATAAAAAAGGAGTATAATATATGAGATACGATGCAGGTGAAGTAATTACAGCAATGGTAACCCCATTCAACAGCAAAAGAGAAGTGGATTATGAAAAAGTTGAAGCTTTAGCTTACCAGCTTATTAATACAGGCTCAGATGCCGTTCTTGTTACAGGAACAACCGGTGAAACTCCGACTCTTACGCACGAAGAAGAAATCGAAATTCTTTGCAGCGCAAAAAGAGGCGTAGGTTCTAACGGTAAAATCATTATGGGCACAGGCTCAAACTCAACAGAAACCGCTGTTATGATGGCTAAGAAAGCTGAAAAAGAAGGAGTAGACGCAATCCTTTCTGTCGTTCCTTACTACAATAAGCCTTCACAAAGCGGTATGATTGAACATTTCTCTGCAATAGCAGAAGCTGTTGATGTTCCGGTTATCCTATACAACATCCCTTCAAGAACCGGAGTGAATATGTCTGTTGAAACAATAAAAACACTTGCAAGAAAATACGAAAACATTGTAGCTTTAAAACAAAGCTCAGGTGATTTAGACGTAATCACAGAATTAAAAATGAACTGTCCTAAAGACTTTACAATTTATTCTGGCGATGACAGTCTGACTCTTCCAATGCTTTCAGTTGGTGCTCACGGCGTAATCTCCGTTGCTTCACATCTTTTCGGAAAAGAAATTAAATCAATGATAAGAAACTTCAAAACCGGAGATGTAATGACAGCAAGAAATATGCACCAGAAGCTTTATCCGATATTTAAAAAGCTGTTTATGGCGCCAAATCCGGTTCCTGTTAAAGCAGCTCTTGCTTACAAAGAAATTATTGAAGATTACGTAAGAAGACCGCTTGTTGAGCTTACTAAAGCAGAAAAAGCCGACTTAATCTTCACGCTCGACTCAATTTAATCAATCGGGTAAGACTTTAATTTCAGATTTGGGTTATGATTATTTATATAATAAGGAGTACATAATGAAAAATAAACTTATGTTATTTTGGGCGATTGTAGCAATCATTATCACATGTATTGTTATAATTTGCACAAAACCTACAAAGTTAGGGTTAGATTTAGTCGGCGGTTCAAGACTTGTTCTTGAAGCACAGACTTCAGATACTGTGGCGCAAATTACGCCTGATATGATGTCAAGCTTACAGTTTGCAATCGAAAACAGGGTTAATAAACTCGGTGTTTCAGAAACAGTTGTTCAAAGAGCCGGAGACAAAAGGCTTGTTGTTGAAATCCCTGATGTTTCTGATTTAAATCAGGCAAAAGCTTATATCGGTGAAACAGCTGAGCTTGATTTCAGAAAACCGGTTATGAAAGACGGAGAAGCTGAATGGGAAGCAACAGGCTTGACCGGTAAAGACTTAGCAAAAGCAAATCTAAGCACAAACTCACAGAACGGTCAGTGGGTTGTTGATTTGGAATTCAACGGCACAGGTACAAAGAAGTTTGCCGATTTAACAAAACAGCTTGTCGGTCAGCCAATGGCTATTTTCTTTAACGGAGAGCTTCAATCAGCTCCTGTTATCAGAGAAGCAATCACAGGCGGAAGGGCTCAAATTTCAGGCGGAGACAACGGATTTGTTTATGACGAAGCTAAGAAAATGGTTGACCTCTTAAACGCCGGTGCGCTTCCTGTTCCTGCTAAGATTATTGAAGAAAACACTGTAGGCCCTACTCTCGGTGCTGACAGTATCGCAAAATCAAAAATCGCAGGTGCAATAGGACTTGGTTTTGTAATGATATTTATGGCTTTATACTACAGAGCTCCGGGCTTAATTGCCGACGTTGCTTTGATTTTATACGGAATAATGCTTTTTGCTTTATTTAAAGCAATTCCGATTACTTTGACTCTTGCAGGTATCGCAGGTTTCATCTTAAGTATCGGTATGGCAGTTGACGCAAATATCTTAATCTTTGAACGTACAAAAGAAGAGTTAAAAGCCGGAAGAACTTTATTTACTGCAATCAATTCAGGTTTTGACAGAGCGTTTACAAGTATTTTTGACTCAAATATGACTACAATTATTACTTGTATAATTCTTTTCTGCTGCGGAACAAGCGTTGTTAAAGGTTTTGCTCTGACTCTTGCAATCGGTGTAATTGTTTCAATGTTCTCAGCAATCACAATTACAAAGAACTTTATGCACCTTGTATTCGGAGCAGGAAAACTTACTCACCCAGCTTTATTCGGGCTTAAAGCAAGTGACATTAATGATAGCTATCAGGCTGTTGAAACAAAACGTGAAAAAGCTAAGTTCGGTATATTGGATTAAGGGGGTAATATTAATGAAATTAGATATAGTAAAAAACAGATTTATATTTTTGGCGCTCTCAGCAATTCTCTTATTGCCGGGTATCGCTGCAATGATTTATTCAACAATAACTTATCCGACTCATACACCTTTGAAAGTCGGTATTGACTACACCGGAGGTACAACTCTTCAGTACGGTGTTAAAGAAGAAATTTCAAACAACAAGCTGGCAGATGTTCGCAGCGCTCTTGAAAAAGGCGGTATTGATAATCCGTATTTACAAATTATCCACGTTAACTCTCAGGAAAATGATTTGAAATCTATTCTTTCTATCAGAACAAAATTTATTACAGAAGGCTCTTCTGAGCAGGATAACATTACAAACATCGTTAACAGTGAATTTTCAGACCCGCAGCTTGTTCAGGTTGCTTCTGTAGGGCCTACATTAGGTATGGAGCTGTTTAAAAACTCAATGATAGCTTTATCTTTAGCTCTTTTGGGTATTATTGCTTATCTTACATTCAGATTTCAATTTGACTACGCGCTTGCTGCAATATTGGGTCTTGTACACGATGCTCTGTTTGTATGCGGTGTGTTTTCAATTTTAGGACTTTTATACGACGTTCAAATTGACGCTCTCTTTGTAACTGCGCTTCTGACTGTAATCGGTTTTTCTGTTCACGATACAATCGTTGTTTTCGACCGTGTTCGTGAAAACTTGAAATATTATTCTAAGAAAATGACTTTCGGAGAAATTATGAACGCAAGTATCAATCAGACTTTAACAAGAAGTATCAATACTTCCGTTACAACATTAATTACTCTGCTTGCTCTGTATTTCCTAGGCGGGGTTACAACAAGAGATTTCGTTCTTGCAATGATTTTAGGTATCGCAATCGGAACGTATTCAAGCATATTCTTCTGCTCGACTTTAGTTGATATATGGGAAGATAAAAAGATGTCCTAATGGACATCTTTTTTTTACATATTTAGTAGCAAATTTATTTTTTAGGAGTTTTAATCTAATTAATATGAGAATTTTACCAATTATTACAAATCCACTTTTAGGAATAAATAAGAATAATCAGTATGATTATTCTCAAAACAGGGTACCTGTTTTGAAACAGCCGCCTCAGACAGATACAGTAACTTTTGAAGCAAGAACCAGAGCCAAGTATGCAGAGCCTTTACGAGAGTTAATGAAATACGGAGTTCCGGGGTTATATTCCGGAAAATATGTTATTCCTCAGGAAGATATTAACAAAATGCTTGAGAAACACACATTCTCACGAACAATAAGGCATATTGTAAAAGCTCTAAAGCCTTACGAAGACAGGCTGCTTGATGTTGAGTCACAATTTTTTAGAATTGTAAAAAATATGGCAAAAACCAACCCGCAGTACCATCTTGAAGATGTAATCAGAGTTCTGGCACCCGAGCATAACAAGAAATTAATCCGTCAGCAAATTCCTGTGCTTGAAGAAATTTCAGAACTTGCAAGCTTCATGCCGGAAGAGCAGCAAATTGAATTTGATAAGCTTATAGATAATGTTTGTAAAAGAATAAATCATGAACCGGCTATATTACCTTTTGATGCAAAAGAGCTCAGATATAAGCTTCATCAAATCACAAACGAATATTCTAAAAAGCATAAGTCCGAAGAATTTAATGTTATGCTCAAAATTATGCGTATTGCAAAAAAAATGCCCGATAAAAAAGTAAAACAAGAAGAAGTGTCAAAAGCAAAAAAAGTAAAAAATGCCAAAGCAGAAAAGACAATGGTTCGTAAAAGGGCTGAGCTTCTTACTCAAATGGAAGTTCTCGCAGCAGAAAGCCCTCTAAAAAACAATTCGGATTTAATGAAAATTTTTACACAGGCACGTGCAAAGATTTACGGCACTCCGGTTGTTATCCCTTTTAACAGAAAATCATTTATCGAAGACATTAAAGCAATCACAGATACTCTTTCAAACACAAAACTTGCCCATCAAATCAATCAGGCAGCAATAAAGTTACCGACTTCTCACGAAAGTTTATCAGCTTTTATCATGAAGCATGCAGAACTTTCTTCCGAAAAAATCGGCTACAATCTGGTTTCACCTTCTGCGGGTAATATTGACCACCTTGTTCCTCATTCCAAAAAAGGCAGAAATTGTTTAGAAAACTATGCAATAACAACATCCTACATGAATTCGGAACGCGCACACAAATCAATAGAACAACAATTAAAAATTCATCCGGAAACATATAAATTCGCTCAGCAGCAAGTTGACAGGCTTATTGAATTATGTAACAGCGGTATTTTCAAAAAAGTTAAACTGCCGCAACATTATATTCAGAGCTTTGCAAATCTTATGTTAAAACTCTCTCCAAAGGAAAAACCGCTTATTCTTAACCTTGATAAACTCAAATAATAATGTTATCATGAGTATATGAAATCGGTTAAAGAAGTATCAGTAGAGTCTAAAATTTTAAAGAGACTGCAAGGTTACCCTAACTGTTTAAAACTTGTAAATTATTTGTTTGAAGATGAAGAATTACAAGAGATGCAGGATTACGCGAATAATGTCTCAATCAAACGCCTTGGCTACAATGACCACGGTCCTGTCCACATGAGACAGGTCGCAGCAAATTCAATCAAAATGTTAAATATTCTGCACGAATGCGGAATAAAAACGTCTCTGGAAACAGAAGAAATCGGAACTTTTGAAGATAGTATGTGCGCTGTTATTTTAGCAGGGCTTATGCACGATTTAGGCATGATGATTGGAAGGCAGGGACACGAAGAAATGTCTGTTATCCTTGCTAAACCTTTAATTGAACGAGCTTTGATGCATGTTTTTCCGGACGATTTACATAGAAGAGTAGTAATTCGCTCAGTTGTAATCGAAGCAATAATCGGACACATGTCATCAAGAAAAATCCATTCAATCGAAGCAGGAATTATTCTTATTGCCGACGGATGCGACATGACAAAAGGCAGAGCAAGAATTCCGCTTTCCATCAACACAACCCCGAAAGTCGGTGATATTCACAAGTATTCAGCTAATGCAATCAACCGCATTAGAATTCAGCACGGAGAAAGAAAACCTATAAAGATTACAGTTGATATGTCAGCTGATGTCGGCTTCTTCCAGATTGAAGAAGTTTTGTTTACAAAAATCGACTCAAGTCCGGCTAAACAGTACGTAGAGCTTTTTGCCGGAGTAGACGGCGAAGAGTCAAAATGTTATTTATAGGGGATAGTTTTAAATCCTAAAGTTTCTGCCTAAAAATAGAATTTGACCCCTGACAGGTGATAAAGAGCATATTGCCTTCGATATGCAGCCCGTAAGGTTTATCAAGCTTTGAAACAAAAACAGAAGCAACTCCTTGCGGTGTTATCTTCACAACATTATTTGTATTGTAGTTTGAGACATAAATATTTCCTGTGCTGTCAGAGACAAGGCTAATCGGGCCGCTTATGAGCGCACTTTTCAAAAACACCTGTCTTTTACCGTCAGGAGTAATTTTCATAATCGTATTATCTGAAAAAGCTGCGACATAAACATTACCTGATTTATCTGTTGTAACTCCTGTAGGACTCAAAATATTTTCATACACTCCCGTATGCGTAGCTACTTTTGATGGAGCGTTTATTTGCTGCGGAGGAAGCTGGGTTGAAACTTTAATTTTCTCTGCAAGTTCCTGAGCGCTTTTATAATATCTGCTTGATTCCGGTATAAGTTTTAAATATTCAGCTGCTTTCATATTATCATCAAGCTTTGAGCTAAGAAAAGCCAGCTTATATATAACTTCATAATCGTTTGGATTTCTCAAATAAACCTGTTTGTAAACAGACAAAGCTTCTGAGTATTGTTTAAGATATTCAAGCACAGTTGCAAGATTATAATAAGCATCGGTATAATCCGGATAAGCTTTGATAGCTGAACGGAAAGATTCGATTGCGCGTTCATACATTCCGAGCTTATAAAAATCTATCCCCTGATTATAATCAAGTTTTGCATCAACAGGAATTTCTGCTGCATAAACAGAAATCGACATTAAAAGTAAAACTGATGCAAGAATTTTCTTTAACATACGTTTATTATAACATACTTTCAGATTTTAAGGTAGAATATAGTTATGAAACCAAAAGTAATAGCAGTAGTAGGCCCGACTGCAAGCGGAAAAACAGCGCTTGCAATAAAACTCGCCAAAGAAAAAAACGGCGAGGTAATCTCTGCAGATTCAAGACTTGTTTACAAAGGTTTTGATATAGCTTCAGCTAAACCTGATATGGAAGAACGCGAAGGAATTCCACATCATTTAATAGATATTGTTGAGCCTGAGTTTGATTATTCAGCAGGAAACTACCATGATGATGCTAAAAAAGCAATTTATGATATACTTTCCCGCGGTAAAACTCCGATTGTTGCAGGAGGTACGGGACTTTATTTTAGGATACTTCTGGAAAACTATAATCTTCCCCGCGTAGAAGCAAATCCGGAGCTTAGGGCAGAACTTGATTTAAGAGAAAAAGAAGATTTACTCGAAGAGCTTGAAAGACTTGATAAAATAACTTTTGAAAGAGTTAAAGATGCTAATAAAAGAAGAATTGTACGTGCGCTTGAAGTTATTAAAGTTTTAAACCGTCCTCTATCAGAAGTGGAACTCCAAAAAGAGCCGGAATTTAATGTAGAATGGATTATGCCGGAGCTTCACTCGAGAGAAGAGCTTTACGAACGGATTAATAAGCGCGTTGATATCATGGTCGAAAAAGGTTTAATCGATGAAACAAAATATCTCCTAAAAAAACACGGAAGAATAAAGAACTTTGTCTGTACAATAGGTTATCAGGAAATTTTAGCGTATTTAGACGGAGAATGTTCTCTTGAAGAAGCTCTTGATAAGTTAAAACAGCATTCCAGAAACTATGCCAAGCGCCAGTTAACGTGGTTTAGAAAAAATCCGGCGCTTGAAATTAGTATCTAAGTTTTACCAGGAAATTATGATAACTCCATCGGAGCCGGCTACTGCATTTTTTAAATTAACATTTTTTGACTCATCACATTCGACTCTGTCAATAGGTTTACGAATAGTTTTGTCAGCCGTAGAACCGTACATTCGTTTTAACTCATATTCTCCATAAGGTTTTGTACAAAAATCGTAAATTTCACTTCCTCTGCCGCCAGCTCCCCAGTCTGGATTCTCAATATTATATTTAGTAAACACATTATTTGAAACGTATGGAGAAAGTCCGCCTGGTACATAAGTATCATAGATTGATATACCGGCAAAATAACCGCTGGAAGAAAGATTTAAAAAGCCGGGATAAGATTTATGAAAGACACCTGTATTATAACGTCCGCCTTCTGCTAACTCAAACAGCGTTCCATTATTACAAGATAAATATGTATCTAAAGATTTTTCCAATGACTTTATTTCTTCAGCAGGAGTATTCGGCTCGATTGGAGGACCACCTTTTCCAACACTAAAATAACAATCATTACCAAGATTTGACACATATTTTATTAAAGTAGGCTTTGCAGCACCTCCGCCATTACCAACTGTATGATGCCTTGTATTAAGTTCAGTTCGTACACTTACTGCAGGTATTGAAGTCGCTTTATCACCCAGCTGAGCCCGATATGGTCCGTATTGTACCAATGTACTAAGTCCCGGAACCGCATCAACACCCTGCCTTACACTTCCGGTACTCTTGCTGCCATAAATCATACTACTTTCTTCATCAACCCTAAGCCATCCGCCTTCACCACCTTTTGGTCTGTCAGAGTTTGTAGTACAAGCACCCCAGGCTCTTATTGCATCATAATGTAGTACATCGCGGCCATCTTTACCATGTTTATAACCTTTAGTCTTTATCTCTGTTTCCGGATATTCTTTATAATTAGTACTTCCCCAGTCAGAACAACCTCCTTTTAAAAGCGATGTACCCGTAACATAGTAATTTGTAAACAATTTAGAAAGGTAGCTTTTAATTTCATTGTCTTTAATATAACGAGAATCTTTAGTATTTCCATGAGGACAAGCATTTCCTTGATAATTACTGTGATTACAAAAATCAATGTAACCGTCAAGGTAGAACTTAATTCCTGCTCCGCCTCTTGCCCCGGCTCCTGTTGCCTGAAGCCCCGGATTTCCAAAACCGCTTATCATACCTTTAAACCATTCTACCTGAGATTTATACGGAGATATAAAAGGTTCATTAGCAAGTGTTCTGCACCAATCATTAGCTCCGCAAGAAGTCTGGCTTACAATAGAAGATGCAACTTTATTTATAGCAGAATTTATCTCTTTACAGGTATACAAATCCATTGCACCGTCTTCTGCCTGAGTAGATTGACGGTAGCAGGTAGAATCTACTTCTTTATATTTTACGTTTCCTTCTTCATCTTTTCCGTCCTCAACTTTCTTTTTACAAGCATAAGAAATTGTACGCGGTGACCAGCAATCAACACCTTTTGAAATTGTTGGATAAGAAACTCCTACATAATTTTCATAAACATTAGCCCCTGCATCAGCAGAAGTTGAAGTTACTGATAAGGTAAACGGGGCGTATTTCAAAAGTTCTCGTAAAAGAGCGTCAGGGGGACAGGTCACACCTTTCCCCTCAACGCTACAGGCATTTTGTGCATTTGCCAGAGAAAAATTGTAAACTTCTTGATCCATTGTTTCGTAAGGAGGTTCAAGATAACTATATCCGCCTGCACCTGCTCCCACAAGCTCTAATTTAAATAAAGAAGCTCTTTTAGGAGGAGTAAACTTACACCCTGCTCCGGAAGAAACAAGCCTTGTTGCATTATAATACTCATGCCTGTCTCCATAGCAAATGTATTTTCCATGGTGCATTTTTAAAGGAATATTTTTTGCTTGCTTTGTAATTATTGGAGTAGAAGCAGCCAGTAATATTGATATAAAGATAAAGAATATCATTAATTCAACTAACGTAAAACCTTGTCTTAAATCTTTCATATACATCCTCTCTTTTAACCTACCAGGATATTACAACAGCTCCGGGCTCACCTTTTGTTTCATCATAATCTCCGCAATATTCGTTTACATGAATCGGAGGTTTATTAGGATCTGGCTGAACTGCACCCCCCCAGCCGCTTACGCCTTCGAAACACTGTCTGTCACTATTTGCAAGTGGTTTTAAAGGTTCATTACCTGTTCGTTTGCCATTAATCCAATGCACAGCACTACCTTCAACATGAGTAACAATCGGGTAAGAGCCTTCTCCGGATACACCGGGTTGAATCCCATAATGACTCTTAATATAACTTTTATAACTTGCCCCGGCTATCAATGAAGGACTAGGATATCGGGACTGAAATGCTTTAGCATAAGCTTTAGGAAAAGGTAAATCTCCTTCTTCAACCGGCAGAATATCAATTCCTCCCCAGCCATCAATACCCGAACCAGCCGAAACAAAAGGTTTCCATTCTCCTGTGGTATTATCTTTCATATAAATATAAGAACAAGTTCTTGCTGCGTTATCCTTACAAGGCTCTCCTTCACTATTACTTTTCACCGGAACCAGTTTAAACTGAGTATCTGCAGGAAGTTTTTCAAGTATTTTCTGAACGCTTTCTCCGGCGTCTCCTGCAAGCCCGAAATTTACCTCAATAGCTAGCGAATCTGTTTCATATTTAATTCGTTTATCTTTTCCTAAAGACACTTTACCCATAAGCGGTAATTTGTTTGGAGTTTTACATCCTTCACCGCCTTTTTGTGCATTATTTAACTGCTGCCATTCAGTTAATTTCATCCCGGAAAATGACATATAATTATTGCTGACAGCAGAAACTTTAAAATCTTCGCCTTTACTCCCATGCTTCACTTCAACATTGCTGTAATTAATAACATTAACAACCCCATTTTTGCCTTCTCCGGAAGGTCTAAGCGTAATAAACTTATCACCAATTCTCAATGTTGACTCATCTTTTGTTTTTATAAACTCTACGCTATCCATCATGCCTTTTGGTGAATAGTTTATTTTTGATTTAACTTTATACTTAGCCCCGTTTCCGGAATTTCCTCCATTAGCGGCATAACGGTAAATACAATATTCCGGACATTCTTCAATATTTACTACACATTTCATAGAACAGTCATTGTATTTATTTTCTTCAGTATCAATACGTATAGGAGCACAATCACCATCGCCCGAGCTGCCAAGCGGTGATTCAAGAATATATTCTATCCAGTTAGAATCATCATTGCTCCACTGTTTATCCCATTCATTTCTTACCCATTCAGGAACTTTTTCTTTATCGGAAATTACTGAAAGGAAAGAAGTATCTGTCGGAATGTAGCCTTCTACCCTTTTTGTAGCATTTTTATACCACGGTTTTCCTTGTATACCAACAGCACCGCCACCTCCGGCTCCGATTGCATGTAAAACAAATAAATTTGCAATCGGAGCCGTAAAGTAGCACGCACCTTCGCCGGTAACATCTTTCAATTCACCACTTTTATTATTAGTATTATTTGAAGTAAACTGCATCAACTTATCATTTTCCCAGAAACACTCTATAGTCCCGTGATAAGCCTTAACTTCCATCGGTTTCTTAACTTTATTAGCTCCGAGCATCGGTACGCCAAGCGCTCCGACAAAGCCAAGAATAACAAGCATTATAAGAATTTCCGCCAATGTAAATCCTCCGGCGGGCTTTATCGTCTTTTTCATATTTTTCACATTCGTTACATCGTTACTTTATGCGTATATTAGCACATGTTATTCAAAATGTAAATACTATTTGTAGTCTTTTTTTGAATATACAAATACCATCACACATCAAATATAATAATATTAGGTAATATTTATGAATGAGTTCAAACCGGTTAAATCAGAGAAAACAGTTATTAGTATCAGACTTGATTCTGATATTTTAAAAACACTTGATGATGTATCACATAAAATTGATATCAGCAGAAATGAACTCATCGTTCAATGTATTGATTATGCACTAAAAAACTTTCATCAATAATGCACTGCTTTCGGATTAATACTTTTATTCAGGATTGTTCATCCAATTTGGTAATTTATACAAACAAGTTCAGTGTAAACATATATGTATGAAAGCAAAAAGTTTTTTTAAATTACTGAATAACAAAATAAAAAAGTATGACAAAGCAGCTTCAAATCCTTTTGAATCCGTACCTCTGTCAATAACTCTTGTGTGGGTCGAAGATGATAAAAAGGATTATCCTAACAAAGAAAGACCTTGATGTTTATTTTCAGCAACATCAATATCAGGAATTAAACCCGGTGCAATAAAACTTGCAGCTCCGACTGCTGCTGCACCAAGAATAGTAACAGGATTACACATTGCAATCGCAGCCGGTACAATCATCCACTTACCAAAGTTTACGGTTGAACCCAGAACCTGTTTAAAAGCTTTGCCTTCTTTTGCAGCGTTTTTAACTTTGCCGATTTCCGGCAGCAAAAACAACGCCGGAAGCCCGAGACCTAATGCTTTCGCACCTATGCCCATAGTAACTCCTATATAATTAACTTAATCTTATTCCCTTAATTATATAAAGTCTTATGTGATTAAAAAATTGCGTTTCGTAAAGTTTTATTAACCCAGATGAGCATTTTTAGGCACAACAGTAACTCCGCCTTCTGAAACATAGAAACCTCTTGCAATGTCTTCTTCTCTATTTACACCGATTTTTGTATACGGAGGAATATCGACATTCTTATCAATGATTGCTTTTCTGATTTCAGAATACCTGCCGACATTAACATTTTCCATTAAAATGCTGTCACATACCTGAGAATAGCTGTTAATCTTAACTTTAGGAGAAAGAACACATTTTGAAATCATACCGCCCGATACAACACACCCTTCTGAAACCATAGAATTTGTTGCCATACCGACCCTGTCACCTTGCTGCCAGATGAATTTTGCAGGTGGATAATTGTAATTAAAAGTTCTCAAAGGCCATTCTTTTGAATACAAATTAAGCTCGGGTTCATAATCCAGCAAATCCATATTTGCCTGCCAGTAAGCATCAATGCTTCCCACATCTCTCCAATAACCTTTTTCTTTTTCTGTCATTCCAGGAAAATGGTTTTCGTTGAAGTTATAAATAAAAATTCTCTTTCCTTCTTCTAAAAGCATCGGAATAACATTTTTCCCGAAATCGTGGTTAGAAGTTTCAATCTTTGCATCTTTATCAAGAGCATCAAGAAGAATATCTTTATTAAAAATATAATTTCCCATAGAAGCCAGACACATGTTCGGATTATTTGGCATAGCTTTTGGAGGAGTCTGCGGTTTTTCCACAAACCCGGTAAGCCTCCAATTTTCATCAACTTCTATTATTCCGAACTCGTGAGCTTCTTCAATCGGAATAGGAATTGCTGAAATCGTTAGGTCTGCGCAATTTTTCTTGTGATACTTAAGCATCTGAAAAACGTCCATTTTATAAATATGGTCACCGCCGAAAACGCATACGTAGTCAGGTTCTTCGTCATGAATATGGAACGCGTTTTGATAAACAGCGTCCGCCGTTCCCTGATACCATGTTCCTCCCGTTCTCATCTGTGCCGGAACAAGGTCAACGTACTGGTTTAAGAATGGAGAAAGCGCCCAGCCCTTTGATATGTGTTTGTTTAAAGAGTCAGATTTATACTGCGTCAAAACTTTTATTTTAAAAAAGCCGGAGTTAATAAAATTATTCAAAACAAAATCAATAATTCTGTATCTTCCGCCAAACGGAACAGCAGGTTTTGCTCTATCCTGAGTAAGCGGAAACAAGCGTTTTCCTTCGCCGCCTGCTAAAATCATCACCAAAGCATCATCAATTGACATATAACCTCTTTCTATCATTCTTACTAGTCGATTTTAGTCCTACTAGTGCACATTTATCCCTTCTTTTTTATTTAAGTATACCAAATCTTAACATACTTTGCACTCATTCTTTAGAATGGTTAAAAATATTTACATGCCCATGCTATAATTTGAGTATGAGTAGAATCCGGAAGCTTTATTATTTTGATAAGAAGAATATGCAGGAAATGATATCGTTTCTAAACAACAGAGACGCATATATAAACCATATTATGTTCAATCCCTGCTCTCCGCTTCATCATCTTCTGCCACTAAAATTAAAGTTTCTGCCGGAATCTTACGTTCTTAAAGAAAAAAAAGATATCAAAGGCTTAATCACAATAGCTCCTTCAAAAAATCCTGTAAAAAGGCTTGAAATCCAGCGTTTGTTTTTTGAAGAAAATTGCTATGAAGACGCAGAAGAGCTTATCAAATTTGCAATCTCAAAATACAAATCCATAGGCGCAATCTCATTTATCGTAAGAGTTGATGACACATTGCCGGAACTTATCCGTCTATTCGTCTCAAAATGCGGTTTCAGCCAAATTTCTTATGAAAGGTTATGGAAAGTACCAATTCCTAATAAACCCGATTTCAATAAAAAAGATTTTAGAAGTTTTAGAAACTCTGACGCCGGAGCTGTCGCAAATTTATACAACGACTCTCTGCTTCCGCATTTCAGACCTCTGCTTTCTGCTGATGCAAAAGAATTTAAAGAAGCCGTATTCAAAGGACTTTCGTATTACAGCGAATACAAATACATGATTGATAACAAAGGCTATATTTCAATAAAAACTTCCGATAACGAAAACTACATCCTTGATTTAATCCAATCATCATGGGCTGAAATCGACCTGCATTCAGTAATAAGCTTTGCAGTGAAACAAATCCAAAAACGCCAGAAGAATTTCAACTTATTTATAAAAACAAAAAAATACACCAATATTTGCGAGCAGAACGAACAGCTCTTTAGAGATCACCGTTTCGAATGCGTACAAAGTCAGCTTGTCTTAACCAACTCATCGGCAAAAATCATTAAAGAACGCGAAAAAACAGGCAGATTTACAATACTAAACCAACCTTATGGCGATAGATGTTTAGGTTAAGCAGATTTTCTGCTTTCCTGAAACTCGTCTAATCCAAGCTTCCAGCTGTCTTCATACTTAAAATCTCTTGACGCGATTTCATCCGGAAGTCCTGCGTGATGGATTTTCGGGAGCAAATATTTTTCACTCATTTCAATCGGAGCAGCTATATCGTCGTCTGAATCCTGACAAATAAAAATTCCTTCGCCTTTTTCATTAGTCTTGTATCCGACAATAGTAATTTCGTGTCCTGCAAGCCTGTTATCGTTTTCAGGGTCCGGCCATGTGTATCCGATAATTATATTATGACCCATATTTAAAGTATCAAGGAGCTCTTTTTTAATAGTCGCAAAATCTTTTTCATAACCTTTAAGCCTGCCGTTTTCATCAACAATCTGATAAGTTACGGAAGTTGTATTTTTATCTTCAACAACAGATTCAACATAAGTTTTTTCAAAATCTATCAATCCGCCGTCTTCCTGAGTCCAAGCATTCGGAGCACGCTTATCAGTCAATGAATTGTAAGTCTGCTGAGAGCCTAACTGCATTAAAGTTGACTGCATCAAAACATCAATAATCGAGCGTTCGCCCTTATCTCTGTGGTGGTTTTGAATTCTAGCTCTGATTATCGCATTTTCATCCGGCTGCAATAAAACAGTTGCGCTGTCAAAATTATTCAGCTTATGAGGAGTCTTGAACTTGGTCAAAAGCCAGATTGCTTCAGAAGATTTTTCTGAAAGGCTGTCCATTCTGATATTTTTTACAACAGCATTTTGAGGAGAAGTTAAGCCTTCTACAATTCTAAAAAATTCTGCAGTGTGTTTTGTCGCCAGATCAAACTCGATACTCGCAGCAGGACAGGTACCTGTATGCATATTATCAAGCTCCCATTTTGCTTCTGCAATTTTGTTCGGGTCTTCAGACAAATCTGTCATCAAACCGATTACCTGACGCTTATACTGAGCCGGAATATCTTCGCAAGTTTGCGTAATAACATAAGGGTTTGCAAGAATATCAAGACATTCTTGAAGAATTTTTATTTTATCCAAACCAGGATCTCGCTCTTCTTTTAGAATTTTGTGCAAATTATCCAGAACAGAGCTTTTGTCGTTTGAATTGTTCTTTAAAAGCTGACCGGACTTAAGCGCAAATTCAAGTTTTCTTCTGTAACTTAAATCAAGCTCATTCGATAACTCTTCGTATTTCTTTTTTTCATCTCTTGTTTGAAGCGAAGTCCTGACCGTTACAGCAGAAGTATAAGCTGTTGCTTTGAAAGCCGGTTTTTGAAGATCAGCAGCCTCAGGCTGTACCGCCTTTTGAGGGACAGCTTTTTTCTGAACAGCGTTTGTGCCGTAAATATTAACAGTTTGTAAATCCACACTAGCCATATATTTATATAAAAACATCTTTTAAAAAAAACTTGCGTTTATATGAACAAATGTTACAATAACGCAAATTTTTGCAAAATTTGGTTTTAATAGTATTGAAGGTAGTTTATGGTCAACTCTTATTACTATGACGGAAATCAATATATCCCGCGCAGTGCAAGCGACGGAAATAACGGTTTTATTATGGCAAGTGCCGCTTCTTCTGCCATAATGGGGACGATTATGCCTTTGTGCGGAAAACCTTTTGAACGTCAGCTTGCAAAAGAACATTCACAAAACCAACTTTACAGAGACGCTTTTTTAAAAGCTCCGCAAGTTTCAGGACTTGATAAAAAAGGGGTTAAAATTGTTCCGATGGAATTAAGCGGAACAATAAACGACTATTCTATAGGTAAAAACGCTTCGTATTCTCCAAAAGAAAAACTTGTAAGAATTAATACAAATAAAATTTCAATCGCGGGTTTTCATGAATTAGGACACGCCTGGAATGATATCAAAGGTAAAGCAGGGAAATTTTTAAGCAAGCTTCGCTGGCCAGGAAGAATTGCAGCCGGATGGATGGGCACAATCGCTTTGTTTTCTACCCCAAAACCAAAAGAAGCTCCGCGCAGCAAATTCGATTGGGTAAAAGATAACTGCGGCAAAATTGCTTTCGCCTGTATGCTGCCGACCGTTTTTGAAGAAGGACTTGCAAGTTATCAGGGAGTTAAAATTGCAAGAAAAACAGGACTCGCAGAACCGTTAATCAAAAACATGAAAAAACTTTATAAAAAAGCTCTTTTAACATACATCGGTCACGCTGCTGCAACAGGGCTTGCAGTAGGAGCAGCAAATATGATTATGCAAAAATTTACGCGGCCTAAAAAAGTTGAAAACGATTTCTTTAATTTATTCAGCTAAAAATTTTGCAACCTCGTTATTTGAACCGTCAAATACCCTTATTTCTTCCCGTTCACCGTCCTTGTATACAGAAGTAAACACATTTTTTAGTCTATAATCAGTTGTATAAAGTTTTTCTTTTGTTTTATCAATATCATCGTACTCATTCAACATTGTTACAGAAGTTTCCGGAGAAGAAGGATTGTAATAAGTAAACCTTGAAACATGATTATTTTCATAAACAAAAGAAAGATTTAGAGCAGTTTTCCCGTCTTTGTCATAAAAAATATGCTCGTCTTTCCAGTTTCCGTTATCAGATTTTGAAGTTTTTCTAAGAGAAATAGTTTTACCTTCTCCGTCAGTAACTTTGTATTTCAAATCTTCTTCACCATAAAACCATTTTTCAACAGTTTTAATGCTTCCATCTTCGTTTAAGCTTGTATGGGTTGAAGGCACAACCATATCGTCTTCAAGAACTTCGTATTTCCAAACTTCTGTGTCAGACTCGTCGTTACTCATTTTTTGTGGAAAAGATGTTTCTCGCGCAACTTTTCCGTCAGGAATAGAAATAGTTACCACTTCAAAATCGTGGCGTGTAAAGCGGTCTTCTTCATTTATCGCTTCTTTTAAAATTACAATTTTATCTTTTTGGGTAGTCAAATAATAAACATCCGCATTTTTGATTTGTTTATTAACTATATTTTTAATATTCTGCGGAAGCGCTGAAATATAAGCCACAGCAGAGAGAGGGATATCTCTATCTTCGTGCGATTTATACAAATCTGTTTTCTGAGGCTGAATATTTTTAACAATTTTCTTAACTTCTTTAACTTCCGGCTTAGCAGCTTCCTGTTTAATTACCGGCACAGGAGCTTCTTTCGGGGTTTCTTCTTTATTACCGCATCCGGCACACAAAACAGCACCGATAAGAGTAATAAGCAATAAATTATTTTTATTCATTTTAGCCTCAACTTCTAAAAATATTATATTCTTCTTTGTAGCAATATGCAATCTTTATGTTAAAATTAAACCATGGAAATTTTAGGGTCTTTAAAGGGAAAAATTATTGTATCAGTCCAAGCCATGCCGGATGAACCTCTTTATAAAGAAGAGTGTATGTTTGGAATGATTCAATCAGTTGTAAACGGCGGAGCCGGCGGACTTCGGGTAGCAGGAGCAAGGGATGTAAGAAATGCCAAAACTCTTAGCCTCCCTGTTATCGGGCTTACCAAACCTGAAAAACTTCCTCCGAATTGGAAAGAAATTGTATACATCACACCGGGTTTGAAAGAAGTTCAAGCTCTGATTGATGCAGGAGCTGACATAATCGCTTTTGACGGAACTTCGCGTCCGCACAACGGCTGTTCTTTAGAAGAGATTATCGACCTCATACACTCTTCCGGAAGGCTTGCAATGGCTGATATTTCAACTTTAGAAGAAGGAGTCGACTGCGCAAACCTCGGAGCCGATATAATTTCCACAACTCTTGCAGGCTATACATTGGAATCAGGTGAGCCGACAGAAGGACCTGACTATGAGTTACTTGAAAAACTTGTAAAAACGGTTAACAAGCCTGTAATACTGGAAGGCAGGATTTGGGAGCCTTCGGAAGTCAAAAAAGCTTTCGACTTAGGCGCTCACTGCGTTGTGATAGGTTCAGCAATCACAAGACCGCAGTTGATAACAAAACGTTTTATAGAGGAATCGAAATGAAAGCACTTGCATTCGATATAGGCGGAACAAAAATTTACAGCGCCATCATTAACGAAAATGGTGAAATAATCTCTGAAATAGAAAAATTCTCTACTCCAAAAACTTTGGATGGAATAAAAGAAATTTTGACTAATGAGATTTCGAAACACGAATTTGAGCTCATTGCGATTGCAACAGCAGGAGCTGTAAATAACGAGAACACAGCAGTTATCGGTTCAACCGGAAACTTAGTAGAAGGATATCACACACTTGATTTTCAAAGCTTAAGTGATAAAAAAGTTTTCTTAGAAAACGACGCAAACGCTGCAGCTTGGGCTGAGTACAAGCTTGGAGCGTCAAAAGGAACTTCTGTATCAATTATGCTCACGTTAGGAACCGGAGTCGGAGGCGGAATAATCATAAACGACAGGCTTTTAAAAGGTAAATCGGGTGCAGCAGGAGAAATGCATTTTAAAATGTATCCGGATAAGCGCAGAAAATGTACCTGCGGAAGCTGGGATTGTTTTGAAGCGTACACATCAGGTACAGCATTAAAACGGGATGCAGAAGAAGCCTTAAACACAAAAGATGTAACAACTTACGATGTAATTGAAGGAGTCAAAAACAATGACTCAAAAATGATTGAAATCTTTAACAGGTGGCAGAATGATTTAATCATCGGAATACAGGGACTGGCTAATTTATTTGACCCTGATTGTGTGGTATTATCAGGTTCAATGGCTCAGTTTGTTGATATTAAAAAAGTTGAGGATGAAGTTAACGCAGAAATAATCTGCCCTGCAATTTCGGTCAGGTTGGCCGAAGCAGGAAACCATGCCGGTATGATAGGTGCTGCATTATTGGCTTTTGGAGGACAAAACTGATGGGCAAGGCTAAGCGCAGAAGTTTTAATCAAGGCAAGAACGACAGATTTAAGTACATGACAAGAGAGTCTGCGCTTGAAACTGTTATTAAAAACATTGAAAAAAAAGATGAAGTTATTGATACAATAACCCTGTTTGGTTTCAGCGCAGAAGAAATGCTTGAAGCAGGAGCAGCTTACGAAGACGTTATGGCGTTCGGAGGAATTGTCAGCTAATGCTAAATAAAATCATAATACTTTTGGAAGCTTCACGCATCTTCTCTCTTCCAATGACAATAACTGCGTGGCTCGTTATTTTTACTTACTCTGCTGTAAGCGCAGGAAACATAAAATACGGATTTTTAGCATTAATCGGGCTTTGCCTCGCCCATCTTGCAACAAATACGCTGGATGATTATTTCGATTACAAATCGCTTACCAAACAAAAAGATTTTGACGAAAAAGAATACCTGCAAAACGCCCAAAAAACAAAATGCAGGCATATAATTTCCGGAGCAATAAGAGAAGGAGATGTTCTTGTTCTTGGATTTTTCTACCTTTTTATTGCAGGAATAATCGGGTTGTTTTTCTTATTAAAATGCGGAATCGGAGTTTTGTATTTCGCCTTAATCGGAGGAGTCATCGCAGTTTCATACTCTTTCCTGTCAAAAATCAGACTTTCCGAGCTTGCAGTTGCAATAGCTTATGGCCCTGCACTTTTTGGCGGAGTTTATTACGTTATGACAAAGACTTTTTCGTGGGAAATAATGCTGCTTTCTGTTCCTTCTATGATTGTAACAGTTATTCTTCTTTACATTCATACAGTAATGGATTTTGATTTCGATTTAAACGAAGGACATAATACCGTTGCAAATACGTTTAACTCGCAGCTTGACTCTTTAATCATTCTTAAATGGCTTTTAATTTTAGCTTATACTGCGCCGATTTTGTTATGCGTTTTTGATATCCTTGACTGGCAGGTATTTTTAGTTTGGCTGACTATTCCGCTCGGAGTTGATTTATACAAATCAATGGTCGAATATTCAATCGACTCCGACTCCATTCCGGAGCATAAGTGGTTCCATTTTCCGATGGAAAACATGATGGGCGCTCCTGCTTTTATGACAAGGATGTTTCAGTCAAGAAACCTTATGATTTATTATTCGCTGATTTTATCTCTTGCGATTGTTTTGGGGTTGAATTAGAGATCTATAGGACATCGGAATAATGTTTTCGGGAAACTCAAAGAATAAAGATTATGTAAAGACACGGATTTTCTATGCTAAACTATAAATTATAGGATTAGATAATAGGAGGGAATATGATACCAATTTTAGATTCAAAAAGACAATACGCTAAAATCGGAAGCGAAGTTGAAAAAGCAGTATGTGAAGTTTTACGTTCAGGTTCTTACATCTTAGGACCAAACTGCAAAGCTTTAGAAACAGAACTTGCAAAATACATCGGATGTAATTATACAGTTGCATTAAACTCAGGAACTGACGCATTACACTTAGCTTTGAGAGCATTAGATATAGGAGCTGGTGATGAAGTTATTACAACAGCGTTCACTTTTGTAGCTACAACAGAAGCTATTGGTATTGTAGGTGCAACTCCTGTATTTGCTGATATTGACCCTGATACATTCAATATCGACGCTTCTAAAATCGAAGCTTTGATTACTCCAAAAACAAAAGCAATTATTCCGGTTCATTTATACGGTCAGCCTTGTGATATGGATATGATTATGGATATCGCAAAACGTCATAACCTTTACGTAATCGAAGACTGCTGTCAGGCAATCGGTGCTAAATTCAAAGGTCAAATGGTTGGTACATTCGGTGACATTGGATGCTACAGCTTCTATCCGACTAAAAACTTAGGCGGCATGGGAGACGGCGGTTTAATTACAGTTAACAGCGAAAATCTTAGAAACAGAATTATCGCACTTAGAAACCACGGCGGCGCTGTTAGATATTACCACGATGAAATCGGCGTAAACTCACGTTTAGACGAAATTCAGGCAGCTATTTTAAGAATTAAGCTTAACTACATCGATGAATGGAACAGCTCAAGAAGAGACCACGCAAAAACTTACAACGAGCTTTTTGCAGGATGCTCTGACATCCAGACTCCAAAAGAATTAGATGATACTTACTGCGTATACCACCAGTACACTGTTAAAATTCCTAACAGAGACAACATCCACAAAATGTTACAAGAATCAGGAATAGGCGCAATGCTTTATTATCCTGTTCCATTGCATTTACAAAAAGTTCACGCTCACCTTGGATGGAAGAAAGGCGATTTACCAATCACTGAAAAGAATACAGAAATGGTTATTTCGCTTCCAATGTTCCCTGAGCTTACATTAGAAGAACAAAAAACAGTTGCTTCAACTTTGATTAAATGCATTGAAAGCTCTAAGGCACTTGCATAGAAAGCAAAAATTAGGTATTATAAAGTGGTACACATAAAAATGTGTACCGCTTTTTTTAAAATAAGAGGAAGATTTATATGAACAACATTGTGATTTATTCAACAAAACCTATGCCTGAGTTGCAAGCGCTTTTAGCTGCTGAAATCGATGAAGCTGATGTAAGAGTTGTTACAATCAATCAAATGAAAGATTATGCAATAATCAATCCTTCATTAATGATTGTAGAAAATATCGATTTAGCTAAAGATGCTTTGATGACAAACAAATTTCCTTGCCCGATTTTGTTTGCAGGTAACACAAGACGCGACGTTACAGTCCGCGCAGAAGGTTTTGACTTTATTAAAGATTTTAATAACAAAGATGAGCTTATCGTGAGAGTTAACGCACTTTTGAAAATCAAAACCATCAAAGACAAGCTTGAAAAAGTTTCTACAACAGACGATTTAACAGGTTTACACAACAGAAAATACCTGCAGGAACGTCTCGAAGAAGAAATCTCACGTTCAAAACGTTACGGCACTAAGCTTTCCTGCATTTTGTTCGATATTGACTTCTTCAAAGTTGTTAACGACATGTTCGGATACGAATGGGGCGATATTCTTTTGAGAAACATTGCAAACAAGCTTAATGCAATGATAAGAAAAGAAGA
>CAPQCU010000005.1 GCA_948684385.1 uncultured bacterium
AACACCTTAGCAGGGTGCCGCCTTCAGCCTACTCGGCCACGTCTCCACGGCAACATACTTATTGTAACACAAATATATTTTTTTTCAAAATGAAAATCCTGATTTTTAAATAATCAGGATTTATTTTTCATACTCTCAACTTATTTAGAACAGTCCTTTGGGGTGATTGGACTTTACTACTTCACAGCCTGGAGTTTGACTTGAATACCTGTTTCGGCATTCACAGCTACTGCGTTGGATACTGCCATCGCTCTTCGTTTTTTAGCCCCTCTTAATATAAATTCAACACCGCTAAATGTATTATTTGTTGGGGTTGCGATTTTTTTTAACATATCCTGTTGTCCTTTCCTGTATATCTTTGAGCCTTGTATTATAGTTATCGGCATTTTTAGGAAAAACTTTAGGATTTTGGAGTAAATGTTTACAATTTTTTACATTTCGACAACTTTTTTGTACACATCATTCTTGTTTAGATTGAATAAAGTTGAGAGAATTACTGCTATTTCTTTGGCTTTGAAGCCTTTGTCTTTAAGCTCTTTTATCTTGAAATCAAGGTCTGCAAGCTCGCTATTATCTTCGGCATAAATCATACAAACAATTTCGCCTTTAATTCCGTCTTTGAAATGTTCAATAACGTTTGAAATGTTGTCATAGATTACTTCTTCAAAAAGCTTGGAAAGCTCGCGACCGAGCGCGATTTTTACATCTCCGCGCACTTCCTGAATTGATTTTAGGGTTTTTAATATGCGCTCAGGTGATTCGTAGAAAACAAAATTATGGGCTGCGTATTTTTTTGCAGTCTCCTGAATTTGTTTTTCTCCGCGCGGAATAAAACCTATGAATGTAAACTCTTCACCGTATCTCGGGATTTGTGAAAGAAAAGTTGTCACCGCGCAGGCACCCGGAAGAGCGTTGACGCTAAATCCGTTTTTTATCAGCTCTTCAACCATAACAGCTCCGGGGTCGCAAATCATCGGAGTTCCGGCATCTGATACCAGCGCAATTGTTTTACCTGATTTAAGTTCATTCAGGAAGAAATCCACCCGCTCACGCTCGTTGTATTTGTGGTAAGAAACGCATTTTGTCTTTATATCGTAGTGATTGAGGAGTTTTTGGGTGACTCTTGTGTCTTCGCACGCAATAAAATCAGCTTCTTTCAGGATTTCAACCGCTCTAAACGTAATGTCCTGAATGTTTCCGATAGGAGTGGGAACTATGTAGAAATGAAATTTTCGTGCCATTTTGTTTAATTCCATTTTGTTTTATCTAAAAAAGTTTTAACAGCGTCTGTAAGGTTATCAGGAGTTTCAAGCGGAGCTTCTCCTTCTGCTGGCGGCTGAATTGCATTTCCGCCAAAACTTGCGCGAAGCTTATTGTATAAACTTAAAAGTACAAATAAAATTATCGAAGAAATTGCAACTCCGCTCATTGCAAGCAGGAATTTTTTAGCAATTTTCTTTTTGCTGACCGGCTGCTTAAAATTGTTTTGGATAACCGGTTCCTGCGGCAGTTCTTCAACTTCAACTGTATCAACAGGCACAGGCTGAACAGACTCTTCCTGTATAGGAGTCAGCGGTTCACTGAATATTTCGCCCTGTACTGCAATCGGAGCAGCGAGGGCGAAAATTAAGTAAACAAATATAATTCTATTCTTCAGCATCTTTCTTTACAGTCTTTCTTGTTCTTTTTTGAGAATTTCTGTTTGGTCTGCGGGTTCTTTTTGCAGGTTTTTCTTCTGCTGTTTCAACAGGAGCAGCTTCTACCGGAGCCGGAGCTTCTGTTTCTTCCGGTTTTGGTTCAGGAATAACAGGAACGATTTCAGAAGCTTCGTTGATTACTGTCTGAGCTGTGTTTTCTGACAGAACATCCGTTTCTTTAATCTTTTTGCTTCTGCTTCTTCCACTTCTGCTGCGTGTTTTCTTCTCTTCTTTGATTTCATTAACTTCTGCTTGAGCAGTTACAGAAGGGTTTTCACTTACAGGTTCAAGTTTTTCTTCCTGAATTGGCTGGATTTCTTTTTCTTCTACTTTTTCAGGCTTGTTGTTAAACCTGTTATTGTTAAATTTTTTCTTGTTGTTTCCGCCAGGAAGCTTGATTTTAGCAGCTTTCGCTCTGTATTCGCCTTCGGAAGTTGCTGATGCAAACTTAATATCTTCCATAATATAACCGTTACCCTGACAGTGCGGACAGCGTTTTGCAAAAATTTCGCTGATTGCCTGACCTTGACGGTGCCTTGTCATTTCAACAAGTCCTAAGTCAGAAAGCTGACCGACTTGAGGTTTCGCTTTGTCTGATTCAATTGCGAGTTCAAGCTCTTCCATCATAGCAAGCTTGTCAACGCGGTTTGTCATATCGATAAAGTCGATAATAATCATACCGCCGATGTTTCTAAGCCGCAGCTGGCGAGCGATTTCGTGAACAGCTTCGATGTTTGTTTTAAGTATTGTTTCATCCTGCGTAGCAGAGTTTGTAAACTTACCGCTGTTAACGTCAATAACCGTAAGGGCTTCTGTTGTTTGGATAAACAGGTAACCGCCGGATGGAAGGTTGACTTTCATCTGAAGCGCTGCTTTGATTTCTTTATGAATATCCATCGCAACAAGCAAAGGTTCTGAGCCTTTGTACAAAGTTACATTGATATTTTTGTTCATGTGCCAGTTTTGGAGAATGTTTTGGACTCTGTTCAGCGCAAAACCTGTATCAACAATGATTTCTTGAGTTTCTTCAGTACAAGCTTCTCTTATAACTCTGTAGAGTAAGTCTTGATCTCTGTAAAGAAGGCTAGGCGGTGTAAGGCTTTCAGCGGATGTGATAATGTTATTCCACTTCTCAAGAAGGATTTCTAGATCTTCCTGCAAATCGCTTTCTGATTGTCCTTCGGCTTCGGTTCTTACGATAACCCCTACTCCTACAGGTTTTAGGAGGTTAAGAACTGATTTAAGCCTTGCACGTTCTTTAGCGGAAGTGATTTTTTTACTTACGTTAATTCCGGGCTCGTTTGGCATAAGTACTAAAAATCTGCCCGGAAGCGAGATTTCTGTAGTAACGCGCGGTCCTTTGTGACCTACCGGTTCTTTTACAACCTGAACAACGATTTTTTGTTTCGGTTTTAATTTATCTTGCAGAGCGCCTCTGCCCATAACGTCCTGTGCGTGTAAGAAGCCCATTTTATCAGAGCCTACGTTTACAAAAGCTGCTTCAATTGAAGGGAGAATGTTTTCAACCTGAGCAAGGTATACATCTCCGAGGATGATTTCTCCTCTGTGTACAAAAAATTCTGCAACTTTTCCGTTTTCCACAACCGCAGCAATATTGTCGCGTTCAGCTATGATAATTTTGTTAGCAACGTTTTCTTTCATCTTTCTCTAAATCCTTTTTTAACTTATAGTTCGTTCAGGTTTTCATTCAAAAATCTGACTCTTGTTATGTTGAATATTTGGTTCGGGTTAACCAATTTCATCAAATCATCAGCTCTTAAAGCCGGAATGTCAGACCCTTGACCTGTTTTCAGGTATATGAACAGACTGTTTTCTTCAAATCTATGTGAACCGATAGATTTCTTAAAATCTGTTGTTTTTTCAAAACCTTTCTTGTTTTTCTTCGTGATTAAAACTTCATCAGAAGATAAAACTCTATCAACATCATACCTAAATTTCTCAAAATTGTAAAGTGATTCCGCATTTGATTTATAATACGGAACAATACGATATTCTGCCCACTGGGCTTCAATGTCTACGGCGTTTGCAGACCTGTCAATCTGTTTAATTCTTATGATTTCTGCACCTTGCGGGAGGTTCGGATTGATTAAGTTTTTGATTTCATCTTCCGGCAGATTATCAAAAATTTCTATATCAACAAGCTCACCTTCACTTTCGGCAAAGAGTGGCAGCGCAATTCCCATTGACACTTTCATTGTCGGATTAAATCCGAGCGAATAAACCATATTCAAGCCGCTTCTTGAAAGGACTTTATGGAAAGTGTTTTGCCAGTCCAGATGTGAAAAGTAGCGCAAAAGTCCTTTTTTGGTGATTGTAAGTCTGTATTTGTAAACCGGTATATTCGGGTCTCTGTGCGCTCTTGTCGGGTCTTGCGGTTCAACGCTTATAATCTTTTGTGCTTCTTCTGATGCCGTGTAAGGCTTTGCAAGAACTTTATGCGTTTTTAAAGAAGGGCAAACACCGCAACCCACGCAACGATGTTCACAGGTCGGGGTAAATATAAAGGGTTGGTTGGTTTCTCCTACCTGTTTGGCGCATTTGAACGCTTCGCGGTATTCATTTTGCAGCCATTCTTTGCTTAAACCCACGTTAATAAAATCCCAAGGAAGGGGCTCATCAAGCGCGTATTCTTTTTTTGCGAGTTCTTCAAGCGAAAATCCGCATTCTTCTGCTGTTTCTTTCCAGACATTTTTATCAAAATGCTCTCCCCACGCGTCAAGATAACAGCCCTTCTTGTAGAGAGCTTCAATATACTTACATAAATTTACCCCTCCGCGCGTAAGTACAGCTTCAATCTGAGAAACAAACTTTTCATGATAATTTATTTTTACACCTTTAATATGTTTGGTTTTTTCTTTCAAATAATTGATATGTTCTGTAACTTCGTCTAAATCCATCTGCGGACACCACTGGAACGGTGTAAACGGTTTCGGGACGAAGATAGAAAGCGTACAGGTGATTTCAAAACCGTGATTTAAGCCTTTTTCTCGTTTAATCAACTTAGAACGATATTTGATTTTGTTCAAAAGTTCAGCCATTTCGTCCATATCTTCCAATGTTTCGGTCGGAAGTCCGGCAATAAAGTAGAACTTAATCTTAGACCAGCCGTTTTCGTACAAAGTTAAAGCGGCATTAATTATTTGCTCTTCTGAAATGTTTTTCTTGATAAGGTTTCTGAGCCTCTGGCTTCCGGCTTCCGGAGCAAGAGTCATACCAGATTTACGTACGGATTGCATCAGATTTGCAAGTTCTAAGTTAAACCCGTCAATACGCTGGCTCGGAAGCGATACGGAGATTTTCTTTTTGTTAAAATCAACTGCAAGTTCTTTTATGACTTCTTTTATATTTGAATAATCGTTTGAAGAAAGTGAAAGCAGTGAATACTCGTCATAACCTGTATTTTGAACAAGTTCTTTTGTGATGTTTATTATATCTTCTGCTTCGCGTTCACGAATTGGCAGCGTAACATGACCCGGTTGGCAGAAACGGCACATACGCCCGCATCCGCGGCGGATTTCTACGATTGCACGGTCGTGAACAGAGCTTGAAAATGGTATCGGATAAGATGTTGATGCGCTTTCAAGAGTTAACGGTGCGAGGCGTTTCTCGACAGGATTATTCAGTTGATGTGAATAACACCCTTTTATTTTGCATAATTCTTCAATACGTTGTGTGCGCGGTAATCCTTTGGTTTTTTCCAAGACTTCACACACTTCAACCATCATTTCTTCGCCGTCACCGATACAAAAAACATCAATGAATTCTGCTAAAGGAAGCGGGTTAAATGTGCAAGGCCCGCCGACAAATACAATAGGCTCATCATCACTTCTTTGTTTATTCCTTACATTAATCCCGGACATTTCAAGCATTTTTAAAACAGTCGGGTAAGATAATTCGTACTGCAAAGAAAAACCAATACCGTCAAAATCTTTAAGCGCGCGTTTTGATTCAACGCCGTATAAAAATTCCGGTTTAAAATCCGGCTCCGGAGCATAGGCTCTATCTGCCATATAGGGGGGCTGGGAATTTACGCGGTCGTAAATAATTCTCACGCCAAGATTGCTGATACCGATTTCGTATTTGTCCGGAAAAACAAATGCAAATCTGACTTTTGCGCTGTCAAAATCTTTGTTGTAAGACAAAAACTCTCCGCCTACGTACTGGTAAGGCTTTGTTGCCTTGTATAATGCTTCCTGCTGATTTCTAAAAAAACAATTCATATATTTATAATACTATAAAAGAATTAATTGTATCAGTTTTTGTGTTAGACAATTTTATACAATATTTGATGGATATGCAATTTTTCCGAATTCGGATATGATGATATTGCAGGGTTAAAAGTAATCCGTTACTTTCCTCTTAGCCGCAATCTACAATTGGAAATATGACTAAGAAAGGAGGTAAGCTATGATTTTAGACAAAATAATAATGCTATTGTTAGCAATAGCAATTGCAACAATAGCATTAAATCTGTTTAAAATGTAGGGATTATATGGCACTTTACCAGAGTGCCACCCTGCTTCTTTATTATTTACTATATTCTATGTTTTGTCAATGGTCATTTTCTCGTCTGACAAATTTAATATCGTAACCGAGAATGTCAGCAATGGTGACCATTTCGTCATAAGATAATGATTTTCTGCCGATACGATGTGAGAGACTATCGTATGAATAATTTTTGCCCAAATGCTCTCCTAATAGTACAGCAAGATCTTTTAATTTTAAATCTTCTTGTACCAGAAGTAATCTTATTTGTTTTCTAACACGATTTTCCATATAACAATTATACGTATTGGTCTAATGATTGACAAATATGTCTAAAAATGTTATTATTTTGGAACAATATGTCACGCAATAGTCATATATGGCTAAAATATAATAATATTTATTTACAAAGGAGGAAGTATGGATGACAACAAAGAATACAATGTATTGAAAGAAATAAGTATTATAGGAGATGAAATTCGTATTCTTACGGGTTTATCAAAGATTCTTGAAGAACTCGCTAATAACGATAATGGAAATTTGTCAGGAACAGATATTTGTACACTTACTTTGATTAACAGGCGTTTTTGTTATTCGCTTTTTTGCAAAATTCAGGAGCTGGAAGGACAATTAGATTTATAGAATAAACGCCAAACTTGTAGTCCCAAATTCAACCTGATACATTTACCTCCACCCACTTGAATGACAATAAGCTTGTTGTTGATTATTTGATAGTTTGAGAATAAAATACTACTGTCTTAAGTTCAGTTGTGGTCGTGCTTTGAGGGTTAAAAATAAGGTTTGAGAAAAAGTATTAAAAGTATCAAATTAGTATCAACTAATTTCTTAAAAATAAAATAGCTGTATTCCTGATTATCGCTAGGATATAAGAAAATTGAGTTGTTTGGACTTGATACTTTTTTGATAGAAAAATGTCGCACCTTTAATTTTTTATTAAAAACCTATTAAAAGTCGATTAATTCAATAGTTTTAGCTGATTTTATAAAGATATAATTTTCGCACCTTTTTATGTAAGGTGCGAAAATTTTTCTACAAAAAGGTACGAAAAAAAGGTGCGAAATATCAACAGAAGCAAAGATGATGAAAAACCTGAATATCATTAAAACACAGCCCTTTTATGTAAAAAAAATAAAATCAGTGTAAAATACATAATTTTTACACTGATTTTACTCAAATTATTGAGATTTTCCGGTTAAAATTGGGTTATTTCGTTATTGAATTCTTCCAATCTTTTCAAAATTAGTTCACATTTATTAGAAATACTACTAAAATTGGTATAAGCCAATGACAAGCCCCTTTGGGTGCGTTCATAGTTTTCAGATTTCATTTCTTCAAACTCGGCTTCTGTTGCTAATATATGTGTTTTTATTGCTAGTAATCTTATCTCATCTAATAACATATTATTCCCCTTTAATCCTATATTTAAACCATTCAGCGTGGTGCATACTATTATTTAATACCCATTTAAGAGCACCTATACATAAATCGGCTTCATACATTGGAATAAGCCCTTTTCTTGCTTTGTATCTTAGTGTTTCTATTGCATTAATTATTTCCGTTTTTTTGCGCATTTTTATCTCCTTAATTATCAACTATTAATCTCGATTTTATTTCTTCCCAAGGCTGTGCCATACAAGAAGTATAAGCTTTATAGGTTTCGGTTGAATTCAAGCATATACTTTTATGTAAAGATTTATTTTCTAAATTACATCCAACTACAAACATTAGTAGTGCAAGGAGAAATATTGTTATTGAAAATTTAAAAATACCGTCCATTCTATCAATCCTTTCTCTTTATATCTCGAATAATTTCATTTGAATTGCTGTTTTTGTGTTTTTGAATAAATTCAGCTTCCTTTGACGTTCATTAAACGCTTCTCTAGCGATTTCAGCAGCTTTGTAATATCCTTTCTGCATAACAGATTTTGGAATTAATGGTTCATCTTTCAATGAACCGCATCCCCACAGGCAAAAATTTGGGATACTACGATAAACAGAATTGATACGTCCACATTTAGGGCACCATTTACTACTCATTCTTATAAACCTCTCCTGCATCCTGTAGTCGTTTAAAATCTCCAAGCATATTTTGTTGTCCTTCGACAGGTACATCTTTAACTTTTATTTTTGTTTTTAATACCTCACGGACAAATTTTTCACTTACACCTATTGTGCGTGCTATATCCTTAATTGATTTAGCAGAATAATCATATTTATCTCTGATATATTCGGTTTGTATTTTTATCCAAGGACGTGTCGGAACTTGGATAATGTTACCTTGCATATATAAGAGTAGTTTTACAGCGGTTTCACGTCCGCATAATTCAAAAATATCCTTCATCACAGGTGTAGGCATATCTTCGGCAGTAAGGTTTTCACTCTTAATTCTAAGTTGTCCGATATAAATTTCATTAATATCTATTCTTTCAAAATCTATCATATTGACCTCATCAGTTAACGAATTACGCTAAGACATCCTGATTTAATGCAATCCGGATGTTTCGGTCTGTTTAATTTTGTATATTTGCTGCGATACGTGCAACATCCGGGGTAATCGTAAGCCCGTCTTTAGTAATAATTTGAACTCCGATTTTAGATAATGTCGTCGCATCCAGTTCCCTAAGTTTTTCTTTATCGACTTTTTTATCAATCTTTAAGCAAAAATCTAAGTTTGCAGCTTCAAGAGATTTGATTATAATATCAACATTATTTTCAAACTTAACACTGGTAGAGACTCTATAAGCCAAAGAGCCGTAGTTTAATGTTTTACTGCGTTTATTTAAAAAAGCATCCTTATTTTGTTCACAAAAACGTGTAATTTCGTTTTTAATTCTTTTAGATTCAGTGTCAATTTCTTCTGCTTTTGTTGTGTACTTTTCTTTAACATTATTGATTTCAAGGGTCTGTAAACCTTCAATTCTGGACTTTTCGATTTCAAGATTACCTAATTTTCTGATAGCACAATCTATATCGTGCCAATTCCTATAAATACTTTCTTTTTTTACTCTTCCCATTTTGTTCACCTTTCTTTTTTGCACCTATACAACAAGTTGTAAGACGCTGTTTGATAACTCTTTAATCGCTTTTTGATAACCTATTTCAGCTGCGATATGATTTGTAATCTGGCTTATTATTTCAGGGTTATAAAATAAAGCTTTTGCATAATAATTAGTTAAAAATGTTTTTCTTGTAACAGAATCTGTGTATAGTTTTTCAATTCTGTTTTTTGAATCAACCTTGGTATTTTCAATTTTGAATGATAGCTCGCCCATTTTTTTATTCCTTTCCCATTGCTTTCAATGCTTCTATAACTTTGCTAACATCTGTATGAGTAATAAACATAATGTTATCTTTAAGCTCATGTTCCTGATAGTCTTTCTTTGCTTTCTGTAAGTCAATTTGCATCTGCATAATTATCGGGTTAGTCATTGTTACTTACCTCTTTCTTAACCAACGGACACCAAAGATTGTTTGATACCTCTGTATCTATTTTTTGAAGGTATGTTAATTGTAGTGTGTTTTGCTCAATCATTGTTGATAGAAGCTTAAAAGTCCTGTCAATAATATCGTTCATCTGTTTCGTTGATGATTGGTGATACAAATAAAACACAACAAAAACAAGCCCGCCCGGACCCGCCACTTTTAAAATCTCAATTAGTAAATCCATATTTCTCCTTTTTTACTCGTTTTACCAGTTTGCAGGGGGAGCTATGCTCCCCCTGCATTATTATATTGATTGGTCTTGCAGGCGTTTTCAAATCACTAAAACAGGGAATTATGCTAATAACGGGTGTTTTAAGTAAAAAGTAACGCGGTGATTAGAGTAGGTTCAAAACTTTGGTTAGAATACCAGTATGAAAAATGAATTTTGCGAAATATTTAGAACAGGAACACACACAGATTCAAAAGGTACATCAAGAAACTGGACTACTGATGATTTAGAAAAAATCTGCGAAAATTTTGAGTCCAAAAATCCCGATGTACCTATCTGTTGTGGTCATCCAAAAACAAACAGTCCGGCTTATGGTTGGATAGAAAAATTAAAAGTTGAAGGCAATAAGCTCTATGCTTCTTTCAAAGATGTTCAGCCGGAGTTCAAAGAAGCCGTAAAAAAGGGTTTGTTCAAAACCCGCTCTATCAGTTTAACAAAAGATTTAATCCCAAGGCATATTGCTTTTTTAGGTGCACAGGCTCCGGCAATTAAAGGGATGGAAGCATTTTGTTTTAGGTGAAAACATTACACAAGGGTTTATTGATGACACTTTAAATATGATTGAAAAGTTCTTTAACAGGCTTAAAAATCCGCAAAATCAAATAATCATTGACGGTAAAGTGTGGTATGACGCTTCTTTAAACCCGCCGGAAGAGCTTGCAAAAGGACATATAAAATTTCCTTACAAATTTTGTCCGCCTGCACTGCGACTTATTACGATTTAAAAAGTAAATCACTAAAGAGTTACACCGCTAGGGGTAATAATGCAAACTCTAAAGATATTTTGAAACTTTCAACCCGTTATAGCTCACTTGATGCAGCAAAGCGCGCGGCGCTTATCGGACTTAAAAACGGTTCAACAGAAGTAACAGGCTCAATAACGCTGAAAGAAAGTAATGGTAATTTTATAGCAGGGGTAAATATTGAGTTAGGCAGTAATGCCCCTGATGGCAGGGAAGTTGACGGGGATTATCTAAAAAATATTTACCTTGGTTTCGGGATTTATAACGGCAAATACCACGTCACGCAATCCACACACAGGGTTAGCTGCGGAAGTTATGAAGTGTCAGGAGAGGTAAAAAGGGGTAAATGAATGGGCTTTACAACCGACTTCCCAATCTGGAGTTAATACGACAAGTTTGGAAGTGAAGTGTAAAAAGTTTGACCTAACTCTTCACGCTCCGGCTGTTTGTACCACTGCAAACGGTAAAACATACAAGATTGAAGAGGATAAGACACTTAATATCTCTGGTTTGATTGCGGAAGACGGAAGTCTTAATGTTTTCTATAACGCTGAGTCCGGAGAGTTGGAAGCTTACGCAAACAAGGTTACAATCAGCAAAACCGAACCTGAGGATTTTGCGGTTCTTGATGTGTGGGTTGATACTTCTGTTAAACCGTATAAATGTTTGATGAAAATTTCAGATACAGAGAACGTAGAGAAACAGTTGGTCTGGAACGCAGTCATAGATAATGCTTAAGTATCTAAGGGTATATTAGTTATTGGTCAAGAGTTTAATTACCAAAAAAGAGAGGAAAAAATGACACTAGTACTAAAAAACAGAGAATATAATATTGATAATAAAAATTTTGGTGCTTCATCCGGCACATCATTACCGCTATTCACGCCTGTAATTCAGGACCGCATCCTGAGCTACGAAGAGTCACAGGGCTATGCTTTGCAGGGTACGTACGTTTACAAAACCGCAATAGCGGGTTCAAGATACGGTTATCCGGATTTCTATAACAAATGTATAGAAGAGTACAATAACTCAACACCTTCGTACATAGCAGGCAGCGCTATTACACAGCCTGTTTTCACTGCAAACACAACAAACGGGATTACTGTATCGGACAGCAGAAGCAATACTACACTGCTGCAGAGAATAATGAACGGTACTGCGGAGACCAACGTAATTGGCGATTGGAAAACGTACTGGGTAAATATTAACTATAATACTCCTACTGCATTAAAATCATACGTTATTCGGGCCGACAATAATCATGATGCTGAATACCCTCAAGCTTGGACTGTTCAAGCTTCTAATGATGGTGTTAATTATGATATACTTGATACAGTTAGCGGTCAAACTTTTTCAGTAAATCAAAGTAAAACCTATCAAATATCACAGAATGTTCCATACAAACAGTATAAAATAGTATTTTCAGCAGGTATAGAAGCTAGCGCAGGCGGTGAGCTTAAAAAACTAACATTCAACGCAGTTAAAGCGATACCAGTCAAACGTAATTCTAACGGGCATATATTCTACGACATTGAGCAAAAACCAGAAGTTGATGCTTTATATAACGATACCGGTATCGCGGACATGTACGGCGTGGATACTGAGAATGAGCGCATTTTCATGCCGCGTAAGAAGCTTTATAACCAAAAAAGCACAAGCACAATTCCTGTTGTCGGTAACGGTAAAACTCTTGGATTGACAGATGGAACACGTAACACCGGTTTGTTTTCTATGGCTTTTGCAGCAGCTGTCACAGACCAAGGAACATTGAGAGCTTCCGGCGCCTATAATTCCAATGTAGGCTCTACTGCTGGCGGTCCTATCCTCAAGGTTTGTAACGTTGGTGTAACTACAGAAGCTGACGCATCCGGTCTTATTGCTAATATAAATGACGCGTTTGAAGAAGCAACAAATACTTATCTTTACTACGTTGTAGGTAACACCGTTCAAGAAAGCGCAATAACAGATGTAACTGAAATTACTACCTCAGAAAACGATACTTTCCCATTGGGATACTCATTATATCAAACATCGGGTCAAGCATCTGCAGCTTGGCTAAAATCTTACGGTCAATGGAATAGCGGAAATGTATACACTACTTTTTATCAGTGGTTAGTTAATCAACTTGGTACAAATACATTAGTAAAACAAGTAACTGACGAAAACATTACAGACTATGATTTTGTAGTTAATCAGAATGATATGACTTTTCGTTTGCCGTTAAAAAATGGGGATGAATTTATTCCGGATTTTGCCAATAAAGTATCGAAACCTCAAGGCAGCAGTTCAAATCCTAACATTGCATCGGAAAACTGTTATGTATGTTATCGTGGAGCAAGTATACAAGGTAATGGACTAGGCGCGATTTTATTCGTAAATAATCTTGAGGTTGATGGCGCTCACGGAAGTGGATTAGATTCACTCACAAAATCCGGAATAGTTTTTGTTCCAAAAGGCACAAGTTATTATATGGATACAGCACGGTTTGATTATTGTTACGAAATTCCATTGAAAGGTAACGGGGGTTTGTATTTCAAGGTAAGTAACGCAGTCCAGAACCTTGAATTACTTGATGCGGGAGAGGTTTTAAATGCGCTTACAGGCAAGCTCGACAAGTCCGCTGTAAAAGCTTACATCACTGAGACATATCAAAATGGTACCAGCTGGTACCGGATTTGGTCTGACGGCTGGTGTGAGCAAGGCGGAATTGCGACAACAACGCAAAATAAAAATACAAATGTTAATTTTTTGGTTAACTTTAAGGATACAAATTATCAGGTTGTTGGAAGCTATAATTCTACCGAAACCGGTGCAACAGGCGGTACTTACATTGCTGCTAATCTTAAAAAAGTTAGCAGTTTTTCACTGGGCACTCAAGGCGGAAAATACGCTTGGAGAGCCGGAGGATATATCAATTAATAAAAGAAAGGATTAAATATGATAACTATTGCAACATTAAATAAGCCATATACAGAGGCGCAAAGAATGGATTTTATTGTAGAATACAACCACAAACAAGGTTATACGATTGAAGAGGGGGAGAACGGGCTTGAAGCCCTCGGATATACAGAAGATGAATTACAAGCACAGGAGCGTGAGCGTATAAATATGCTTTCTCTTACTGCTGCGGATGTCGAAAGAGCGATTTACAAGGCAAAAGACATGGATTTTGAGGACATTGTTGAAATGGTTAAAGAAAGTCCGGATATTGACGTAAAAGCCCTTAAGATTGAACTTAAAGCTAACAATTTCTACCGCGGTAATCCGTGGATTGAGCAAGTCGGAGCGTTACTCGGGTTTACGCCGGGGATGCTGGATGAGTTCTTTGAAACGGGGGATTATACGAAGCTGGTTAAGGTTGAGGAGGAAGTCTAAAATGGCATCAATTTTAACCGGAAAAGCAAGAATAGAACAGATTAAAGCACGTTTATGGAAAACATTGGATAATCAGCTTGTTGAGTTGGATGACGGGAAATTATTAATCGCTCCGAGATATTTAGTTACTGATAATAACTCAAATCCATTTGGTGATAATGATTTGTCAGACGTAAGAGCAAGTCATTTTCATGATATCGGATGTGCTTATCATCAATTGATTTATCTTAATGTTTCTCTTGGATTTTTGTTATTAAAGGGGTATTTACACCCGTATATTAATTACAATGGTGATACAATCAATGTTTTAGAAGATTTACCGCTTGAATATTTAGAGATAAAGCCTTGTAAATACAGAGAAGTAAACAAAATATTTAAACAGATTTTAAAGGCTTCAGGGGAGTGCAAAGCAAAAGTCAATCTGATGTATTGGGCTGTATGTCATAATTTTAAGTATTTTTTTGACAGACCTGAAGGAATTAAAAAAGCTGTTTTGTTTAAAGGAGAGTATGGAAATGTTAAGAACATCTGAAAATGGTAAGAATTTAATAAAAGAGTTTGAAGGTTTAAGGTTAGAGGCTTACAAATGTTCTTCCGGCAGGTGGACTATCGGGTATGGTCATACTGGTGGTGTACGAGAAGGCGATTACATAACTAAGGCAACTGCGGAATATTTCTTTGATAATGATATAAAAGAATTTGAAAATGCTGTTAATAGACTGGTTTCGGTACCTTTAACACAAAATCAGTTTGATGCTTTAGTATCATTTTGTTTTAATAATGGCTATGAAGATGAAGGCTTTGGCGGGAGTACAATGCGCAAATTATTGAATTCAGGAGATTATGCGGGAGCTGCGGGACAGTTTGAAAGGTGGGTTTATTCCGGAGGAAAGGTTTCAGCCGGGTTAAAAAGAAGGCGGATTTTAGAGCGGGATTTGTTTTTAAAGAAGGATTAATACTGTATTAAAGGTTTATTAATATATAGATTTTAGATATTTTATAGTAAAAAATTTTTTCTCAAACTTCAAGAAAAAATTTCTCAAACTCCAAGCAAAGTTGAGTTTTTATGGTTGTAATATAGTTACTGATTACGTTTAAAGGGAAAAACGAATTTTTCTCAAACTTCAAATAAAATTTCTCAAACCTCAAAACGCGTTACACTTGTAATCCCAAATCTAACCTGATGCATTTACCCTCCCCCCCCCCTTGAAATCATTTTTTCAAGTGCTATTATCGTTTAGGATTTATACATTAATCCTAAATATACATAATAAGGAGAAAGTTAAAATGGAAGAAGAAAAGGTAATTTCCACACAAGACTGCCTTACTCCCGGTACTACCGCTCACGAGCTTTGTGATAAGGTTATGACAGGCAAAGCCGAGTTAAGTAAGACAAAAATGATTTCACTTGCGATTGCTGCAGGTGCGTTTATAGCATTCGGTGCACAGGTTTCATTAACAGTAATGACCGGCGATTCAAACATGGGCTGGGGATTTACTAAGCTTATCGGAGCTATGACATTCGCTACAGGCTTGATGCTTGTTACTTTGACAGGTGCCGAGTTGTTTACAGGTAATGTAATGATGACTTTTGCATTATTAGAAAAGAAAATCGGTTTTATGAAGCTTTTAAGAAACTGGACAACTGTTTATACTTTTAACTTTATCGGTTCAGTTCTTGTTGCAGCGTTAGTATTCGGAGCGGGTATGGGACATAACGGCGGTGATGCAGTTGGTGTAACCGCTATGCAGACTGCTTACGGCAAGCTTCATCTGACATTTGCAGAAGCGTTCTTTAGAGGAATTCTTTGTAACTGGCTGGTATGTTTAGCAATATTTATGGCTTCAACTTCAAAACGTGTTATCGGTAAGATTTTTGCAATTTTCTTCCCGATTATGACATTCGTTGCATCAGGTTATGAACACTCTGTTGCAAATATGTTCTTTATTCCTAACGGAATTTTGATGAAACACTTGCCTTCTGTTGTTGCTGCTTCAGGATTTACTCCTGACCAGTTGGCTTCAATGACATGGAAAGCGTTTTTCTTAAACAACCTTATTCCTGTTACTCTCGGTAACATTGTAGGTGCTTTTGTTTTTGTTGTTCTTTTATTCTGGACAGCATATTTAAGAGAAGAACACAGACATCAGGGATAAAATTACACTATAAAACGACCGGTCTTTTGATTGGTCGTTTTAGTTTTATAAATATAGAATATAGTTATGAAGAAAAAGATTTTACTAATACTAGCCTTAATATTTTTAGCAGCTCCATCATATTCTGCAGATGAGATTGTTTTGGAAATTCCGGAAGAAGAAACAGAGGTTGTCCAAGACGCTGTTGCTTCTGAATACGGTCTCGGTGAAGAAAGAACTTTACGCGATAAACTCAGAGATGTTTACCATCTGGAAGTTGAAAAATACGATAAGCCAAACTATTTGCTGAGCGAAGTTTTGACAAAACATTTTGATGATTCGTCAATTTTTGACCGTACGCATTTGTGGGCGGGATATAACGGCGATATCGGAATGATTTTTACTGATAGCGGAAATATTACAAACCATTATGATATCAATACAATCAATGTAGGTTATGATATTTATTTTAAGGACAACAGTGCAGATGCACGTATTATGTTGAATTACAACCCGTTTTCTTCAAGAAATGTTGTTCAGAACCTTTTTGCAGATATGTATGTCGCGACAAACAAAATTCCGCATCACAGAGTTTTGGTTGGACATTCCAGACCTCCTGTAGGTATGGAAGGCGGAGCAGGTCCGTTTACTTTGCCGTTTATTGCGCGCTCGCAGATTTCCAGAAACTTTGGTACTGTTCGTAAGCTTGGTGCAAGAGTTAGCGGTGATTACAGCCTTATGGATTACGATTTTGGTGTCTACAGTTCTGATACTTATTTTCAAGAGTTTTTCCCGGGGGCAGAATTCATTGGCTGGGTTAACTTCAAGCCGCTTGCAAAAACAAACGGAAAATATGGTAATCTTAAAATCGGAGCCGGTATTGATGGCGGACACAGAACAAATAATTTCTTTGTAACCGGTGCTTATATCGGATACGAATACAAAAGATTTATGGCAAATTTTGAATGGGCGCAGGCTAACGGATATAATGGGCCGAGTGGATTCTCTTCTGATAAACACGCAAGCGGGTTTTATACAACTCTCGGATATATGTTAACTAAGAAGCTGCAGCTGCTTGCAAGATATGATGAGTTTGACCCTAATAGAGAAATTGCTCATAATAACCAGAGAGAGTATTCTTTAGGCTTAAACTATTTCTTAAAAGGTCAGGGTTTGAGGCTTATTCTTAATTATGTATTTTGTCAGAATGACAGCAAGAGAGATTCGCATAGAATTATGCTGGGTACGCAAATACTGTTGTAATCTTCACACCTATTAACGCTTTTCCTCCAAACAGATGATTACATTTTCTCCTAAATGCGTGATAATGTAGTAAAATAATAGGGGAGATTAGGGTCTCATGTTTAATAATATTAATAGTAATGGAAGCGGGTTATTATTTGGCGGGTCTCAGCAGTTGGGAAACGCAAGTAATGTTATCAATCTTGCTTCAATCAGGGCTAATCTTCAAAAAAGCGGATACGCTTCAAACGCTTATGTTGACCAGTCTGAAATATCAACCAATGCGATGAAGCTTTTTTTAAAAGATTTAGACATTAAAAAATTTACAGAAATAGCAACCAGCGATAAAGATGATACTTCGCATCTGGAAAGAATGAAAGAATTATTCAAATCAGGTGTTGTTGATGCAGGTGAAGATGATATAATTTCAGAACTTGTTAACAACAAAAAATTATGGGATGACCTATTGGGTTAATTGTGCTAAAATACCTGTATGGTATCGTCAGATTATTATATTCAGGACAACTCTGATTTGGAGTATAAGACGCTTGAAGCTGCAAAAAACCTGTATAATGAAGGCAGGTACTCGGAAGCTTTGAGGCTTTATTCCGGCATGCTTAATACAAGCCTTTCTTTTAAACTCTATTATGAAATCGGGCGCTGCTATTATAAACTTAACGATTTGCTGCCGGCAGAAGAATATTTCAAAAAATCAATCGGTTTGGAAGGTTTTAAAAACCCCTCTTACCTTTACCTTGGTAATATTTATTACAAACGCTCGGATTTAAAAAACGCGATTGAAAACTGGGCAGGTGCTTATGCTTACAAACCTGATGATGAGGCGGTGTGCTTAAACCTTGCAACTTCTTATTTTTCAAAAGGTATGAAGTTTCAGTCAGTTTTTTATTATGAAAAATATTTAAAGTATGCAAAAGAAAAAGGGTCTTCTTATTCTACAATCAAATCCAGTATTGATAAATGTGGAGAAGTTGGAAATGAGTTTTTGCAGAAAGCCCGCAGAGCTTTAAGTTTGCGTGATAATAAATCTGCGATTGAGTATTTGACTTTTGCAGTGAAAAATCTGCCTGTAAGCTTTGATATTAACCACCTTCTGGGGCAGGTTTATCTGGACGAAAACGATTATATGCACTCGCTAATTTATTTGAAGCAAGCACTTGCGCTTGATACAAAATCTCTTGATGTTCTGCAGAAACTTACTTCCGTTTACATAAATCTAGGAGACTTCACGGCAGCGTATTGTACTATGAGAAGGCTGCTCCCGCTTGTTTTGTATAATCAGGCTGAGTATTTAAAAACTGTTAAGCTTATCAAAGATTTGGATGCGACCTTTGATAATCAAAGCTATCAGGGGCATAAAGAATGGGCTTTAAGATATGATGCTGAAAACAACTACCATATGGCGCTTTTGGAATACGAAAACTGCCTTATTCTCAATGAAAACTTACAGGATGAGTTTGGTGACAGAATAGAGCGTTTGAAATCGTTTATTTATCCGGAGGAGAGAATTATCCGCGTTTGTCTTGAAAAGGGCGGAGTTTTACACGGAAACGGTGATTTTAAAACTGCGAATAAATATTTTTCTAAGGTAATGCTTATGGCAAATCGAAATTCTACCGAATATAAACAGGCCAGGGGTAAATATATGGTCTTGGATTAGGATTTATAGATGTTTAAAAGGTTAAAAAAATTTTTTTATCTTCATATTTTAAGAAAAAAGTATTATCGTGTCGGTTCCTGTAATGCTTGTGGAAGGTGCTGTCAGAAGATTTATGTCAAACACAAAAATGTAATTCAGACAGAAGAAGAGTTCAAGAAGCTTCAAAAACTCCATCCGTTTTATACTTATTTAAAGATTATTGACAAAGACGAAACCGGACTTGTATTTGAGTGTATGAATCTGGATAAAGAAACTCACAAATGCAAAATTCACAAAAAAAGACCCGGAATTTGCAGGCGGTATCCGCAGGAAGAGTTGTTTATGATGGGAGGAACACTTGCAGAGAACTGCGGATACCGCCTTGAACCTATTGAAAGTTTTGAGGATGTGTTTAATAAAGTATCTAACCAAAGGCGGAAGGCTTAAGCCTTCCGCCTTTGGTTTTTTGATTATTCAAGAAATCCGGGGAAATGCTTGTTTATTTCATGCACAATATAATTAGTGTCGTTTCTAAGGTATACTGTCATATTATTTATCATCTGGCTTAAATCTCCGCTATAAACATCATTCATAATTTTTTCATATTGTTCCAGATAATATTCAATGTATCTGATTAATGAATTGCAATCTTCACGTTGTTCATTTTGTTCAACATAAGAGAGTGTGTTGAAATATTCCAGATATTTTTTTGCAGCGTTATAATTTTCCTTATGTTTTTCTGCAAATTCAGCTTTAGTTGCATTGCTATTTACGTAACTATCTTCTTTTGACAATCCTGCAGCTTCAACGATTTTGGCGGCATCGAACTCTCCATTTGTTAATAAATTTCGTAATATGTCTTTTGTAATTTTGCCTCCGGAATTTTTTGTAAGGAATTCAAAACCTCTGCCTTCACTTATACTGTTCCAGTTTCCTATATTAATCATATCTGCTTGTACAAAAGCTTCGAGTATATTCGGGTATTTTTTGTATTGTTCTACAAAGTCTGCAATACTCATTCCTTCATCAGGGAATTTATCAACAAAGCTGCTTCCATTGTCCAGAGCACTTTGTGAATTTATAAAGTTTAAAATCTTTTGAGTATCAAAATTTTGACCTGTTAATAGTGATTTTAAATCATTTCTGCTTATAGAATTACTGTTACCGAAAAATCTGTCAACGGCATCTTGATTAGCGATTTCATAATCACCATATTGATTAATCTTGATTAACCCTGCTTCAACAAACGGCTGATATATCTTAGGCCATTTTGTGCATGCTGTAATTAAATTATGCTATTGTTAACGGCATAATTTTCAAAAACTTTAGAATTTGACATGGAAGTGTTAAATAAATTTACAATTCCAAATAAAAAAGGGCGGAAGGCTTAAGCCTTCCGCCCTTTTAACTATTTCAACAGTTCGACGTAAATCAATTTGTCAAAGTAATACAAAGTCATTTGAACAAGCTGATCCATGTGGATTTTGTAATCATCTTTTTTACGGTTGTCTTTTCCGCTCCAGTCTTTTCTTGAATCTTCAACTCTGCCGCTGTTGTTGCCGGTACCGTATGGACAATCGCATTTATTACTTTGCAGCGCTTCTAATGCTTTCTTTTGCGCATTTCTGAATACCTGAGTGACGGTATCTTTACTCAAGCTCGGGTATTTATTGATAAGGCGTTCCAATAGTGGCGTCATTGTTTGCTGGTAGTCATTGTCGTCATTTGTATTGCTGATGTGAATAGATGCATCCGCGTAAATAGTTACTTCGCCCTGGTAAATAATTGTTTCGTCGTTACCGTGAGTTGTTTTTGTGTTGTAATGTTTTAATCCGTTTGTTAATGTGCCGTCTGCATAAGAAGTGCGTGTGGTCAATACTTCCATAAGCTCAGGATTTGTTTGAAGCTTATTCAACATTTTTTCAAGATTTGACATTACTTTGTTAATAAAGTCTCTTGTGTTATTGCTTAAAGAAGAGTTAAAATCGTTGTATGTTGTAATCCATGCTGCTTGAAGCAGTTGTTTTAAAACACTTTCTCCGCCGAGTTCCTGAAGTGCTGTTGAAGCGTAACGATTAATTCTTGATTTTAAACGGTCAAAAATTGTATCAAAAACTTTTTGGGTATCAGCTTCCTGAAATACTATGTTACCGTTGCTATCCATACCAAACTCTGTGTGGATTTTTTCTTTGTTGTTGATAGCTTCTTTACACACTGCAACAATTGATTCTGAAACATCTGCTACATAGTCTGAAATCCCTGCTGCACCTGATTTTATTTGATTGTTTCTTTCAGCGCTCTGAGAAGATACAGGAGCTGCATCTGGAGCATCTTCTTTCCTCGCATCAAAAACTTTGTCTTTTGCATCCGCTTTGAATAGCTTATCAAAATGGTACAGGACAAGATTTACTAAATCTTTCATTGTTCCGGTGTTTTGCTTTGTATTGTAATAAAATACGGATGCTTCTTTGATATTCATTCCATCAGGAATATCAGAATATCTAAGAGCGTTTTCTTGTGCTTTGAAGAATGTTTGCTTTAAGTATTCTTTATCAATATCAGGGTACTTGTTGTAAATATTTTCAAGCAGTTTGTTCATTGTTTCCTGAAATTTTTTATCAGACTTGTCATCATCAAGGTGCATTTCTCCTGTGTCGAATTTTTTTGGAGTGCTATAATTTATCTGTGTATCAGAAATGTTTGGTAAATTATTTATTAATGTTTGGTCTTGATAACAATCTTTTATGTAGTAATCTAAGTATTCCTGATTAGTTGAAACTTTTTCAAGAACTTTGTCGAGATTTTTCATTATTTTATTAATAAAATCTCCGGTGTTAGTTTTTGCATTGAAGTATATCCCGCTGCTTGCTTCAGCCCATGCTGATTGTAGCAGTTTTTTCAAAACTTCTTCTCCGCCGATTTCTTTTAAGGCATCGGGGGTATAACGATTTATTCTTGATTTTAATCTTTCAAGAATTGTGTTAAACACTTTTTCAGCATCACTTCCTTTAGGGAATTGGATATTGCCGTTAGTATCAAAGCTGTATCCGATTTTTATATCGTTGTGAAAATTTATTTGCTCTTTACAAACAGAAACAATAGATTCAGCGACATCCGCAATAGGGTTTCGAAGCGTTTCTGCAGCATTTTTTGCCGGAGTTTCTTGAGGCTTGACCGGATTAGTATCTCCGGTTCCATTTGTACTTCCGGAATTGCCTGCAGTATTTGTATTTTCTGCACCGTTTGTGCTGCCGGAGTTATCGGTACCATTTGAATTTCCGGTATTTTCTGTGCCACTTGTACTACCGGTATTTCCGGTGTTGTTAGTGCTGCTGTTTCCGCCTGTGTTTTCTGAATGCTCTGTACCGTTCGTTTCACCTTTATCTTCAGCAGGCTTGTTGTTGTCTTCTACAGGATTGTCACCTTTTACTCCCGTAAATTCATATGTTATTCCGTCAAAATCACAGCTTACTGTTGTTTTACCGTCGGCATCTGTATGAACTTTTATACTTTCAATTACGCCTGCACTTTTAAGAGCTTTAAGCGCTTCAAGTAAAGCGTTTAAACCGTTGTTTACAAATACTGTACTGAGATTGCTGTAGTCGAAACCGCTGTTGTGGTTTTCTTCTGCTCCGGAGGTGCCGGAAGTTGCTTCGCTATCGTCTGTTTTATCAGTATTGTCAGGAACCTCAATCCCTCCAACAGGCGGGTCTATAGCAGGTTGAAATCCTGCATTAGAATCAAAACGGTTGTTTTCATCTACAATTAGTACTCTTTCAAATTGTCTGCGATTGATGTACATGCTTAAACTCCTTTATTATAATTAAATGACTTAACTTTGTTATCATGCTCAATGGTTATATTAAAATATTTACTTCCTGTCTTAACGCTGATTAAAGCATTATTTGCAATCGGAAGTTTATTAATATCGCTGTGGATACCAAAGCTTTCATTCAAATAAGCTCTTGCATCTTTCATTTCATCAAAACTTTTTAGTTTGTCTATAATTTTTAAAACTTTTTCAAAATCATCTGTATTTTTTTGTTCATTATTTATAACTGCTGAATAAATACTAAATTTATTAAATTGCATCCAAATATCCTTTCTTGTTTAGCATAACATTTTGTATAAAATGTTATGTATGATAAGAAGTCCGACAAAAAAGAGTTTCAAACACAACTCACGTGCGGAGAGTAAATAAATAACAGGTGAAAAAAGCTTTAAAAACTAAAAGCATAACATTTTATACAAAATGTTATGCTGATTATATTATATATAACGTCATTTTTTTTTGAAACTTTAATGAAATCAAAAAAATGTTACAATTTGTAATAAAAAGAGCGGATTGAAAATCCGCTCTTTACTTAAATATTGTTTTTGTTCAAACTTGCTTTCAACCCTCTTGCTAAATCGTGACGCCCGCTTTTTTCATATATTGCGGTCATTGACTCTAAGAATTTCAGATTATCAATATTCGGGTTGCTCTGGTTAACAGGAGCCGTGTTTACCGGAGTTGTATTCTTTCTGACTACAGGTTTTACAGCTGTTTGCATAACCGGTTTTTGAGGCTCAATCGCAGCAGTCTGAACCCTTCCATTTACCCCTCCATTTACCCCTTCATTTACCCCTCCGCGTAATCTTGGATTATGAATAGGAGCTTCTGTTTCATAAGGATTTCTGTTTTCTCTCTGATAAGCATTAAGCCCGTAATTTACTGTAGTAAAAGGTTTTTCCGGCTGAATATAAGATGTGCCAAGAGGTTGTGCGCCTCTGTACATTTCAATTTCTCTTTCGTTGAGGCTCTGGCTCAAACCGATTTTCATATCAGGCTCTTTGCGTTTAAATAATCTTACGATTGCAAAAACGAGTAGACCTATTAAACCGAATGAAAATACTTTGTTTGCTGTATCTGATACTGTGTCAACTTCAACAGAATCTTTGATGTTGTCTACTGCTTGAGAGTTTTTAAGTTTGTTGAATAAGTTTGAAGTTTTTTCGTTTGCATAATCTTCTTTGTAGATAGGAGCGTAGCTTTCAACCGGATTATCAAGTTTTATGTTCTTTTTAACCGGAAGCGGAGCTGCTGTTATTGCAGAGTCAAAAGAGATGCTTGTTCCTGCTGCATTTTCTGCCTGGAAGAAAATGCTTAACCCGTTGCCTTGCGGCTCAACCATTACGGTGTCTACGTTTGAAACATTGTTGTATACTGTGTTTAGAGTTTTAGAAGCTCTAATGTCTTTCATATTCAATGTAATTTGGTTAGACGCTTTGACTGTTTTCTTTACGTCAACTGCTTTGTCAGCAACTAAAACAATATTATAAGTGTCTTTTACCGGTACAATTTCAATTGTCTGCAACACATTATCTTCTGCAAAAGCAGACAACATAGATAAAAACATTCCCAAAAACAACAACGTTCTCTTCATAATAATATACTCTCTCTCCCTTGATAACAGTGTACATGATTGGCATGCCCATGCCATCAATCAAGGGGTTAAAGTTTTTAAAGAAAGTATATTGACCAGATGGTCTATGAAATTGTTAAAGTGTAAAATCGAACAAATCTTTTACATCAGTATCGAGCGCGTTTGCAATTTTTGTTATCGTATTTATTGTAACATTGGTTTCTCCGCGCTCAATTTGTCCAATGTAATTGAAGTTCATATCAACTATTTCTGCAAGCTTAATTTGAGAAATTTTTTTTGACTTTCTGATATATGCCATCTTGGCGCCTAATCGTTTTGGAATATTGTGATTTTTAAGACCCATAATATAACATTATATAGTTAGTATCAGTATGCTTCTAACGGGTGTAAATAGTTTTTTAATGGTTGACAGCAGGTAATTAATTGTTGTAATAATATAATAAGAATATAAATATTGTCATCCGGCTGGTCCTGTCTCGTGGATCAGCTTTTTTTTATGTTTTGGTTAAGAAATTCAATTAAGTCAAATGTTTTATATTTAAATAAAGAATACAAAGATAAAGCAACTTCGCATCCGAGACAGGAAGTTAGTACTATTTTTGTTTTCGTGTCAATAATGTTTTTGCGCTTGTTTTTGAAAAGCTTTGACATAACAGAATATTCTTTAAATTTAGTAATTCCGTTTAATCCGCAGCAGCTGCCAAAATCTTTCATCTCAATATATTCAAGATTTTCAGTATTTTCTAAAATCCATTTGATGTCTTCAAAGTTTTCAATGTTGCAAGGTTTATGGAAAGTTACTTTAACCGGCTTTTTGAGCTTAAGTTTGAGTTGATTTTCACGCAAATAATGGTAAATGTTTTTTACCTCTAAACCTTCAATATTATAACCTTTGAGTGTTTTTTCGCAGCTGGCGCAGGTTGTTACAATTTCTTTAATATCGTATTTTTTAATAGTATCAATAAAGCTTTGCTTGTATTTTTCGTAAGTTTCTCTATCTCCTCTGACATAGAAAGGAATTCCACAGCAGTTGAATTTCGGCTCAATGACTTCAATGCTGCAAGAATTAAGAAGTTTTGTTAATCCACATTTACCCCTCCATTTACCCCTGCCCCCTTTGCAGCCGGAGAAAAAAATGACTTTTTTATCGAATTTCTGACTTTTTGTATTAGTCCATGGGATTAGATGTAAAAATGAAATAAATGTTCTTTGGATTAATGAAATTAATTTTTCACTTGGATGGGATTTAAAATATTCAGCTTTAGCTGATGCGATAATTTCAACTACATCAATATCACTCGGGCAAAATTTTGAGCAGGCTCCGCACTTTAGACATAAATCAAGATAGCGATTTAATTTTTTTGTCATTTTTAAATCGCCTTTAATTAAGCCTTTGAGCATAATAAAATGCCCGCGTGAAACCGAACAGTCGTTCCCTGTGATTTTGTAAATCGGACATACTGACTGGCAAAGCCCGCATTTTGAGCAGGAATGTATTTCTTCTTTGTACTCAGCTAAATCTTTCATATCTTATAATATTATAGTATAATTAAAAAAAAGGAGTATGGATTATGCCTGCGTTATTAGAACAGTTGGAATCAGACAGACTTTCTGCAATTAGAACGATTGATTCTGAAATTGAAACTTTGAATGAACTTAAAAAATCACTTGATGCTGAAAGTCTTACAAAGGCTCTGGATTTTATGCAAAATGCTAAGGGTAGAATTATAATTACGGGTATGGGAAAATCCGGTCATATCGGGAAAAAAATTGCAGCTTCTCTGGCTTCAACAGGTACTCCTTCGTTCTTTGTTCATCCTGCGGAAGCAAGCCACGGTGATTTGGGGATGATAACAGAAGATGATGTTGTGATTGCAATTTCAAATAGCGGTGAATCCCGTGAGCTTATTGATATTTTGAACTATTGTAAACGATTTGGCATAAGACTTGTTTCTATTACAAAAAATCCGCAAAGCTCACTAGGGAAAGCGGGTGACGTTATTTTAAGGCTTCCTGATAACGGAGAAGCCTGCCCTCTTGGTCTTGCTCCAACGAGCTCAACAACTGCAACCCTTGTTCTTGGAGATATTTTGACAATCGGAATGCTGGAAAGAAAAGGGTTCTCTAAAGAGCAGTTTAATGACAGACATCCGGGCGGAAAACTCGGCTCTATTCTTAAACGCGTTTCCGATTTAATGCATACAGGTCAGGAAATGCCTGTTCTTGATGAAAACGCTAATATGCAGGCTGTTCTTTTAGAAATGACTTCAAAACGACTCGGATGTGTCGGATTTGTTAATGAAACAGGCATGTTAACAGGAATTTTAACAGACGGTGATTTGAGAAGATGCCTTTCTGCTCAAATACTTGATGAAAAAGCCGTTGATTTGATGACCAGAAATCCTAAAACGATTTCTCCGGAAGCGATGACAGCGGAAGCTTTGAAAATTATGCACGATAAGAAAATTACAAACCTTTTTGTGCTGGAAGGCGGTAAACCGGTAGGCGTAATCCATATTCACGATTTGTTAACAAACGGAGTTGCTTAGACGTGAAAATTGAAGCTGAAAAGAAATTTGCGGCTGCTCTTTCTATAATCTCAAACGCAGTGATAATCGGACTTAAGATTGCAGCCGGTATTGTTTCAGGAAGCATTAGTATTATTTCTGAAGCCATACATTCTATATCGGATTTTCTGGCGTCTGTACTTACTTTTTTTGCAGTAACCCGCTCTGCAGAGCCAGCCGATAAAGACCACCCGTTCGGACACGGAAAGTATGAAGATATGTCAGGCTTTATTGAAGGCGGTTTGATAATTTTTGCAGGGCTTTATATTATTTACGAAGCCGGACAAAAATTGTTTTTTGGGTATTATACAAATTCAAACCCTGTTGTTGGAATTTATGTCATGGCTCTGGCTGTAATTGCGAACTTTTTAGTAAGCAGATACCTCTTTTATGTCGCAAAAAAATCAGACTCAATCTCGCTTTTTGCTGACGCGCAGCATTTGAGTACTGATATTTATTCCTCTCTGGGTGTGCTTTTAGGGCTTTTACTGATTAAATTTACCGGCATGACTATTTTAGACCCAATTATAGCAATTATCGTGGCTTTAATTATTTTGAGAGCGGGTTTTTCGATTTCGCGCGAAACCTTAAACAATCTTCTTGATGGTTCAATTTCTACAGAAGATATCACTAAGATTGAAGAAATTTTGCATAATAATCCGGTAATAAAAGGGTGTAAAAGTTTGAGGGGCAGAAAAGCAGGTCAGTGTAAAGAAATCGAGATTACGCTTCTTTTTAATCCTGATATGAAACTTGCCTGCTGCCATAATATTTGCGACCAGATAGAAGATGAAATTAAATCATCTCTCGGCAATGTTTCCGTGATAATCCACGCTGAACCTGAAACAAATTGTTAACTTCTGTAACAATTTACTATCAATATATCTTGTATATATCAAAAACAGAGTTAACATGATAATAGAGGTAAGTATATGGAAACGATTGCTTCTCCAACCCCAATTGATACATCTATGTTTACAGATTTTGCTGCTCCTGCTGTTTCAGTACAGAGCAGAAATATAGTAGAGCGCGTTGTTCCGGAAACAGAAAAAGATTCCGGAGAAACTTATCGTTCTGATGTTAGAGACGATTATGATGTAACTTATCGTGAGGTTGAAGAGCGGGAAACTCCGGAATACCGTGAACCTGAAACGCGTGAAAGAGAAGAAAGTACGCAGCAGGATTTGAATGAGTACTATTCAAAGCTTGCTGCCGGAGGTTATATTCCTGCGGATTATTCGCACGCAGACCCTGTTGCGACTGCCTCAAGCGGAGTTAAACAATCGGCTGCTAATCTTCAAAACGCAATGATTGAAGCTGTTCAAAAAGGGATGAGTATTGAACACGCTTGTAATATCCGAACGGCAAAAGCAGCTTATGAAGCCAATGTTCGGGCACTAAAATCTACCATTTCTGTTTCTGCTTAGCGCATAAGGAAAATTAATTCGTTATAAAAACGCAGAACAAACACAATAATAATCAGTAAAATGATTAGTATTATTGCCTGTGGCGATTTCCAATCAAAATACTCGTGTACGTGATAAACTCTGTCTTTATATGTATCAATATAATGTACTAAATAAAGAATGTTGAAAATTAACATGTAGTGCGGGTTAAAAGGTATTTCTGCGCTGTATGTTCTTAGAGTGTATTTTTGGATAATTCTTAAGACCCTGTAAGTTAAAGCGATGTAAATTATGCATTGCAGAAGTGTGAATAAAGCAAGGAATGCAGCCTGTTTAAAGAAATAAAACAGGTAAAAACCTCCGTTTATAGCCAGCAAAGCAACCAGCCAGTTGAGTTTCAGGCAATCTCTTTTGCCGTCAGAGAGTTTGTTAATAGCTTTTCCGTTAATAAAAAACCATATTGTAGAGAAAAAACCGAAAGTAAGAATATCAATCGCCAGAAAAGGCCCGAATTCTTTAAATTTTATGCCCGGCAGCTCCGGTTCTTTAAATAATGCACCGCATTGTTCGCACCTTAAAGCATCTGCATCAATAAGATTTCCGCAAAACGGACAATTAATTTTTTCGCTCATTACAACTCTCTTTTTTATTTATTATACCATGAGCACAGTATTTAGCAATCGGACATTCTGAACACTTCGGATTTATTGGTTTACAGACATTCTGACCGTGAGTTACCATAAGTGTATTAATGTCTATCCAGTATTTAACAGGAAGCTTTGCTCTTAGCGCAAATTCGGTTTCTTCCGGAGTTTTTGTTTTTACGTATCCAAGCCTGTTAAAAATTCTGTGGACATGAACATCAACGCAGATAGCAGGTTTGTTAAAACCTCTGGAAAGTACGAGATTTGCAGTCTTGCGCCCTACTCCGTTGAACTTGATTAACTCTTCGATTTCATCAGGAACGATACCGCCGAGCTCTTCATCAATCTGGCGTGAAAGCTCAATAATCTGACGAGCTTTGTTTTCGTAAAATCCAACGGGGTAAATTGCTTTTGCAAGTTCTTTTACCCCAACCCCTTTCATTTCGCGGGGAGTTTTTGCAAGCTCAAGCATCCTTAATGTCGCAGGGTAAGTCGTGCGGTCGTTTGTTCTAAGGCTTAGAATACAGGAAATTAAAACAAGATACGGGTCATTGAATGTGTCCATAAGGTTCACAAACTCGCTTCTTGTCTGTTTCGCATCTTTAAGTATTTGTACAATTTCGTCTATCATTTACACCTTTTTCACCATTCTTACTATCTTGGAATTCAAACCTTCTAACCCTTTTATTTACCCCCATTTACCCCTTACATTGTCATCAATAATTCTCTGATGACTTTTGTAGCAACTGCTGTTGAAGCTCCGCTTGCGTCATAGTCCGGAGCAAGCTCGACAACATCGACACCAATTATATTGAAGTTGGAAAGGTATTTAAACCATCCGACAAGTTCTTTAAAATCAAGTCCGCCAACTTCCGGAGTGCCGGTTCCCGGCATAATTGAAGTGTCTAAGACATCCAAATCAACCGTTACAAAAATGTTTTTGTTTTTAAAGCAATCCAGTTCTGAATGTTCGTGAATAAGAGTATTGTGTTTTTTCATTAACTCAAATTCTTCTTTCATGCCTGAGCGGATACCGATTTGTTTAAGGTTTTCAAATCCCACAATCTCTGCAGAGTGACGGATTACAGCAGAATGTGAAAGCGGCTCACCGATGTATTCTTCTCTTAAATCCGTGTGTGCGTCAAAATGCACAATTGCAAGATTGTCATAAAATTTTGATACGGCTTTGATTTCAGGTAAAGTAACCAAATGCTCGCCGCCAATTCCAAAAACGCGTTTTTTGTCGCGGTAGATTTCTTCTACGTTTTTTTGAATTAAGTCAAGTGACTTAACTGTATTACCAAGCGGGAATTCTAAATCACCGGCATCGTGGAAGTTGCAGTCTTCAAGATGTTTATCAAAATAAGGAGAATACTCTTCTAATCCCCAGCTTGCAAGTCTGATTTGTTCCGGTGCAAACCTTGAGCCCGGGCGGTAAGATACAGTGCCGTCAAAAGGCATTCCAAGCATTACAATGTCAGAACTTTCGTAATCGCTATTCTGTCCCATCCAATTTCTATCTAAAAATGGTCCTGTTAACATTTTTTTCTCCTTTTTGTTTTATTATAGCAAAAAAGTTTTTTACAGGTTTTATAAAGAGTATGAATATTATGTTTTTATCACAATCACCAATTTTATCTTTTAAGGCAAAGAAAAATGATTTGCCTCAAAAACTTGAATATACAGAAGTCGAACAGCAATGTAATGAAGTTTTGAAGAAGTTGGATAGCTTAGAGCGTAATATTAGAGTACAAAAACAAAACTTACGAGATTATTATTCATCTCAAGACCGTTATGATTATCGTGAGCTGCTGAAAGAAAGGAGGCGTGTTGCAGGGCAGTTAAGGCGTATTGCGAAAAATGCCGGAGTTGATGAATATGAGCTTGAATTTTGTGTTAGAATGAAAAGAGAATACAATTATTATGCACCAAAAATTGTTAGAGCGAAGTCAAAGCCGGAATTAAATCAGGTGTTAGATTTGATAAATTCATCGTCTTTGTATGTAAAAACAAAAGAGCTTTTGGCGCAGCTAATAGGGAAAAAGAAGTTTTAAGAAAGGAATATAATGTCAAATATATCATTCACATCTACGTATAGAATACCGCTTGTTGAACAAAATATTTCAAGAGCCAAAAGACAGGCGCTTAAAAATATGGCATCAAAATATCAAAATGTCTTATATCCATCAGGAGAGCAGGGAAACGTAAGAGTTTCGATAAGAAAAAGGCTTGATGAAGGATTTGAACAAAAACTCCGACAATTGGGCTTTAAAATTTTTCAAAAGTTTGAAAGGCACAATGTTCCAAAAACTGACGGGAAAATGGATTACTATATTTTAGAAGAAGCGAGTAAAGGAAATTATAAACAATTTGGCAAACAAAAAAGATAAAATAAAAAAGGCGGGGTGAGTAAATACTCACCCCGCCTTTTTGTATAAAAACTATACTCTAGCTAATTTAGCTTCGCTTTCCAAAGCAAGAGTTACTGTTGTAATATCACAAACAGAAGATGGACCGAAGTACTGAATAGCACCAGGGAATAAGTATCTGTCGTTCATTGCCCAGTCTTCTCTGTTAGCTTCAAGTTTCTTGAACACAGGGCCGTCAAGTTCAACAAGAGCTTTCTTGATAACCGGTTTCATTTCACCGTGACGTCTTTCCATGTTCATCATCATTGTAAGAGGTACACCGCCTGCAATCCAGTCGTTAGCAGGTTCAGTAAGGTTTCTTACTGATGACAGGTAGCCTGTTAAGCCGAAGTTAATCAATGCAAATGCGTTAAAGCCAAGTGAATAACAGTAGTCAGCATCAAAGTTAGAAGGGAATGCACATCTTCCTTCGTAGCCGAAGAAGTGTGATTGAGTTGAGAATTTACCGCTGAATTTACCTTCTTTTTTCATTTTTGCTAATTTTTCTTCTACCATAGAAATCAAAAGTTTTTCAGTTTCGATTTTAGAAACCTGAACGTTGCCGTGTGGGTCTCTATCCATCAATAACTGTGATTTGATTAATGCAGGTAAAGATTTGAATACGCTTGAATTTTCGCTTGAAAGTGAGTTTTCAATGATAGCGATTTTTTCAGCATCAGAACCTTCAGAATATTTAGAGTCTTTTTCTAAAGAAGGCATAATATCGTTTAAGTTTGCAATCATAGCTTTAAGTTCAGGAATGAACTCGATTAAGCCTTCCGGAATAACTGCGATACCGAAGTTTTTGCCGTTTGCAGAACGTCTTGCAACAATATCTGAAATGTAGTCGATGATAGAAGAAAGTGACATTTTCTTCTGTTCAACTTCTTCAGAAATCAAAGTAATGTTTGGCTGAGTTTGAAGAGCAGCTTCCAAAGCTACGTGAGAAGCGCTTCTGCCCATAATTTTAACAAAGTGCCAGTATTTTTTAGCAGAGTTAGCGTCTCTTTCAATGTTACCAATAAGTTCCCCGTAAGTTTTAGTAGCTGTATCAAAACCAAATGAAATTTCGATTTGTTCGTTCTTTAAGTCTCCGTCAATTGTTTTAGGACATCCGATAACCTGAATGCCTGCGTTGTTTGCAACAAACCATTCAGCAAGAAGTGCTGCATTTGTGTTAGAATCGTCGCCGCCGATGATTACAACAGCAGAGATATTGAGTTTTTTGCAAACTTCAAGAGCTGATTTAAATTGTTCTTCTGTTTCTAATTTAGTTCTGCCTGAACCGATAATATCAAAACCGCCGGTGTTTCTGTAATCGTTGATGAATTCATCGTTAAATTCAACGTATTTGCCTTCGATAATACCGCTTGGACCGCCTAAGAAACCGTAAAGGTTGTTATCAGGATTAGCTTGTTTTAAAGCATCGTAAAGCCCTGCAATTACGTTGTGTCCGCCCGGAGCTTGTCCGCCTGAAAGTATAACACCTACGTTTCTGATTTCGCTTGAAACAGATTCTGTAGAAGTCTGGAATGTTACGGTTGGTTTGCCGTAAGTGTTTTTGAATAATTCCTTGATTTCATCTTTGTTAGCAACAGCTTCTGTTGCAGAACCTTCTTGAGAAACAAGGTGATTAATACCGTTAGCCAGTGAAGCAGGAAGCTTAGGCTGGTATTTAAGTCTCTCGATTTGTAATGGTGATAAATTTGTCATAAAAAGTTTCCTTTCTTCTTTGACAAAATTATATCATGAAGAAAAGAAATTTTTACGAATATTATTGAATTATATCTTCTTCGTTAAAAAATATCAGTTTACCTTTTTCAGGCACCCATTCTGCGTCGTTAATGTAAGAATTGCATTTTCTTAAAGCACCGTCTTGAAGACCAAACTTTGTTCTAATATCAGCAATCGTTTCTCTTCCGCTTGCCTGATATGTGTATTGAGCTTTGCGTTCAATTAAACCCCATAGAAATTTTTCACCGGCTTTATAAGTAAGTGTACCTTCGCTCATAGCAAGCTTAATATTTTCTTTCGGGGTTGAAGTTTTCTTATAGCCATCGGAAGAACTTCCGGAGGCAGGAGGTGTGTTCGTTTTTGTCTGCGGTTTAGTTTGTGTTGTTACGGTAGTCGTTTCTGTAGCTTGATATGCTGCATTAATTGAAAGGCTGCTCATAAAATTTACTCCTATATCTAACGTGGTTATATTAATAAAGTATTTTTATGAGAAAAAATTGCCTTTTTAACCATACATTTACCCCTACTCCTAAAAACCGTTGAGTAAAAGTAAACTAGCCCAGATTACAATAATCCCTGACATAACTCCTGCGATTGCGTAATGCCAGTCACCGTATTCATGAGAAAGCGGAAGGAGGGTGTCAAATGATATGTAAATCATAATTCCGACAACAGCTGCCATAAAGAAGCCTACAAAAACCTGAGGCAGGAACCAGTGTAAAAGAGCAAGACCGATTAATGCTCCTAAAGGTTCTGTCATGCCTGTCCAGAAAGAGTACCAGATAGCCAGACGTTTTTTGCCTGTTGCGTGATAGATTGGAAGCGCTACTGCGATACCTTCCGGTATATTATGTAAAGCAATAGCGAGCGCTACAGAAATTCCGATTGTTACGTCCTGAGAAGTTACAAGGAAAGTACCTAAACCTTCCGGAAAGTTGTGAACAGCAATCGCTATTGCTGTAAGAAGTCCTGCGCGTTTGATTTTGCTATGCCTTGTACAGTTTTCACAGCCTTCGGTTAAATCTTCTTCAACGTGGTCAGGAAGAAATGTGTCGATAAGCTTGGATATTATTACTCCTGCAATAAATCCCCAGAACATAATCCAGTGGTAGTCTACAGGATAGTAGTTTTTGAGTAATTCTTCTGCAGTGGATAGAATTTCTGTAAAAGATACAAAAATCATTACTCCGGCAGAAAATCCCAAGCCTAAAGAAAGGATTTTGAGATTATTCTTTTTAACCAGAAAAGTAATAAAACCTCCGATTACGGTAGCTAATCCGGCTAAAAGTGTCATTAATAAAGGTATTTTCCAGTTTTCTATCATAAAATAAGTATAACACGAAAAAAATAAGTGCTTGCAAAAAAAAATTTAGCAGGTTATATTAATTTTGTACCAAACGTACGGGAGCGTAGCTCAGTCTGGTTAGAGCGCATGCCTGTCACGCATGAGGTCGCGAGTTCGAGCCTCGTCGTTCCCGCCATTTAAAAAAAAGAGTCCTAATAGGACTCTTTTTTTGTTTTTTATAACTTATTAGACCATTTGGGATGGTATGTTATTGGCTATTATGCCGCGTCGTTGGGAGTTTGAGGCTAATTTATAATGTTGAGATTTGGTGGTCTTTTCTTGCACTTTTGTCCTCATTTTTGCACTAAATTGCACCCTAAAAACCTCTAATCACCTATCTTTCCCCGTTGTGTTTGAGCTTTGTCCCTGATACTTTTAGTGCAAGAATTGTCCGTTTTGAATTATCTTTCAATTTGATATGTGTCGAAATGTCTCTGAGATTGAGACAAAACACTTGATGTTTCTTCAAACAAGAGCAATTAATGTGTATGTAAGGATTTTTGAATATGACATACACTCCAGAAAAATCAAAACAAATAGCACTGGCACGATTGGACTTAATTCACAAATGGTTTGAGTTCAGAAAGAAATCAACAAATAAACTCCAAGCCGACTATGATTTTGTAAAATTGCACAACACTTCAAATTCTCATCTGTTTGAGATTTTAGGAAAAATATCTCGCGGCAGTTTGCATCGTTGGTCTGCAATGCTGAATGGAACAGAAGATTATACAAAACTCTTGCCTCAGTACAAATATTCTAAAATAGACGAATATAGGACAGTTTTAACTGATGAAGAAATCAAAATATTTATGAGTCTGCTTTTGCACCCTAATCGTATTTCAATAGGTAAGGCAACTGCCCTCACAAAATACAAATTAAAAGAGCAAGGACAGAGTTTTATTCCGGCAGATATTACATTCCGTCGTTATGCGAAATGGTTTAAGGATAACAATTACGACAAATGGATTTTAGCAAGAGACGGAGAAAAAGCTCTTTCAGATAAAGTGGAACCGTACATAAAACGTGACGCAAGTTCGCTTGAAGTTGGAGATATACTTGTAGCTGATGGGCATAAATTAGCGTTCCAAGTGATAAATCCTTTTACTGGTAAACCATGCAGAGCAACACTTGTCGGATTTTTGGATTGGAAATCAACGGCACTTGTTGGTTATGAAATTATGCTTGAAGAAAATACTCAATGTATAGCATCAGCACTTCGTAACGCAATAATCAATCTTGATATGATACCAAAAGTTGTATATCAAGATAATGGTAGAGCGTTTAGAGCAAAATATTTTACTGATGATAAAGGTTTTACTGAACTCGGTTTTCAAGGTCTTTATGCAAAGTTAGGAATTGAAACAGTTTTTGCAAGACCTTACAATGCGAGAGCAAAAGTAATTGAACGATTTTTCAAAGAATTTCAGGAAGGTTTTGAGAAGTTGCTTCCAAGCTATATTGGAAGCAATATTCAAAATAAACCTGTCTATATGATGCGAAATGAAAAACTACATAAGAGTTGGCATAATGAATGTCCAAGTGCAATTGCTTCAGTTAAATATGCATTTAATCCTAAAGATGTCGCAATAGATCTAGATATTTGTGTAACTTCTAATGTGTGAGATAGTCTATTAGTATAATGATCTCCTTGATTTGTCATATATACCTGAGTCTTTTCCATCAATCTTTTAAATGCCAAAGAATATATAATTCGATCTTTGTCCCTTTCAAATTCAGTTCTTCTTTGACAAGGTTCATAATTTCCCATATACAGTCTTTGAGCAGCCTTAGATTTTATGGCATAAGGTGCTAAATTATATTCTTCTTTATCTTCCAAGTCTTGTCTTAAATTATCAAAAATTATATTTTTCAAAATGAACCTCTCTTTAATTACATTGTCTATTCATCAAAATGAATATCTTCCTCAGCGATATTATGTATATCTATTCTTGTTTCTATATCGACTTTATTTACAAACCATTCATTTAGTAAACAATTACGAATAAAATCATCAATTCTGTTAACACCATTTAATTCTTTTAACGTAACAACAATGCTAAATTTTAACCCTCTTCCATCTTCTGGATTTAACCTATTTTTTGTTTTTAAGCTTATACCCCACAAACCTTTGGGTGTGTAAGATAATTTGGGCATGTTTCTGGTTTTTAAGACTTCTCTTATATGTTTTACATTGTCCCATTTTCTGAAATATTGACGCGCATCCTTTTCTTGGGTAAATACACCTTTTGAATCTTGATAGTTATTATCAATAGACTTAATTTCCTTATCTTTCAGCCTTCCTATTTTTATATCCAATTCGGTGTTGGTATAATCTACTCCCTGATTTCTTGAGCATTTAGGGAAGTAGCAAAGTGTGGCTTTTGCAATAAACGGATGTTTATTTTGATGCACTGGGATTGGAAGTTTATAATTGTATGTATCGTATTCTTCCGAAACTCCTGATATGATAAATTGAATCTCATCATCTTTTGTATTTACAATATCTTCAATTCTTTGAGGAATAATGCCATGTCCAATTTTAAAAATATCAAATTTTTGTTTTTGCCATGTTGTAGAAGAATGTATCAAAAGAGCTTTCGCTTCTTCTCGTGATAGCCCAAGTACAGACATTAAGTAGCACATTTTTCTTGATACCCATGGTGCCGCAAATGATGTTCCTTGTACCAGTTCAATACCCCTATTTGTACATACTTGGATTTTATTTAAATTATCTCCTCCAAAGTATGCTATGTCAGGTTTTATAAAAAATGACAAGACGGGTCCTTTTCTAGTATAAGAAACAGGTTCACCTTTTCTTGTAACAGAATTTACTACCAAAGAATTTATTGAATCAGCAGGTGAACCAATTGCTTTGTCTTTTTCATCATCTTTTTTATTTGTTCCTGCAATAATAAATATAACATCGTTTTCACATTGGATTTTATCAAGAATTGCGGCTTCCGGTGATATAAAATTAGAATTAACTTCTAATTTAGAACCTAATGACAAATTCCAAACTTTAATATCAGGGTTCATTGCCACAATTTTTTCTATATCTTTAAGGATACTGAATGAACTAAATTGACCTCCCGCTGCAACTGTATAGTGTTTGACTTTAAATCGCCCACATCCATCATCTAAGTCAGGATTTAAAGAAGGACCATCTACAATAATAGAACATACAGCAGTTCCATGAATATAATCATTCTCATAAATGGGAATATCTTTGGACAATAAATTTGTTGTTTCTACCCACTCAGAAAAATATACATTTTGAGCAAAAGATGTATCTATTACGCCAATTGTAGGTTCATTGTTTGGAGATGCAATATCTCTTGTTTCGATATTTTTTGCAAACTCAAAATCATTTTTCGTTAATTCTGATAAATCATGCACAGCCATAGATATTAAGTATGGGGCTTTAGCTTTTAAAAGGCTTAATTCATCAGGATATAAATATATTGTAGTTTCATCAATTATTCTGTTGTTATCAATTCGAATGCCAAGTTTTTTTAATAAACCTTCGGTGTCAGAAGTCGTTTTAAATATAGTAATTATTGAAGCTTCTTGCAAAACAGTTTCATCTTTTAAAATATCAAATTTTTCTACATAATATGCATCTACGATTATTCTTAAAAAATTTGTTTTACAAAGTATAGAATTTTTAAACAATGGTTTATCATTAAAACCTTTTGCGGTAATTTCTTTTATTTTATCATACGAAATATGGCCATTAAATTTTTCATTTAGAATGTGTATTGCCTCTTTCAGTTCATTTATTGATTGTTCTAATTCTTTTAAAAGAACATAATGTGTGATTATGTGTCTTGGTGATTCACTATTATCGTAACGTGCACCTCTTATACTATTATTACCTGAAGATAAAATTCTTTGGATTCGATTACTTTTTGCCGCTATTTTATTGTAATAAACACTGACTAATGCTCCTGGCAAAATCGTATCATTTTGCCAAATTTTGAATAATCGTTCTAAATCAGAAAGTAATTCTTCTAATCTATCAGAATTTATTGATTCACCAGATGGCAAATTCGGAGAGCCAAATGCAGAATCATTTTTTCTTTGTTCAAAAGTTCCTTTTAATTGAAGTGTTGAATTCATACTACTTTATCTCCTTAAGTTTTCTTGATACTTGGCTTTTTGAGACTCCTGTCAATATTTCAATTTCTCTCACCGTAAATCCTTTATCTTGAATATTTTTTAAAGAGTCATTATTATTACTCTTATTAAGTGAATTATAAATTCTTTTCAGATAATCATACTCATAACCAGGATCACTAAAGGCCAAAGACGTTTTTAAGATATTTTTAAGTTCTCCGGGATATGGTAAACTCTCGGATGAATGAAGTATTTTTCTGAATAAAGTGATATTCCGTCCTGCAGTCTTAAATTTATTAAGTAGTTTGTTTAAGATTTTTTCTGCAGCCTCTACTAGGTCAGATTTTGTATATTCACTAAAATCAACTACTGAGTCAAAACGCCTGATTAGAGCTTTATCAAAAGCTTTATATAAATTAGTAGTCGCGATTACAACAATATTGCTATCAAGTCCGTCGAAACCTTTTAAAAGAGACGAAGTTGCTCTGCCCATTTCTCGTAAATCATTGGAGTTAATTCTATCAATAGCCAATGCATCGATTTCGTCAAACAAAATTATAATTTTTTGTGGCTGAGAAATTTTATGCAATTCGTTAAATAATGCGGAAATATTTTTTGATGTCTGTCCTAACTTGCTATCAATAATATTATCAAAATCCACAGCATATAAATCTCTGTCTAATATTCTTGCGATTTGCTTTGCACTCTCCGTTTTACCCGTGCCCGGAGGTCCTTCAAATAAGAATTTATTGACACCGACATTATGTCCTATGGCATTTATTATGCCAACAATACTATCTTCTATACTGATTGGAAGTGGTAGCGGTTCGTTACCAAGTTCGACCTTTTTCAAGAAGTGACAATCTTCCTCCTGAAACTGTGGACTAAAACTGTTTGCGTCTGACAGTAAAGAAACTATATATTGAGCTAAGCTATAATCTTTGTCATTATCGAAATCTTTAGCTATAGTATATGCCTCTTGCCTAAAAGCTGCCTCATTTTTTTCGGCATGGAATTTTATCAAATTTATAACGTTTTTCTTTTTCATAATTTACCTCAATTGTATAATACAACAACTGGGACAAATTGTCAATAGTTGGGACAAATTTTATTAAATCATCATTCTTGTAATATAGTAAAAACAAAATCTGTTTATACTTTCTTTTTTGAAAACCTTAAAGACAGTAAGTATATATAAAATATAATAATCTCCATCTCATAGTTAATTTTATCTTGTACTGTGTGTTAAATTACATTTTTATTCTAAAATTTTGTCATAATATGATTATATAAAAACTTTTGCACTATAGCTCAATTTTATTAACATTTATTAAATCATGAGGGAGCATTTTTAATGCGTGAGCGATTTTTTCTAAAGAATCGGCTCGAGGTGAACATTTTCCGCGCTCTATTACTCCTATTGCATTCGTGCTTAAACAGGAAAGTTCTGCAAGTGTTTCCTGAGATAATCTACGTTTTTGTCTTTCAAATTTTATTTTTAAACCGATTTTTATACTTAAACTATTTTTTTCAGCATTCATAATAATCGTTATTTTAACCTGCGTGCACAATATATTCAACAAAAGAAATTGCGTTTTTCTTCAATCTTTTGGGGAAAAAATTCAGTCATTTAAATATTGAAAATTTTGCAATTTACTCAAAAACAATTTTGCTGCAGGAGAAAATACTTGATTTTTTTTCCAAACAATATCCAGTCCTGACTCAAGTTTTGGATAAAGCGGGCGAAAACATAATTCGCTTTCTTCGGATGTATTTGCAAGCTTATCCAGAGTAATTGCATTTCCTATTCCTGCCTTAACCATTATTGCTGCGTTATATACAAGGTTGTAAGTAGCTGTTATATTAAGTTTGTCAAACTCATCTCCGAACCAGTCTAAAAAACCACTTGCTTTAGAATATTTTGGTGACATCTGGCGTGATACAAGAAGAGGTACATTTATTAAATCTTGAAGTGTAATCTTTTCTTTGAGAGCCAGCTGGTTGTCTTTTCGGGTAATTATTCCCCATACATCTTTTTCCGGCAATTCTATGCTGTCATACTTTGATAATTCGACAGGTTGAATTAAGACTCCAAAATCTAAAAGTCCTTTATCAAGTTTTTCCATTACGTCTTCTGCGTTTCCGCTGTAAATATGATATTTAATACCAGGATATTCTAATTGAAGTTCTTTTATAACTTCTGCAATGTATTTCATAGAGTCGGTTTCTCCTCCTCCAATGTAAATATCACCGCTTATAGTATCTGATATTGACTTAAATTCTGCTTCTGTTTTTTCAACCATATCAACGATTTCTTGAGCTCTTTTTCTCAAAATCAAACCTTCAGCAGTCAGAGTAACCTGATGTTTTCCCCGGATTAAAAGCTTCTGTTTCAGCTCTCGTTCAAGTTCCTGCAGCTGACGTGTTAAAGTGGGCTGTGTCAGATGAAGTGAGTTTGCTGCTTTTGTTATTGACCCTTCCCTTGCAACTGCGAGAAAGTATTTTAGAACTCTGATTTCCATAAATTCATTATAAAAGTTTCAATTATGCTCGTCAAGCATTTTAAGCTATGTAATATAAGTATTTGCTATTTTATAAAGATGGTAAATAATGAATATATTATGAGAAAGAAAACATACATTTTGAACCAGAGTTTTGATGCAGAACGTGCTTTGTACAATATTAAAAATTCGGATGTAGTGAATTGCACTTTTAAAGGCGAAGCAGACGGTGAGAGTGTTTTAAAGGAATGCAGAAATGTGAGAGTTGAAAACTGTTCTTTTTCACTTAGGTATCCTTTATGGCACGCTAAAAAATTTGAACTTGTAAACTCAACGATGGATGATTTAACCCGTGCACCTATCTGGTATTCATCAGAAGGAGTAATCAAAGATTGTAAGATTGAGGGAGTTAAAACTCTTAGAGAATGTAAAAATATTACAGTTGAAAGTTGTAATATTAATTCAATTGAATTTGGGTGGAGATGTCAAGGGGTAAATATTAAAGCTTCCACAATAAATTCAGTTTATTTTTTGTTTGAATCTAAAAATGTTGAGATTGAAAATCTTGAAATGATTGGAAAATATTCTTTTCAGTATATGAAAAATGTGCATATAAAAAATTCAAAGCTTGATACAAAAGATGCGTTCTGGCACAGTAAAAATATTGTTGTAGAAAATTCTGTTGTAAAAGGCGAATATCTTGGTTGGTTTAGTGAAAATTTGACCCTTGTGAATTGTAAAATAATCGGAACCCAGCCGCTTTGTTATTGCAAAAATTTAAAGCTGATTGATTGCGAAATGATTGATACTGATTTGGCTTTTGAATACTCGGATGTTGAAGCTTCGGTTAAAGGTCATATAGTTTCTGTTAAGAACCCTAAGTCCGGAGTTGTAGAAGCGGATTCTGTCGGGGAAATTATTGCAGAAGATGCAATTATGAAATGTAGCGGAGAAGTTAGGTTACGCGAAAATAGGCTTAGTGCATAGGAGAAAAATGGATATTTTGAAAGTAAAAACACCAAGAGGCTTGGAGCTTGCAGGTGCTATATTTGGAGATAAAACAGCTGATACTGTTCTAATAATGGTAACAGGAATTTGCTCTAATGTTTTTCAAAATGAACTTTTGTACAAAACAGGACAATTATTGAGTGAAAATGGTGTAACGGTAATTGTTGCGCATCCGCACGATGCTTTTTCCTGCTTTGCTTATACAGATTTTTCGATTGGAAAGCAAAGGCACTCCGGCGTGTTTAAAGACGAGTTTGAAATGGTTTATGAGGATGTTGAAACTTATGTTAAATACGCAAAAGAAGAGCTTGGTTTTAAAAATGTAATACTTGCTGGGCATTCTTTAGGCTCAAATAAAATTATTAACTATCTTGGAAATACTCCTGATAGTTATGTTGATTATTTTATTATTTCATCACCTGTTGATATTATGCACTGGTGGACTGTTATGCCTGATATAGACAAATGCTTTACTCTTGCAAAAAAATGGGTTGAACAAGGTAGAGGTGATGAAATTCTGCCATTTTTGTTTGGCGGGTTCTCTCCTATGACTGCAAACACTGTTCTCAGGTTTTATAATGCCGATAATCTTAAGAACTGCCCTGTTTTAAGTAAAGAAGGCGAGACAAGTTCTTTGTATAATATTAAGCCAAACGGTTCATTTATCATCGGCTCTAAAGATTCTGTGACCGGCGAAAGTCCGAAGAGTTTTATGGAAACATTAAATTCCTGGACAAGAGATCCTGTACATAATCAGGTTATTGAAATTGAAGGTGCGTCGCATATTTTCTACGGAAAACACGATGTTTATGCGCAGACTGTTTTAGATTGTATAAATGAGCATTTTAAAAAACTTTTAGTTTAATCGTTCTATTTCTCCTAAAAATCGCTAAAGTTGCAATTTTTTCATTTATGTTTTATGCTGGAGATGGAGCAAATATTATGAAAACATTTGATTGGCACGATAGTTATGATGTAAAAGTTGAGAGGTTTAACGATCAGCATAAACATTTATTTGATATAGTTAAAGATCTTTATGTTGCAATGGAAGACAAGGAAGATCGTCTTGCGCTTGCACATATTATTAACAATCTTGTTAAATATTCAAAAGAACATTTCTCAGAAGAAGAAATCTGCCTATTGAATAACGGATATCCTGCTTATGAAAAGCACAGAAAGCAGCATAAACTTTTTCTTAATAAGATAGAGCAGTTTGCAGCTGATTACAATTCCGGTAAATATTTGCTGCATATTGATATTCTTTTGTTCTTAAAGAATTGGGTTTTGCAGCATATTCTTATTGCAGATAAAGAATATGGTGACTATTTAAATTCCAAAGGTATTTATTAAATATTTTTATCAACCAGAGCTTCTACAATTTTAATCTGTTCTTTAAGCTTGTGAATTTCTTTTTTTAAGTCTCCGGCTTCTTCAAGCTGCTTGTTAAAGTTTTCCTGTTTGGTTTTTGCACTGAGCTCTGAAATTGCATTAACAACAATTCCTACGATGACGTTCATTACAATAAAAGACGAAATCAGAATAAATGTCACAAAATACACCCACGCATAAGGAAATACAGCAATTACAGGTCGTGCAATACCCATTGACCAGCTCTCTAAAGTCATAATCTGGAAAAGCGAATACATACTTTTTCCTATGCTTCCGAAAAACAGCGGAAACGCTTCGGCAAACATTGTTGTTCCCATTATTGCAAAGATATAAAATAATAATAAAAGTAAAACGCTTGCCCAGCCTACATTTGGAATAGATTCAATTATTGCCTGTACGATTATTCTCAGTCTTTCAAGCCTTGTTACAAGCCTTAAAGCACGGAGAGCTCTTAAGACCCGGAAAGCACGGAATGAAGAAAATACTCCGCCGGTTGGTATCCAGGACATTGCAACTAATATAAAATCAAAATTATTCCAGCCGTCTTTAAAAAAACTGCTTTTGTAGACGTAAAGCTTGATAAATATTTCTATTGAGAAAATTACAACACAAATGTTGCATAACAAATGCATTAAGCTTCCAAATCTCTGGCATAATGCAGGATAAGTTAACAACCCTAAAAGAATGGAATTGATAATGATTACAGCTAATATAAAATTTGTTACAGCTTTGCTTTCAATAAATATTTTAAATCTTTCTCTCATAGCTTTTATGATAAAACTTCAAAATGCATAATCAAGTCTTTATTGTGCTCAGTCTTGATTTGAGACGCTCAAGAACTTCTTTTAATCCGCTGTTGTCGATTTCTTCCTTTGAATAATAATGTGTGATTGTGTCGCTGCGTTTACTACGTCTTTGGTTTGATGCATTGAATTTTACTAATTTATCATCTTCAATAAACCAGCTGTTTTTGATGTCTCCATTTTGACTGATTACAAGAATTTTTGTGCAGACTTTTCCGTGGAGTTTTGGAAAAGCAAGATGAATTTCTTCACCGGTTAATGACATATTTTTGAAAATAAGAGTCGGACTGCTCATAACGGTTTCGATGCGGTATTTCTTTTTAAAAGCTTCTTTTCTTGGAGCGTCTTTTATTTTAAGAATTTTACTTTTACAGGCTGAATAAAGTTTGGTAACATCTTTAAGCAGCTTGAGTGTTTGAGTGTCTAAAGTTCCGATATCTGAGGTTGAATAAAATTCTTTAACTTCATTTCTTTCTTGAATGTTATTTTGCAGATATTCTTTGTATTTCAAAAGCTCGTCTCTAAGTGTAGTCAGCTTGTCTTTAAAAGCCCAGATATCAAGCTCTTTTTGAGAATAAAACGCAGTTGGCTTTCCTGTGTTATAAATCCTGTTCAAATTCCCGTCTTTAAGTACTGTTCCGTCCGGTCTAATCATTATGTACTCATTGTCTTCGACTTTGATAACAAGGTGCTCAATATTTTTCTTATCCTTTACGATATTAACCATATAATCTGCTTTTGGAATTCCTATTTGAGTGAATTCTATTTGCTGAGATTTCAGAAGTCCCTGCTTAATAGAAGAGTATCCGTATTGAACTTTTTGACGGGTTGAAGGATGTTTTACCGACCCGAGTTTGGCATGAATTTCTTCAAAAAGAGTTTTTATATCATTTGCAAGTTCAGAACACTTTGTATCTATAGCTGCTTTTGGAGAAAGTTTTTCAATTAGGGAAGTAACATTCTCCTGCATAAAAAATTTACGCAACTTTAAAATAGGGAAATCTACACATTCTAAAATATTTGAAAGCAATCCGCTTATGTCTTCTTTTTTGGAGTTAAAACCTTTAATGAGTTTTACCATGGAGTTTTGTATCTGCATCTCTTTAATCTCTTTGCTGAGAGCATCTTGAATTTTTATCAGCAGGGTGAATTTATCCGGAGTAGATAAACTTATTGTTTTATTATCACTTTTAATTTTGAGTCCTTTTTGAATAAGTTCAATCCCTGTTTTTTCGGTGATTGCAGAAACTGCTTTTTTAGAACCTGAAAGCTTTTGTAAATCAGGAGCAACATTATTAAGCGCAGATAAGATTTGCTGTGAGTGCTGTAAAACAGGGTATGAAATTTGTCCGGCTGATTTAATCATACCGGTATAAAACATGTCAATGAAAAAATTTGCTATACAGAACGAATTATTTTTTCAATTTGCTTAGATGCTGTTCCGTCTCCGTAAGGGTTTTGGGCTTTCAGTCTGGTTGCTTCTTTTGTAGAAGAAAGGATTTTTTCACTTTCTTCTAATATTTTATCGTAATCAGCGCCTACTAGCTTAGAAACCCCTGCTTCAATACCTTCTTTGCGCTCAGTTTCATAACGCATAACGAGCGTAGGGCAGGCAAATGACGGCGCTTCTTCCTGAATTCCGCCAGAGTCGGTTAAAATAAGCTTTGCGTTTTTCTGTAAATAAACCAGATACGGGTAATCCAGAGGCGGTAACAAATGAATGTTGGCGAAATGCTCTAAACGGTCATATATTTTAACTCTGACATTTGGGTTCGGGTGAACAGGAATTACAAATGTGTGGTCTGCATATTTTTTCGCTAAATATGAGATTGCTTCAATAATTCTGTCAATTCGCTCTCCGTGGTTTTCACGCCTGTGAGCGGTGATTAAGACTAATTTATCATCAATCGGGATTTCTTTTTCTGCGAAAAACTTTCTAGAATTTTCAATAACCTCTTCTGAAAGACAGAAGAGCGCGTCAATTACAGTATTTCCGACAATGTGAATCTTATCTTCATCAATTCCTTCTCGCAATAATGCATCCTTATTTACCCCCGTTGGTGCAAAATGAAGCGCAGCAACGCGGGAAGTCATCTGGCGCATAACTTCTTCGGGAAACGGCTCGTAAATATCGTAAGAACGAAGTCCTGCTTCCACGTGATAAACCGGAATTTTGTGGTAAAAACTTGTTAATGCGCCGCATAAAACGGTCATTGTATCGCCTTGAACAATAGTTGCATCAATTTTTTGTTCATTAAAAACCTTGTCTAAAGAAGTCAAAATTCTTGCCTGAACAGATGAGAGTGATTGGTTTTCTCTCATACAGTCAAGATTGATATCGGCTTTTAAACCAAAATATGCAAGAGTTTGGTTAGAAAGCTCTTTTTGCTGCTCTGTATTACATATAATTACATTGTAATCCTGCGGATACTTTTTAAGCTCTAATATTACAGGTGCAAGTTTGATAATTTCCGGACGTGTTCCAAAGATAAAGATAATATTTTTCATATAAATAATTATACAATAAAGGAATTTTTTGTTATACTTTATTTAAGGAGAGTTTTATTATGCGCCAGAGACCAAAAGAACAAGATAAAAATTTACGCCGTCACAATTTTGATGCGGTAGAAGAAAATTTGACAGCCGAACAGGTAAAAGCTGAAGCAGACAGGTGCTTAACCTGCAAAAATCCGAGATGTGTGAAAGGCTGCCCTGTTAATATTCAGATACCGGAATTTATCAAAGCTTTAAAAGAAGACGATTTAGAAAAAGCCGGTGAAGTTATCAGACAAACAAGCATGCTTCCTTCTGTTTGTGGAAGAGTATGTCCTCAGGAGAGACAGTGCGAAGGTAACTGTGTTCTTGGTATTAAAGGCGAAGCAATTGCGATTGGCGCATTGGAACGATATGTTGGTGATAATACATCTGCAAAGCCGGCTCAAATTGTTCCTTCCGGTAAAAAAGTTGCAATTGTCGGTTCCGGATGCGCAGGGATTACAGCAGCTTCTGATTTAAGAAAAGCAGGACATGAAGTTACGATTTTTGAGGCGCTTCATGAATTCGGCGGTGTTTTAAGATACGGTATTCCGCCGTTTAGACTTCCGCGAAAAGTTCTGGATAGAGAAATTGAAAATCTAAAAGAAATGGGTGTAAAATTTGAAAAAAACGTTATTGTAGGAAAATCAATTACTTTAAAACAGCTTAAAGAAGAAGGTTTTGATGCGGTATTTATTTGCTCCGGTGCAGGACTTCCTAAGATGATGAATATTCCGGGTGAAAATCTTAACGGGGTTTATTCTGCAAACGAGTTTTTGACGAGAGTTAATCTTATGGGTGCAAACAAAGAAGAGTCCGTAACTCCGCTTAGAGTCGGTAAATCTGCAGCTGTAATAGGAGGCGGTAATGTTGCAATGGATGCTGCAAGAACTGCGGTAAGAGTCGGATTTGAAAAAGTTTATATCGTTTACAGAAGAACAGAAGCCGAGCTTCCTGCTCGTCTTGAAGAAATCAGACATGCTAAAGAAGAAGGAGTTATTTTCCAATTCTTGCATGCTCCGGTTGAAATCAAGGAAAAAGACGGATATGTTTCCGGCATGAGATTTGAAATTATGGAACTTGGTGAACCCGATGAGTCCGGCAGAAGAAAACCGGTTGGAACAGGAAAATTTGCTGATTTGGATGTTGATACGGTAATTGTCGCACTTGGTACCGGACCTAATCCGATTATTCAAAAATCTGCGCATCTTGACGGGCTGGATTTTGAAGTAGATACAAAAGGTTATTTTGTTGTTAATCCTGAAACCCGTGAAACTTCTATTCCGACTATTTTCGCAGGCGGCGATGTGGCTCCGGTCGGAGCTTCAAATGCTATAAACGCAATGGGCGCAGGAAAAAAAGCTGCAAAAGCGATAAATGAATTTCTTTCGTAAAGTTTCTTTACATAAGAGAAATTTTGTGATATAGTTCAATAGAGAGATAATGCAAAAAAGAGGGCTTTTTAATGCTTATAGAAAAATATTTGGAAGTAGTTGTAAAGCAGAGAGGATCTGACTTGCACATTTCTGCAGGCTTACCTCCGGTTGTTCGTATCGATGGTAATCTTCAAAGAATGGATGTTCCTGCTCTTAAACCTGAAGAAGTTGAATTGCTTTTGTTCCCTATGTTAAATAAAGAACAAAGACGTAAACTTGAACAGGACTGGGAACTTGACTTTTCATACGGTATCCAGGGCTTAAGCCGTTTCAGGGTAAATATTTATAAAGATAGAGGAAACTATGCGGCTGCATTCCGTGTAATCGCATCAAAAGTTCCTTCTTTCAAAGAATTAGGTTTGTCAGATACAGTTAGAAAAATTGCTGAAAAACCAAGAGGATTGGTGCTTGTAACAGGTCCTACCGGTTCAGGTAAATCAACAACTCTTGCAGCGATGATTAACTATATCAACGAAACACGTTCAGAACACATTTTGACTATTGAAGACCCTATTGAATTTATTCACCCGTCAAAACGTTCAATCATCCACCAGAGAGAACTCGGACAGGATACAAGAAGCTTCGCAAACGCTTTGAAATCAGCACTTCGTGAAGACCCTGATATCATCCTTGTAGGTGAGATGCGTGATTTGGATACAATCAGATTAGCGTTAACAGCAGCTGAAACAGGTCACTTAGTATTCGGTACTTTGCATACCTCATCAGCTTCTCAAACTATTGACCGTATCATTGACGTATTCCCTGAAGGTCAGCAGCAGCAGGTTCGTGTACAGCTTTCTAACTCACTTGTAGCTGTATTCTCACAAACATTGCTTCCGCTTCTTCAAGCAGACGGAACAAAACAAGGTCGTGTAATGGCACAAGAAGTTATGCTTGTTATCCCTGCGATTGCAAACCTTATCCGCGAAGCAAAAGCTGCGCAAATCTACTCAACAATGCAGACAAACTCAGGTTTTGGTATGCAGACATTGGAAATGTCTTTGAGAGATTTGTATATGAGAAAGAAAATTACTCTGGAAGATGCGCTTGCAAGATCAAGCCGTCCGGAAGAATTCAAACGCGGATTACAAAATTCATAAGATTAAAGGCGCGGGCGAAGCCCGCGCCTTCTTTAATACAAAAAAGAGAGTCTATAGACTCTCTTTTTTTATTTCTTTACGAATACTATCTGCTGTTACCTGCCAGTAGTTGAGCCTGTCAAAAAACGGCTCATTTATCTCTGCAATTTCAATATCCATTTCGGATGGAAAAGAGCTGTGTTCTTTGACTTCTTTGCGTAACTCTTGTTTTATTTTTTCTACTTGTTTGTGGTCGTCAAGATAACACCTGCTTCCGTACATTCCTGCAGCTGCTGCTGTTAAAATTAGACCTGCCCCTATATCTGATTTTGTAATTTTCATGCCAGAAAGTATAACTTGTTCATGCTATGATGTCAATATTATGATTACAACAGAAAATTTAACAATACGTTTCGGGACGGAAGCATTATTTGAAAATGTTAATATCAAGTTCTCAGAAGGCAATTGCTACGGGCTTATTGGTGCAAACGGCGCGGGTAAGAGTACTTTTTTAAAAATTCTTTCCGGCGATATCGAGCCTACGAGCGGTCAGGTTCATATTAAAAAAGGGCAAAGAATTGCGGTTTTGAAACAAAACCACTTTGAGTTTGATGATTTTACTGCAATTGATACCGTTATTATGGGCCATAAGCATCTTTATGATGTTATGAAAGAAAAAGATGCGCTTTATGCCAAGCCGGATTTTAATGACGAAGATGGCTTAAGGGTTGCTGATTTAGAAACTCAATTTGCAGAGATGGACGGATGGCAGGCTGAATCGGACGCTGCGTCTTTACTTAATGAACTTGGTATTTCACAGGATTTACAGTATTCGTTGATGAAGGATTTGTCGGGCAGTGAAAAAGTTCGTGTTCTCTTAGCACAGGCTTTGTTCGGCACTCCGGATATTTTGCTTCTCGACGAACCTACAAACCATCTGGATTTGGCGACAATTACGTGGCTTGAAGACTTTTTGATTGATTTCCCTAATACTGTTATTGTTGTTTCGCACGATAGAAAATTTTTGGACAGAATTTGTACGCATATTGCGGATATCGATTTCAGAAATATTCAGCTTTATACAGGTAATTACTCTTTCTGGACTCAGGCAAGTGCTTTGATTATGAAACAGAAAGAAGAACGCAATAAGAAACTTGAAGAAAAAGCAGAAGAGTTCCGTAAGTTTATTGCAAGATTTAGTGCAAACGCATCTAAGGCAAAACAGGCAACTTCAAGAAAGAATATGCTTGAAAAACTTACGCTTGAAGATATTAAACCTTCTACAAGAAAATATCCTAGTATTAATTTTAAGTATTCAAAGATGCCGGGTAAAGATGTTTTGACTGTTCAAGGCTTAAGAAAAACTTTGAATGGCGAGCTTTTGATTAAAGCGCTTTCTTTTGACGTAAGACAGGGTGAAAAGATTGCGTTTATTTCACAAAACCAGCATGCTGTAACTGCGTTATTTGAAATCTTAGAAGGCAAACTTGAACCGGATGAAGGAAGTGTAACGTGGGGAGTTACAGCTACTCATTCATATTGCCCTAAGGATAACAACGAGTTTTTTGACACGAATAAAAACTTAATTCAATGGCTTGCGCAGTATTCACAAGAACAGCACATAAGCTTTTTACGCGGGTATTTGGGTAGAATGCTCTTTTCCGGCGAGGATGCTGAAAAGGGGGTAAATGTTTTATCCGGAGGAGAAAAAGTAAGGTGTATGTTTGCAAAGACCATGATTGAAGAGTCTAATGTTCTTCTGTTTGATGAACCGACAAACCATCTGGATTTGGAAGCGATAACGTCTTTAAACAATGCGCTTATAGATTATACAGGAACAGTTCTCTTCACTTCTCAGGACTACCAATTTATAAATACCGTTGCTGACAGAATAATTGAAATCACTCCGAACGGATATTTGAATTATCAAATGCGATACGAAGATTATCTTGCAAATGCCGATGTTCAAAAACGCCGTAAAGAAATGTACGCCATGCTTGTAAAATAGCTAAATCCGGCTTGTTTTTTTTAAGTGTTTGTAATACAATCTTTGTGTATATATAACGCTTTTAAAAAAGGAGGAAGCTAAAAAATGGAAACATACGGAATTGAAAAATTTGGTATTATCGGACCAAAAGCTGTTTATCGCAATTTAACTCCTGCTCAATTGACAGAAGCTGCTTTGCGTTTAGGCGAAGGTTCTTTAAGCAACACAGGTGCTTTAGTTGTAACTACCGGTAAATACACTGGTCGTTCTCCTAAAGACAAATTTATCGTTGATACAGAATCTATTCACAACGATATCGCATGGGGTAAAGTAAACCGCCCTATCTCTAGAGAAGCATTCAACTCAATCAAGGGTAAAATCGCTGCTTACTTACAAAACAGAGAAGTATTTATCTTCGATGGTTTTGCAGGTGCAGACAAAACTTATACTCAAAAATTCAGAGTTATTAATGAATTAGCAAGCCAAAACTTGTTCATTCACCAGTTATTAATCAGACCAACTTCTGAAGAATTATCAAGCTACGGTGAACCTGATTACACAATTCTTTGTGCTCCTGGTTTCAAATGTGATCCTGAAGTTGATGGCGTAAATTCAGAAGCTTGTATCGCAATTGACTACGAAGCTCACGAAATCATCATCTGCGGTTCTCAATATGCAGGCGAAATCAAAAAATCTGTATTCGCTACAATGAACTATGTTATGACTAAGAAAAATGTTCTTCCTATGCACTGTTCAGCTAACATGGACCCTGCAACAGGTGAAACAGCTGTATTCTTCGGTCTTTCAGGAACAGGTAAAACAACTTTATCAGCTGACCCTAACCGTAAGTTAATCGGTGATGACGAACACGGCTGGTCTCCTGACGGTGTATTCAACTTCGAAGGCGGATGCTACGCAAAATGTATTAACCTTGACCCTGAACACGAACCAGATATCTATAATGCTATCAAATTTGGTTCTTTGGTTGAAAATGTTGTTATGGATCCTGAAACAAGAGAATTTGATTTTAACGACGGTTCATTAACAGAAAATACACGTGTAGGCTATCCTATCAACTATATTAACAACGCTCAAATTCCTTCAAAAGGCGGAATTCCGAAAGTTGTTGTATTCTTGACAGCTGACGCATTCGGCGTATTGCCTCCAATCTCAAGATTAGACAAAAACGCTGCTATGTACCACTTCGTAACAGGCTTTACTTCTAAGCTTGCTGGTACAGAAAGAGGCGTTACTGAACCGCAACCTACATTCTCAACATTGTTCGGCGAACCATTCATGCCAATGGATGCTTCTGTATACGCTAAGATGTTGGGTGACAAACTTGACCAATACGGTACTAAAGTTTACTTAGTAAATACCGGATGGGCTGGCGGAAGCGCTTCTATGGGTGCTAAGAGAATGAAATTAGCTTACACAAGAGCAATGGTTACAGCTGCATTGAACGGTTCATTTGATTCAATCGAATTCAAACACCACGATGTATTTAATGTAGATTATCCTACATCTTGCCCTGGTGTACCTGATGAAATGCTTGATGCACGCGGAATGTGGGCTGATAAATCAGCTTATGACGCAAACGCAAACAAGCTTGCTCAAATGTTTGCTGACAATTTTGCAAGCAAATACCCTAACATGCCTGCTGAAATAGTTAACGCAGGTCCTAGAGCAACTGCTAACGTATAGTTTAAATACTAATATAACACCAGGGGGCGCGTGAGAATCACGCGCCCCCTGGTTTATGCTTATTTATTAAGCTTCTTTTTCATTATCAGCTTTTGCTTCAAATTTACCGGTTTCTTTGTTGTATTCATAAGTGATACCATCTTTTTCTGCTTTAAACGGTTCACCCGGAATGACATTTAAGCCCTGTTCCTGAATAGCTATGTTAGCATCTGCTTTTAAAGCTTCTTCGTTTTCTTTGTCGATAATTTTACCATCAGGAGTGAAATCACAGTCAGGATCATCAGCTTCACCTGCAGGGAAATCTTTGAATGTTTCGCTTTCCGGATCCCATACATAAAGAGTTGTTCCAAGAGGAGATTCTTTTGTATAAGCGCCTTCTCTGCCGGTTGGTGTTAAGCCAAGTTTTTCAGCTTCGGCATCACGTTTTTCTGTATCTATAGCTTTTGGTTCCGGAGCTTCTGCACGTGCAGCTTCCGCTTCTGCGATTTTTGCGTCCATTTCGTCGAATTTAGCATTGATTTCTGCAATAATGTCGTCTTCTCCAATGTATTCTGTTAGTTTTTGTTTTAAATCTTCGACATTACCTTGATATTCTTCGCCGTTTTCATAAGTGTATACGTCGTTGCCTTCTTCGTCGGTATTCTTGTATACTTTTTTGCCTTCAGCGTCTGTGTATACTTCACCTTTGTCCTCGACTACAGGAACACCCATTATGGCTTTTAAGTCTTTTTCTTCGCCTTCGTAAGGTTTTCCGTCTTCGTAAGTATAAACTGTTTTGCCTTCTTCATCAACAGATTTGTATACGATTTTACCGTCAGCATCTTTGAACATTTCACGTCCGACAGTGTCTTTCACCTGAACGAGTTTGTTTTTATCAACTCCGGCATTAGGTTTGAATTTTTCAACTGCCTCTTCAATCATTTTTTTAGTATCTTCTAACAATTCATAAACTGCCATTTGAAGTTTTTCAAGGTTGTTGAGAGCTTCGCCTTTTCTCATCTTTTTATTAAGAGCGTCGTATTCATCTTTATTGATAGTATAATTTGAAGTTCCGTCGTAATTATAAAGAGCTTTCAATTTTTCAATAATTGCATTAACACGCTGCATTGCAATTTGTTGAAGTCCTAATCTTAGTTTGCTGGTTGCGCTTTCAGCAAGAGCTTCCTGTGCAGCTTTTTGAGCAGCTTTAGCAGCTTCTCTGGCAGCTTGTGCTTCTGCATTTGCTTTATCGATTTCTGCTTGAGCTTGTTCATCTAATTCTTCGCCTTTAAGAGAGTTTAGCTCTTCCCAGGCAGCTTCTAACTCAGCTTCCATAGCGGCAATTGCAGGTTCCATAGCTTTTGCCATTTGTCTGTAAGCTTCTGCCTGCTCGTCAACTGCCTGAAGGCTTGCGTCCAGCTTACCTTTTTGTTCTGCAAGGTTTGCTTTTTCTTCTTGTTTTGCGGCAATCTGTTCGTTAAGATTGTTTAGCTCTTCGTTAATTTTATCAAGTTCTTTCTGAGCTTCATCAACTTGTTTCTGTGCATCGTCTACTGCTTTTTGTGCTTCAACAACTGCTGCTTCGGCTTTTTCGAGGTCTGCTTTTGCCTTTTCGAGTTCTTGTTTTGCAGTTTCTAATTCTTGTTTTGCTTTTTCGAGCTCTTGCTCTGCTGTTTCTAATTCTTTGATTGCATCTTGAACTGCTTGTTCAGCTTTTGCAACTTCTTCTTTTTGAGTGTCGACAGCTTTTAAAGCTTCAGCTTCAGCTTTTTCGCACTGTTTAAGTTTATCTTCTGCATTTTGCAGCTCTTGTTTAGCAGCTTCAAGTTCTTGTTTTGCAGCTTCAAGTTCTTGTTTTGCCTGTTCGAGCGCTTGTTGAGCAGCTGCGTATGCAGGGTTTGGAACTTGTCTTGTGTGAGTTTTACCGTCAGAACCTGTATAAGTTTCTGTCAATGTTTGAGGTGTAGCGCTCAAAGTTGCCTGAGCCCTGCTGACATTAGCTTGAGCACTGCTTACTTTGCTTTCTGCACTGCTGACTTTTTCTTTGGCTTTTGCAACTTCTTCTTTTGCTGCGCGTGTAGCTTCTACTGCCTGTTTATAGTTTTCATCAAGTTCAGCCAGCTTGTCTTTTGCTTCATCCAGAGCTTTTTCTTTTTCAGCTTTGTTTTCTTCCGCTTTTGTAACAGCTTCTTCTTTTTCTTTAATGTTGTTTTCTGCATCAGTTACAGCTTGTTCGCAGCTAGCCTTATTTTCTTTTGCCGCGTTTAATGCAGCTTCTTTTTCAGCTTTATTTGCTTTTGCAGTATTGACTCTTTCTTCTGCAGCTGCTTTATTTTGCTCAAGTTCAGCTTTTTTATTGTTTAACTCAGCAATTTCGCTGTCAAGCTGACTTACCATTTCCTGAACGCTTTCCTGTGCAGAGCTTATAGAAGAAACACTGTTTTTAATGTTTTCAGCCTGTCTTGTGTAGCTTTCAGCCTGAGCTTTCATTGTTGTTATAGAAGAAGTTAAAGTTTTTATCTTGTCCGTTAGTTTTTTAATCTTTTCTTCTTTGGTTTCGCCTGTTCTGCCTGTTGAAGTTGTTGCTTCTGTAGAACCTGCTTTGATTGTACTCCTGTTAATATAAGGAGTATTTCCACTTCCGTTAACGCCGCCTATTGACATAAATTTTGTCTCCTTTCTTTTGTTAAACATAATGTACAAATTTATGTATAAATTATATAACGGCATTTTTTTTGTAAACTTTAACAAAATTGAAAAATTGTTACAAATCTTTACTTAAAAAGTATATAAAAAAGCTATAAAATATCCAGAGGGTCAACGTCAATAGCGAGTCTGATGTCTTTTGGCATTGATATTTTGTTTAAGAATTTGGATATGAAGTCATGTCCTTTTTGAGAAAGCTTGTTTTTTATTAAAATCTGGAAGCGGTAAAATCCGTTTAGTTTTTCTATTACACAAGGAGTTGGCCCTAAAGTTTCTAAATATTCGGTGAAGCCGAATTTTTCTGTCATTGTATTTAGTCTTAGTGCTATTTCCATTGCAGATTTTTCAGCGCGGAAATTGTTTTCGCTGGATAAAATCAAACGTATAATCTGACTGAAAGGCGGGTAATCAAATTCCTGACGGGCTTTTATTTCTGTATCGAAGAATTTTTCGTAATCCTGAGCTTTAGCGGTTTGAAATGCGTAGTAATCGGGGTTGTAGGTCTGGAAAAGGACTTTGCCTTTGAACTCTCCTCTTCCTGCGCGTCCTGCAACCTGCGTAAGCAGTTGAAATCCGCGTTCTGATGCGCGGTAATCAGGAATGTTAAATCCGGAGTCTGCGCTTAAAACGCCTACGAGCGTTACATTCGGGTTATCCAGACCTTTTGCAATCATTTGTGTTCCGACTAAAATATCGATTTCTTTTTTCTGAAATTTGTTTAAAAGTTCAATATGTGCATTCTTTTTAGTTAAAATATCGCTGTCTATTCTTTCAACTTTTGCATCCGGATAGAGTTCTTTTATTAAGAGTTCTATTTTCTGGGTGCCGACTCCTGACGTAGAAAGTGCATCGCTTCCGCATTGAGGGCAAAATTCCGGAAAGCTTACTTCTCTGTTACAGTAATGGCATTTAAGTTTTTTTACGCTTGCGTGCCATATCATAGGAATTGAGCAATCCGGGCATTCTACGACAGTTCCGCAGCATTTACATTGTGTATAAGTTGAATATCCGCGCCTGTTCATAAGTAGAATAACTTGCTGACCGCGTTCTAATGTTTCGGAAATCTCGGTTTGCAGAGGTTTTGATATAATTCCTCTGTAAGCAGCTTTTCCGTATTCCTGCATATTTATAACCTGAGGAATCGCAAGAGGCGAGTTATTAAACCGTTTTCTCATTTCAAAAAGGTTGTTGTTATTCGTTGCATAATAATAAGTTGAAACATCCGGAGTGGCAGAGCCTAAGAGTAAAGGTGCTTGATGAAATTGGGCGAGGCGCCGCGCTACGACGCGCGCGTCGTAGCGCGGCGCAGGATTTGTCTGTTTGTAAGCTCCTTCGTGCTCTTCGTCTATTATTATTAATCCGATGTCTTGTAAAGGTGCGAAAACTGCTGAGCGTGCACCGGCAAGGATTTTAATCTCGTTTTTGAATAGCCTCTGCCAGACATCATATTTTTCGCCGTCAGAAATGCTGCTGTGCCAGATGGCTACATCTTTTGTGCCAAACTTGCGTGCAAGACGCTTGGTTAATTGTGAAGCAAGCGCGATTTCCGGTGCTAAGAAAAGCACATTTTTACCGGAATCAATTACATCTTTTATGAGTTTAAAATAAACTTCTGTTTTGCCGGAAGCAGTTACTCCATGTAATAGAATCGGTTTTTGAGACTTTAATTTACCCCGAATGCCTTCGTAAGCTGTAATTTGCTCGCCTGCAAGCTCAAATAACGGCTCTACTTCTATATCTTTGAATATTGAAAGCGGATTTCTGTAAATATATTCTTCTTCAATTTTTACAAACCCGTTTTCTGCAAGCTTTTTCATTGTGGCACGCGTTGTTTTTGCGATTTCTTCAAACTCGATTAACGAGCATTTACCGCGCTCTTTTAGAACTTCTAAAATCTCTTTCTGGCGCTTTGTTAAGCCTTCACCTTCTTTAATAAAAGAAACAGCAAGTTCAACTTTTGCATTCTTTTCAATTAGTTTCATTGGAAGAGCTGCGTTTAAGACGGTTACAAAGTCTGTACAATAATAATTTGCGACCCATTCAAGGAGTTTTAAGTATTTAAGCGAAAAAAGAGGAGTTTCATCTAAAATTTTGTTTATCTTTTTTGCTTTAAACTCTCCCGGAAGGTAGTCAGAAAAACCGACTACAAAAGCATTAATAAGTCCCTGTCTTCCAAAAGGCACAAGAACAGCCTGACCGATTTGGATAGTTTCTCTCATCTCATCAGGTATCAAATAGCTGAATGTCTTAACTCCAAGCCCTTTTATATTTACTAATACTAATGCGTATTTCATTAGTATTATTATACTCTAAAATTATTTTAAATGAGTTACCGAGAAAAATCCGGGAACATCGAGCTGTGATTTTTCTTTTGTATCTTCAAAAATTATAGATACATCTTTTGCAGACGGAAATTTATAACCTTTTGTTAAGCTCTTATCAGTTATTTGGGAAATAGTTTTTAAGTAATCTTTTAAGTTTGAAATACATTTTTTCGGAGAAGAAAAATCCTTTGCTCCGTCAATAATGAGACGCTGAAAAGTATCTTGCAGCTGACAATCCATCTGTCTATTGGTAATTAAAGTTTCGACAGATTTTTTCTTCAAATTATTTAAAACAAGCGTTCCTTTAAAAGTATTACTATTATCTACAGGTGTAATGTTCATAATTTTCTCCATTATTTGCCTATTATAAACACTCTGAATAATATTTTTTGCTATTTTTGTTAATAAAAATTTACAAATTGCTGTTAATTATTCTATCAATGCAGGCTTTTGGCGAATAGCTCCATTCTCTTAAAGAAATTCTTGAAACTTTTAAACCTGAACGCTCAATTATTGCCTGTTTTTTCATGTTTGTTGCTTTAGACGGATTTTTGTCTTCTACTCCGTCGCATTCAACAACAAATTTATTATCTACAAGCAAGTCAACGCTCAATCCTGCAATATCGACTCCGCAAGTAACTTCGTGCCCTAAATCACGAAATGCTTGAGCAACTTCTTTTTCAAAATGGTTTTTGTAAATATTTTCATCAAAATCATCAGATTTACTTAATGCGTACCTGTCTTCATATTCCTGCACAAATCCTAAATAGCTTCTTAAAATTCCTTCAGGAAGTTCACGCGGGTCTTTTGAAATAAAGTTTATCATTTGATATCTTGCACGTGTGATTGCAACGTTAAACAAGTTTGGTTTTTGTAAGAAAATCAAACTTTGCGGGTAGCTATTGTTTGCATATGCCCAAGAAATCAGAATAATATCTCTTTCATCTCCCTGAAACGTATGTGCTGTGCCGATTTCAATCTGATGTTTCTTTATCATGTGCTCGGAAAGTACTCTTCCAACAGAGATTTTTAACTGTTCTACCTGCGCGCGGAAAGGCGAAATAATCCCGATAGAAACAGGATTATCCGGATTGTTTCTCTCATTTTCTATTACGATTTCATGCAGTCGTTTTGCAAGCGCTTCGATTTCCGGCAGGTTTCTTGTCGCATCAAAATCTACCTTACCGTCGGGTACTACAACTGTTTCAAGTACTTTTTTAGAATTGTCGTTTCTGCGCATAACTTTTATTCTTCCGCCGTAAAATTCCTGATTAGAATAATTTATAATAGGTGGCAAGCTTCTGAAATGTTCGTCTAAAAGTACCGGATGCATTGAGTAGTAGTTTGCAAGGTCAAACATTGAATTTGTTCTAAACCGCCACATAAGCTGGTAACGGTCATTAATTCCGTACTGTGACATAAATGACTGCTCTTTTGCTTTTTCTAAGAAAGAAAGATGCGGAAGCTGTTTGTCGTCACCAACAACAACTGCTTTTTTAGCCCGGAAAAGTATCGGGAAGCAGCTTGCAATATCGCATTGAGACGCTTCATCAATAATTACTACATCAAATAATCCCGGTTTCATAGGAAGCGAACCTGAAACCGCATAAGTTGTAACACACCAGCAAGGGAATGCTTCTAAAAGCGGCTTGAAATCTTCGGTTTCAAGAAGCCTGTTTTGCAGGTTTTTCTTTCTTTCAACCAATGATTTTGAATGAACAAACAATCTTTGGCGCTTAACCGGATCTTGCATTAAGCCTTTTAATGCCTGTCTGCGCTTTGTTTTTAAGATATCAATAGCAAGACGTTTTTGCTTGCGTTTCAAATTTCTTATTTGTTCTGCAAAAACGTGTATGTTTCCGATTGTTTGAATTTCAGTTTCGATTTTTCTTGCTTTGCATACGAGCTTAGCGAATTCCAACTCATTTTTTAATATTGAAAGATTTTCGTTTGTTACGTCAAAGTTATTTATTCTAAGGCATTTTTTCAAATTTCCTATTGCGGAAATATTCTTAAGCCCGCTCCAGAAACCTGCTTTTTCAAGGTTTTCGCTTAGAGAAGAGATAGAATTTTCAACTGTGATAATTTCGTCTTCTTTTAGAACAGTTTTAATAAATTGCGGATGAGCGTGCATCGGCTCTTCAAGTTTTATTTGTTTGTCTATTTCAGTCCAATCCTGTTCCAACTTTATAATCTTTTCGGATTTCTTTTCTAAATCAGAAATAGTTTTTAAGAGTTCCTCCATGTCTGAAACATCGCAAAGGATTGAGTTTTCAGCACCTTCATCAAGGTCGACTTTGTTTGCAAGTAAATCCTGAAGCTGCATTGAAAGTTCTCTTTGATAATTTAATCTTCCTGCTCTTAGTGCTAAAAATGGTGCTCCAAGCTCATTAAGCCTTTCTGCAACAACATCGACGGCTTTATCCATTCTTGAAGCTACAAGAACAGTCTTGCCATTTGCAATCAAGTGTGCTGCAAGGTTAACGATTGTCTGAGATTTACCGGTTCCAGGAGGCCCGAAAACAGAAACAAGCTTTGCGTTTTCAACATTTTTAACTACGTTTAACTGTGCGTCGGACAAAGAAAGCGGAGTTACAGGAAAGAAATCTGCAAGGCTCTTTTGCTGGGTATCGGTTGGTTTTGACTGCGTGTATTCTTCGTTAATCAGATTTAAAACAGTTTCTCTATAAATTCCGCTTGGTTTTTCAGCAATCTGTGTAAGTTCGTGTAAAACGCCTGCAGTTACAGAAGGGCGCTTTGTCAGAATTATTGCGCACTGTTTTGTTAAGCTGATTTTTTCAAGTTTAATTGAAGATTTTTTTGCGCTTTCTTCCTGCTCAATAATTTCATCAATGTTTTCGGCATTGACCTCATTATTATAAAAATCTTTTGTAATATTGTCTTCTTTTACAATATTTTCAGGACTTAAGGAGATATCAATATCCGGAACAATGGATTTAAGTGTAGTTAAGAAAATATCCATCTTTTCCTGAGTAACAGGTACAGTCGGAACAACATCAAGAAGTCCTTCAAGCAGTTGTTCGGTCTCATCCTCGTCATCGCTTTTTTTCATCAAAGCCGTTAAAGCTCCGGTGTTAAGAGAAAGAAATTCATCAGTCAGCATACAATTTATGTTGACTCCGTTTCTTTCCAAACGGCATGGAGTATAAAGAAGGGGGGTTAAAAACTCGTTTTTCTTTCCTGTTTTTGTTTTACCGACAAGGAAAAGGTAACCGTAAATCAGGTATTTATCTTTCTGGCTTGTTTCAGACTGAATCATAAGTTCGGTGAGCTTAGGGTCAGAACCTTCAAGGCGTAAATGGTCTAAACCTTGAGTGAAGAGCTTGTCTTCTTCTTCAAGAAAAATCCATTTGTTGTCTTTATCAGCCTTAAGGTTTCTGAAAGTTGAGCTTTTAACTTCTTCACGCACACAATCGTGAAGGTATTGGCTTAATTTTTTTATAAAACTGTTATTAAAGGCTGAGTTGATTGCCCGTGTTGCTTCCTGTAACATATTCTCTCCGTACTTATATTAAGTCAATTATAGCACATTATTTATGAAATTAATACTATTAATAAACGAGTTGGAGTGTAAAAATGTGTGTTAATATAATTCAGTTAGGAGATATAATGAAAAAACTTTTGTTATTTATAAGCTTGTTATTTATTCCGTTTGTTTTTGCAGAAGAAACAGCACCAATTACTGCGCCGCAAAATATTGCGTTTGAAAACTGTACAAAGATTTTTGCTGTGAATAAAGAGAAGCTTTTTTACTTAACCCTTGCTTCTTTATCTGCAAACCGTTTTACAGTGGATGAAATCCAGACAGCAAACGGGTATGTGATTTTTACGGTTAACCGGAATAAATACCTCGCAACTGTTGCGGGTGTTGATAGCTCAAATTCGATTTTAAAAATTACGCCTTGCAATAATGTGTACAATTTCCCGCCAGGAATTGTGATGAATATGTTTAAATATATTGATTTGAATCTTAATATGGATATTAAGTGATGAAAAAATTTTTCGCATTATTATTAATAACTTTTTTAACTTTAGGTTTAACTGCCTGCTCTATCAGAAAGGAGCATGAACAAAAAGAAATTACTTTTTGGACGCTGCAGATGGGTGATTTTGCGGATTATATGTATAAAGTTATCCGGACTTATGAAAAAGAGCATCCGAATGTTCATATAAAATGGGTAGATGTTCCGTTTTCGGAAGGGGAAAAACGTACTCTTGCAGCAGTAATGACGGATAATCCGCCGGATTTAATCAATCTTAATCCGGATTTTTCGGCAATTTTGGCTCAAAAAGGTACACTAGAAGAAATTCCGGTAGAAACAGTGCAGGATTTTAATCCGGAAATTATTGAAGCGCTTAAATACAACGATAAGCTGTATTCAATTCCATGGTATGCAACAAGCGCGATTACTATTTATAATAAAGATTTATATTCAAAAGCAGGAGTTTTAAGGCTGCCTAAAACATACAAAGAGCTGGCTGCAATCTCTGAAAAAGTTAAAACAAATACAGGTGCTTATGCTTATCTTCCCACAATAACAGAGAATGATACCATGGTGAAAATTCTCAATAAATATGGTATTAGCGAGGCTGAAGATTATCCTAAGGCTCAAAAAGTTTTTGAAATGTATAAGAATTTGTACCAGAAAGATTTAATCCCTGCAGAAAGTATAACATTTACGCATAGAGAAGCTTTAGAGCAGTATATGGCAGGTAAAATTGTTTTCTTTCAGGGCGGAGCAAACTTTTTAACTATGATTAAAGAAAACGCACCGTCTGTTTATGAGCAAACGGATGTTACAGAGCAGATAAAAGGTCCTGTTGGTCAGAATGATTTTTCTGTAATGAATTTTGTAATTCCTCTTCGTGCTAAACACAAAAAGGAAGCGCTTGATTTTTGTCTGTATCTTACAAATGCACAAAACCAGCTTGAACTTGCAAAAATGACTAATATTATTGCGACTAATTCGGAAGCTTTGCAGAATGAGTTTTATAATGACAATTCAACTCTGGAAGCTAAAGCGCGTTCAATCAGCGCAAAACAGATTAACAGAATTACGCCGCAATTAAGGCAGCGCAGAAATCAAAAAGAGATTAATACTCTTGTGAATTCAACAGTGCAAGCTGCGCTTCTAAATAAAGATTCAATAGAAAACCTACTTCTCAAGCTGGAAAAAGAAATTGGTGCAATTGAGCAATAAATTCATGTTTATCCTATAATTAAATAAAATAATTATAGCGAGGATAAACATGTTAAAAGATTTTTTCTTAAATGAAGTTAAAAACGGAATAAAAAAAGCTGCGCAGGCTGGTAAATTAGGGCAGATGGGAGAAAATGATGAATTTTCTTTGATGATTGAGAAACCTAAAAATCCTGAGTTCGGTGATTTTGCGGTGAATGTTTCATCACTTGCAAGAGTTGCAAAAATTGCACCGCCTATGATTGCTAATGCTATTGTTGAAGGTTTAAGCGGGCAAAATTATACAACTTCTGTGGTTGGCGGGTTTATTAACTTCAAGATAGAAAATTCTCTCCTTGCAGATGCTGTAGCTGAAATCCTTGAAAAGGGTAAATGTTATGGTAAGCCTGTCGGAGTGCCAACAGAGAAGATTCTTTTAGAATATGTTTCTGCAAACCCTACAGGCCCCTTCCATATCGGGCACGGACGCTGGGCTGCGATGGGAAGCGCGCTTGCTAATCTTTTAAAATTCTATGGACATGAAGTCTTTCAGGAATTTTATATTAACGATGCAGGTTCTCAAATCCAAAAACTCGGCAATTCGCTTAGAATAAGAATTGGTCAGGAATTGGGCGAAAATGTTGATTTCCCGACTGATGAAATTGAACGTAAAAATTTCTATCCGGGAGATTATTTGGTTCCTGTTGCAAAAAAATATATAGAAGAACATAAAGTTGCAAACTCCTCCGAGCCTGATTTAAAAGAACTTTGTGATTTTGCTAAAGCCGAAATGGAAGCTTGCCAGAAAGCTTTGTTAGAAGATTTCCGCGTGCATTTCGATAAATTTTATTCTGAACTTGATTTGCATAATTCCGGAAAAGTTGAAGCAAGCTATAAAGAGCTTATGTCCAAGGATATGCTTTATGAAAAAGAAGGCGCAATGTGGTTTAAGTCTTCTGAATTCGGTGACGATCAGGACAGAGTAATTAAAAAAGCAGACGGTTCAAATACTTACCTGACTGCTGATATAGCTTATCATATTGATAAGCTAAGACGCGGATATGACAGGTTAATTAATATTTGGGGTGCAGACCACCACGGATATGTTGCGCGTGTAAAAGCTTCAATTGAAGCTTTAGGCTATGACCCGAATAAGCTTGAAGTGCTTTTAGGTCAGCTTGTAAACCTTGTTATAAACGGCGAAGAAGTCCGTATGGGTAAACGTAAAAACATGGTTACTCTTGATGATTTAATTGAAGAAGTTGGAATTGATGCAACACGCTACTGGATGGCGATGAGAAATATTGATATGACTCTTGATTTTGATATCGAGCTTGCAAAACGTTCGACTGACGAAAACCCTGTATTCTACGTTCAATATGCGCATGCACGTGTTTGTTCAATTTTGAGAAATGCTGTTAGTGAAAGATTAAATCCTGAAACTGGTGAAAAAACTCCTGCTCCAATGACTCAGGCTGAGCTGGATGATTTAATCAATAACTTTGATAAAAATATTATCTTAAAAACTGCAGACAGCGCTAAATCATTAATTTTGAAGCTTGAAGAGTTTAAGTCTGTAATTCTTCTCTCAGCCCAGAACAGAACAGTTTACACTATTTGCAGATATGTTCAGGAACTTGCTCAGGAATTCCACTCATTCTACAATTCAAATCGTGTAATCTGCGATGATGTGGATTTGATGAAATCAAGACTTGCTTTGATGGTTGCAATCAAGACTACATTAAAAAATGCGCTTGATATTCTAGGTGTTTCAGCGCCAGAGAAGATGTAGTAACGTTATGCAACATTAATTATAGTCTCTTAAAGCAGGTCGGGTATTGTCAAAATCACCGTAGATATTATTTTTCTTAGGTTTTTGGATGTTGACCGGAGTGTATAAGCTCTGGTCTTCGTCTGTATATTTTTTAAAGTTAATATTATGAATGTTGTTTTCTTGAGGCTTTGTAGTTTCAACCGGCTTAGAAATTACAGGTTCAGCTTTTACTTCAAGCTGTTTCTTTAAAGCTCTTTCTTCTCTTTTTTCCTGAATATTTGCTTTTACCTTATTGTATTTTGCTTTTGTTTTTTGCGATGTATCTTTAACTTTTTCTTTAGTCGCAACAGCTGCTTTGTCAACTCTTTCCTTAGCAACTGCTGCGTCTTTGCTGCCTTCTTTGTACCATCTTCTGTATTTCTTAGTAAATACGTTATCAAAGTTACCCATATCGTAGTAAATCTGCTTTGTTTCTTTTGCAAGAACATCAGACGGAAGTACTTTTAACTGAACATTCTGTGCAATTTCAGGGCATAGCATTCTTGAATAGTCTCTGATTTTTTGAAGCTGTTCGGTTTGCGGAGACGGGCCTCTAGTTAAAATGCGGCTTTCTACCGTGCTTATAGTTTTATAAAAAGTATTTGACCATAGAACCATATTTTTCTGAGTATCAACTAAAACAGCGTAGGTATTTAATTTGTAAGCAGGATCAATTACGCTTGCGCCCGGAACATTCATAAAATCCCATACTGTGCGTCTTAGAATATAATTTTCTGCATCAATTGTTGTAGTAATCAAAAGAACATATCTTGCCTGAGATTTATTAGCAACTTTTTTTAGAGGAACAAAATCAACATTGTAAGATGTTTTAAACCTGTTGGTTAAATTTCTTGCAGGAATAAGTGAAGACGGGCTGCTTTTTAAAAGAGCTCTTTCTTCGCTAACGGTGGGAGATTTAATAAAGTCTGTTCCATTTAAAATATTAATAACTTCGTTTGCAAAAAACTCTGAAGTTCCGTTATAAATGTAAGAATCAACAACTTCACTATCAGTTACAATATTATCCGGAAGCACAACAACTTTGTACTGTTCAGCCTGAACGTACGGTGCAAAAAATATAACTACCCCAACTACTAATATCTTAACTAAATCTCTCACAGTAGAATTATAGCATAATATTATTTCACTGTACATATTGTTACTTTATTGATACTATAAGGTTAAATGACAAGAGCTAGTAAATATATATTTATAATTTTAAGTTTTTATGCATTTTGGATACTGGGGATTCCATTTATTTTTTCTAAAACGCTTCCTCAGGTGTGCGAAAATATTTCACAGAACTCGGATTATATTATTGAAGTTAACAAACCGCAATTGTTTTTGTCTCCAATTCCAACTGCAAAAATAAAAGCTGAAAATATAAGCATTCAGTCTAAAAAAACGGAAGATTTGACTCAGATATCAAACTTTGAAACTTCAATCAGACTTTTGCCTTTGTTATCCGGAAGAATTCATATAAATAAGATTATGGCTTCGGATATTTCTGTGAATTCTGTTCTGAATAAAGAGTTTGAACTTGATAAAGATGTTTTGTCTGATTTCAGAAAAACAAAGCTTAAATGTGATGAAATAAGTTTAAAAAAACTGTTTGTAAATATTCATGAACCGAAACTATCTTCTCCTGCTGTTTATACAGCACGTGATGTTTATTACAAAAAAAATTCAAGGGCGCTTAAAGTATATACTGAAGGCGAGCTTAAGGTGAAAGATACACTGTCTTCTGCTTATATTGATTTATATTTACCTCAAAATAATGACATAACAAAAAGTGTGGTTGATGTTAAGTTTGATAATTTTGATGTTGCACCTCTTGGTGATTATTTGAGACAATACCTGCCGGAAGAACTTTTGCAAATCAAGGGCGTAATTGATGTTAAGGTTGATAAACAAAACCTTTCAGCTTCTTTTAAAAATTGTGCAATATTAATGAAAGATAATGCAAAATCAATTATTTTCCCTGAAAAACTTGATGTAACCTCCTTATTTAGTATTACAAGTAAGAAGATAAACTTTGACAAACTGGACTTGATTTCTAAAAACATAAAAGCATCTTTAAACGGCTATGTTTTGAATTATTTGGATTCATCGATGACGAATATGAATTTGAATGTCCGTCTTGATAATTCAAGAGTCGAAGATATTGTAAACCTGCTTCCGCCGATTATTGTCGAAGAGTTCAATGTTTATAAGCTTAAGCATTACAGATTTTACGGAGATGCAATCGGGAATTTCTCTGTAAAAGGCGACCTTGTTGAGCCGGAAATTAACGGAGAAATTTTTATTAATAACGGGGTTTTAATTAAACCTATTAAAAATGCTAAAGGTGCTACTGTAAAACTTGATTTTACAGGTAAATATGTTAATTTTGATGTAAATGTCCCTGCCGGCGGAGCTGAACGCGTATGGGTAAAAGGCGGTGTCGAACTTTATAATGTAAAATACGCTGACATGCATATTTGGAGTACAAAAAAAGTTAACCTTGAAACAGCGGAAGAAAAGATTATTCCTATTCACGAAATATTAAACTTTATTATTGGGCCTGTTCCTATCATGGATATAAAAGGTGATGGTAATATCGATATTGTTGTTAAAGGTAATCGTAAAAATCCGCATGTATGGGGAGTTTTGAATGTAAATAATGTAAAAACTTTCTTTAATGAAATACCGGATTTAATTTTGACTAATGCTGATGCTGTATTAACTTTTGATGACCAGAGTGCTGTATTTAAAACTAAAAAAGGACTTATTGACGGTAAGCCTGTTAGTATAAACGGAACTTGTAATCTTTACGGAAAATTCGATTTTGATGTAAATTCTTCATCTCAAAACATTGCTTATCTTTTAAAAGCAATCCAAACTTCTACAATGATTGATGAAGTTAAAAAGATGATTCCAAAACTTGATATTGCAGAAGGCGCTTCAAACTTAAAGTTAAAAGTGTTCGGCTCAATTGTTGATATAGAAGACATTCAGTTTAACAGAAACCTGTTTTCAAAAGGTGAAATAGAACTTCTTGGAAATACTTTTGGTATGCAGGATGTGAAAATTACTGATACAAAAGGTAAAATAAACTTTGACGGAATGAACGGTCTGGCTGATATTATAGGGCTTATAGGTAAATCGAAACTGGCTGCAAAAGCGGGAGTTAAGAATAATATTGCAGATGTTAATATTACTATTCCAAGTTTGAATATTAATGATATTGCGCCGCTTGAAGGTGATTTGAAATCTGATTTTGGCAGCCTTTTTCTGGATGTCGCAGCTTCTTATAAAGGTAAAGTTGATGTGATAGAATATGATAAAGTTAATTTTACTGCGAAAATTCTTGGTACTGCGCCTGATAATAAGCTTAAAATTTCAAACGGGTTGATTTCTTTAAAAAATAATAAACTTTCTGTTTCAGGAGTTAAAGGAAAATTTGAAAACTCCGGAAGCACCTTTGATGTTGATATTACATCCGATGATATTTCTGATAACCCTAAAACTAACGGGGTTATCAGGTTGAAAAACTTTGATATGACACTTTTAAATATGTTTAGTAAGTATCCTTTCATACCGGAGGAAGCTAAAAATATCAAATTTGAAAAAGGGAATGTAAATCTTGACTGCAAAATTCGTAATAATAAAATTGAAGCGTCATCAGATTTAGGTGGAATTTTATTAACTTACTTACCACTTGAGCTTCCGATAAAAATTGTAAACGGCAGCTTTATGGTTAGAAATAATTCTTTAAGGTTTATAAAATTAAACCTTCTTGCAGATAATATGCCTCTTCTTTTAGACGGTATAGTTGATGATATTTTTGATAAAAAGATTTTTGATATTTATGCTAACTCTAAACCTAAACAGGAGTTTATCGACAAGTATATCAATAAAAACCGGATTTATCCGGTGAAGATAAAAGGCGACATTGTTTATACTCTCCGTTTAAAGGGGATTAAAGATGATTTTAATGTTAAAGCTGATGTAAATATGGCTCCGGATTCAAGCATTTATCATCTCGGAGCAACTGTCGGAGATGTAGAAAATGCAATCGTATTGAACCTCGATACAAAAGTTTTAAAGAACAATATATTAAAGATAAAAGAGTTTTCTTATGACAAGATAATTTCTTCTTCCGGAAACAGGAGCACACGTTTAAATATGCTGAAAGCAAGAGGCGGGATTGAAGTCTACAAGGATGATTTAGTATTTCACGACTTGTATATTAAGACTCAGAACCCTACAGATGCAAGAATTTTTAACATAATTTTCAGAAAACCTAATATTAAACAAGGGCAGTTTACTTCCGATTTAAGATTTAACGGAAGACTCTCAAATCCTCGCCTTATCGGTGATTTCCATATCTTCGAAACAAATATTCCTTTCTTTGATACAACAATGAAAAATATTACGTTTAAATTTAAAGATAAAACGATTGATTTGACTTCAAAAGGTGAAATTTTAAACAATGATGTTGCGGTTAATGCTGTTCTCAAGAATAAACTATCAGCTCCTTATTATGTAGAAAAGGCTGAAATTTATACGAAAGTTCTTGATTTAAACTATATGATAGAAAAGTTGAAGCTTTCCCAACTTGAAGAAGGTCAGACTTACGAGTCTCTGGAAGGTATTGATATAGCATCCATTATTGTTAATGATATGAATTTGAGTGCAGATAGCATTCATTTGAGAAATATTGTTGCAAAAGACTTTGATGCAAATATTTCTGTAAACGATAAAAATATTTTGAATGTAAAAGATTTCAAATTCAATATTGCAAACGGTATTCTGAACGGAAAGTTCAATTACAACCTTAAAAACAGCAATACGGCTTTGAGCTTGAAAGCTAAAGATATTGATGCGAATGATTTGGCTTTTGCGCTGTTTGATTTGGATAACCAGATTTACGGCGAGTTGACAGGTGATATAAAATTATCCTGCAAAGGCGAAAGCTTTGAAAATTGTATGCAAACATTAAACGGTAAGACGACTTTTAATGTAAAAGACGGAAATATGCCGAAACTCGGTTCTTTAGAATATCTTTTAAAAGCCGGAAATCTTTTGAAAGGCGGACTTACAAGTATTTCGATTAACGGAGTAATTGATATTATAACTCCGCTTAAGACCGGAGATTTTTCAAATATTTACGGGATGATTGATATTAAAGACGGTATTGCTGAGGACATAGAAATTTCTACACGCGGTAAGGATTTGAGCTTATTTATTACAGGAAAATATGATTTCGGCTCAGAAGAAGCGGACATGGAAGTTTTGGGTATGCTTTCAAGAAAAATTTCCACAATGTTCGGGCCTCTCGGTAACCTGTCTTTAAATACTTTGTTTAATGCTATTCCGGGGGTTGATTTATCTAAGAATACGAAAGTATTGGAAAATATCAACCGTATTCCCGGAATTGAGCTTTCAAGCAAGACTTACCGCAAGTTTATTGCCGAGATTAAAGGAAATATTAACGGCGACAATTATGTTACCAGCTTTAAGTGGATAAATCAGTAATTATCGTTTTAGTCCTTCATATCCGTTTCTCAGGGTCTGTCGGAACTTTGCGATTTTATTAATATCTTCTTGTGTTAATTCACTTTCAGGCAAGGCCAACAATGTCATGGTCTCTTCCGTTGTAACCCATTCTTCGTAGGTTATATCATTTGCAGACTGGTGTGATTCATTATCATTGACTTTTGCGGTAGCCCAAACAAATGCAGCCATTTCATTTTGGTCAATGTTATTATCCTGATTTTGGTCAAGCATTGCAATTCGGTTAATTGCTTCTTGCTGAACAATTTGTTTTTCTTTCACTGTTAAAGCTCTTCCAAGTCGTTTTTCTTCATCTTTTACTGATTGTGTAATCAATTCCTGAATGCTGACTTTCCCGTCTCCATTAGTGTCATAGACTTCAATTCTCTGCTCTGCAGCTGCGTGGAATGCGTCATTTTGTTTTTGCATAGCATTATCGAAGGATGCTTGTGTCTTTCCGTCAAAACTTTCAATTGCTTCTTTTACGCCTGCAATTTCGTACTTGACATTGCTTGAAGTTTCATTGTTTTGGTATGCAGATGCAAATGCGGTTTCTGTTTGCTTGTATTGAAGTCCTTTTGCGTAGTTTATAATTCTATCTTCTGCACTTAGACCTCTTGCGTCTTTTTCAATACCATTACTTGCATAATATTCAGTGATGTTTTTATATTTATTTTCAATGTCTTCTAAATCAAGCCCTTCAGTTGAAATTCCTGCTTCCTGCAATAATTGAGCTGCTGTTTTAACTTCTTGCTGAGCTATTTCCGGTTTATTTTTGTTTTCCGGTTTAACTTCCGGCTTATCTGTTATGCCCATTTTTGTTTTAGCTATGTCAACAATTTGGTTCCAGACATTACTTGCGATTTGATATGTGCCTTCTTGTACGACAAAGTGACGTCCGTTTTTGATGTCTGTATCTTTGTCGCTAAATTGGTCTTTATTGGTTTCAACCTGATTTGTTTTAATCAGATTAAAAACAGAATTCCATTCGGAAAGTCCCAGTTTAACGTCAACTCCTAAATCGTTATCAAGCTTTTTATCGATAACATAGGAGAGATTTTCACCGGAATTTATTTGTAAAGATATATTTGTTCCTTGTGTCATATTTATATAAAGTTTATTTTTATCTTTGTATTTTACAAAGCTTTTTTATATTTACAAAAATTAACATAGGTAAAAATATTTTTGCATTTACCTCTGATTATGTGTATAATTTATTAAGTGTAAAATTTACAATAGAAGGAATTGAAATGGCGCTTAATTTTCAAGATTTGATTTTAAATTTATCAAGATTTTGGTCTGATTACGGATGTATAATTCAACAGCCGTATGATATAGAAAAAGGGGCTTCTACAATGAACCCTGCAACTTTTTTAAGAGCTTTAGGGCCTGAACCATGGTCAACAGCAATGGTAGAACCTTGTAGAAGACCAACCGATGCAAGATACGGCGAAAATCCGAATAGACTCGGTCATTATTTCCAGTATCAGGTTATTTTAAAACCTTCTCCGGATAACGCTCAGGAACTTTATTTAAAAAGTTTAGAGGCTATGGGAATTGATTTGTCTAAACATGATGTAAGATTTGTTGAAGATAACTGGGAGTCTCCAACTCTTGGTGCTGCAGGTGTGGGCTGGGAAGTTTGGCTTGACGGTATGGAAATCACTCAGTTTACTTATTTCCAACAAGTAGGCGGTTTGGAAGTTAAACCGGTTGCTCTGGAAATTACTTACGGTCTGGAAAGAATTGCTATGTATATCCAGAATAAAGAGTCTGTATTTGATATTATGTGGAATAACAAATTAAAATACGGTGATATTTACCTCCAAAATGAGATAGAACAATCTAAATATAACTTTGAATATTCTGATGCTGACAGGCTGTTTGGATTGTTTGACGCTTATCAAAAAGAAGTTGATAATTGTATTGAAGCGGAACTTGTACTTCCTGCTTATGATTATGTTTTAAAATGTTCACATACTTTTAACCTTCTTGATGCAAGAGGAGTAATCAGTAAAGATGAACGTATTAACTTTATTAACAGAGTAAGAACAATGGCTTCAGCTGTGGCAAATTTGTACGTGCAGCAGCGTGAAAAACTCGGTTTCCCATTGTGTAAATAATAGTATTGTGAAAGGATATAAATGGCAGAAAAAAACATCTTCCCGATTTCTCAAATTTTGAGAAAAATGGTTACACGTAAAAATCCTGATGACGCTCTTGCAGGAGCTGCAAAAGGCGGTTTAGAAAAGACTCTTGGAGTCTGGGATTTAATCATTTTGGGAGTCGGGGCGATTATTGGCTCCGGAATTTTTGCTGTCGTTGGTATTGCAGCTGCAGGAAGTGCTGACGGTTCAAGCCCCGGAGCAGGGCCTGCTTTGATTGTTTCTATGGTTATTGCAGCAATTGCGTGCGTGTTTTCGGCTCTTTGCTACAGTGAATTTGCGACTATGATTCCTGTTGCCGGCGGTGCTTATACATATACTTTCGCGACTTTGGGTGAATTTTCAGCGTGGATTATCGGCTGGATTTTGATGCTTGAATACGCAATTGGATTTATTGCGGTTGCTTGCGCATGGACAAATCATTTTATGCAGTTTATAAAAGGTTTTTCAGCTATTCTGCCGGCATGGTTTGTTAATCCTCCGGTGTGGCTGGTAAATGATTTCCGAACAGCTTCAAATATAGACCCTTCTGCAATTCCTCATATTGCAGGAATTCCTTTCTGTATAAATTTGCCAGCAATTATTATGATTGCTATTACTACGGCAATTTTGGTTAAGGGTACAAAAGATTCTGCAAAAATGGCAGGAATTATGGTTGCTGTAAAACTTGGTGTAATAACACTTTTTGTACTCGCAGGAGCATTTTACGTAAGACCTGAAAACTGGACACCTTTTGCACCTAACGGGTTTGAGGGTGTGTTTATGGGTGCGTTTATAATTTTCTTTGCGTATATCGGGTTTGATGCACTTGCAACAGCTGCAGAAGAATGTAAAAACCCGCAAAAAGATTTGCCGGTTGGTATTTTAGGCTCACTTCTTGTTACAACAGTTGTTTACGTCCTTGTAGCTCTTGTTTTAACCGGCATGCAGCCTACAAGCGGAGTGGCAATTCCGGAAGGTTTATTTAAAGCGCCGATGGCATTTGCTATGACAGCAGTAAATCAAAACTGGATTGCAGGTTTGATTTCGGTCGGTTCTCTTGCAGGATTAACTTCTGTTCTTCTTGTAATGCACATGGCTGCAACAAGAGTTTTGTTTGCAATGAGCAGAGATAATTTCTTGCCTCGCGTATTCCAGAAAATCCATCCTAAATTTAATACTCCTCACATCTTAACAATAACTGTTGGTGTTGTAGGAATTTTAGGTACTTTGATTTTAGATTTGAATGTTGCAGCTTCACTTTGTAACTTTGGAACATTTACTTCTTTTATAATCGTTTGTGTTGCAATACTTATTTTGAGAAAAGTTGATCCGGATAGACCTAGACCGTTTAAAGTTCCGTTTTGCCCGTGGTTTCCTCTTTTGGGAATACTTTGCTGCGGTGGCTTAATGGTATTTTCTATGGTAATTTCTAAAGGTGAAGCAGCAGTCCTATCAACAGAATTATTTGTTGTTTGGGTAATTATGGGTGCATTGATTTATGCCTCTTACGGCTACCGCAAAAACAGACAAATGGAAAAATTAGCTGAAAACGAAGAAATAGCAGGAAAAAATGAAATTGAAGCAGGTATTAAATAATTTACTAAAATGTAAAAGTCCTCAAGAACTCATTGACGAAGGTTCAAACTCCGGACTGAAAAAGACTTTAACTGTATTTGACCTTATTGTTTTAGGAATCGGTGCTGTAGTTGGAACAGGGATTTTTACGATTATCGGAAGTGCAATTGCAGGCTCATCTGACGGCGCAGGTGCAGGTTCTGCGGTCGTAATTTCAATGATTTTAGCGGCTGTTGCAAGTGTTTTTTCTGCTCTTTCTTATTCCGAAATCGCTGCAATGATGCCGGTTGCCGGAAGTGCTTATGCTTATACTTATGCGACAATGGGTGAGTTTATGGCATGGATGGTCGGCTGGATTTTAATGCTTGAATACGCTATCGGTGATATTACTGTTGCAAGTGCATGGACCGGATACTTTGTTCAATTTTTAAAAGGTTTTAAACATATCCTGCCGGCTTTTGTTGTGAATTTCCCTATGTGGCTAAGGAATGATTACAGAACAATGTATGAGTTTTGTAACAAATACGGGCTGGATGTTCACGATAAAATGCCATTCATTAATCTGCCTTTTGATATAAGTATTCCGGTGGCTTTGAATTTACCTGCAATGGCGATTGTTATTATTCTCACAATTTTACTTGTAAAAGGGGTTAAAGAATCAACTAAAGTTGCAACAATAATGGTTGGTGTGAATATGTTTATCATACTTTCATTCATTGTTGTTGGTGCGTTTTATGTAAAGCCTGAAAATTGGACTCCTTTTGCTCCAAACGGTTTAGAAGGAATTTTTACCGGTGCGTTTGTAATATTTTTCGCGTATATCGGATTTGATGCGATTTCTACAGCGGCAGAAGAAACTAAGAACCCGCAAAGAGATTTGCCGATTGCGATTATGGGAACTTTAGCAATTTGTACGATTTTATACGTTTGTGTTGCTCTTGTTTTGACAGGGGTAGTTCCTCTTGGTGCCATTGATACGCAGGCACCGCTGGCACATGCAATGAGATTTGTCGGTATAAACTGGTACGCAGGATTAATTTCAGTCGGAGCTTTGTGTGCACTGACTTCTGTACTTTTGATTTATCAGCTGGGTACAACAAGAATTCTTTACGCAATGAGCAGAGACAGTTTCTTGCCGAAATCTTTGAATAAAATTCATGAAAAATTTAAAACTCCTCACATTATGACCTGGATAGCAGGGATAATTGTAGTGGTTTGTGCTTTGTTTATGGACTTAAATATCTCTGCCGAGCTTTGTAACTTTGGAACATTTACTTCATTTATCATAATTTGTGTAGCAGTTCTTATTCTCAGAAAAACCGAACCTGACAGAGAAAGACCGTTTAAAGTTCCTTTCTGTCCGTGGTTCCCGATTTTGGGGATACTTACATGTGCAGGTTTAATGTATTGCAAATTTAGTGCAAAAGCTACTTCTGCACTTTATTTTATCATCTGGCTGCTTATAGGTGTTGCGATTTACGCAGGATACAGTTATAAATCAAAACGTTTGGAAGAAAATATAGAGCAAATACAGTAGGAATTTACTCAAAAAAATGTTATAATTCTATATATGAGAATTGTTTCAAATAAAGAATTAAGCAGTTATAAAGTTTTACCGTTTGATTTGTATACTGAAAACAAGAATAAAATTCTTGAAGCCGGAGAAGTTTTGACTCCGGGCAAACTTATTATGCTCAAGAATTATGTAAAAATTTATACAGAAGAGTTTGCAAACGAAGATTTTAAAGAAGGGACTTCTGAATCAAAGGATGCTACGCCTTCCCAGGTTTTGAATTTTTCTTATGAAAGCATTGATGCATCTGATTTTGAAACAGTTATTAACGGTGATGCTTACGTTAAAACAGAGACTCAGGTTAGAATAAAATATTTTTATAAACGTATTTTAGATTTATTTCTACAGGGTTATTACGAGGAAGGTTTGTTTAAGCTGAATTCTTTAATCGGAGTTTTAAAAACAGAAGTTTTCAAAAAAGTTGCTAAATCAGGTAAAGGCTCAAAAGTTAGATTTCTGGGTGAGTACGAAATTTGCCACCCTTTGAATGTTGCGATTATTTCCGGATTGATTGCAAAGAAACTTGATTACGCTACAAGAGAGTTTGACCATCTGGTTCTTGCAGCGCTTTTGCACGATATCGGAAAGCTGAAAATCAAACTTTCAGATTCGGAAGCGATGCTTACTATGAACGAAGATGAAGTTAAAGACCATACTATTATCGGATATAAGATGATAAGAGAAGAGTTTGAACTTCCTGAGGAAATTGCAAAAGTTGCGCTTGAACATCACGAAAATAATGACGGTTCAGGTTACCCGCAGGGGATTTCGAGTGATTCGATTTCAGAGTTTAGCCAGATTGTAAATGTTGCAAATTATTATGATAACCTTGCTTTCAACAGAACGCACTCTATTATAGTTAATAACAAAGAAGCTTTAAGAACAATGCTTGAAGTCGGCACGGGAAAATTTGCTGCAAAAATTTTATATTCTTTTATCCACATGTTTAATTATGATGACTCAAGAAGTTTTAACGACATGGTTGTGTAGCTTCGGGTAATGTGCTTTGTGTAATTTTTGTTAATCCTGTATGTGTTATACAAAAATAGGATTATTAAAGATGAATAAAGCTGATGAATTTTTAAAAATAATGGAGATTAGCAACTCTGATAAAGTTGTTATTTTAACAAATCATTATCAGATAACAGGACATGTTTATGATTGTGAAAAATGTAATAAAGAGGCTTTTTTAAACCTTACAAACGCGTCTTTGTGTTTAATAAATGATGTTTACGGAAGTGACACCTGCGAAAAATATACAAGCTCGCATTACGACTGGCTGCACGTTAATTTTGATTCAATAACAGCATTTAGTTTTATATAATAAAAACCGGATATTTCTATCCGGCGAATCCCTATATTTAATCGTAGTTTACTTAATCGTAAATTATACTCCTAGGGGTAAATGTAATTTGGTTTAAATTAACATTACCCATTTTAAGTTTTGAGTGGGGTAGGGGTAAATCATTAGAGTTTAAATAATAACTCCCTACCCAATGTACTATTTGATTACTGTGAAGAACTTAAACTCAGCTGGCATAAGCTTTCCAAAAGAAAGCGAGTTTGTTGCAGCAACAAATTTTTCTTCCAGGTAATCAACTCCGTCAAACCTGAACTCTGATACGATTGAATAATCGCAGGAAAGCTCTATTGTTTTGTCGAATACTTCTCTGCCTTCCCTGATTTCGGTAACACCATCTTCGCAGAATTTTTCAGTCGGAGAATTGAAGTTTGCGACGACAAGGATGGAGTTTTTAAGCCCTTCTTTTTGTATCTGCCAAACGACAAATCCGTCATCATCCTGCCTGATTATGTGAGCTTCTCCGTCAGTAATTACCGGTGAATTTTTTACAAACCTGTCAATTGCGTCAAACTTAGCAAAGAAATCATAATCTTTTTCGCGTTTCATAGAAACTTCGTTTCCGATAATGTATTCCATGCCTGTTTTTGTGAAAGATTCGTCTCCGTCAATATACATAACAGGTCTTTGAGCATTGCGTCCGCCTGGAAGGAACTTATATTTAAACCATTTGAACAATGCACCTTCAAAACCTAATTGCGCAGGATATCTGTCAATGGCTTCAAACTCACCATCCTGATTGTTATAAGTTTTTAGGATTGAAAGCGGCGTACTTCTTTTATGAGAAGAATTGTAGTTTGCTAAATATAAATTATCTTCAGCAATTGCTTCCGGAGTCTTGTAGCTTTGTGAAACAATGTCGTTACCCCAGAGAACATCAAAATTCATATCCTGATGGTATTCTTTATAGAAATTATCCCAGAGCATATATTCTGCCAGTACTGCAAAATAAGGGATTTTTTCTTTCATTGCAGTATTAAGCATTCCTAATACTTTTCTTGGCGCTCTGTAACTAATCGGAGTTCCGTCTTTTTCAGAAACTTCATCAACAATGTGGTCAATGTGGTCAACTCTAAATCCGTCAAAGTTAAATTCTTCCTGAAGATTTTTCATATAGTCGATGAAAAACTTGACTACATCGTTATTAAATTTCCCGTTTTCAAGATTTACAAAATAATAAGGTGTTTGACAGTCAAGGTTTGCACAATTTGTTACATCTTCTCCGTCAAATTTGTAATGCTTAAATGTCGGATAAGAAGCTCCTTCACTCATTCTGTCAAAAACAGGAACACCTGCTGAACACCACGCTCCGCCAGGAGCCGGCCACATTCCTTCGGAAATAAGTGATTGAATGATTTCACCCTGATTGGTGATTTCAGCTTCGGAAAGTTTTTTAGAACTTCCTGTAACTTTGCTGATAATTGATTTAGCTTTTTTGTGAAGCTTATCTTGAATGCTTCTTTCTAGCATTGCGTTTGAAAGGAATATTTTTGTATCTTTTAATAAAGCATCAATTTCATCAAAAATTTTCTGATAGTGTTCGGTCAAATCTCCGTAGCTTTCGCCTTTGATTGATTTTTTATAAATACCGCATACAATTGCCAAATCATCCTGTGAATATTTATCAGTTAGCTTAGCAGCTGCTTCGTCAACATTTTTAGAAAGCTCAGTAATTAGCGCATTAATATCAAACCATCTTGCGCATTCAGGATTTGTCAGAATAATTTTTGAAAATCTTCCTGTTTGCGGAAGAATATCATAAATTACCGGATGTCCTGCAAGCTGCGCCATTTGAATAAATAACTTAACCTGCTCATCTGCTCCAAAGCCAGTTTTTTCTAAAATATTTTTATCTTCTAATGCAGGGCTTACATTGCTTGCAGTAGGAAGATAAGCGCATCCGAATTCACGCGGATGGAAAGGAATTAAATACATTGTTGTTCCGAATATATTGCTGCTCAAATTTCCGGAAGGAAGAATTAATAGCTCTCTTAACCAGTCCATAAATAAACCGCATTTTTCAGGATTGTTTCCTAATCCGGCAAGGTTAATCAGCTTGATATCGTGACCTTCTTTTTGAAGCCAGTTAGAATTTTTCACGTTGTTTCTTGCAAGAGGGCTTGTTTTTGAAAAATTGAAACTTCCGTTTTCAAAAATTCCATTTGAAGCCCATTTTGTCTCAAGCGCAAATAAAACTTCTGCATTAGTTAATTCTTCTAAAGCTTTGACCTGCGGATAAGGAAGATACCCGTATTTTTCGACTGTTGATTTTAAATACTCTTTTCTTTCTTCCGAAATGCTTTCGAAAGAATACATTTCTTTCAACTTAGAGTAAAAATTGTTTAAATTTTCACAAACATTTACTGCTTCTTTTTTAAACAAAAAATCTAACATAGGGCTTCTCCTTCAAAATTTGTGATTGGATTCTCGTATACAAGGATGATATCATGCATACATATTTTTTACAAACGAACGTAAACATTTGTTAAGCAAAATTTTTTGATGCGCAAATTTTTTATTCAGCGTTTTTAAAGTGGGTATGAAAGTAGCATCCGTAACAAATTATAATCCTCCTGTTTGTACTCCAAAACACAATGTACGACAGGATTTCTCACCTGTATTTAAATCTGCCGGTTATAAACAAATTGACGGAGTTACAAAAATTTTTAATCGTGTTTTTAAAAAGGGTTTATGTGCGTGTAATTTTGCGGCACTGGAAGGAGTTCAAAAAGGGCTTAAAACTTTTGAAGGACTTTCGATTAAACAAATGGCTTTTGCGTTTACGGATTTGCATTCAATAAATATGATGAGCGGATGTACAAATCATTGCCTGCATTGTTATGCTAATGCCCAGCCGTTTATCAAAAGATATCCGTTTGAAGATTTAGTTCAAATATGTTCTGATGCAAAAGAGTTTAAAAACAGAACAGGTATTAATCTTGCGCATCATCACGGAGACCCTTATATAGAAATGTCTTTTGATGCGGATGCTATTGACTGCCATTTATATGATAGAAATGGCGTGAAACATGATTTTATTGAAATTGCAAAAATAATGCGTGAAGGTTTGGGCTATAAACCTGTTTTTGACACAAACGGATGGGATTTAAATAATAAAGATAAACAAAAAAGAGCAGAAGAGTATGTTGAAAAACTTATGCAGGATAAAAATTATAAGAATTTTTATCAAATAAATATTTCAATAAATCCATTTAGTCCAAAGTATACAAAAATATTAAACTCAGGTTATTCTCCGGATGAACTTTATACTCCGCTCAGGGAAATTGGTGTAGAAGATAATCGTCCTGAGGATTTAAAAAAAGCCAGTGACATGTATTTAAAATATCTAAAAAAGACTGCAAATATTTTGTATACATTTAAGCCGCTTTTAAAAGCAAAAAATTTCTCGGTTATTATAAGAGCTCTTAATAATGATATTCCGGAAATGAAGGGCTATCGGATTGAAGATTTTGCTACAACTCTTCAGCATTTGTATGCCCAGCTTTATCTTACCTATGTACTTACAGGTAGGATGAGTGAAAAGGAGCTTAAAAAATACGCAGATTTGCTTGGCAGAGTGAGTGGCAGAATGTTTTCATCCGGTAGAATGGAAAAGTTTTACAGGGTAAAAAATAAAGATAGCGAAGTTGACGGAATTATGAATATTGATGAAGCTCGATTGACATCATATTTAGATTTAGAGCGTGTAAAATATTCGGGAAGTCTTTCAAAAGCGAGTCAAAGGTATTTAAAAATGATAACTCCTGACGGAAAAGTTTATCTTTATGATAATTATGCAATTATACCTACAGATGTCCGGATAAAAACATCAACTCCTGATATTTCCAAACCGTTTAGTATTCCGGTTGAAAATTTTACTGTAACAGATAAAATGATAGACTTAATTTAACATTTGTAACGTATTTGCTTGCTTAGAAAACGTGTTTATAATACGATACTATTGGTTACACTAGTTTGATAGACTCCGCTCTAGTTTAACAATCGTTAAATGAAACAGTGCAGCCCGTAGTAAAACAAGTTAAAAAACAAAGGAGACAAAGATGTCAGTAGCATCACTTATTGAACTTTTAGAAGCAGGCGTTCACTTTGGACACCAAACACAACACTGGAACCCAAAAATGAAACCGTATATTTACGGAGCAAGAAACGGTATTTATATTCTTGATTTGAGAAAAACTACCGAATTATTGGACGCAGCTTATGATGTAGTAAGAGAATACGCAGCAAAAGGAAGAAATGTTCTTTTTGTTGGTACAAAAAAACAAGCAGCTGAAGTTGTTGCTGAAGAAGCTACAAGAGTTGGCGCTTATTATATCAACAGAAGATGGTTAGGCGGTATGTTAACTAACTTTGAAACAATCAGAGGCAGAGTTAACAAACTTAGAGAAATGGAAGATTTCATTTCTTCCGGTCACATTGAAAAATTACCTAAGAAAGAACAAGCTCAATTAAACAGACAGCTTGCAAAACTTAGCAAAACTTTAGGCGGTATCAAAGAAATGCGCGGTTTACCGGATGTTATTTTCGTAGTTGACCAGGCTAAAGAAGATATTGCTATTGCAGAAGCTAACAAGTTGAATATCCCTGTTATCTGTTTAGCTGATACAAACGCTAATCCTGATGGCATCAACTACATTATCCCTGGTAATGATGATGCTATCCGTTCAATCAAATTAATTACTTCTAAACTTGCTGATGCAGTTCTTGAAGGCAAACAGTTAAGAGAAAACAACGCAGTTAAAGGCAAAGCAGAATCAATTACTGCTGCTGATGCAGGCGTTGAAGTTGCCAACGTTTAGAGGTAAAGGGGTCAATAAAATACCCAACCGGATTTAAAATTACAAAATTTATGTGGGGGGACGTAAAGTCCCTTCATTCCAAGAAGGAGAATTATAAATGAACATTACAGCTACTATGGTAAAAGAACTTCGTGATAAAACCGGTGCCGGCATGATGGATGCTAAAAAAGCTTTAGTTGAAGTTGACGGTGATATGGAAAAAGCAATGGAAGTTTTGCGTCAAAAAGGTATCGCTTCTGCTGAAAAGAAAATGGGCAGAATTGCTGCTGAAGGAAGAATTGGTTCTTTCGTTTCTGATTCAGTTGGCGCTATGATTGAAGTTAACTGCGAAACAGACTTTGTTGCTAAAAACGAAGAATTTATTGAGTTAACAAATAATCTTGCTCAGTTTGTTGCAGAATCAAATCCTGCAAGCGTTGAAGCTCTTCTTTCTTCAACTTGCCCTAAATGCGGCAAGACAATTGAAGAAATTTTGAAAGAAAAAATCGCTTCAATCGGTGAAAAAATTACTGTAAGAAGATTTGTAAGATACGAAGGCAACGCAGCTACTTACATTCACAACGGTAAAATCGGCGTATTGCTTTCAACTGACAATAAAGATGAAGCTCTTGCAAAAGATGTTTGCTTACATATCGCATCTTCTGCTCCTGAATTCGTTTCAAGAAAAGATATTCCTGCTTCTGTAATCGAAGAAGAAACAAGAATTGAAATGGGTAAAGAAGATTTGGCTAATAAACCTGAACAAATCAGAGCTAAGATTGTTGAAGGACGTGTAAACAAATTAATGGCTCAAAAATGTTTGGTAGAACAGCCATTCGTTAAGAACCCTGACCAAACAATTGAACAATTAGTAAGCGGTAAGTTTGCTATTGTTAAGTTTGACAGATTTGTTCTTGGCGAAGGTCTTGAAAAAAGAAATGATAACTTTGCAGATGAAGTTATGAGCCAGTTGGGTAAATAGTTTAGAAAATAAAAGGCGCGCGGTCTTTAGACCGCGCGCCTTTTTTAGTTAATTATTATGAGATTTAATTTTGCGCGTGATGCGCTTAGACAAATTATAAAAGAAAATGAAATAAAAGAAATTTATATACCGTATTATTTGTGTGATGTAATACGACATACTGTTGTGTTAGAAGGTGTAAAACCCTTATTTTATCATATAGATGATGATTTTATGCCGGCTCAAAATTTTCCGCAAGAAAGTTTCATTTTGTACCCTAACTATTTCGGAATATGCGATAAAAATGTAGACAAACTTGTTAAAATTTACTCCAAACTTATTGTAGATAATGCACACGCGTTTTATGCTAAACCAAAAGGCTTTGCTGCGATTTATTCTCCTCATAAATTTAAGGGAGTAAATGTAAATCGAAGAAAAGAATTTGATAAATATCATGAATTATATGGAATGAAAAATTTGTTAAAAATAGATATACCACAAGATGCGGTTCCGTTTTGCTATCCTTTTCTGGCATCAAGTGTAGAGGAAGCTGATGAACTGGTTAAGAATTTAAAGCAACAAGGCTTAACGATATACAGGTACTGGAATATTTTGCCTGAGAGTTATAACGAGTATAAATTTTACAGTCGTCTTGTTCCGGTTACATTATCTTAAGCGCCAATAATATTCCACCAGATAGCTAATCGCATCAAACGGATGCTCAAGAAATTTGAAATCACGATTTGATTTTATCTGAGTATGCGTTGGTACATCAACTATACTTGTACCTTCTTTGAAAGCAAGGTTATAAATATTGTATAAAATCCATTTACACCTACGCGGGTCAATAAAAATATGCCTTTCGCCTTTTGCGTTTTTTACCCGCGCATTGAATGCGGAAATCCTGTTTAAAATAGGCGGATTGTATTCACGAAGCTTGAATTTTACTTTGTCGTATCCGTGATTTTTTAAAGCATTTTTAATTATTACATAGTTCGTATATTCGCTCTGCGTGCTTCTATTGTCACCTGAAGCATCACCGTTAATAATAATTTCTGATTTGTGTTTAGGATAGCGCCTGATAAACTCTTCAATACATTGCTGTGTGGAAGTGTTTTCAATAACAATTTCGTCAAAGAAATATACATTTTCACTATCTTTGTGAGCAATTCCCCAGCACATCGGGTCGACGTTAAAATCACAGGTCAAATGCAGCGGTAAATTGGGATTGTATTTTAAATTCAATTTGTTTTCTTCACTAAAACCTTTTACTACAAGCCCTGAAGAATAGTCTCCAAATTCACCGAGCACGTTGATTTTGTAATATTCTTCATCAAAACTTTCTTTCATTGACTGGATAAAATGCTGCGGTAAATAAATGTTATTTGTAGTCGGTGCAATAATCAGCCGGTAGTTTTCTTTTGAATGTTCAACGAACCTTTTCCAAATCCACCCTTTGTCAGCTTGCGGGTTTGTGTGTCCAAAAAGCCGGTACCTGAAATCTACCCAGTTTTTTCCGCGATAAGTATTTCTTAAACGTCCGATAAGCTGTTTAAAAGCAGAGTCTGTAATTTGTGAAGCTTCTTCAATTTCTGCCCAGTGTAAGTTCAAAGATTTAAATTTTTCCGGATCTTCAAGCGCAGAGAATAATATTTCCGAACCGTTTGAAAACCGTATTATTTTATCTACTTTATTGTATTCATAATCTTTTTCATTAATATATCCGAGTGCTTCGAGATGGTCAAGATAAGATACAAGAGTTGTTTTTCTTACAAGTTCATATTCTTTAGCACCGACCAGTCCTCTGCAGCCGGGGTATTTTTTTGCAAGAAGAATTCCCAGCAGTGAACCGCACCAGGTTTTCCCGCTGCCGTACCCACCCTGATAAATTGCAACATCAAGCGAGTTTGAATGCGGGATTTCTATAAATTCTTTTTGTTTATTTAAAAGCTTGTATTTTACCATTTACAGAACCTCTGATATATGTCAACTGAATTTTTCATAAAATATCTTTTACATTTATTAACTTTACTTACTTTTAAAAGTGCATCAAAAACGCAGCTCGAAAAATGCCTGTCATTATCAACATAATGATGATTTTCACATAATACATCATGAATTAAAGATGGGATTAAAAACTTCGGATCAGTTTTTGGACCTATATCACGCCAAAAAAGACGGGGTATAGAAGCCCCGTCCCAACAATAATTTTCTTTAATAGAAAATTTGTATGTTTTATTTTTTTTGAAATCTAAAAGTTTTATATCTAGTTTTCTTTTGTTTTCAAAAGGATATTTTAGTATAGCATTTTTTTCTAAGCAGGTCATTGATGGTAATGGATATCTCATTTTAACTATTGGTTGAGAGTTAAAATAGATAGCCAGTTTTTTATCTTTATACCATTCCATCATTTTGTAGTTCTCCATTTTTAAATAAATAGTCTAAGTCTTCAGATGAATAACCCAATATCGCTCCGACTTGCTCAATCCACGGATTACCGCGGTAGAAATTGTTAGCTTTAAGTTCAATCTTAAGGGCTTTTACGTCAATATCCGGACTTTCTTTAACCATTTCAACAATGTCCTCAAAATCCATGTCTTTTGCCTTGTAAATCGCTCTTTCGACATCCGCAGCAGTAAGAGAAAGCATATTTATACGCTCACGCTCCTGTGCTTGTAATTCATCTTCTGTATATCCGAGGGCTTCAAGCCCGTTCTCCCCCTCTTCAATCGTATAACCTTGTTTGTGGTTGTATTCTACAATAAAATCCATTCTTTGCGCCTCTGTATATGGCTTATTTAATGTTGCAATAGTTATCATATTTAATCCTTTCTTTTATTAACTAATATATCCGCAAGCATTCCAGTTAATTTTTAGCCCTGTATTACCAGAATTACGATACACGGTAAACCTTCCATTATACTGATATTGAACAGATGAGGCATAGGCATTTGCATTCCCTTCAACATAGTCTACCAACACAAGATTATATTTATTTGTTGAGTAACTTTTCAGTAAATTTACAGAAGTATACTGCCCGCCGTTAGTAGTTATTGTTCCCCATTGCTCACAAAATCCGTCAGACCAAATCCGGTACCAGCTGGCACCGTTTTGATATGTTTCAACAATGTAAGCTTTTACATTTGAAGAATCGAGTTTACCGGCAAGCTGTTCAGAAATTACCCCTGCATTAATCAGATTAGCGTTCTGTATTGTTTCACCGACATAAAAGTATAAAGAATCGTTACTAATAGCTTTGTAATATTTACCGAAAATAAAAATAGAATTTCCGGAAGCATTAACAACATCCCCTTTTTTTAGTAGTAATTGCATTGTGTCTGACCCTACGGTATAACCTGCTGAATTTTCAAATGCGATACAGCTTTTGCCGTTAACTGTAATATAGCCATAATCTGATGCGTTATCTTTTCTTTCACACGTAACAAATACAAAGCTGTCAAAAGGAACCGTAAACGGCAGGCTCAAAATTGTTTGTTCAGAATTCCAGTCAATATATGTTTCTTCTCCGTTCTTTAATGGCAGCCTGAAAGTTTCGTCTGTGGTATTGATAACCCATGCATAGTCATAGTTGTATCCGTAATTTGTATTTGTAATCTCAGAAGGCAAAAAGACCGGTATATCTGCAAATTCTGCAATAAAATATTCTCCGTCGCCTGCTTCATCTCTTGTTACAGTCTGGTTATTGGTACTATAAATATTATTAAATGTTATAGTATTACCATTGACTTGAGTAACCGTTCCGCTATACCTGAATGGTTCCCAACCATACAGAGGGTCTCCAACTTGCGGATTAGGTGTCAATGTCCATGTATGGTCACCGCTAGGATACCCCCAGGCATAAAGCTGTTTTGTACCTTTTGTTCTCTGCTCAGATAGCCAGTCGTAATAGTCAGGATAAACAGATTTACTATTCCACTGACCTTCGGACTTGAGCCAGCTCAAGTTATTTGGAGCTGAATTAAAATACTCTGACATACCAAAAAAGAATGGATTGTTGAGCTTTTCAAATGCTGCATTTTGGATAGTTTCAATACCAGCTTCGGTTAAATTTGACAAATTTGTGTCTGCCGGATTTAAGCTTAGTATTTCATCGACTTTTTCTGTTGCAGCTTGTATTTGTAATGCACCGGCTGTATTAACTGCATCAATAGCTTCTAACTGTTTTTCTTGAAGTGTTTCTAAAATTTCTTCTTCTCTGGTGTTTAATGAAGCTTGAGTGTTATTAAATACCTGATTAATTTCTTCCAGTTTTTGGGAAGCAATAGATGCTTGTTTTTGTGCTTCACGAGCAGATTCTTTAGCATCTAAGCTGTAATATTTAAGCGGATTGTTATTTACTTGAATATCAGCTTGAGCCCCTTTTGAAGAAACCGAGATATGAGCTTTGTTTGTATTAGTTGTTATTTTTAACATTAAGTACCCTCAACTTTCTTAGGGAATACTGTTATTGTATTTTGATATCCGATATCATTGCTTCCAATAATAAAAGTATCTTCATATCCGTTGTCATAACATTGTTTTATCCCATAGTAATAAATTTCGCAGGTTTCATTCTTTGGTACAGTCATTAAATCTGTAAAATCACCTGTAAGTTCAAAAACTACACTGTCGGATTTATTAGAACTTACATATAATTCATTGCCAACAGGTTTTCTATGCTTATCTTGTATTGCAAGATAAACCTTGTAATTTTTACCCGTGTCTAATCCATTAACGACAATAGTTCCGCTATCACCTTGAATTAAACTTATATTTCCGTCTTTATCAATTGTAAATGCCATGATTTCTCCTTTAAGTTGTTATTTACCACAAGCATACCAGTCAATTGCATTGTATCTGGTACCGTTACCATAAGCACGGCAGTCAACATAGCATGAAGTTGTTGACTTGACGCTTACGATAGTAGAGTATTCATAAGTATCTGAAGTTCTTTGAGTTTGCACGCAGTAATTAGTATCTTTAAAAGGCTTTAAAAAGGTAATGTATCGTAATGTAGCTGTTTGTCCGCCTTGTTCAACCCAAACTCTGTTTTTCTTTTCTGCATCAGAAAAATATTCACGATACCACGAAGAACCGTTTACATATGTTGTAATATAGCTTCCGCTTTCTTCAAAATTGGCAAATGTTTTGGTTAAATCTTCATTGATTTTTTCAATATCAGTATTAACTTTGTCTGTAAAAGAAGAAAGTGTGCTGCTGATGCTTGCTATATTAGAGTTTAAACCTGCGTTATTTGAGATAAGAGTTTCAGAAACGCTGTTTATTCTGTTATCCAGATAATTGAAGTTATTGTTCATAACTTCTGATGAAGCAAGAGCTCCATATTCAATTTCAGTAAGTGCCATCTGAATTCCTTTCGTTAATTAATGTGTCATAAATTTTATCCAGCTTTTTATTAATGTCTATGATTTGTTCTTTCATATTGCTAAATTCCGATTTTGTAATATAAACCTGAGCAACTTCCGTAAGAATTTCCCGGTGAGTAAGCTCAAGTTTTTCGGGTGTGACAAACAGGTTGTATTGCATAAGAATTGCGATGAACATCAATAAAGCCGGTGCGTATTTATATAGTATTTCTCTATTCATGATTTTTACCTTACAGAAGAGCTTTAAAGAAACTGCCTACCATGCTTGAAATGTCACTGGCATTTATGCTCTTGCTTTTTGTTGACTGATATCCGCTTGTAGAAGCGTTTCCGCTGCTTGTTTGAAGCGACTGGTTCTGCATGTCAGAAATTACGTTATAACCTTGCATGTAAGAAGCTAAAAGATTATTCATTACCTGAGCTGTGTTATTTTGTGATTCCGAAAGAAGTTCGTCAATATATGAAGACAAAGAATTTGTGTTTTGATTTGATAAATTCTTGTACAAATCTGTTGCCTGAGAAGAACGAACCATGTTTCTGTTTGAAAGCGGATTAATAATATTATTCTCAAGATTGTTTAATGTTGTATTGTTCAAAGTTTTTGTGAATGCATTCAACTTTGCCTGATTTGTTGTTGAATCTAAGGTCGGATTTAAATATTCGTCTAAAAGCGAATTTATGTTGTTGTTAACAAATTTGTATACAGAATCCAGCGCAGTTCCTTCCTGAAATTTGGCACTTGTGCCGCCGTTATTTGTTGTTGCTACAGCATAAGGATTTGAAGTTGTTGTATTTCCATACACAGTATTTGCCGAAGTGTATGTTTTACTTGATTGTTTTCCCATATTTTACCTTTCTGATTTTTTTAAAGTGTTTTGACTTTTATTTTTCCAAATTCAATATTTTTTATACAGAAATCATCACCTGCATTTTTTGTTGATAAAATCATTTGAAGAGTTTTAAAATAAGAAGTTGGAAGCCTTTTAATAGAATTTATATCTTTTAGAGGAAAATAACTGTTATCCCATCTCCCAATGTCAAAATACAAAGAGTTTTTCAAACTTTTTGCTTTTATATATCTGGTTTTAGCAGAAAAACCATTGTAATTTTTAATGTACTCAATGTAAAAACTGTTATTATAATACATATCCAGTGTGATTTTTGGCGATAAAGATAAAATTTTTATTGTATTTTCACAGCCCAAATTTAACGGGGTGCACTTATAGAAAGCGTTTATAAAGTTGCCGTCAAAAGTATTTGAGACATATTCTTCGTAAATTTTTTTGCCGGCTGAATACAGAGTTTCTCCAATTATTGCAAAACAGTTTATTTTTTGAGATTTACGTTTGACCCAGCTTCTTCTAAGATAGTCGTAAATCATTATGGTTGTGAATTCATCGTCATTACCCGGCAAAAGAAGCCAAACTTCATTTCTATCCTCAGTTACAACTGACAGTGTTCGAATTTGGTCAATTTTAGCCGGCTTGATACTGAATAGCTCGTCCTGAATATCCAGCGCAATATTTTCACCTAAAGTCTTGTCTCCGCTTAAAACCTGCTTAAAACAAAAAACGCCTTTCTTGGTGTCATCGTAGAAATATAACTCGGTACCATGGAATACTACAGCGTTATAAGATGCGCATCCTCCCGGGAAATCCATCGTTTTATAGAAAGAAAAATCATTTTCGTCTCTTGATATTAAACAGGATGAGTTTGCGTGAAATACCGCTAAAGAACCTAAATAAGGGTAAATAGCCGTAATCTTCTTAATAAATTCAATATAACCGGCAGAAGTTGATATTTCTGCATCTGATGTTGAGAAATCATAGATATTTTCCTGAACAGAATACCATAAGATTTGTTCGTTAAACACCCACAGTCTGCCTGCAAAAACGACGAGCCCGAGCCCTTTTATTTCTCTGTTGTCGCCGTCTTTTAATTCCATCATTTTAACTTCATCTAACTCACCTTCTTCATTATAGTTTTCTAATTCGATGCTCAATATTTCTTCCGAGTTAGAAAACACGAAAAGATCGGACCAGCCTTGTGAAACATCTGTTGCAGAAGATTTTCCGGTTACACTTAAACCTGTAACTTTGACATTAAGTATTTGTGCTGAAGGAGAAAAAAGATAGATTTTTCCTTCTTCGGAATTTTCTGTATGTACAAAAAAGTATGTTTTTCCTTTTTGTACACTTTCAAATATATTAATAACAGTTTCATCCTCAGGAATTGAATTACAAACGCTTACATTTCCTTTTGCGGTTCTGATACCTACGCCTGAATTGACTTCTGTTGCAAATAGCTCAACATTCTGTAAGTCGGATGCTGTTATTATAGATGAGGAATAAACAGAGCTGCTTCTATTTATTCCGGAAAAATTATTACATATCAATGCGGTTCTTTGCATTATTTTAATCCTTTCCGGGGTAAATGGGTAAATCTCTGGGGGTAAATATTTAGGGTAAATATTTGTTAAGATTTCAAACAAAAAACAAACTCAATTTTACATTTCTTAATATTTACCCCTCAAAAAGTCAATTTTTTAAAAGTTAAATACT
>CAPQCU010000006.1 GCA_948684385.1 uncultured bacterium
AATGGAAAAAACTTTAGCAAATCTTCACAAATTGAATAAAATTGTTACAATTCGTAATAAAAAAAAGACCTTCCTTTTGGAGGAAGATCTTTTTTTATTTTATGAAATTTTTTAAACTAACTCAACTGTGTATTGAGCATTACGTTCTGCAATTTCAACAAGGCTTCTTGAAACAGCAAGCATTGAGATTTCTGAATCAAGTTTGTTGATGCAAGAGCCGCATCCGATAGCAGAAGCACCTGCTGCAAATGCTAAAGAAGCAGTTGTAGGATTTATGCCTGTTGCTGTCATAATAGGTAATTCGATATTTCTTGAAAGTTCGATTGTATTTGAAATAGTAAGTTCAGCTCTTTCTACCAAACCTCTAACGCCGTTTGAAGGAGCTTCGTTTGAGAAATGACCTTCTGTTTGGATTAAGTCAACGCCCAATGTCTCAAGTTCTCTTGCTAATTCAATTTGTTCAGAAATTTCAAGTTCACCCGGGATTGTAACGCAGAAGAATACATCGCTATCAATAAGTTCTTTTGTTTCTTTTGCAAGGTTAAGTACTTGAGAAGCTGAGAAAGATTGACCTTTTTTGTATAAAGCATCAAAGTTGCCAAGTTCAACTGCGTCAGCACCTAAAGCTACTGCGTGAGCAAGCTCTTGAGGGTTAATAGATGAAACAAATAAAGGTAATTCAGTCATTTGTCTTGCCATAGCAATGATATCAGGGTTTGCACAGATATCAATTGCACTTGCTCCTGAGTTTGAAGCGGCTAATACGACTTTTTTTACGCTTTCAGCATTAAAATTATCAATACCTGCAATAACTTTTACGGCTCTTTTTTCAGTTAAAGCTCTTTTAAAACTTTCAATTCTTGACATAATATTCTCCTTTTGTGTCGATTGTGATATAACATCTCGTTTATTATACATTAAAATTTGAAAGCTGGCAATATATAGCCAATAAGGTTTTTGAGATGACAATTGTTTGAGCTGAGATTATTTGCAAATATTTATCTAAAAGGAATAAATAGATGTTTAAGAAGCTCTTTTTAATAATTTTATTTTCAACGACAATGCTGCCCGGTTTATGTTTTGCAAGGCCTATGAAAAGTGCATCAGCGATTTATGAAGAGATAAATCCAGCAATAGTATCGGTGGATTCCCAGCTCTCTGACGGGCTTTCATGCGGAACGGGATGTATTATTGATAAAAGCGGGGTAATCTTAACAAGCGCCCATGTCGTTGATGTCGGTAAATCGGTTGTTGTGACTACAAACAGCGGTCAAAATTATACTGCAAAAGTACTTAAACATTTAGGTGATAATAAAGATATCGCGCTTTTGAAAATTGATGCAGCAAGAGATTTAAAGACTGTAAAACTCGGAAATTCGTCAAAAGTTAAAGTAGGAGAAAAAGTACTTGCAATCGGTAATCCGTTTGGTTTTAGCGGTACATTAACCCAGGGCATAATTTCGAGAATAGATTATGCAAAAAATCGTATTCAAACAGATGCTGCGATTAATCCCGGTTCGTCCGGAGGCCCTTTGTTGAACCAAAAAGGTGAGATTATAGGAATAAATCAGGCTATTTATAATCCTGATAATAATATTTCAAATATCGGTATAGGCTTTGCAACTCCGATTAATCTTGTAAAAGAATATTTGAAAGAAAGCGGCTGATGTTATATAATAACAAAGATGAAGATTTTTGTTTCTATATTAATGATGCTTTTATTATGCCGGATGTCTTTTGCAGCACCTGCGTTAAGAGATTATGACGAAATTGATATTCCTGCAGGTACGCATGTTCAGGTAATTTCTTTACAGGAATTTTCTACTGCGTATTGTGAAGAAGGTGACAAAGTTTATTTTGAATCAACTTCAGATATTTACTTATACAATAAAGATGTAATTCCTGCGGGTACAAGATTTTCAGGTTATATTGACAAGAAAAACGAACCAATAATAGGAACTCATGCTGCAATGAGGGTTTTTGTTAATAAAATGTATCTTCCTGACGGATATGAAATTCCGATAAAAGCGTTTATATATACAGCTAATAATAATATCATAGGAGGCGGTTTAACACCTCCTGCTGAATATATAAGAGTGCCGCATTATCAGCGGTGGGCGATGTTTAGAGCAATGGGAACGCTGCAATGTGCACCCGGAGCAAAAAGAAAAATGGGTGAGCATGTCACAATTTCATCAGGAGCAGATTTAATTATAGTTCTTGCTGAGCCTGTACATTTAAGCCACGTATTAATAAATTGACAAAAATCTCATTGATATTAAAATGTAATATAGGGGAGGGATTCAAATGGAGAATAAATTTTTAGCATTTTTAATGCTTCTGGCGATATGTCCTGTAAATTCTGTTTTTGCTGCATCGAATTATTCTTTTCAGCAGCCGCAGCCGGTTTATAATACTCCATATGTTCAACAACCGATGCAATATTCTTCAAACCAGCCTTTGCAAGGTAATGTTGTTATGGTTCCTGCAGGAACTTCCTTGCCTGCAATGCTCACAACTCCAATATCATCTGCTACAGCTGCAGCGGGTCAAGGGGTTACAATGGCATTGAACTCTGATTTTTACTATAATAATAAGCTAATAGCTCCGGCAGGAAGCACTATTTCCGGAGCTGTAATCGAAGCTTCCAAAGCAAAACGCGGAAGTATGAACGGTAAGCTTTGTATCCGATTTACTCAGATTTTTACTCCTTACGGAACGCAAATTCCTATTTCTGCAGTGATTAAAACCGATGATAATACCGGAGTTTTAATTGGCGGAACTAAAATGGATGTAACAAAAAATTATGCTAAAGACATGGCGGCAGGCAGTGCAGCAGGTGCTCTTTCTGGTCTGGTATTCGGAGCTCTTGCCGGTGGTGATTTAGGTCGTGGTACTGCTTTAGGTACGGCTGTAGGTGCAGGAGGTGGTTTGGTTAAGTCAGTATGGGATAAAGGAAATGATGTCGAAATTCCTGCAAACTCTTGTATTGATTTGATGTTAACCCAGCCGATTACAGTTTCTGCGTCAAGTTATAGTTATGAAAATTAGTAAGTAGATTAATTTAATTTGCAACAGGTTTTATTATTCTATAAAAGTAGTACAAGAGAGAAATAAAAAGTGACACTAATTAATAAAAAAAGTTTTATATCAGATGAGGATGAAGAAAAGAACTTAAAAGAATATGTTCTTCCGACAATTGCAACAAGCAAACCGGAAGTTATTCCTATAAAAAAATCGCTTGCAATATCATCTGCGCTTCATCCCGGCGTAGTCTTGTTAATATGGCTTATTACGGTTGCTCTGGCTTTAATGGGAATAAATTTGAATTTGTTTAAAAAGCCTCAAGCTCAGTTAAAAAAGGATATTGAGTTTGTGCTTGTTGATAAAGAAGCAAAGCCGCGCGATCCAAATACTAAAAATCGTGCTGATATGAATTCCAGAAGCGGCGGAATAAATGATCCTAAGAGAAAAGTTTCCATGCCGTCTCCAGCACCTAGCAAGCCTTCGAAACCTTCTGCTGCAGCTCAGAGTGCTAATAAAATAATTAAAAAACAGCAGCAACAAATTAAGCAACAGCCAAAGCCGCAGCCGGCTAAAGCACAGCAGCCTAAACAGGCTCAAACTAAACCGGTGCAGCAGCCTGCTGCTCAAAATAAGCCGTCTCCGGCAAAACCGGCACCGCCTACTGCAAGACCGTCTTCAAGACCGGTCTCTTCTCCGGCACCGGTACCGAAACCTTCTTCTGCCTTTACAGTAGCTGCTCCAAAAGGCGCACCTGTAGGTAAGACATTAGCAACAGGCCCTGTTGGCGGGACTTCAGCTCCTACCGGTGCTAAATCCGGTTCAGCTTCATCCGGCAGCGGTAATAAAGGCGGAGGTGCTTATGCTCCAAAACCTTCTCTCTCTCCTTCTTCAGGTGGAGGAAGCGGTCAGCTCGGCAGAGCTCCGGGAGGTACCGGTAATTTAGGCAACCCCGGCGGCGGAGGCGGTGCACCTGGTATTGATGCACTTAGAGAACCTGATTTTGGGCCTTACATGCGTGAGCTTCAAAGAAGAATTAAATTAAATTGGGATCCTCCAAAAGGTAATGAAAGTAAACGTGTAGTGCTTTTATTCAAAATAGCTAAAGACGGACGTTTATTGTCTTGCAGAGTTCATAAATCTTCCGGCATGCCTTTAGCAGATCAGGCAGCTTTGAAAGCGGTTGAGTTAACTGCTCCGTTCAGACCTTTGCCTGCAGATTTCAAAGGACAGAGTATTGATATTCAGTTTACGTTTGACTACAACGTGTTCAATGCCTCAAGATATTAGGGTGGGGTAAATATAGTCGGTAAGGTTTGAGACTACATTAAAGTAAATTAGAGAAAAGAGGATAAAATTATGGAATTATTATTACATTCAATTCAATTAGACTGGCCGGTACTTTTGCCGATTCTAGTATGTTCAATTTTGACTTTAACTGTTGCGATTGACAGAGCTGCATTTTACAATGCGAACAAAAGAAACGTAATTGAATTTATACCGAAACTTCAAAAAGAGCTTGCAAAGAATAATCTTATGGGTGCTCAAAATCTTGCTGTACAGTGCGGCGGTATTATTGGCGAAGTTACAGAAGAAGGTGTTAGAATATTGTCAGAACAGAAGAAAGGTTTTTCACGTTCTTTCGATATCGCATCAGCTCTGGCAACAAGAAAGCTTGAGCATAGATTAACAATTTTGGGTACAATTGGCGGTGTAGCTCCTTTTTTAGGTTTGTTCGGTACAGTTGTAAGAATTCTTTATACATTTCAGGATTTGGCTTCTCAAGGTAACCAGTCAGCTGCAGTTGCAATGGGTATCGGTTCAGCATTGATTGCTACAGCTTTTGGTCTTGGTGTAGCGATTGTTGCAGTTGTTTGTTACAATACTTTCCAATCTACTGTAAGAAGATTTGAGGATGATTTCCAGCTGATTAAGTTACTGTTCCTGAGCTTTGTAGATTCTGAAGAAGAAGCAAACGTTAAATCACAGTCAAGTGTTGCGCTTGGCTAGAAAATAGCAGGTATATAATGGGTATTAAAACAGGTAAAAAAGCTTTATTTACAGAAATAAATATCACTCCGCTTACGGATATTTTTCTGGTGCTGTTGATTATTATGATGGTTGTTGCACCGACTTTTCAGTCTGTAGACAATTCAATTACAGTTCCTGAAGTAAATAGCGGTACTGCAATTGAGCAGGGTAAAGTTACAGTATCCGTGACAAAAGACGGAACGATTTATGTTGACAGCAAACGCTCTTCTATTGGCATGCTTGCGACAGATTTGGAAAATCTTAGAGGTGATAACGATAAAGCTGAAGTGGTTGTTAAAGCAGATGAAAAGGTTAAAAGCTCTGTAATTCTTGATATTATGGATGCTGCTCAGGATGCTCATTATAAAAAATTAATTGTTGCAGGTGAGCCTTTAAACAAAAAAGACCAGAAGATGTTAGAGGAGAGTGAAAGCACTTCAAACTATACTTCTAATGCAAATACAATAGAGGGCGCTTCTACAGCTATTCCTGGTGATAATCAATACGAGAATTGGAGTGAATAATGCGTGACAGTTTTAACGAAATTAATATTACACCATTAACAGACATTTTTCTGGTGCTTCTGATTATAATGATGGTAATTGCTCCAATGCTTGACCAGCAAGGGTTAAATCTTGCGGTGCCGGAAGTTGTTAATCAGGAGCAGATTGTGAAAGATAGTAAAATAATGAATTTTACTGTTACATCTGATAACAGGTATTTGTTTGACGGTGCTGAAATTGCAGCGGCTGATATTGAACAAGCTGTAGCACAGAGAGCTAAGGATTATCCTGACGGGTTGTTAATTCAAGTCGATGAAGATGCAGAGCACGGTGCTGTTGTTAAATTAATGGATGGAGCAAGAAACGCGGGAGTTACAAGTATTTCTCTTGCAAGGTAAGAATAGATGCAAATTTTAAAACCTTTTATCTGGATGTTTGAAACAGAAAACTTTTGGAAAAGAATTGTGCAGCTTTTGGCTGTGCAAATTCTTTTTTATCTTCTGGCATGCGTATTTAATTATTTAGGCAAGTTTCAGGATATAAGCTATGTTCTTAAAATTGTATTTTATATTCTTACAATTTTGTCTTTGGTACTTCCCTGGCTTATTTTGCAGGGATATTTCTGGAACTTAACTTATAATGTGATTTCAAGAGATGTTGATATAAAAGCCAACAGCGTTTATTCTGGAAAAGTTAAAAATGTTTTTACAATACATCTTCCGGAGTTTAAATTAGCCACATTTCTCTGGCGTGGATTTGCTTCTGTCATTGCTACTATTATTATGATTTTTCCGTATGCAATGTTAGTGTATTCCACTATTTTTACGGAATCTTTTACGATGCCATGGGATAATATTGATAGTTATCACAAACTATACTCAGCAAGTTATAATTTGCTTTATTTGTTTTTCTTTGCTTTCATGCCGGCACTTTTATGGAACTATGCAAAACAAAATTCTGTTTTCGCAGTATGGAATGTTCCAAAAGCGGTTTATATTATAGAAAACTACTTTTTTAGATATATTTGGAACACGATTTTATTTGTACTTTTTTATTTGTTGAACTTTTTCGTCTTGTATCAAATCTATCAACAATTTGGAAATATCGTTTACTTAGCTGCCGGTATTTTGTATTTGTACAGCTTGCATGTATACGCCTACCTTTTAGGAACGCTTACCCCTTTAAATGATTAGCTTCAGACACAAATCGTCGAATATATTTGCCGGCCTGATACCGAGCTTTGCCTGACGTTTTGCTACTTCAACAATCTCTATATGTTTTATTAATTCTGTGTGTTTCGGGTTAGATTTTAAAGTCTGTAAGATATAATTCTGAATGCTTTCAAGGATTTCCTGTGCGGAAAAATCTTTTGTTAAATCGCATAATTTTTGTGAAATATCAAAAACATCTTTACGCTCAAACTCGAAATAGTTTGTAAAGATACCTGAAATACAGTCATAATTGTATTCAAGTTTTTTAAACGAAGGTACAAAGAAACATTGCGAACGCGAAATTATCGTTGATAGAACATCGTCAATGTATCTTGTTAAGAATATGAAAGTCACACCCGGCTGCGGTTCTTCAATAATTTTTAATAACGAATTTGCAGTCTCTGCCTGAAAATTCACAGGGTTTAATCCGGAAATATTTCCGTCATCATCTTTATCACAAAAAATAAATACCCTGTGAAATTCTGAAGCTGAAACGAGAGTTTCTTTTATCATTTGTGATTGTTTTATTGAAATAACTGTTTTTGAATCATCATCGTCAGGCTTGTTATCAATCCTTGAAATTGTAAGAATTGCAGGGTGAGAATTTTCTCTTATCCACCTGCAGTTTAAACATTCACAATCATCTTTTTTTTCTTCTTTGCAGTTAAGAAGTCTTGCTATTTCAAGAGCAAAAGTGTATTGAGCATCTAAATCGTTTCCATAAAACAATATGCTTTGCGGAAGTGCGCGTTCTTTTGAGGTTAAAGCGCCTGTGAAATATTCGGTTAAAAACGGATACTTATCTGATAATAGCACACTCCACCTCTCTTGTTATGTCAATTGCTTCTGCTGACTTGATTTTAAACTCTGCTTCAAACAGATTTTGTTTCAATTTTACTAAATCTCCTGTTTTTGTATTTTTTAGCTTTTGTAAAGTCTGTTTTACTACAAATTCATGCTGCCCTGTGAGCTTTGAAAGCTCAGCAGGAGTGGAGGATGAGGATTTTGTTTTTAAAATAATCCATTTTTTGAGCATAGTTTGAACTGCTGATAAAATTTCAAGCGGATGTTTTTTATCCAGAAGCTTGTTGAACTCTAGTAAAGCTCTGTCACGTTCGCCTTTCATAATAAGCTCTGTGAAGTTAAATAAATCCTCATTGGAAATACAAATCTCTTTCACCATTTTGCCGGTAACTTTTTTTTCAGGATAAGCAATTAACTTTAGCTTATCCAGCTCTGTATTAAACTCTCTCAGGTTGTTTCCTATTTGTTCAATGAGTAAGGTGACTGCATTATCTTCAAGCGTAATATCTTTTTTCTTTGCCTGAGCTTTAATCCATCCTGCAATTTCAGCTGTTTTATAAGTCTTAAATGTCGGAAACTCTTTTACATTGTGCTTTGAAAGTATTTTGTATAATTTACGTCTCGAATCCGGCTTTTTATTCTCATCCCGCGGTAATCTTACAACAAAAACAATGTTTAGGGTTTCCGGATTATTATTAAGCGCGTCTTCTATTTCTGATAGTTCACTATCATCAAAAGAATTTTTGTTGGATAGAAGATACTCTTCTGCGTTAATTATAATCAACATGTCTCCAAACATCATAGGAGTTGTCCTAAGCGCTGTAATTAAAGTGTTAAAATTAGGATTATCAAACGTTTGCAGACTCATAGACTTGAAGTCAGGATTGAGTTTTGAACTCATTTTTTCAAGCTCAAGTTCTATATTATAATCTTCGTCCCCATAAAAGAAATATACAGCCATATTTATATTATACAGCTTATATAATCTGATATTATGAACTTTTGTAACAATTTTTCGAAATTGTTAAAGTTCGTCAAAAAAATGCCGTTATATAATATATATAAAGAGAAAATACGCGAAAGGAGATTTCTATGGGGCTTGATATTAATTCATCAGATGCATTAGAACAAGCAAGAGCACGTCAGCAGGAAGCTTTAAGAGCAAAAGAAGCTGCAGAAAAAGCTAAAACAGAAGCTGCTCAAAAAGATACTGAAGCTGCAGCTGCTGCAACAAGAGAAGCTGCAGAAGCTGATGCAGCTGATGCAGAAGTAACAAGACTTTCCGGCGAAGCAGATACTTTGCAGGGTGAATATAACGCGGCAAACTTAAGGGTAAGTACAGCAAGTTCTGCGTACACAAATGCTCAGGCGCAGCTTACACAAGCTCGTGCGAGCGGCGACGAGGATGCTATTGCAAGAGCAGAAGATGCAGTTAATAGAGCTTATGAAGCTTTGCAAGTTGAACAAAATAAAGCTAATGATATAAAATCAAAATTAGATGCAAAAAATCAAGAATTAGCTGATGCACGCAGTAAAGCTGCAAAAGAACGCCAGGAAGCTGTTGATGCTCAGAAAGCTGCTGAAGATGCAAAAACAGCTTTAACAAAAGCTGAAAACGAGTATAATACAAAAGTACAGGAACTTGATGAGGCAGAACAGGCTTTGGCTGCTGCAGAAGAGGCTGCGGAAGCTGAAGCTGCAGATGATGTTGAAAAAACTGAAGGTGTTCAGGAAGCTGAACATCTTTCGGAAGAAGAAATTGCAAAACTTGTTGCAGAAGAAGGATATGTAAATATTACTTCTGTAGAACAATTCCTTGAAATTTTCCAGAATGGCGGAATTGATTTAAACGGTAATTATATTTTAAGCTGTGATATTGATTTAAGCAGTATTGAAAACTGGAGTCCGGTCGGTAATGAAGATAATCCGTTTTCCGGTGTATTCAATGGTAACGGATACGGTATCAGAAATTTAACAATTGATGTTACAGATCAACCGGAAGCTCAAAACATCGGTTTCTTTGGAGTTACTAATAATGCCACAATTTGTAATGTTGATTTTATTGATGCCAAAGTTATAGCACCTGATGACTTTATTAATGGTGCATCCGGTGTAGGTATTGCTGTTGGTATGGCTAAAAGTACAACTTTTAACAATATTACAGTAAGTGGTGATGTTTCAGGCTACGAAAGTGTGGGTGCTCTAGCGGGTAAAATTGATGACGTGGCTTATTATGATATGTTCGGAAATCCGGTTGTTGAACGTAATAGCTATATTTCAAATGTTGATACAAATGTTAATGCCGGGGGCAAATACTTTGTTGGCGGCTTAATCGGTCATGTTCAGGATACATCTACAAAAGAAGGTGTTGCCAGAGGTGATTTGAAAATTACAAATTGTAATACATCCGGAAGCATAAACTTTAGCGAAGAATCAGCGGGTGGTTTAATAGGTGAAGCCGGTAAGACAATTATTACTATTAATAATTGTGAAAGCTCTGTTAATATCACATGGAATAACGAAGAAAATGACGGCGATATTTCATTCTTAATGGAAACAGGAAGAGCCGGCGGATTTATCGGATGTGTAAACGGTACTTATATCGCTATTTGTAATTCAGAATACAAAGGTAATCTGGATGTTGAAGGCGACTTCAAGAGCGAATGGTACGGCTGGTACATGAACGATGCTCAGGTAACAATTTATGAACTTTCAGGCGGTCTGCCTATTGATGATATTTTGAATATTGACGGTATTGATGCTCTTACTCCTGTAACAGACCCGACAACCGGTATTGATCACTATCAGGTAACTGTAAGTACATTGACAGGTCTTGATAAGATGGTGTCAATGATTCAGGCGAACCCTGCGCTGGCTGATATGGTTACATTCAATGTAAACTTCGATTTCGAAGCGATGGACGGTATGTACGACCCTTCTGTTTATGCTCAATACGGCATTGTTCAGCATTTATATGAAGATGAAGAAGGCAATGTTCACAATGATGTTTATATTGATAACGAAATCGATATGGAAACAACTTTCCATCAGGGTGAAGGCGGCGGAATGGCCGGTAATTCCTGCTGTAATAGTGAATGCACTCCATTAGAACAAACAATGGTAAAAGGTCTTTATAAAGACCAGGACGGAAATTATGTTGTTAATACGAACGATGGTTTAAAAAATGTTGATATGAGATTTAATAGTGATGGTCAGATTACAAATGTTACTAAACGTTTGGAATCTGATGAAGTTGCATATCGTGAAAAAATTACCATGATGGTTCAGTACTATCAACAACAAATGTATGCTGCAATCAAAGCTATGTTTGGATTAGGTGAAAACGATACCCTTCAAATGCTTAACAAAGCTGAGTATAAGAAACTTATCAAAAAACAGGAAGCAGGTAAGGAATTAACACCTGCAGAACAGGCTGCAATTAAAGCGTATGAAGTAGACTATCAGGTAATGAACCTTGTATCAGATACAACTCACAACTATGGCTGCGGTATGGGCGGCAATGCTTCTTTCCTTGATGCTTCTAAAGCTATTCAGATGATGGACGGGGAAGGCAGACCTTTGTTTACAACATTAAATGGAGACCAGCTGCGTCAAAGAATGGATGCTGACGGTAATTTGATGACTGATGAAGATGGTTCTCCAATCTATGAAAACCTTGACGGAAGTGATTATGAAGGCTTTGCAGAAGTTTACGCTCAACGCGGATATCCGAAAACAGATGAAAACGGTAACTTCTTATACACTGATAAAGACGGTAATTCTGTAACTCAGACTAAGAACGAAGACGGAACAACTTCTTACAAAAATTCTGACGGTTCGGATTATACAGGTGCAGCGGAAGATTTGACACAGCAGCTTGATCCGTATAACAACTCAAGTGAATATGAAGACTTAGAAAATCAGATGAAAGATTTACTGAATAGTTTAACTTAAGAAGCTAAAAGCTCCCTTATGGGAGCTTTTTTTATTTGTGAAGATAGAGATGCGGATGTGTTTTTAACACATCCGCCCCTCTGTAAACATTTGTAAAAAATTATACAAAACCTTATACAAATGTTATATAATATAGGTATATGTATATCGTCAAAAACTTGAAGGACTATAATTTGTCCCACAAGCAGAGGATTTTTGCCGGCTACTTGAAGGATAATGTGGATTCGTTCACCTGTTATGAAAAGGTAACGAATCGTAGTGCAATGCGTAAATATTTTGCGCCTGATAATGATTTTATCACTTACAGCACAGCTATTGCCGAGCCTGCCGAGCTGCTCGCGCGTGCGCATGTTGGTTAAAATGAAAAGATTTTTAATTTTATTATTAATGTTTATTACTATGGCTTCAGTGTTGGCTGAAGAAAATTATAGTTTGAATTTTCAGGGCGAACAGTACAATTTAATTTACAGTTATAAAAGCAGTGAGCATAACGGGTATTTTAACGGTTATTTTAAGTCGGGAGAAGATATGAATTCGTGGACAGAAATGGTAGCCGTTCATCATTTCCCTAATGTTTTTTCGCCGATTGAGACTGCGCACAATTTTAAAGAATACTTAGCGCAGCTTCGATGTCCGTGTTCTATTTCCGAGGATGAGAAAAATAACCGCGGAATGATTGATTGTTTGATTATTGACTCAGATGATTTGCCGATAGTTCTGGAGTTTAATGTGTTTAAGTACGAAAAACATCCTGAATGCGGGACGATTGCTCTTCAATATGTGAAGAAATTTAATGTGGATAATGTTTTGCAGGTTGAGAAAGTAAAAAGCGACTTTGAAAAATATCGCCCGAAAGCAATAAAACAGGTTTTAAACTATGAAATGCCGGAGCTTGTAAAAGTTGATATCGGTGAAATAAAACTTAATGATTTGCCATGACTTAAATAAATTTGATAGCATAGACTTGTAATATAGTCATTTTTTAAGGGAAAAGAGATGAATTGGTTTAATATAAGAAGGTTTGGGGTTGTTGCAGGCTTAATTCTGGCTGCATTTTTGCCGGCAGAAGCTGCAATATCGTTTCCAAATATTAATATTGGAATGCAGAATGCTAATACTCCGCAAGATTTTACTAACGGGTTGCAGATTTTAATCTGGTTAACAATACTTACGCTTGCTCCAAGTATTTTGATTATGACAACTTCTTTTGTAAGGCTTGTTGTTGTTTTGTCTTTGACGAGACAGGCGCTTGGTGCCGGCAATCTGCCTCCAAACCAGGTTATTACAAGTTTGGCTTTGATTTTAACTTTCTTTATTATGGCGCCTACGTTTAATGAAATCAACGAAAACGCGCTCCAGCCGTACATGAAAAATCAGATTACACAGCAGGCTGCGCTTGATAGAGGGATTGTGCCCGTAAGAAACTTTATGTTTAAACAAACTCACGAAAAAGAGCTTGCGCTTTTTGTCAGGATGGCAAAGATAGAAAAACCAAAGAACAAAGATGATGTGCCGACTTATGTCCTTTTGCCTGCGTTTATTTTAAGCGAGCTAAAAACAGCGTTTACAATCGGTTTTGTAGTTTACCTTCCGTTTCTGGTAATTGATATTGTGGTTTCTTCGGTTCTGGTATCAATGGGGATGATGTTTTTACCTCCGACTATGATTGCTCTGCCGTTTAAGCTTATAATGTTTGTTATGGTAGACGGCTGGTATCTGGTAGTTAAGTCGCTCGTTGAGAGTTTTGTTAAATAAGGTAGTATAAAATGAATCAAGATATAGTTATAACGCTTTTGCAAAAAATGTTCATATTAACACTGGAAATTTCTGTTCCGGTGCTTCTTGTCGGAGTTGTTCTGGGTCTTCTGGTAAGTATTTTCCAAACAGTTACTCAAATTCAGGAATCTACTTTGACATTCGTTCCTAAAATTGTCGGTTGCGTTTTGCTTTTAATCTTTCTTATGCCCTGGATGTTCAGTATTTTTATTACGACTGTAAATGAGTTTATGAGTATGATACCTCAATTAATCGGCGGGGCATAATGTTTAATCTGGACGTACTCTTCTCAACCGCGAATATAATCCTTTTTATGGCAATTTTTACAAGGCTTTCAGGGCTGTTTGCTTCTGCACCTTTGTTTTCAACATATCCTATTCCTATGCAGGTGAAAATATGGCTCGCAGCAGCGATAGCGTTCATTTTATTTCCTATTGTGCAGTATAACACTGCTTTTGCGGTTCCGAACTCTGCTCCTGCACTGACTCTTATTCTTGTAAAAGAGTTCTTTATCGGCTTTGCAATGGGATACTGTGCGAATATTTTGTTTGTGGGGATAGAACTGGGTGTAAATATGTTTGCGGTTCAAATGGGGCTTTCTGCAGATCAGGCTTTGAACCCGACATCAGGTGGGCAATCTCCTGTAATTACGCAGGCTTATACATTTCTTGCTACAATGCTTTTTATTGCTCTCGGTGCTCATCAATGGCTCTTCTCTGCGATTTATAACAGTTTTAAGAGCATGCCGGTCGGTTATACGTTTGCATTCTCGCCGGAACTTTTCGGGCATATTATTACGGTCACGGCTCAGATATTTAGTATAGGATTAGGTATTGCGCTGCCTATTTTTGGTGTCCTGTTTATTACCGATATTTTACTGGGTTTTACTTCCAAAATGATGCCTCAGATGAACATTTTTATGGTTTCTCTGCCGTTAAAAATTTATTTAGGACTTTTGCTTTCTTTGATTTTTATGCGCCCGATGGCAGAATATATTACTGTTTTAATCGGCAGGTTTCTGGAACAAATTGCTTTTATGTTTTAAATTAAAAAGCTTGCATAAATCAGGTTTAAAACAACTATGCTTAGAATGAAAAGTTTTAAGTAACCGGTATTCGTTTTTAATGAATTCTGAATAACTGCTGCAAAAGTTAAATGCAGAGGTATAAAATATCTGCCTTGAGTTCCTATAATAATACCGTTTTCAAGAGGCGAGTAAGTTAGAAAATAGAGTACTGTTGTTAAAAGAATAAAAGCGCTGTTAAACATTACAATCAAAATTCGGTCTGATATTTTGACTTTTACACTATCTAATAAAGACGAAATCAGGTACGCAAAGTAAAGAAGCAAAACAGGAACAGGCTTTGGTTCAATTTCCAGCCAGCCCAATCTGAAAATACTGGACTGAAGATAAAAACAGGCTTTGTGCAAAAATGTATTGAGGAATAATTTTATAACATACAAAGGCTGCGTAAAGAAGAGTTGTTTTCTTGCTTCTACATCAATGTTATCGCCTATTAGCATATAAGAATTTGAGCTTAATATATTTTGTAAAACAGCTCCTGCACAGAATAGCGGAATAAAAATTAAGTACTTATTTTGTATTTTAGTTTTAGGAACGAGCAGAAATAAAAGTGAAAACAAAAACACACCTTTAAATAAAATGCTAATCAAAGTTAAGAATATAAAAGGTTTAACGTTATTATTTTTCCCATAGGCAAGGCTAAAAATATACCCGATGTAAACAAATGCAAATCCAAGATTTACGCTGTCAGCAGAAATCGACATTCCTTCGTAAATTGTCATAGGAAAAAGCGCGCAAATTAAAAACTGCCATTTAAACGGGGTTATTCTGATAGCACAAAATGTTAAGGCAAGCCATACTGCTAAATTAAAAAAGCGTGCTGTATAAAATTGAATGTAAGTATTGTTTGTTATAAATGATGATATTTTTAATCCTACAGAAGACGGCAGGTACATAATAAATGAGTAACCGCTGTTGTTGTGCAGGTAGTTTAAATCTTTGAACTCAAATAATTCTGTGTAATGTTTTATATCTTTAAACTCCTGAAATTGCGCGCAGTTTTTTCTAAGTAATGGCTTTCTGTTAGGAAGAATATCTTTTGTAAAGTCTCCGGTCTTATCGTTATGAATGATGAGATTAGAAACTTCACAGGCTCTTAATAAATGCATAGGCTCATCTGCAACTTGAAAAACAGGGGTTATAAACATGAACAGCAGACCGAAAAGTGTACCGAGGAATAGAAAAATGTTTTCAGGTTTAAGTTTATTTGTAAAGTTTACGCATTTATTCATAATTTAAGTATAATATAATTATGGGAAATGATGCAGCAGAAAAAACCGAAGAAGCGACCACCCGACGGCGAACGAAAGAACGAGAAAGGGGTAATGTCTCTAAGAGCAGGGATTTAGACTCGGCTCTTGTTATGGTTGCAAGTATTGCGCTTTTGGGCGTTCTGGGCTCCGGCATGCTGAATACTATGCAGGGAATGATGAAAGAAACATTCTCGAATTTGAACTATGCCGGCATGGATGTTACAAATATTATGGGAGTGTTGCTGCCATATTTCAAGTATCTGGGTATGATTGTGCTGCCGTTTTTTGTACTTCTGGTTATAGCTGCAGTATTCATTATACGATTTGATGTCGGGCATGTTTTTGCATTGGAAAAAGCTAAGTTTAACCTTGAAAATCTTTCTCCGAGGCGAATGCTTCAAAATGCAAAGCGAATTTTTAACCCGTTTGAGCCTCGTTCTCTTGTTGAGTTTGCAAAATCTATTCTGAAAATTGTTGTTGTAGGTGCTTGCGGTTATTCAGCGATAAACAGCAGAAAAGGGGATTTATTAGGACTTGTCGGGCTTGATATTCCGATTGCAATAAATATTATTTTATCGATTTTGATTAATATGATTATTAATATGTGCCTTGCAATGCTTATTCTTGGTTATCTGGATAAAAAATATCAGAATTATGAATACGAAAAATCCATTAAGATGACTAAGCAGGAGGTTAAAGACGAACACAAGGATACAGAAGGGGATCCTAAAATTAAAGCGAGGATTAAGTCTATCCAGATGCAGATGGCTCGTCAGCGTATGATGTCTTCTGTTCCTGATGCTGATGTCGTTGTAACCAACCCGACTCATTATGCTGTTGCGATTAAATACGATAAAACAAAAGCACCGGCTCCGATGGTTGTAGCAAAAGGAGTTGATTATTTAGCGTTCCAGATACGAGAGATTGCAAAAGAAAACAATGTTCCGATTGTAGAAAACAGACCTGTTGCGCGTTCGCTTTATAATTCTGTGCCAATTGACGGCATAATCCCTTCCGATATGTATGTTGCTGTAGCTGAAATTCTGGCTTATGTTTATAAACAGAAAAACGGGCTTGAGTAAAACTTTAAGAAATCTTAACTATATTGCTTGTTATCCTGACTAATGATAGAATATTGTTGGAGGAGAATGCCTTATTATCCGGCATGAAAAATAGGTGGAATTAGGTAAATTATCAAAAGTATTAGGCAATAACGATATCGTCCTTGCAATTGGCTTGGTCGTAATTGTCTGCATGATGGTTATTCCTCTTCCAGCTCCGATGCTGGATTTGCTCTTAACAATCAATATCTCGCTTGCGGTAGTTATTCTTCTTGTCTGCCTGTATACGCAAGAACCGCTTGATTATTCATCTTTCCCAACGGTTTTGCTTATTGCGACTCTGTTCAGGCTTGGCTTGAACGTAAGTTCTACGCGTTTAATTTTGTTGAATGGTGAGGCAGGAAACGTAATCAGTTCGTTTGGAGAATTTGTCGTAGGCGGGAACTATGTTGTCGGTGCTGTTATATTTTGTATTCTGGTCTTGATTAACTTTATGGTTATCACAGGCGGTGCAACGCGTGTTGCTGAAGTTTCTGCAAGATTTACTTTGGATAAAATGCCCGGTAAACAATTGAGTATCGACGCTGATTTAAATTCCGGTTTAATTAACGAAGAACAGGCAAAAGAAAGACGACGTAAGCTGGAAAGAGAAACCGACTTTTACGGTACTATGGATGGTGCTTCAAAGTTCGTTAAGGGTGATGCTACTGCAGGGATTGTAATCACTGTTATTAACATTGTCGGCGGTTTGATTATAGGTGTTATTCAGCTTCACATGAACGTACAAACCGCGCTTTCAACTTATACAATCTTAACAGTAGGTGATGGTCTTGTATCACAGGTTCCGGCGCTTTTAATTTCAACTGCAACAGGTTTGATTGTATCAAGAGCTACCGGAAAAGACGAATCCTTGTCTTCAGATATTAAAAATGAAATGTTCTCTGATCCGCGCGTGCTTGGTGTTGTAGCAGGACTTCTCGGATTTATGGGTATAGTTCCCGGCATGCCGACTATTCCGTTTTTAACAATTGCAATGATTGCTGGCGGAATGGCTTACTTTAGGTCCAAAGCTAAAAAAGAAATTATTCAAACACAGGAAGCTCAAATTGCAGAACAGGCGCAGCAGGAAAAACTCGGAAAGAAAGAAAAACGCGCTAAAGCTACCAGAGAAAGCGTTATGGAGCTTCTTAATGTTGATACAATTGAAATTGAAGTAGGTTACAGGCTCGTTCAGCTTTTGAATGTTGAAATGGGAGGAGATTTGCTCGAACGTATTGCGCAGATTAGAAGGCAGACTGCTCTGGATTTGGGTATTGTGCTTCCTTCCATCCGTGTAAGAGACAATCTGCAGCTATCTCCAAATTCTTATCAAATCAAGCTTAAAGGTGTAGCTTTAGAAGCCGGAGAGGTTTATCCAGAAAGATTTCTTGCAATGTGCGCAGGTGATCCTGTCGGAAACCTCGCAATAAATGGTATTCACGCTATTGAGCCTGCTTTTGGTCTGCCGGCTTTGTGGATTGAAGGTAAAGATAAAGATATGGCAGAAATGTCAGGTTATACCGTTGTTTCAGCGTCTGCCGTAATTTCTACCCATATTACTGAAGTTATCAAAAAATGTGCGTCAGAAATCCTTTCAAGATTTGATGTTCAGCAGCTTGTTGATAATCTTAAGAAAGAAGTTTCAGAAGATTATGTTGCTGATTTAATGCGGGATATTACGGTCGGTGATGTTCAGCTTGTTATGCAAAACCTTTTGAAAGAAGGTGTTGCAGTTAGAGATTTGAAAACTATCCTTGAAACAATCAGTATTCAGGCTAAGATTAATAAAAATCCAAGTTTCTTAACCGAGCATGTGCGTCAGGCGCTTTCCAGAAATATTTGTAAGCAAAATCTTGCTGATACCGGAGAGTTGTACGTTATTACGCTCTCTCCTGATATTGAAAACACGATTGCAAAAGGCGCAAGTCCTGACGGTCAGAGTGTAACGCTTGATCCAAGCTTTACTAAAAATATGTTTGATAAGATGAATTTAGAGCTTGAAAAAGCGATTACAGCAACCGGAAATCAGCCTGTAATCCTCTGCTCTTCTCCTATCAGGCTTTTATTCAGGAAGCTTGTTGAAAGAACTTATCCGCAGATTGCGATTATGTCATATAATGAAATAAGCCCGAATGTAAAAGTTAAATCCGTCGGCATAGTACGGTCGGGGGGGTAAAGGGGTAAATGTATTTGCTCGGTTTTGGGACTACAAATGGAGCGCTCCCCTTCCTTTTAGAGGGTGATATCACAGAAAATGTAATTGTGAGAGTTAAACAATCAAGAAAGGATAAATATGAGAGAACTTATAAAAGATAATCAATTAGTAACAATTGTTCCGCAGGACTTTAAAAAAACAAACAAAGGGCGTGTTCTTGATGTTTCTTCTGATGGTTTCAGAATGGAGCTTAAATACGTTCCGGAAGGTTTAATAGTTAATCATATTTGCGATTTTTATTCTTTTACGGATAACGGGTATTTGTATTTTGAATCTTATATACAAAATCTGGAAAATAATGTTGTAACAATTGCTAACCCTGTAAAACACCGTTTCTTACAGAGACGTAAATTTACACGTGTTAAATTTCTGGAAGATTTAGTATTAACTTGCGGAGATATTTCTCATAAAATCAGAACTCTGGATTTATCTGCAGGTGGTATGAAAGTCAGAACTTCTGAAAATATTGATATTGAAAAAGACTACAGCGTTTCAATTAAGCTTAGTGAAGAGCAGATTGTAAACTGTAAATATCAGCTTATAAGAGTAGAAAAAGGCGATAGCGGACTTTACACAATTTCAGGAAGATTTACTCAGCTAAGTAATATTGATAAAATGACGCTTGTGCAGTTCTGTATGAAAAAAGATATGGAAAATCTTAATAAAAGAGGCGAATAATAAATTATTATGGGTTATACAGAAAATATAAGATTACTATTTATTGTTATTACGTTAATTGTTATAGGTACGGTAAGTATTGTAAGAGTTGGTGTTATTGATTTGCATGCGATACTTACGACTGCTTCATTGTTAATTCCTGCTATACTTGTTATGGGATATTTAGGTCAGAGAATTGGTGAAATAGTTGATAATCCAAAAAACAGAGCAGATGCTGATTATAAAATAGCAGTTTTAAATGCATTAAAGAAAATGGATAAGTCAATTACGCTTCAGGAATTGAATGAAAAGTTAACCAAACAGGTTGCTGAGCCTGATTTGCCGGAAGCTCCAGAAGATGATATTGATGTGTAATTTTATGTTTGTGATAGAATAAAGCTTGTACCAGTTTGAGGAGTAAGAATAGATGAAAGAAGCTTATTTTCCACAGGAAATAGAAAAGAGATGGCAGGAAATTTGGGAAAAGAATAATGTTTTCCATACTCCTGATAATAGTGATAAACCGAAATATTTTGCGTTATCTATGTTCCCTTACCCTTCGGGTAAACTACACATGGGACATGTAAGAAACTATACGATAACTGATGTTATTGCAAGGTTTAAGAAAATGCAAGGTTATAATGTGCTTCATCCGATGGGATGGGATAGCTTTGGCCTGCCAGCTGAAAACGCAGCAATGAAACACGGTGCAAATCCTGCAAAATGGACTGATGAAAATATTGCTTATATGACAAAGCAGCTTAAAATGCTGGGCTTATCTTATGATTGGCAAAGAGAAGTTACTACCTGTAAACCTGATTATTACAAATGGACTCAGTGGCTCTTTATTCAGCTTTATAAAAAAGGCTTAGCTTATAAGAAAGAAGCTGCTGTTAACTGGTGCGAAACTTGCGGTACAGTGCTTGCAAACGAACAGGTTATTGACGGCAAGTGCTGGAGATGCGATAGTGTCGTTGAGAAAAAATACTTATCTCAATGGTTCTTTAAGATAACAGATTATGCTGAAAGACTTTTAGAAGATTTAGATAAACTTGATGGCTGGGGCGATAATGTTAAAACAATGCAGGCAAACTGGATTGGAAAGTCTCAAGGTGCTATTTTTAGATTTAAAGTAAAAGAAATCGAAGGGTTGGAAGTTCCTGTCTATACTACAAGACCTGATACAGTTCACGGTATAACTTACCTTGTTGTTGCACCTGAATATATAGATATAGAAAAACTTACAACACCTGAAAATAAAGAAGCAGTTGAAGAGTATAGAGCTAATGCCCGCAAAATGACAGAGATTGAAAGACTTTCAACAGACAGGGTAAAAACCGGAGTGCCTCTTGGAACTCATTGTATAAATCCGTTCACAGGTGAAGAATTCCCGCTCTGGACTGCTGATTATGCGCTTGTTGAGTACGGAACAGGTGCTGTAATGGCAGTTCCTACGCACGATACAAGAGATTATGATTTTGCAAAGAAATACAATCTTCCTTTAAAAGTTGTTATTCAAAACCCTGAAAATCCTTCTGACTGCAAGGATGCTGCATATACAGAAGAAGGGGTTCTTGTAAACTCTAATGAATTTAACGGAATGAAGAATACGGAAGCTAAAAAAGCAATTACTCAAAAAGCTGTAGATAACGGGTTTGGTGAATTTAAAACCCAATACAGACTCCGTGACTGGCTGATTTCTCGTCAGAGATACTGGGGAGCTCCAATCCCGATGGTTTATTGTGATAAATGCGGAATAGTTCCTGAGAAAGAAGAAAATCTTCCGGTAATGCTTCCTGAAGATGTTGATTTTTCTGTTGTAGGAAAATCTCCGATTACAACTTCAAAAACCTTTGCTGAGACTACCTGCCCGATTTGCGGAGGAAAAGCAAGACGAGAACTTGATACGATGGATACATTTGTATGCTCAAGCTGGTATTATTTAAGATATTCTGATGCTAAGAATGCTGAAATGCCTTTTGCAAAGGAACTTGTAGATAAATGGCTTCCTGTTGACCAGTACGTAGGCGGTATTGAGCACGCGATTCTTCACCTATTGTATTCAAGATTCTTTACAAAAGCTTTGAAGGATTTGGGCTTATTGAGCTTTGACGAGCCGTTCAAGAACCTTTTAACTCAAGGTATGGTTTTAAAAGACGGTTCTAAGATGTCAAAATCTAAAGGTAATACGGTTGATCCGGATGAAATATTTGAAAACTTTGGTGCAGATACTGCAAGATTATTCATTCTTTCAGATTCACCTCCGGCAAGAGATTTTGACTGGTCTGATGCGGGTGTGGAAGGATGTTATAAATTCCTTAACCGCGTGTGGAGACTTGTTAGCGAAAATCAACAGTATATTTCTAAAGACTACAAGCTTGCATTCCCGCTTACACGCGAAAATGATGATCTGGTAAGAACCGTTCATATTGCAATGAAAGGTATTACTAATGATATTTCTAATGACTTCCAGTTTAATACAGTAATTTCTAAATACAGAGAACTTACAAATGCAATCTATGATTGGAGAGGTAAGCGCAAAGAATTTACTGAAGAAGACAAGAATGTATTTAGCTTTGCTGTAGTATCATTGATTAAATTGATGGCTCCGGTTACGGTTCATATGTCTGAAGAAATCTGGCATGATTTGGGATTTGAAGGCTCTATTCATGAGGACAAGTGGTGCGAATGGGATGAAAACCTTGCAAAGGCAAGCAAAATTACTTTAGTTGTGCAAGTTAACGGTAAGGTCAAAGATAAACTTGAAGCGGATGAAGGGGTAAATGACGAGGATTTGAAAAAGATTGCCCTATCAAGTGCAAAAGTTAAAGAGCTGACTGAGGGCAAAAATATTGTCAAAGTGATAGTAGTTCCGAAAAAACTTGTAAATATAGTAGTAAAATAAAAAACGGGAGAAATCCCGTTTTTTATTATATAAATTTATTTTCTTTCTTGTGTTCATATACTTATTATGAAAAGTAAAGAAGATATTTTAGCTGAAGCTATGGGAATTGTTATTTATCGTGAAATGCAGCGCAGGAATTTGAATAAAACCGGTTTTTGTCATGAGAATGATATAGCAGTTACTACGTTGTATGAATTCATGGGCGGTAAGAGAAAACCGAACTGTGTATTTTGTTTCAAATTGTTCTGCGGACTTGGAATAATTTCAGAAATGTTTATAACTTCAATTATGGATGAGCTGCCTCCTGATTTCGAGATGTAATGATTGAATAGCTTAATAATTTAGCAGAAAATCCGGATTATCGGCCGGATAGTTTTTGCTATACAAAATTATCTTTATATGGTATGATTAAATCAGTAGTAGTATAAAAATTTTGAGGATATATGCGATAGCGAAAATTATTGAAAATACTTAATAATTGCCGGGCAGGCTATATGTGCCCGGGTGTCGTGTATATATAAAAAATAGAAAAGGAATAGGTGCTAAATGAGTGCATGGTTGACCGTTGCTGCAGTTGCGTTGGTAATACTCGCGGCTGTTATTGTAGTACAGAGAGTTAAGTATAAAAATCTTGTACTCCAGACTGAACAGTCAAAGAAAGATTTGCTTGAAAAAGAGGCATTACTTCAAAAAGAAGCAATGATTAAGGCTAAAGAAGCGCTTCATAATGAACGCGAACAATTAAATGAAGATGAAAGAGAACGCAGAAGAGAGTTTGCTGCAATTGAAAATAAGCTTTCCAAAAGAGAAGATATTCTTGAAGATAAAATTCAACAAGTTACTGATAAAGAAGTTGAACTCGATAGAATGAAAGATCAGCTTATTGAGAAAGAAGACTTTCTTGCTGAAATTGTTCAAAAACAAACAGTTGAACTTGAAAGAATAGCTGGAATGTCAGCTGAAGATGCAAAAAGAATGCTTCTTGATCAATTAAAAAACGATTTAGCTCAGGAGCAGATGCAGCTGATAAGAGATAATGAAGCAAAGATAAGAGAAAATGCTTTAGAGAAATCTAAAGAAATTCTTACGACTACAATGCAGAGATGTATGATGGAACAGGTTGTAGAGTCAACTGTTTCTGTTGTTTCTCTGCCAAACGATGAAATGAAAGGACGTATTATCGGACGTGAAGGTCGTAATATAAGAACTCTTGAAACTTTGACCGGTGTTGACTTAATTATTGATGATACTCCGGAAGCTGTTGTTCTTTCTGCTTTTGATCCTGTTAGAAGAGAAATTGCAAAAATTGCTCTTGAAAAACTTATTCAGGATGGCAGAATTCACCCTGTAAGAATAGAAGAAACTGTTGAAAAATCCCGTGAAGAAGTTGAAAAGAAAATTATGAAAGAAGGCGAAAACGCAGCTCTTGATATGGGTATTATGGGATTGAATAAAGAGTTAATTAAGAACTTAGGTCGTTTGTATTACAGAACAAGCTACGGGCAGAATGTTTTGAAACATTCTCTGGAAGTTGGGCACATTGCCGGAATGCTAGCAGCAGAACTCGGTGCTAATGTTTATGTGGCAAAACGTGCAGGTTTGCTTCACGATATCGGTAAAGCTGTTGACCAGACACAGGAAGGCACACATATTCAGCTTGGTGTTGAGCTTGCTTCAAGATACGGTGAAAAGCAAGAAGTTATTCATGCTATTGAAGCTCACCACGACGACGTTACAGCGAATACAATAGAAGCAGTGCTTGTAAAACTGGCTGATGCAATTTCTGCAGGACGCCCGGGTGCAAGACGTGATACTTTAGAAATTTATATCAAAAGACTTCAAAAAATTGAAGAAATTGTTAACAGTTACGAAGGCATTAAACAATCCTTTGCAGTCCAAGCCGGTCGTGAAGTCAGGGTAATTGTTCAGGCAGAAATGTTTGATGATTTGGCATCACAAAAACTTGCAAGAGATATTGCAAAGAAAATTGAGGATGAGCTTGATTATCCGGGACAAATCAAAGTTACAGTTGTCAGAGAGTTCAGAACAACAGAAATTGCAAAATAGGAGTAAGGGGTAAATAAAGGGGTAAATAGGTTAAGATGAGTCTCTCATTAAAGATTTTATTTTTCGGAGATATTACCGGCAGGCAAGGGCGTCTGGCGGTAAAGTCTTTCTTAAAATCTCAAGAGAATGACGCAGATTTTGTGATTGCTAATATTGAAAATGCTTCTCATGGTTTCGGGCTTACAAGGAAAAATTATTTAGATTTATCTGGCTCCGGAATAGACTGTTTTACTTCCGGCAACCATATCTGGGATAAAAGAGATATTTTTGAATATATTGAAGAAGCTGAAAAACTTATCCGCCCGATTAATTATCCGAATGGAACCAAAGGTGTCGGTTCACGTGTATTTGAAATAAAAGGACATAAACTGGCGGTTATTAATGCTCTTGGCAGAGTGTTTATGCCTCCAATCGATTCTCCGTGGGAAGTTGTTATTAGTGAGATTGAACGTCTTAAAGACGGAGGAGTCGAAAGTATTATAATAGATTTTCATGCAGAAGCTACTGCTGAAAAAATTTGTTTTGCTAAGTATCTGGCAGCAAGATATAATTCGGAAGAAAAAGCTTTAATAAAAGCTTTCTTTGGAACACATACTCATGTGCAGACTGCTGATGAAAAAATTTACAACGGCATGGCTTATATTACAGATGCCGGTTTTTGCGGCGCAGAAGAAAGTGTTATCGGAATGGAGTTTTCGACTTCTTTTAAGCGGCTTTCAACCAGCATTCCTGAGCGCTATGAAATCGCCGAAACCCCGATTGCACAAATAAACGGTGTTGAAATCCTGATTGAAGGAAATTTGTCAACACAGATAAAAAGGATTAATTTATTAGTAGATAACAGAAAAAATGAAAGTGAGGATAACGTTGAGGGGTAAATACAAGGGTAAATACAGATTAAATACCTTGACTCTCCGAAAAGTTCTTCCTTTTTGGAAGGCGGTGTGTAATGAAGAGTGATTTTCATATACATACATATTACTCGGATGGTGTCTTTTCTCCGGAAAAGATTGTAGATTTAGCTTTAGATGCAGGGTTGCAGGTTATTGCCATAACAGACCATGATAATGTTCTGTCTCATGATGTTGCGGCAGAGTATTTGAAAACAAAAGAGGTCGAATTCACTTTAATTCGCGGTATAGAGGTAAATACTCTTTACAAAGATTATGAAGTCCATATTCTGGGGTATTTTCCGGATGTTAACAAAAGTGATTTCAAAAATTTATTAAAAGTACAGCAGCAGGCGCGTATTAAACAGACAAAAGAAATTTTGCACCTTCTGGCAAAAAAAGAAGGGATAAAAATCGCTTTTGATGATGTTAAAAACATGGTCGCAGAAGGCGGCAGTATCGGACGTCCGCATATTGCAAAAGCGATTACAAATGCTGGCGGTACAAGCAATGTTATGGAAGCTTATAGCAAGTATATTCATAGAGCTTCGCCGGTTTACGTAGAAAGAAAAACCGTTTCTCCGTTTGATGCGGTAGAAGTTATTTATGATGCCGGAGGCATTCCTGTTATTGCGCATCCTTACGATATAGATATAGCAGAAAAACTTATTAAAGACTTGATGAATTGCGGGCTAAGGGGGATTGAAGCTTATCATAGAAAACACTCTCCGGCTCTGGTGGAATACTTCTCCTCTATGGCAGAAAATCTCGGACTTATTGTAACAGGAGGCTCAGATTTCCATGCTCCTAATATAATGAACGGGCAGATTATTCTCGGTAAAAACTTTGTTCCGGAATGGATTTACGAAGGGCTTTTGAATGAGAAAAAACATCTGGATCTTGCTAGAGGATAGGAGTTAATATGAAAAAAGGGTTCACACTTGTAGAGGTTTCAATATTATTTGTCATTTTTTTAATTGTGGCTTTTCTTGTTATACCTTTGTCTCTGGATGATACAATACAGGCGAAGAATACTTCCAGATGGCGCAGGGTGCAATCTGATTTTTCTAATGTTTTTTACTCTATCAATACTCTGAAAGATGCAGAAGATTTTGATTTTGAAGGAACATTTAATAACGTAATGTCCAATGAAATAAAAAGTGATATCGAACCTTACAAAATCACTTTTATGAATGGAACTTATCCGAATGTGACATACCGCTTTAATGATTTTAAACTGACCCAGGGAAATTCTGTTCTTGCATATAAACTTTTTGATAATACACAAAGTGATTTGCGCGGAGTTTTTCTATATGATGTAAATGGTTCAGTCGGTCCGAATGTCTGGGGAAAAGATGTTTTCGGGTTTAATATTTTTTCTGACAGATTTGAACCATTTTGTAAGAATGATTCCGTCAGTGTACAAAAACAAGATTGCTCAAAAGCAGGAACCGGCTTATGCTGTTCAAACTACTATTTAATAGGCGGGAGTTTTGATTAATGATTAAAAATGTATGTGTTTTTGCATCTTCTTCTAATAAATTGGGAGAAGAATATTATAAAGCAGCGTCAGAGCTCGGTCATTTACTTGGTAAAAACGGAATGAATATTGTATACGGCGGCAGCAGGCTCGGTGCAATGTACGCTTGTGCTTCTGCGGTAAAGCTATCCGGCGGTGATATTATTGGAGTTATGCCTCAAAAAATTTATGATTTTGGTGTCGGAAATCCGGAAGATTGCGCAGAGTTTTATCTTACAGAAGGGATGAGAGAGAGAAAAGCTAAAATGGATGAGCTTTCGGATGCCGTAATTGCTCTTGCAGGAGGGTTCGGAACGCTTGAAGAAATTTCTGAGATGATTGTTCAAAAACAGCTGGGATATAATTCAAAGCCAATTATAATTCTTAATACCGGTGGTTTTTACAATAGCTTGCTGGGATTTTTTAATAACATTATTGATGAAAATTTTGCTGTAAGAAGTGCAGAGACATTGTATTATGTAGCATCATCTCCTCAGGAAGCGGTAAATTATTTGCAAAGCTACTCTTCTAAAAATTACTCTTTGTCAGAAAAATATTAAGGCAGATGATTATATAAAATTGCGCATACCGCGGCTTGTACTTTATTATGTACATTAAGCTTACGAAAAATACTTTCAATATGTGCTTTAACAGTATGTATTGAAACTACTAAAGTCTCAGCGATTTCAGGATTACTTTTCCCTTCAACTATAAGTGCCAAAATCTCTTTTTCTCTTTGTGTTAATTCATTTGTTTCGTCCATATTTCTATAATAATACATTTTCAAAAAAAGTGGTTAATGTATTTTCCAATTTGAAATTGTTACAAAACTTTACAAGGGTAAGGGGTAAATGTATTGGGTTAGATTTTGGATTACAAATTTAGCGTAGCGGTAGGGGTAAATGTAAACTGGATGGATTTGTGACTACAGATTTAGCGTTGATTTAAGTATTAAAAATCCTATCTCCGGCATCGCCCATACCAGGGACGATGTAGCCGCGCTCATTTAAGCGTTCATCGACTGCTGCAACTATTAATGTTATAGCAGGGAAGTTCTTAAATACGGCTTCAATACCCTGAGGAGCCGAAATCATGCAAATACAGCAAATATTTGTTTCAGGAATTCCTTTTTCGACATAGAGTCTTATTGCTTCTATAAGTGAGTTTCCAGTTGCAAGCATCGGGTCAGTAATGTATACGTAATAGTTCTCCGGATTGCTGACTGGCATTGGAACTTTGTTATAATACCATACCGGTTTGAGTGTTTTTTCATCACGGTACATTCCGATGTGTCTGATTGTTGCTTGAGGAAGAATATCTACAGCTTCATCTGTAAAAATTAAGCCTGCTCTTAATATTGGAGAAATGATTATTGTAATATCAGGGTTAATGGTTTTGGTTTTGCATTTCGCAACTGGAGTTTCTATTTCAATATCTTTTTGCGGCAGGTTTTTTGTCGCTTCGTAAAGTAGAATTCTTGTAAGTTTTCTTGCTGCAAGTCTTACACCTTCAGTACTTGTATTTTTGTTTCTCATTGTACATAAACTCTGATTTACAATCGGATTTGTAATAATTTTTAAATTATTTTGCTCCATTTGTGTTTTTCTCCCTGCTATTTTTATATTTTTTTAATTTTTCGTTTAAATCATTAGCTTTTTTAGTTGAATCATTAAGCATAGTATCAGCATATTTAATAAAATTGTTTACATCTTGCTGGTTTTCAACCGGAATTTCTTCAATAAATTTAATCTTTTCACCAAAAGAAGATGTTGTATAAATTATTGAAGCAAGTTTATCAAACATATCATTTAAAAGTCCGGCAGCATCGTGAAGTCTTTTAGGAGGATTGACTGTCAGAAGAGGAACATTCTTATCGATGTACGTATCTTTATCCGGAAGATAAAGTTCAAGCGACTTTGAACCTGCCATTCCGCTGAATTCTACAGTTGCTACGGTGCCTTGCGGGAGAATAACTGTATCATCGGTAATAATGAATTTTATATAAACTTCTTCATTCGTAGGCTTAATTTTAGTGATATGACCGACTTCTATTCCCATCATTCTAACAGGTGAGCCTACAATTAACCCGTCAACATCGTTCATAAAAATTGTATAATCGTTATCATTTTGCTGTTTTTTAACATACAGAACGGTTGAAATAGAGACTATAATAAGTATAATTACAAGCCAGACAAGTAATTCTATGCTATGAGTTATATAAAAAGTTTTTTTATCTTTTTTTATCCCCGTCATATTAGATTTATTATATAAAAAAATTCGGGATTAAACAAGCTCTAGTTTGTGTTAACCTTTATTGCTCCCCAGGCGCGAATATAACCTTTTTCGTATCTTAAAAGATAGTATCCTCCTTCTTTTACATATTCAATTTCAGCTTCCATGTGTTCATACTCTTTTGGAGGTGTAGCCCCTGTCTTAGCGTATTTGGCATCGATTACTTTTTGAATTCTCTCTTTTCTTTTTCGTTCCCGGATAATCTGCCTTTCTTCTTTATCCAGCTTCTTGCTTTTTTCGTAATGCCGTTTAAGTTCTGTTTCATTTTCAGCAATCTTAAAAACAGGAATAACTGCAATTAAATCTTTTGATTCAATCAAATAAAGAAATTCCCTGTCATCCGATAGCGCAAGCTGATAATAACCCGGTTTAATAAAATTTCCGTTATAGTCCGGAATATAATTTTGTATACTTAAAACCGGCTGCTCGTCGGTCGGAACAGAATATCTGTAAATCGGGTTTTGATGAACAGTTAAACCGGACGGCACTGCAGGATATGGTGCACAGGGTGCTAAATAGTCAATATCTCTAAGTGCAGGAGTAATTATTCCGTCTATCATAATTTCTCTGCCAGCTTGTTAATTATTGATTGGACATAATTAAAATCTTTGCCCAGAAGTTTTGCAGATGCAACAAAAATTACAGACATATATTTTGTCGAAGGTGTTTTTTCTTTTATAAGAAGTCTGTAACTCTCTCTCATAAGCCTTTTGATACGATTTCTTTTAACAGCGCGTTTGTGAATTTTTTTGCTTACGACAAATCCGATTTTAGTCGGATAATCATTGTCTTTTGTTTTTCCGCAAAACATTGTTATTCCGCCTATATGAAACGTAGTTCCTGTCTTATATGTTGCTTTAAAAGCACTTCTTTTTTTTAGTCTGTAAGCTTCCGGTAACATAATAAAATAATACAGCTTTTGTAAACCTTTGTAAAGTTTTTCTTAAAATAGCTAAAGTTTTAGAAAAATATGCCGTAATTCTTATTATAAGGAGTAATTCTATGGCAGATGATTTTAAAGTAGAAAAAAATACCGTTAATAACGCCCCACAACCTCAAAATAATGGTGAAAGGAAAGTTATAGAAGAGTCAGCATATAGAACTTATGCTCCGCGTGAAAAAGGTCCTACTGCTGTCGGACGCGGTGGTGACCCGTTTTTTAGGCGTATAAATGCAACGAATGAGCAGCTTAAAGAGCTTATGGATGAAACTGCCACCATTCAAGACTGGGTTCAGAGGGAAACTTCTAATAATGTCGCATTAGCTTGTCTTGAGAATGATAACTTAAAAGAGATATACTTTGCAATTAAAGATGGTTTTGTATCAGCAGATAAAACTTACGGAAAAATTTCGCTTATGGGTTTTAAAACTCCATCAGGTGTAGAAATCCCGAGACTGAAGGTTTTTGATGAAAACGGAGAAGTGCTTCAAGTGCTAACAGGGCCTCTTGCTATTGATGAGCTTAATAAAAGAGCGCTTGCTTACAACGAATTATCAAGTAATTATGAAGCTATTCCTGATGCGGCAGAGGAAACTCCAATTATAAATGAGCAAATTACATAGAATTTTTCTTTAGGATAATTCCGTTTAGTCTGCAAAAAGAAGTTAAGACTCCGAGTTCTTCTTTCAGCTTCTTTTGTAAATATATGTGTTCAGGTATAATGCTTACATTCTTAGCCAGCTGGAACATTTTAAGAGCTTGTTTTACGTATTCTCCGCGCAGTGAAGATTTTGGCAAAGCCAGCTCCTGATACAATTTTGCGGATATTAAATAAGCTTTTACAAGGATTGATTCAAGATTAAATTGTTTGGCGATGAATATTGATTTTTCTATATAAACTTTTGCTGAGTCAAAATCCTGTTTTGCCATATAAATTTCACCGATTAGTTTGTTAAACATAGCAATAAAATAATAGTTATTAATATTCGGTCCCTGTGCTATATCAAGAGCTTTTGTAGCAATATCAAGAGCAAACTGTGTTCCGTTTGTTATTAAACGTATTTTTGCAATCAAGTACCAGGAAAGCAGCACTCCTGTTGCAATTTTTTCTTTTGCAAAATAAGAAACCTGTTCTTCCAGTATTTCCAGAGCTTTTTGGTTTTCATTTTTGTCATACAGCATTTTTGCCAGCAAAGTCTTAAGAATATTTTTAGTAAAGCTGTCATTAGCGTTGTTTGCATAAGCTACAACATTGAATAGCTCTTCATACAAATTGTTATAATCTTTTTTCAGGAATTTATTAACTATATCAATGAAATTCCAACGTGAGATAATAAATGCATCCATAGAATCGAGTGAAAATTCTTTTAGCATATCATCAAGAATTCTTTCGGAAGTATGAAGCTCTCCTTTTACAGTTTTAGCCAGAGCAAGTGCAAGAAAAGCGCGGCATTTAAATACAGGATTTGTGTTTTGATTTTTTTCTAAGATGTCAAAAATAAGCTGTATTGTATCAAATGACCGGTTATCTCCCTGAAATATTAAAGCTTCCGCTAAATCAAAATATACTTCTATCCAGGTTTCAAAAAGTTCTGAAATACTAATTAAAGCATTATTTTTACCTTTAGTCAGATAACGTTCTAAGACCGGCATTATTTCATTATCAACAAGGTTAATTACCTGTCCGCAGTTGCCGAGTTTTAGTAGTGGACGTACCTGTCTTGTTTTTACAAGTGTTTTTTCAAGCTCCATCTCATCAGGCAGCTTGTTTAGAACGCTGTCTGCGCATTCAATTGCACCCCAGTAGTTTCCGTTTTTCATTGAAGCTGAAGCAAGATATCCTAAAAGCTCGATATGTTCGTATTCTTCATTATCTTCAAGCATCATTACAGCGTTTTGAAGATATTCAAACGCAGCATTATGGTCAATCGGCTCCAGAAGTTTACCTACACGTGTATAAATATTTTTCTTTATTTTCAAGAAATTAATAGTATTCTTGTTTTCAATCAGTCTTAAAGCTTGTTTTTGAGAAATAATATACAAGCTTATGTCACCAATATAAGAAGCTTGTTTCATCAAAGCTGTCCAAATTTCAAAAGCTTCGTTCTCTTTATTTAGTTTTTGTACGATATAACCTATTAAAGCAAGCGATGACTGTTTGTACATATTTAAATAATCGTATAAGATATTAAGTATTTCTATAAACGAGTCATCATTCTTGACAATGGAAACAATAATTTTCCATATATTAATGCTCTTAAATTCAAATGATAAATTATTAATTTGATTTATAAATCCATTTTGAACCAGAAATTCAATCAAGTGTTCAAATTCCTGAGAAGAATTATTATCAAAGTGTTCCAGCATTGCCGGATAAAATTTATTTCCTAAAACAGACATAGCTGAGAGCATTCTAAAAGCAGATTTATTTTCTTGTTTTAAAATTTCAAGTCTGGTTTCGATAATATTTTCTAAGGATGTATAAGTAACCTGTTTAATACCATTTCTTAAAGCATCTTTATAAAGCATTATCATCTGTTCAATAACAGCAGGATTCCCGGCAGAAACCTTGTAAGCCAGATTTGCAAAATCTTCTCCGACGTTAATTTCCGGATGCTGATGAATTATTACATCAACCTGATTCCGCGTAAACGGAGCTATTGTTAAATCTGCATAGTTTCCAGCTGTTAGTTTTGGCGATGTAATATGTCCCATGCCGGGTTTTTCCACAGATGAAATTATGATAAACTTACAGCGTTGAAGAATGTAGTCGTCTTGAAGAAGTTCTTTTAATAAATCAAAGGACATTCCGTCTATGTTTTCGAAATTATCTATAATAAAGACGGCTTTCATTTTTTCTACAATTGTCTGTATTACTTTTTTCAGTATTACAAACATTTTTGCTTTGTTGTAGTAAATGTTTTCATACTTATCGAAATTTTCCGGGTACAAGAAATTTAATAAGTCTAAAATCTCAGGGTTAGTCAAAGTCGGAAAGTCCTGCTTAAAGAATTTGAGTGAATTTTTCTTTAACTGTAAAGTATCGGGACAGAAATTGTTGATGTTAAAAAAGGTCAATAACAAGTCTTGAAAATAACCGCATGGAGAAAGCTGCGTTACCTGTGTACAAGTGCCTAAAAGCCAGATAAGCTTTGCATTTTTTAAATCATTTATGGCATATCTTAATACAAGATTTTTACCGATTCCGCTTTCGCCGCTTATTGTAATTACAGATGAGTCAGCATCTTTAATTGCTTCAAGAAGTTTAGTTTTTACTTTTTGCTGAGAATTTTTTGAAGCGTTGTACTCAGGTTTCGGTATTATTTTAGGCTGAACAAATTCGATACCGCATTTTCTGCAAGCTTTAGCATTAGGAAGGTTTGCAGCTCCGCATTCGCTGCAAATCTTAATCAAGACTTTATGACATCCGGAACATTCTGTCGAAGTGATAGAGTTTATAGTCCCGCAATCTTTACACACAGATGCAACTTTACTTCCGCAATAACTGCATTTTAGTGAATTGTCTTCAATTTCCTTTTTACATTTGGGACATTGCATTGACTCTAACCCTTATAAAACAGCAATAATTTCATTTAATGCTTCTATAACTTTATCTTCACTCATATCAAGTTGTGATGAAATTTCAGAGACAGACAGGCTGTCTTTGTATTTTAGATTGTAAATTTCTATAATATTAAGCTCAGGATGTTTGCTGTCCAACTCCTGTAAATCTTTTGAAATTAACTCTAAATCTATACTTTCATCAGGTTCTGTATTTTCAGGTGTAAACTCAAACTTAGAATAATCAGTAGATGTGAAGTTTATAACTTCTTCTTCTTCTTCTTCGTGCAAATCTAATTCTACAGCTTCTTCCTCTGGCAAACTATCATCTTCAGGTTCTAAGTTGTCGAAATCTAAGCTATCAAGAGTGTTATCCTCAACCAATAATTCTTCCGGCTCTTCTGATAACTCAGTTATTTCTTCTTCAAGAATTTCAGGTTCATCAAGGGATGTTTCATCTAAAACTGTTTCAGTATCTGCTTCAGGCAATAAGTCTTCTTCAGGTAGTAAAATATCTTGAGGTTCTTCAATTTCTAAATCTTCTGTAGTCTCTTCTTGTAAAGTTTCAGTCTCCTCAAACAGCTCTTCTTGAGGTTCAACTTCATCAACTGTAAGCTCTGACTCTATTTCTGTCTCTAAAGCGTTTTCTGACTCATCAACTGCAAGCTCAGGCTCATGTTCGACGATGTTATCAACTTCTTCAAAAGTAAGTTCAGGAGTCAGTTCTTCTTCGACTTCAAATTCGTCAAGATTTATTTCTTCAATAAAGCTTTCAGCCTCTTTTTCCGGAACAGGAGTTTCAATAAGGACTTCTTCCTTAACTTCTTCGATGATTTCAGGCTCGACTGTCTCTATAACTTCAGGTTCGATAACCTTAACCTCTTCTTTTACAGTAGAGTTAATCATTTTATCTACTAAATTGTTATCAGCTTTTGCGTACGGTTTTTCTGTTTGTACAGGCTCACTTGTTATAACTCTATGATTTAGCTCAGAGTGAAAATTCATTCTTTTAGGAACTGTAATCATAGATGTAGAAACAACTTTTGAAAGATAAGCGTTTAGAACTGCATCGTTGCTCACAGTGTTTAATATAACTTCTGAATGAGAATAGACATCCTCAATTATATCTTCTAAAATAGCTTCCAAGCCTGGAAACTTTTTGTGCGTTCTTATTAAATTTTCTATTATACCATAGTATTTATTTTCTTTTTCCATAAATAAATCTCATCTTCCAGTTTTATAAACGTATAATCAAAACAGGATTACCCTGTAATTTTGCAAACGAGTCAGTATTAGTGCTTAAATTCATTCCAAGCGCTCTGTTTACTGTGTGTAATATTAAGTCATCAACGCTTTTTTCTCCGCTGGAAACTACAATACCTGCAGCTTCGAACTTCCTGCTTGAACTGTTATATTTTATTTCTACGCTGATTTTGTTAGTTATTGGCGGTTTATTTAATAAAAGTAACTCTGTTTTTAAGTTAAGTTGTATGATTTTTCCTAATTTTACAAGATATCTTTTTGCAGACGAGTTGGAAGCATATCCGGCAGGAACTTCCCAATCAACTTTCAGATTTGATACTAAAATAGAAGCATCCAGATTCTGTTCAATAACAGGAATTGTATCGGAAACACCCTCATTTTGATTATTCAAAGGAGCTGCTGACTCTACAGTTTCTATTGGCATAGCATCCTCAGTTTTTGAAGCTTCGCCGACTGCAGGCAGGCTGTCTACCGGCATATCATTATTAGGAACATCTTCATTAATTGCCCCTGCAAAATATTTAGTATATCCGAAATATCCAAGAGCTCCTGCAATTATTAAAAATGCTATTAAAGTCACCGGTTTAAGTGAACTTTTTGGCTTTTGCACTGTTTCTTCTTCAAATTCCGGCTCAATTTCTTCGCTTTCATTTTGTGAAGCTTCTTCAGTGTTAAATAAAGCTTCTATTTCTTCTCCGGCAGGATTTTCAGTCTCATCATCTTCAGCCGGTAAGTCAACTTCGGGAGCGTTAGATAATTCTTCTAAAATATCATCGCTTTCATTACTAGGAGTGGCTTTTGTTGAAAAATCATAAGTTTCTTCGATATCTTCTTTAACTTCTTCCGGAATTTCAATTTCTACTTCAACTTCTGCTTCCGGTTCTTCTTCAATGATTTCATCCTCAACAAAACTCAAAGGCTCTGGTTCGTTTTCTTCCGGCTCATCCAAAATTAATTCATCTTCAATAATTTCTTCTTGCTCATTGTTTATTAAATCTAAATTATCAATTTCCGGCGCAGCTTCAAGCGTGATTTCTTCGTTGTCAAATTCAACTGCGTCAAAACCTTCCTGCTCTTCATCCTGCTCATCAGCTTCTTCTAAGCCTAAAGATAAATCGTCTGAGTTATTTTCAGCTTCTTCAAGCATCATTAAATCATTGTCTTCAGCTTCATCCAGAGGTTCAAAGCTCAATTCATCACTATTTTCTTCGCTTAACAAATCTTCTTCAATAGAATTATCTATATCCATTTCCTCTATTAAATCCAGCTCTGCCGAGCCTTCAAGAGAAAGTTCTTCGTCAAAAGCTTGAAGTGTATCTTCTTCCTGCTCCGGCAGTTCTTCAGCTTCAACTGTATTTTTTGCAACAGAGATAAATTTAAATATTTCTTTCGCTTTGATAGCTTTAGCAAGTTTTATACGTCCTTCTTTCGATTGAAGTAAGGTTGAATAAAATTCGTTTTTATTTTCTATTCTGTTATCGATGTAAGCATAAATATCACTATCGCTGATATCTAAGTCTTCGTCTCTGTTCACAATAAGCGTTTCAATGTCATAAAACGACTGCAAATCGTTTTCACTGATATAATAGCTTCCATTAATAAGATTATTTTTTTGAATATTTTCCGGTGTAATAAATCCGATTACGCTTGCTCCTGATAAATCTTCATTTATCTTTATAAACATATAAGCCAGCGGAAGAAGATTATTGTTAAAATGTGCTTCCGGAACACTGATTTCTTCTTCAGAGAAAAATACTCTTGCGTCAATATAATTTCTGTTAATGTAAATATCAGAAATATCGATATCTTCTAATACTAATCCAATGTTATGCAGACCGCTTTGGGAATCAACATCATAAGTATCCTTATCAAAGAATTTAGAAGCAATACTACCGGCGATAGCATTTGCTACTGCACGATTTCTAATTCCGGTATCTGCAATCATTTTGCAAATATTTTGCGCCAGCTCAATATCACAGCTCTCTATTATAAAATTATCAGTATTCACCTAACACTCTCCCATACTATGTGTAATAATACCATACTATAAAAAAAAAATCTATATTTGAGCATGCCTTATCTTGACATTTAGTACTAAATAATTAAATCAAATAGTGGATATTTAAAAATATTTATTAAAGCATGCACTAACTTTACCCGTTTACGTAATTGAAAGGATTATATACATGTTTTCATCAATGATACAAAATCTATTATCTTCATCAGGTCAGGCAAGCGCTATGCAGCGTGCTGTTCAGATGAATAACTACGTAAATAATTTTAATGCTCAGCTGAATCCTGTAGAAAAAAAGCAAACAGATAATCAACAAGCACAGGTTCAGTCTTTTGATAAAGTCTTAAGAAATACTGCCGGAGTAAAGTTTGGAGATTTGCTTGCAAAACCTGTTACAAAAGTTAATGCAAATATTTATACAGCTCAGGCAAGTTCGGCTTCTGAAAAAATTACATCAAAAGAACAAATTAAAAATATTATATTCAGAGCAGCAAAAAAGCATGGTGTTGATGAAAAACTTGTAAATGCTCTTGTTAAACAAGAATCCGGTTTTAATCCAAACGCTAAGTCAAAAGTGGGAGCAATGGGCTTAATGCAGCTCATGCCGGCAACTGCCAAAGGACTCGGGGTTACAAATCCTATGGATCCTGAACAGAATGTTGAAGGCGGAGTTAAATACTTAAAATCCATGCTCAATAAATATAACGGTAATGTAATCCTTGCACTTGCTGCATATAATGCAGGTCCGGGTGCTGTCGATAAGTATTCCGGTGTTCCTCCTTATAAAGAAACCCAGAACTATGTAAAGTCAATACTTGCAAACTACCTCTAAGCTGACTTTTCCAGCCTTTTTGCTTCGCGTTCTCTGTCCTGTTTTTCGTGAATACGCCTTGTGTTAGCATAAGTTAATCTCGGTATGAACCAGCCTAACAGGTAAGGAGAGATAAAGAATGTTGTTAATAAGCCCGGAACAGAGGTCAAACCTCTTGCAAAAGTTGCAATCTTATTACTTTTTGCATTTCCGGCAGCTTTCATAAGTTTTTTGATTAACTCATCAGCATTAGATTTATCTAATTTTTCGACAATTGAGATAATCTTCTTATTCTTTTCAGCTTTTTGCCTTCCTTTTAATGAAGCTAAATCTTTAAATACAGAGTCGGCATGCTCTGATTTAGATATAATTTTTTGTAAATCGCCGCCATTATTATCGATATATTTACAGAAATTTAACATCTTGGCTTTGGTGTCTACTTTATTATATAAAGCATTGATTTCAGAGTTTGTTAAAACATGCGCTTTGCTGTAAGGATTTATTAAATCGAGAGTAGATTTAAGTTTTGATTTTGCTGTTCTGTCTTTATGCATAAGAACAAAACCTGATTGCTTTTCATAAGAAGTTACACATGCTCTTGTAAGCATAGGAACTGCAAATACAACAGCAAGGCTTGACGTTACATCTCTTATAAGAATCTCCCACAGCTCTGTTAAATCTTTTTTGCCGTTTTCATCTGTTTGAGCGCGGCTGTAAGCTCTCATTCCTCTTGGAGCAAGAAGCCCGAATAACGATAAGCCTGCCATCAAAGTATTTGTAAAATTGTGCCCGTTGTATTCAAGCTCGGATGATACAAAATCACTTTTATTCTTGTCAATGGCTTTGCCAAGTTTTTCAAGTATATTTTTGTTTGGTTTATTTCCTTTGAATGTGACGTTTTTATTGTTAGAGGTGCTTTCAGTCTGTAGGTTTGACTTTTCAGCCTTTTCACTTAACCCTCCATTTACATCTCCATTTACCCCCCGGGCACCTGGAGCAGTGTTGCTTCTTGCGTAAAGTTTTGGCAGTACTGAAAGTACGCCTAAAGTTGCTGCCATTGTGGAAATATTTGTTATTAATCTCTTTGCAAGTGATTTATCTTTAATGCTTTCTGCTGCCAGCTCGTCCAATTTATCCAGATGTTTGTTAGCAGTGATTGCATCATTAGAATACTTAATCATAGCGTCGATTGCATCTTTTGTAGCAAAAGCTTTTTTGCTGTCAAATTTTTCAGAACCAAACTTAACTTTTTGCAGCATTTCTAAATCAGAACCTTTTGAATATTTGATATTGCTGATATGCTCAACAATATTATTCATGCATTCTGATTTGTATTTTGATTTACCGCGGAATTTCTTTAGCTTAACTCCTTCCGGTATTTTTTCCATGTTATTAATTTGTTTTAAAATATAATCAATAGACTCTTTTGAAGTATTTTCTTTTCCAAGAGTGTCTTGAAGCATCTTTTCTATATTTATTTTATAGAATTCCTGCTTGAACTTATTTCTGTCTTTTAAAAGTTTTTTATCAAAGTCAGGTTTTGTAATAACTTCTTTCAGACTGTTTCCAAATCTTTTTATTAATTGAGAGTTTACGCTTGTCGAATGCCCGAATTTAGCAGCAATAAGCATGGCAATTGGTGCAACTGCCATCATACAAGGCCCTGTTAGACCTTCCCTGCCTAAAACTTCAAACCCTTCCTGTTTGTTATAATGACCGGTATTTTCTTTGTCTCTCAAAAAACCTGCAGCGGTTCTCGGTACTGTCATTCCGCCGAAATCCTGAATTAAGAACGAGGCAAGAAACCCTTTATCTTCAATCCACTGCATAGTATTACCGCTAAGGTTGAGCAAATTCGGCATGCCTGCTCTAAAAGCAGGTTGGTGTTTTATATTATTTACAGGTACACCCTGATTTGTATTCTGATTAACTTTCAAGCACACTAATCCTTATTACATATATTAAAAAGTTGTTTAAATCTAAAAATTTGACCAAATGTAACAGAAAAATTTTTTTTGTTACATTTTAATTCTTTGTAAATTTTTGTAAACAAACCTCTTGAAAAATTGTACTTTATACCCTTATTAACTTGACTCAATATTTTGATGGTGTACGATAGTAAAACATGCTGTATATGGGATAATTATGTCCGAAATAGAAAGTAGAAAAAATTTTATATAGTACATCATTAGAATAGATGAGGTGAATTAATGTCGACAGAATATGCAAAAAGAGTAACTCCAATGGGTATACCTAATACTCGTTTGGATGATTTACCGGATTTAATTGACGTGCAGAAAAAATCATTTGAATGGTTTTTAAAAGAAGGGCTTAAAGAAGAGTTATTAGCTTTCTCTCCTGTAAAAGACTATACAGGAAGATTAGAACTTCACTTCTTGCCTAACTACACGTTTGATAATGCAAAATACACAGTAGAAGAAGCTCGTATCCATGACGCAACTTATGCAAAACAGCTTCGTGTAATGGTAAGACTCGTTAACCGTGACAGCGGTGAAATTAAAGAACAGGAAGTTTACATCGGTGATATTCCTACAATGACTGACAAGGGTACTTTTATTGTTAATGGTGCTGAACGTGTTATTGTTTCACAAATTGTTCGTTCACCGGGTGTTTACTTCAAAAGAGAAATCTCTCCGACCGGTAAGAGATTGTATAATGCTACAATGATTCCTAACCGCGGGGCATGGTTGAAAATTGAAACAGATTCTAACGATATTATTTACGTTAAAATCGATAAAAACAGAAAAATCCTTGCTACAACTTTATTGAAAGCAATGGGTATTACTGTTTCTGAAATGGAATCTTTATTCACTCACTTTGAATTCTTGAAAAAGACTCTGGATAAAGATACAACAGAAACAACAGACGATGCTTTAATTGATTTGTATAAAAAATTAAGACCGGGCGACCCTGCTTCTGCTCAAGGCGGACGTCAAATTCTTGAATCAAGATTTTTTGATGATAAGAAATACGATATTGGCCGCGTAGGTCGTTACAAATTAAACAAAAAATTGAACTTGAATATTCCTAAGAACCAGAGAACATTAACTGTTCAGGATATCGTAGCTTCAATTGAATACTTAATCAACTTAACTTACGATGAAGGTTCTTTGGACGATATTGACCACTTAGGAAACAGAAGAATTCGTTCAGTTGGTGAATTGTTACAGAACCAGTTCAGAGTTGGTCTTTCAAGAATTGAAAGAATTGTTAAAGAAAGAATGACTCTTCAGGATTCTGAAACTTTAACTCCGCTGAACTTATTGAACACAAAACCTTTAGTTGCTTCATTGAAAGAATTCTTCGGTTCTTCTCAGTTATCACAGTTCATGGACCAGATTAACCCGTTAGCTGAGCTTACTCACAAGAGACGTATTTCAGCTCTTGGACCTGGCGGTTTGCAGAGAGAAAGAGCTGGATTTGCTGTTCGTGACATCCACCCTTCTCACTACGGTCGTATTTGTCCGATTGAAACTCCGGAAGGTCCGAACGCAGGTTTGATTGGTTCATTGGCTACTCACGCAAGAGTTAATGATTATGGTTTCATTGAATCACCGTTCTTTGTTGTAAAAGACGGAGTTGTAACAGACGAAGTTGTTTATATGACAGCTGACGAAGATGAAAACTACAGATGTGCTCCTGCAGACGTTCAATTGAACCCTGACAACACATTTAAAGACGCTCAAATTCCTGTTCGTTACAGATCAGAATTCATTATGAGTGATGCTTCTAAAGCTGACTATATGGGTGTCTGCCCTATTCAGATTATCTCAGTTGCGACATCTATGATTCCGTTTATTGAACACGATGACGCAAACCGTGCATTGATGGGATCAAACATGCAACGTCAGTCAGTTCCTCTTCTAATTACTGAAAGACCGGTTGTTGGTACAGGCATGGAAAGAAGAGTTGCAAAAGACTCAGGTATGGTAGTTTGTGCTAAAGTTGACGGTGTTGTTGAAAGAGTTGTCGGTGAAGAAATTATCATCAGAGACGTAAACGGTAAACAGCATTTACACACTTTGATGAAATATGTTCGTTCTAACCAGGACACCTGTATTAATCAGAAACCGATTGTACACGAAGGAGACAAAGTTCAGGCAGGTGATGTAATCGCAGACGGTGCATCTACAAGCTGCGGTGAGCTTTCAATCGGTAAAAACATTCTGGTAGCTTACATGCCTTGGGAAGGGTTCAACTTCGAAGATGCTATCTTGCTTTCTGAAAGATGCGTACATGATGATATCTTTACATCAGTTCACATTGAAAAATTAGAAATAGATGCACGTCAAACTAAGCTTGGACCTGAAGAAATTACAAGAGAAATTCCTAACGTATCAGAAGAAGCTTTGAGACACTTAGACGAACGCGGTATTGTTCGTATCGGTGCAAGAGTTTACGCTGATGATATTCTTGTTGGTAAAGTTACTCCAAAAGGTGAAAGCGAACATCCGCCTGAAGAAAAACTTTTGAGAGCAATCTTTGCTGAAAAAGCAAGAGATGTTAAAGATAATTCACTAAGAGTTCCTCACGGTGAAGGCGGTAGAGTACTTGACGTTAAAGTATTTGACAGAGAAAAAGGTGATGAATTGCCGCCTGGAGCAAATACTGTAATCAGAGTTTACATTGCTCAAAAACGTAAAGTATCTGTTGGTGATAAACTTTCAGGTCGTCACGGTAACAAGGGTATTGTTTCAAGAATTCTTCCAAAAGAAGATATGCCATTCTTGCCAGACGGTACTCCGGTTGATATCGTGTTGAACCCACTTGGTGTTCCTTCCCGTATGAACGTAGGTCAAACTTATGAATGCTTATTAGGTTTAGCTGCTTACTTAACAGGTGACCATTACGAAGCTCCGTCATTTGATGAAAGATATGGTGATAATCAGTCTGAAATCGCAACAAGAGCTGAGTTGGTTCGCGGTATTAAAGAATCAGGATGCGACTGGGTAAGAGAAGACGGTAAGGTTTACTTAATCGATGGTAGAACAGGTGAACCGTTTGATGAACCTATTGCAGTTGGTTTATCTTATATCTTGAAACTTGTTCACTTGGTTGATGATAAAATCCACGCACGTTCAACTGGTCCTTACTCATTAGTAACACAGCAGCCTCTCGGCGGTAAGGCACAGTTCGGAGGACAAAGATTCGGTGAAATGGAAGTTTGGGCATTGGAAGCTTACGGTGCTGCTTATACTCTGCAAGAAATGTTAACAATCAAATCAGATGATGTTAATGGTCGTAACAGAGCTTATGAAGCAATCGTTAAGGGTGACAATATTCCAAGACCTGGTATTCCTGAATCATTTAAGGTACTTGTAAGAGAATTGCAAAGTATCGGTTTAGATATTACAGTTGCTAAGAAAAACGGTGTAGAAGTTGACTTGATGTCTGATATGGACGATTTGCGCAAAGCAGCGCCAAAAAGAACTTTATCAGATATTGATTCAGAGTTGTTAAACATTAACTTCTTTGACACTTCTGCTACACTGGGTGAAATATAAGGAGATAGAAAATTGTCTACAAGTATTGATTATTTTGATTATATACGCATAAGCATCGCTTCACCTGAAAGAATTTTGAAGTGGTCTTACGGCGAGGTTACAAAACCGGAAACAATTAACTATAGAACTTTAAAACCTGAAAGAGACGGTTTGTTCTGCGAAAGAATTTTTGGACCTACAAAGGACTGGGAATGCTATTGCGGAAAATACAAAAGAGTTCGTCATAAAGGTATCATCTGCGAAAGATGCGGTGTTGAAGTTACAGATTCTAAAGTAAGACGTCACAGAATGGGACACATCAAGCTTGCAGCTCCTGTTTCTCATATCTGGTTCTTAAAAGGTATTCCTTCTTACTTAGGTTTGCTTCTTGATATGACTTTGAAAGACTTGGAACAGGTAATCTATTTCAACAATTACGTTGTAATCGACCCTGCAGATAGTCCATTCAAAAAATTCCAGCTTCTATCTGAAGAAGAATACGAAGACTTCATTATGGAAAATGAAGAATCTAAACTAGAAGTTGGTATCGGTGCGGAAGCTATTAAGAAGTTATTAGGTGAAATCAATGTTGTTGAGCTTGCTGATGAAATCAGAACCGAGCTTGCCGGCGGTGTAAATTCAGTTCAAAGAAAAGGTAAGTTAATTAAGAGATTGAGATTACTTGATTCTTTAATTTCATCCGAAACTGACCCGACATGGATGGTTATGGATGTACTTCCTGTAACTCCTCCTGATTTAAGACCAATGGTTCAATTGGACGGCGGTAGATTTGCTACTTCTGATTTGAACGATTTATACAGAAGAGTTATCAACAGAAACAACCGTTTACAGAGACTTCTTGAAATGGGTGCTCCTGAAATTATCGTAAGAAACGAAAAACGTATGCTTCAGGAAGCTGTAGATGCTCTTATTGATAATGGCAGACGCGGAAGAACTGTTGTCGGACCGAATAACAGAGCACTAAAATCATTGTCTAACATTATTGAAGGTAAACAAGGTCGTTTCCGTCAAAACTTGTTAGGTAAACGTGTTGACTACTCCGGTCGTTCAGTTATCGTAGTTGGTCCTAAATTGAAATTGAACCAGTGCGGTTTACCGAAAGAAATGGCAATTGAATTATTCAAGCCATTTGTTGTTAATAAATTAATTGAAAGAGGATTTGTACAAAATATCAAATCAGCTAAGAAAATGATTGAAAGATCTGATGCGAAAGTTTGGGATATTTTGGAAGAAATCATTGACGGACATCCGGTAATGCTTAACCGTGCACCGACCCTTCACAGACTTGGTATTCAGGCATTTGAACCAAAATTAGTAGAAGGTCGTGCAATTCAGCTTCACCCGCTTGTATGTACAGCGTTCAACGCCGACTTCGACGGTGACCAGATGGCTGTTCACGTTCCGCTTTCAATCGAAGCTCAAACAGAAGCAAGAATGCTTATGTTGGCTACAAATAATATTTTGGCTCCGGCTAACGGTAAGCCAATCATCACTCACTCACAAGATATGGTTCTCGGTCTTTATTACTTAACAATATTGAAGAACCCTGAACAGGAAGTGAAAGGATATTTCTATAACTTTGCAGATGCAATTTCAGCTCTGGAAGCTAAGATTATTACTCTTCACGATAAGATTGTGGTACGTGATGAAAAAGGCAAGAGAATAGAAACTACTGTCGGTAGAATTATATTCAACGAAGCTGTTAGAAAAGCATTAGCTTAGGGTTAAACTAAAAAGAGAAATTGAGGAAAATATAAAGATGGAAAATACTTATACACATGCAAAAACTCAATCCTTAGATTTTATCAACAAACAAATGGATAAAAAAGGTTTGAATAAACTGCTTGCTCAGATTTATCTTGAATTCGGCGGAGCTAAAACTGCAGAACTTGCGGATACTCTTAAGAACTTAGGATACAGATACGCAACAAAGTCAGGCGTAACAATTTCTATCGCTGACCTTACAGTTCCTGATTCAAAACAAGAATTGTTAAAAGAAGCTGAGCAGGAAATTGAAAAATCTACAAACAGATACTTGAAAGGTGAAATTACAGAAGTTGAAAGATATACAAAGGTTATTGATACCTGGTCTGAAACAACAGCAAAACTTACAGAACAGGTTGTTGAAAATTTTGACAGATTAAACCCTGTATACATGATGGCATTCTCCGGTGCGAGAGGTAACTTATCTCAGGTATCACAGCTGGTTGGTATGAGAGGTTTGATGGCAGACGCGCAAGGACAGATTATCGACTTGCCGATTACATCAAACTTTAAAGAAGGCTTGTCTGTAACAGAGTACATCATTTCATCTTACGGTGCAAGAAAAGGTCTTGTAGATACAGCGTTAAAAACAGCTGACTCAGGTTATTTGACAAGACGTCTTGTTGACGTTGCTCAAGATGTTATCATTCGTGATACTGATTGCGGCGGTGACAAATATATCAATATGAAGCCTATTTGTGACGGAGACAATATTATCGTTCCGCTTATCGACAGATTACTTGGCAGAACTGTTGCTGAAGATGTGTTTGATACAGACGGTAAAACATTGCTTGTTGCAAAAGATACTACAATGGATAGAAACGATATCAAGAAGATTTCACACTTGAACTTACAAGAGTTAAAAGTTCGTTCAGGTTTGACTTGCGGTCTTGAATACGGTGTTTGCCAGAAATGTTATGGCTGGGCAATGACGACCCAAAAACTTGTTGACGTTGGTGAAGCGATTGGTATTATTGCAGCTCAGTCAATCGGTGAACCTGGTACACAGTTAACAATGAGAACATTCCACACAGGCGGTGCGGTTGGTGTAAAAGAAGCTACAAAAGAAATTCACGCTAACGAAGCAGGTACTGTTGAGTCTAAGCTTAAAACAAGAGAGCTTAGAACACGTCACGGGGATGTAGTAAGAGTGTCTATCTATGAAGCTGATATAGAAGTGAAAGGTTCTAAAAAATCTACTTCTTACCATATTCCTGCAGGTGCAACAGTATTCTTTGAAGATGGTATGAAAGTTGAAAAGAACTTTAAACTTGCAGAATTTAGACCTTCATCAAATGATGCTGGTCGTTTGACAGAAAAAGCTACAAAAGATATTAACGCTGATATGTCAGGTATGGTACTTTTTGAAGACTTTGTTGCTGATGAAAAGAAAGACAGACAGGGTAACATTTCAAGAACTGCAAACAAAAACGGTATCGTTTGGATTATCGGCGGTGATGTATACAACTTACCTGGTGGTTCAAAAGTTCTTGTATCTGATGAACAAAAAGTTAAAGCAGGTGATAGGCTTGCTGAAACATTAATGATTTCTGAGCACGGCGGTGAAGTTCGTTATGCAGAAGACTTAGTTGTAGAAGCAGTTAAGTCAGGTAAAAATACAATTAACAAAATTGTTCAAGGTAAAGAAATTACAATTGTAATCGCTTCTTTAACTCCTGCAAACGCAACTTTTGAACAGACTAAAAAAGAACAATTATGGACTGTTAAAAATTCAGGTGAAAAATATATCGTTAAAGCTCCAATTGATACAACTGTTGAAAACGGTATGATTATCGCTGAGCTTGTTGATGATGAATGTTCAGTATCTTCATCAGGTGAAATCAAATATGTTGATATTGAAGTTGATGATAACCAAATAGTAACAACACCGGGGCACATTGTATTTGTACCTGAAGAAGTTCACCAGATTAACAAAGATTCTTCTTTAAAAATGGTTGATAACGGTACTTTTGTTACAGCAGGTACTGAAGTTGTTAAAGATGTTTACTGCCATATCGACGGTATTGTAGAATTTAAAGAATTCAATGAAGTTATTCATGAAGTTACAATCAGACCTGGTGAAGTTCATACTTTAGCAAATATTTCAGAACTTAAGGTTGAAGAAGGCGCTGTCGTTGAAGCTGGTACTACAATCGCTAAAGGTATCAAAGCTAAAGAAACTTCTATTGTAACAGTTATGGAAATGGATTTTGATGATTTAGATATCGATGATTTGGATGAAGAAATTGATACAACTTCTTTAGAAGAAGAATCATTGGAAGATAAACCTGTTCAAATTCTTGTAAGACCTGTACAGCCTATGTTTATTGAACCAAAAGATGTTTCAATCGGATTTGATACAACTGATGCTTTAATTAACATTGTTCCTGTAACTCAGCTGCAATACAAAGATGGCGCAAGAGTAAGAAACTTAGATGGTGCAACTTTAACAAGAACATCTTTAGTACTTCAAATGCAGGGTTACTTGTCACATCTTAAAGGTTTGGTAGAACTTGATGAAAAAGGCGAATTAAAGATTGTTGTACTAGAAACATTAATCGTTCGTCGTGAATTAGAAGGTAATTCTAAGATGAATAGTTCTTTACAGACTGAATTGCTTGTTGAAAACGGTCAGGTAATTGCCCCTAAAACTCCGATTGCAAAAACAGAAGTTCTTGCATTAAATGACGGTGTTGCATCAATTAAGGGTGATGTTGGTGAATCAAGAAGATTACTATTGAATTGCTCAAACTTTGAAACAGTAATTGCAACAAAATCAAAACCGTCTGTTAAGAAAGGTGACTTTATCAAACTTGATACTGTTGTTGCAGAATCTGGTGAAGCAGCTACTGTTTCAGGTAAGATTGTTGATGTATCAGCAAAATCTGTTACTATAAGAAACGGTCGTCCTTACTTAATCAGCCCTGGTACTATGTTACAGGTTGAAGAAGGTTCGCTTGTACTTAGAGGCGATATGCTTGCAACACTGGTATTTGAAAGAGAAAAAACTGGTGATATCGTTCAAGGTCTTCCGAGAGTTGAAGAGCTTCTTGAAGCAAGAAAACCAAAAGATTGTGCTATTTTAGCAGAAACTGACGGTGTTGCTGAAATAGAAATAGAAGATGATGTTCCAAGATTGTTTTTGGCTACAGAAGGCGGAAGCAGAACTGAAATCAAGTTTGCAATTGATGCAAGTATTGTTGTTCAGAACAAGCAAAAGATTAAGAAAGGTCAGCCTTTAACAAGCGGTCCTCTTAATCCGCACGATGTAATCAGACTTTGCGGACCGGAAGAAGCTCAGCAGTATCTGGTTGACGAAGTTCAACGTGTATACCGTTCACAAGGTGTAGAAATTGCGGATAAACACATTGAAATCATCGTTCGTCAGATGACTAAGAAAGTTAGAGTAGTCGACTCAGGTGATACAAACTTGTTACCTGGTGAATTGGTTGAAATGCAGACTTTCGAAAATGAAAATAAGGCTGTAGCTGAACATGGAGGTCAGGAAGCAACTTGTGAATACATGTTACTTGGCATTACAAAAGCTTCATTGAACACAGAAAGCTTCATTTCAGCAGCTTCATTCCAGGAAACAACAAGAATCTTAACAGAAGCAGCTGTTGACGGTAAGAAGGACTTATTGAGAGGTTTGAAAGAAAACGTTATCATTGGTCGTTTGATACCGGCAGGTACAGGCTTCCATCACTTATCTAATGCAAATGAAGAACGTGATAGAGAAGCTCAAAAACGTGCAGCTCAGAGAAATCAGGCAAGAAAACCTGCTGCAATTTTGGAAGAAATTGAAGGTATGTTTGGTGCTCCTGAAATAACAGAAGCTTCTGAAGAAGAATAAAAAAATAACAGTTATATTTTTACTGAAAGCAGCGCGGGGTAAAAGCCCCGCGTTTGTTTTTTCTTTATCTTTACATTTACCCCTGTTTGTAGTAGTTTAGTAGGGTGAATAGTAGTAGAAATGAGGATTTATAAATGAAAACAACTATTGAGAGACAACCGGAAAATATCGTTAAGGTTGATATTGAAGTTCCGGCTAAAGATGCTGTAAATTATTACAATAATGCTGCTAAAAGATTGGCGCAGTATGTAAATATTCCTGGTTTTAGAAAAGGAAAAGCTCCAAGAAACATTGTTGAACAAAATATTGGTGAAGAAAGAATTAAACACGAAGCTTTAGAAAATGCTTTACCAAAGATTTTTTCAGAAGTTATTAAAGAAAATGAATTGGATGTTGTTGCTCAGCCTTATGTTGAGTCTTATGATTATAAAATCGGTGAAGATTTGAAAATTGTTGCAAAAATAGAGCTCAGACCTGAAGTTACTCTTGGTGAATACAAAGGTTTAACTCTTGAAATCGATGCTTACAAAACTCCTGAAGATGCTATGCAAAAATCTATTGACGGACTTCTTGAACAGCACGCTTCAACTCTTGTTGTTACTGACAGAAAAACTCAAAATGCTGATACTATTGTATTTGATTTTGAAGGTTTCTCTAATGGTGAAAAGATTGAACACGGTGACGCTAAGAACTTTACTTTAGATTTAGCAAACTCAAGCTTTATACCAGGTTTTGCTGAACAATTAGTTGACAGACCTTTAGGTGAAGAGTTTGAAATCAATGTTACTTTCCCTGAAGAATATCACGAAAAGAAATTAGCAGGTCAACCGGCTGTATTTAAGTGCAAAATCAATGAAATTAGAACAAAAGTTATGCCTGAATTGACAGACGAATTTGTTCAAAAAGTCGGACCTTTCAAGACCGTTGATGAGTTGAAAGCTGATATTCAAAAATATTTAGATCAACAGAAAGAAGATATTGACAGAACTAACTCTGAAAAGGCTATTTTTGAAAAAGTAACTTCTGAAGCTAAAGTTGAAATTCAGCAGTCAATGATTGATAGAGAAGCTGACCAATTAGTTGAAGAGTACAAACAAAAATTAGGTATGCAAGGTTTTTCTTGGGAACAAGCTGTAGAAGCTCAAGGTTATGATCATATTATGAACAGCTTAAAGGAAGATGCAGCTGTCAGAGTTAAAAATTCTTTAGTTATTGATCAGATTGCTAAAGTTGAAAATATTGTTGTTTCTCAAGCAGAATTTGGTGCAAAACTTTCTGAAATCGGACGTATGTACCAGATTGACACACCTACTATGATTAAGCAATTATCACAAACTCCGGGTGTGTTTAATGCAATTTCTCAGCAGGCTTTGAATGAAAAAGTAACTCAGTTCTTAGCTGAAAACAACAAAGTTAATTTAAAATAGTAAATAGTTCTTGATAACTATTAATGCTAATGCAATTATTAGAAAAGATTTCGGGAGTGACATTAAGTACACTCTCGTTTTCTTTTACAGCGTAAACCGGTTTTCCAAGCTTAAGCATTTCTAAAACGGGAATTCCGCCAAGTGCGTTATAGGGTATTATAAGGAAATCAACGTCATTAATGCTAATTTCGCCATTAATTTCAAGTTTTGGGGCGTTGTTTAATCCTAACAAAATGCAGGGCAAAAAAGTCGGTGTTATGTATTCTGCCGAGCATCTTTTGTCAACGATTTCAGTTGAAATACTAATATCCGAAAAAGCTGGTGCGTGAGCACAAGGGATTTTAAATTCTTTTGAAATATAGTGCGAAATAATAGCTTCAACTCCTCCTACAGGGTCGACTCCTACTCCACCAGCATAATCATCTCCTTGTTCATCAGGAAAATGACAAACGATTGCGATAGCTTCTGCACCTTTTTCGATAAGTTTTTGAGCAGCTCGTTTCAATGTTTCTAAATTATTTACGTTGCCCATTGAAGCGCCGGATTTGTCAATAAAAAACTCAACTCCTACTTCTTCATCCGTAATTTCATAAGCACAAATGTCAACACCATAAACAGTTTCAACTGCATTCATTGTATTAATATGTACATTCAAAACCGACTTGGAAATTGATTTATCGAAAATAACACCTATTTTATTGTGATTAGCCGGTGTTAAATTGATTTTACGCTTGAAAAATTCATCAAGAGAATATCCTTCTACGTAAAGCATGTTTTCTGTAATCCCTGAAAAACACGCAGCATTTACAACATTCGGGTTAACAATTAGTTTGAATTTTTCGGAAAATTTGCGTGCCCAAAAACTTGCATCTCCGGCAAATCCGCCGATAGATGCACCAATACCTGTTGGAACTATAAATGCGCCTGTTTTCATAAGCTAATTATAGTATAATCTTGCAAAATATTCTACTCTATTGTAAAATTATAAGTATGATTTAAAGGTATATGAGAGTAAATGGACCTGACAGACTTTTTAATTAATATTTTTATAATTTTATTTTTACTTTTTGTTAATGCCTTTTTCGTAGCTGCAGAATTTTCTCTTGTAAAGGTACGTAAGACACGATTGGAACAGCTTTGTAATGAAGGTAATTCCAATGCTAAAAAGGCAATGAAGTTGGTAAATGATGTAAATAGGATGCTGGCAGCAGCTCAATTAGGGGTTACAATTGCAAGTATTGCTCTTGGTTGGGTAGCGGAGTCAACTATTGTTCAGATAATTGAACCTGTGATTAACTTTTTCGCTCATGGTGCTATATCTGCGCATATTGTTGCTGTTCCGATTTCTTTTGTGCTTGTAACTTATTTCCATGTGCTGGTTGGAGAACAGCTTCCAAAATGCATTTCTTTAAGGCATCCGGAAACAATTTCTTTGCTGATTGCAACTCCGATGGACATCTTTATTACTTTGTTTAAGCCGTTTGTATGGTTTATGGAAGTTTCCGGTAACAAGCTTTTATCAGCTTGTCATGCAAATTCTGAGGATGCTTCACTTGTACATTCAACTGAAGAACTTGATATGCTTGTTGATGCAAGTTACAATGAAGGAGTTTTAAATGAGACAGAAGCTGAAATGCTTCATAATATGTTCAAATTTTCTGATTTGATGGCAAAACAGGTTATGCTGCCAAGAACCGATATGGTTTGTATTCCAAACGATATAACTTATGAAGAGCTGAACAAAGTTGCGCTTGAAAATCAATATACAAGATATCCGGTTTATGAAGAAAATATTGATAAAATCCTGGGCTTTATCCACGTAAAAGATTTATATTCTCTTGCAATGACTAAAGAGGATTATTCAATTAATAAGCTTATAAGACCTTTGATTCTTATACCTGAGACAATGACGCTTGATAATTTGATTATTGAGTTCAAAAAACGCCATTGCCAGATTGCTGTTGTAATTGATGAGTTTGGCGGAACATCCGGTTTAATAACTCTTGAAGATGTTCTTGAAGAAATTATCGGCGATGTTCAGGATGAATTTGATGAAGAAATTGAAGCTGATATTGAAGAAATAGGTGAAAATCTCTATATTGCAAACGCAATGATGAGAATTGACGAGGTTGTTGAATTCTTTGATTTAAATGAGTCTTTGTTTGAAGAAGATGACGTTGAAACTATTGCAGGACTTGTAGTAAAGCTTCTTGGAAGAATTGCGGAAGTCGGCGACTCTGTTTCATTTAACGGACTTGTGTTTACTGTAAAAGAAGTTGACGGAGCAAGAATTACAAAGCTTCAAATTTATCGCGAACCTGTTGCTGATGATGAAGTTTCAGAAGAAGCTTAATTGTAAAAATTTGTAAAGATTTGGTTTTTATTCTGCAATATTGTATAAAATTAACACTTTATATAAATATAGTGTGTTTATATTAGTGTTGTAAGGATTTTATAAATGTCAGCAGGTTTAGCAATATCAGCATTTATGCCATCAATAGCTTCTAACAGCTGGTTCTGTGCAAGAAGAAGCGATAGCGGTATGGAGGCATTCGCTAATAACAATCCTTTAGTTGCTGCAATGAACATGGATATTGCAGGTGCTCAGGTTTTAAAAGCAGGTTCCGGCTTATCTGAAATCGCAAAAACTAACAATAACATTGCTTCCGGGGTTGTTAGTGCGGAAGAGTCTATCAAATCTTTATCTAAAGCAAATAAAGTAGTTAACGGGGTGGGGAAGGTATTATCATACACTGCTGATCATATAAATCCTATTATTTGCGCAACAGGAGCAATAAAAGTTGCAACAGCTGATAATAAAAAAGATGCTGCAATAGAAGAAGGTGCTGGTTTAGGCGGTATGTTTCTGTGTGAAGGACTTGCTAAAAAAGGAATGGCAATGCCTATTCTTAGTAAATTTGATGCAAATAAAATGAAAATAGAAAAAGACGGTATTTATAAAATTGTTAATGGTGAAAAGAAACTTATAGCAAAAGACGGCCAGTATAAGATTTTGAACGGAAAAAAACTTGTGATTTCAAGAGAAGGTGGTTATCATAAATCAGCATTTTTAGAAAAACAAGTTAATGCTCTTAATGATTACTGCGCAACGAAAAAAGTATTAAATAAATCTATTAAATGGGTTCCGGGAACATTGCAGGGATTAGCATTTGCATGCGCTTCTATTGGCGGATATAAGCTAGGTACTGCAATTGCAAATAACTTAATCGGTGAAAGAGCTTAACGGCTTTTTAAATTAGTTATTTTTCCGTTATCTTTATATAGTGTCTGGAACATTGTTTGTGAGCGTCTGTAATTGTTTATTGTAGCTTCTAAAGACGCATTTATTGTCCAGTAAATTACAGGAATGGATATTGTAATTGTTAAAATTGCAACTACGGCATGTTTAATTACCGTATTAATAGTTTTAAAGCGTTTTTTAGTTATAGCAATATCGTCTTGCTGTCTTAAAATGCTATTAATTAGATTTTTTCGTTCTTTTACTGTTAAACTATCTATAAAATCGACATTTTGCGGATCAATATAAATGACGTATTTAGAATATTTTACATTTCCGTCTAAAAAGTCTAGGCTGTCATTATAATTTTTTTGTTCCTGTGTTAAGGAACGTTCGGAAATATTACCGTTTGAAACTTCTTCAATATTTGTATCTAAAGCAGGAGCTGTAAAAGCTACGTTGCTTATTGTTGTTTCAGCTTCGTTCGTTTTTTCTTTATTTCCGGCTTCTTTTTGTTTATTGAGCTTGGCTTTATATTTCTTGATGAAATTATCGTCAAAATTTTTATCAATATTAATATCTTTTTTCTCGGCAGCCGGTGTTTCTGCAGCAGGTTCAGGCTGAGGCTGTACCGGTTCTTCAAATAATGTAGCATCATCATTAACATTAAAAGCAGGAGCGCTGCTTTCCGAGTTTGCCATGTTTTGAGCGTCTTGTGCCAGTTTTGACTGAAGCTGGTCTATTAAATCTGATGAAATATCATCGTTTAAAGATGCCAGCTCATTTATATCCATTGAATCTTTCTCGTGTGAAATTTTTTTAGTCATGCAAGACTCTCTTTTCATGTTTATTGTATGATATAAGTATATTATATATGAGATTTTAATATTAGGCAATCTTAAGAGAGTTTAAAATGGGTGCAGATAAAGAAAAGCTTAGGAATATTATAGAGAAATTGGGCGATGCAAAGATTCTGGTGGTAGGTGATTTAGCACTGGATGAAATGGTTTATGGTGATACTGAGCGAATTTCACGTGAAGCTCCTGTTTTAATTTTGCAGCATACACATACCAGGTTTATTCTTGGCGGAGCTTCAAATGCTGCTCATAATGTTTCTAAAATAAATAACGGTAAAGTTAGTGTTATCGGTGTTGTTGGTGATGATTATCAAGCCAATGATTTAAAACAGGCGTTTTGTGATGCTAAAATTGACTGCTCTTCTCTTGTAACTGACAAAGAACGTAAAACTATCACTAAAACAAGGATTTCCGGCTCATGCTCACATTCCATTACACAACAGATTGTGAGAATTGATAGACAAACTAATGCTCCGATTTCAAAAGAAACTGAAAGAAAATTGATTGATGAAATTGAAAGATTGCTTCCTGAATATGATGCTGTAATACTTTCTGATTATCACATTGGAACATTATCGGATAATATTATAAACTCTGTAATTTCTGCGGCAAAGAAGCATAGAAAAAAAGTTGTTGTTGATGCACAGCGTAATCTTAATCGTTATTACGGTGTAACTTCTATGACACCAAATCTTCCTGATACTCAAAAACATGTCGGTTTTTATTTGAGAAGTAAGGAAGATTTCTTGAAAGCAGGTGAAATTCTTTTAGAGCAATCAGGAGCGGAAGCTGTTTTGATAACCTGCGGTGCGGAAGGTATGGTTGTTGTTGATAATAACGGAAAGTATACACATATTCCTGTGTTTAACAAAGCAGAAGTGTTTGATGTAACAGGTGCTGGCGATACAGTTACTGCACTTTACACTCTTGCTCTGGCAGTTGGCGCGGAACCTGTTTATGCTGCTATAATAGGTAATATAGCAGCAGGAATTGTTGTTAAGCAGTTTGGATGCGCTACAACTACAATTGATGAGATTATCGATTGTATACCGGATACAATAAATCTTGAGGAGGGAGTTTAAACATGAAAAAATTAAATATAGTTGATATTATTATTGTTTTGGGCGTAATTATTGCACTTTTTGTGTGCGTTTTGACTACAAAACACTTCAGGCAGACTGCTGATAAACAAATTGAAGCAACTTCACCGATTACTTTTCAGGTGTTTTTGCGCGGTGTGACTGTTACAGGAGAAGAGTTTCCGATAAAATCAGAAGACAAAACTTTTATTACTATCAGAAACGTACCTTATACAGAGCTTGATGTTGTTGATGTAACTTCTCAGCCAAGACAGACTTTTGCACCTTCAACAAAAAATTTATTAGTTCCAGATCCTGCGCAGCCTGCCATTTTTGACGCAATTGTTACAATAACTGATACTGCAAAAATTACAAAAGACGGTGCTGTAGTTGGCGGAAACAAAATTAAAATGGGTTTGCCTGTAACTCTTGAAGGTGAAAAATACAAATTTAACGGAACAATTTCAGACGTTAGAGTGACTAACACTGGCTCTGACGTAAAAGATGACGGTGAAAATAATCAGATAGGATAAAAATATGTTTTTTAACAATATACTGTCGTTTTTTCAGACGATTTTTCGTCCGATTTACGAGAAAAGTTTTGTTCTGCAAAATATTGACAAATTGATTGGCTTAAATATTCTGCTTCTCATTGTTTCGACAACTTTTGCACCTTCTGATAATATTGGCTATTTTGCAATATTTGCAATATTGCTTACTGCGGTTAAGCTTTTAACAAAGTCCGGTGAAAAGTTTGAACTTACTCTTGCTGACAAGTTTCTGCTGGCTTATTTTTTGATAGTTATTATAAGCGTAGCAGGCTCGTCTTTATTTTATTTGAGCCTGAAAGGTTTTTTTAAAACCTTTGTATATCTGGGTTTTTATGTTTCTTTAATCCATTATTTTAAAGATAACAAAGACAAAATTAAGTATATTTTTCTGGCTTATGCTCTTTGTGTTTCTTTTGAAACAGTTGTAGCTTTTTTACAAAATTTTACTTCTGTTGGAGAGATTTCCGGTTGGCAGGATATGTCAAGATTAAATCCGGAAGAAGTTATGACACGTGTTTACGGAACTCTGAAACCTTATAATCCAAATCTTTTTGGCGGATATTTGCTGGCTTGTATTCCGGCATTTATTGCTATTCCTAAACGATTTGCTATTCCCGGCGCAATATTTGCTTCAATAGCGTTGGTATTAACAGGATGCAGAGGTGCTTATATCGGATTTTTCCTTCAGTTAATTGTTTTAGGATTTATTATTTATAAAAATTTAAACGCTAAATATAAACAAATTTTTACGACCGCGGCTTCTGCTTGTGCAGTTGCGTTAATGGCTTTTATAATGTCGATTTCTGCCTTAAGAGCAAGAATATTTTCTATTTTTGCGATGAGAAGCGACAGCTCAAATTCTTTTAGATTTAATGTTTACAACTCCTGCGTTGATATGTTCAAAGATAACTGGCTATTAGGTATTGGAGTCGGCAACCAGAATTTTAGAGAAATTTACGGACTCTATATGAAAACAGGATTTGATGCTTTGAGTGCTTATAATATTTATCTGGAAATTGCTGTGGAAAGCGGAATTTTTGCACTTATAACATTTGTTGGTTTTATAGGGTTGATTATTAATAAGGCGGTTAAAAACCTTTCTAATTTTTATGTTTTAGCTGCGTTGATTTCAATTATTGGTATTTTAATTCACGGAATCGTTGATACTGTATTTTTCAGACCGCAAATTCAATTTACTTTCTGGATTATGGTAGCGGTAATAAGGAGCTTAAATGACAAGAATTGAGTTGTTACGAGATGAGTTAAACAAGTATGCATACAATTACTACGTGCTTGATAATCCTTTAATTAGTGACTTTGAGTACGATAAACTTTATAAAGAGCTTGAAGAATTGGAAAAGCTGCATCCTGAGCTTGTAACTCCTGATAGTCCGACACAGCGCGTTGGCGGAATAAGCAGCGGATTTGAAGAAGTTAAACATAAATACCGCCTTTATAGTCTTGATAACACTTATAATTATGACGAACTTCGCAAATGGTATGAACGTGTAACCAAAGAGTGCGGAGATGGTCAAAAGCTTGTGTGTGAGCTAAAAATTGACGGGCTTGCAATTGCTTTAAGTTATAAAGATGGATATTTTGTTCAGGGTGCAACACGCGGTAACGGAATTATCGGGGAAGAAATTACACAGAACCTGAAAACAGTTAAAGCTATTCCTCTAAAGCTTTTTCAAGATGCAGATGTGGAAGTCAGAGGTGAAATTTATATGCCGGTTTCTTCGTTTGAAAAGCTCAATCGTGAATCCGAAAAACCGTTTGCTAATCCCCGAAACGCTGCAGCAGGCTCTTTAAGGCAGCTGGATAGCTCTATTACGGCAAAACGTGATTTATCTATGTTTACGTATACAGCGATTATTGAAAGAGCAGACGAGCTTCCAAAAAGCCACTGGGATAGTATTCAATTTATTAAAAAACTGGGATTTAAGACAAATCCTAATATAGAGCTTGTTAATGATATCGAAGGTGCTATTGAGTTTTGCAAAAAATGGGAAACTGAGAGATTTAACTTAGATTATGCGACTGACGGGGTTGTTATAAAAGTTAATTCTTTAGCTTGCCAGAATGAAATGGGATTTACTTCTCGCGCTCCGAAGTGGGCAACTGCGTTTAAGTTTCCTCCTGAAGAAATCTCAACGGAGCTTAAGGATATTGAAATCGGGGTTGGAAAAACCGGTGCCGTTACACCGGTTGCTATTTTAGAGCCTGTTCAGCTTGCAGGAAGTACTGTTTCACGTGCTAGTCTGCATAATTTTGATGAGATAAAAAGGCTTGATGTAAGAATTGGGGATAGAGTTTTAATCAAAAAAGCAGCAGAGATTATTCCTAAAGTAATAAAAGTTGTTGACAGCCCTGAACATGAAAATTTACCGGTATATGAACCGCCTTTAACCTGCCCTGAATGTGAAGCTCCGCTTGAAATCAGAGAAGGTGAAGTTAATCTTTATTGTTCTAATGAAAAATGTCCTTCGGTTATCAAAGCAAAACTTGAATACTGGGTTTCAAAAGAAGCTATGGATATTGATTTTATCGGGCCGTCTGTGATTGCTCAACTTTACAATCTTGGCATGGTTAAATCACCTGTTGATTTTTATAAGCTTAGTGAAGAAGATTTCTTGAAACTTGAGCTGGTTAAAGAAAAATCAGCTTCAAATATGTTTAATTCTATTCAGGCAAGTAAGTCCAGACCTCTGAGTCGTTTTGTTACAGCACTTTCCATTCGTCATGTTGGTAAAGAAACTGCTGATATTATTGTGAGTGAATTACCTTCAATTGAAGCAATTATGAACGCTTCAGTTGAAGAGCTTTCTAATATTGAAGGAGTTGGAGAGAAAATTGCACAAAATGTATACGAATTTTTCCATAATCCTGAAAATGTTAAGATGATTGAAGAGTTTAAGGAACTTGGTTTTCTATTTGAAAATCAGGCTGTAATGAAGACTGATGAGCTTTCGGGGAAAACTTTCGTTTTAACCGGAACTTTACAAACAATGACAAGAGATGAAGCAAGTGATAAAATAAAAATGAGAGGCGGGAAAACTTCTTCTTCTGTTTCTAAAAAAACATCTTTTGTGATTGCAGGCGAAAATGCAGGGTCAAAATTAGACAAAGCTCAAGATTTAGGTGTTATAATATTGAATGAAGATGAGTTTCTCAAGTTGATAGGTGAAATATAATGAAAAAAGATTTTAATGTTATACAAATAAAGGGTACGAAGGGAATATTGATGCTTATTGCAACCGGCTGCTGTCTTTTTGCGGGATTTGCAGTTTTCCCGGGCTGGGTAGCGATGCAGATTTGGAATTTTGTGGCATCATACGCCGGTAATGTGCCTTTAATAGGTCTGTTTCAAGGCGTTCTGCTCTGGGGGATTCTTGTTGCTGCATATTTTACTTTCAGAAAAGAAAGAGTGGTTATTTGCTTAAAAGATCCAAGAGGGTTGAGTGAAGAGGAGCTAAAAGCGGTTTTTGCAAATATCAAAAAGCAAACCGGCGATGATAAAATTATTCAGGCTATGATGAAAGCAAGAGAGACAGAGCTTAAGCTAAAAGAAACAGAAGATTTGGAAAATAAAAAAACGGAGATTAAATAAATCTCCGTTTTTTCTATGAAACCTGCTTGTTATTATTACTAAAGAATTTTGTTCCAAGCCATCCCAGAACACCGCCTGTAACGACAGCTCCGGCTACCAGCCATTTGTTTGTTTTAGGAACTTCTTTAATTACTTCTTTAATTTCTGTAACAACTTCTTTTTTTACTGTATTAATAGCGGGTGAAGTGCTTAAAGGAGTTGTATGTATTGAAGCTGCTTTTGCAGTGCCGCTTGAATATGAATAATTTCTGCTTATCGGGCGATATGAATTTTGTTTAGGAATGTGAGGTTTTACTTCCTTTGGAATAAGTCCGGCGTCTTCAAATACCTTGAACGATTCTCTTGCATGTTCATTAATCGGCTTGTTATCAGGATAAACAGCCATAGCCTCTTTTGTAAATAAACCTTGAGAATTTTTTACAATTTCCATAGCTTCTTTTGCGCCTTTAGCTTCTGATGAGATTATACCGTTTTTAGTGCAGTAGCTTAAGTTTCTGCCTGTTCTTGAGTTTTTAAACCTTCTGTTTTTATGCTCGATCCTTGATTTTTCTTCTGCTTTTTTCTTTGCTATTTTTAACTTTTTACTGCTTTGATATTCGCTATTTGCAGCTTTTTTATTTTGATTATTAGATTTTTGAGGCTCTGTTACAGGTTTTTCTGCCATTTTAGCTTCCCATTTTGCTTGCTCAGATATATCAGACGGTAATACTTCGCTAAGCCCTTGTTTTTCTAATTTTTTCCTGAGTTTTGTTTCTGTTTTAGTAATCACAGCTTCTTGCGGTTTGGGGATTTCAACTTTTGTCATTGGTGAATATGCCTGAAGCGTTTCTGAAGGTATCTCAAGCATAGTTTTAATTACTGGTGTTGGAGTTGTAACAACAGGCTTAGGTGTGCAATCTTTAATTATTTGTGGAATATTTGCCTGCGTTGTTGCTATAACTTTTTTACCAACTTTTGCATCTTGTAAAAAGTTTCTAACTTCAACCATTACCTGCTCTTCTGTAATATTAGGATTTTTGGTTAAAAGCTGAGAAACAAATTTTTGTACTTCAGCTTCTACAATTTTGGGATTAGCATGTTTGCCTAAATTTGTATTAGGAACATTTACTGTACTAATTGGGGCGATTTGAGTCATATTATTTACCTTTCAACTTTAACCTTCTATACTTCTATAAAAACATAAAAAGTTTGTAAATTGTCAGGCTTTTGCTCTTGAGCTCTCTACTACTACTACTACTACTACTACTACGTTTGCGCCATTTGTAACGATTTTAAAAAATGCTTAACAATTGAATATGCATTAAAAAAGGCGGTGTGCATTAGCACACCGCCTTTAATAAAATATTTTATTCTTCTTCAGAAGCTTCTTCAACTTCTTCTTGAGCCATGTCTTCTTCGTCAAGGGCTTGTTGATTCATTTCTTCTTCGATTTCTTCCTGAATTTCGTCAGAGTCTACTGCGCGTTCTTCGTCTTCAGCTTCTTCTGAATATTCATAATTTGAAGCTCTGTTTGCTTCATCCTGTTCCATTTGTGAAACGCTCTTAATATCAATTTTCCAGCCGGTTAATCTGTGAGCAAGTCTTACGTTTTGACCTTCTCTGCCAATTGCAAGTGACAATTGATCATCAGGAACAACAACTAAAGCGTCTTTTGTTTCTTCATCATCTGTCATAATATCAACAGATACAACTCTTGCAGGAGAGATCGCGTTAACGATGTATTCAACAGGATCCGGAGACCATCTTACGATATCGATTTTTTCGTTCTTTAATTCGCCTACGATAGTCTGAATTCTTGAACCTCTAGGTCCGATGCAAGCGCCTACTGAGTCTACTTCAGGGTCATTTGACCAGACAGCAATTTTTGTTCTAAATCCTGCTTCTCTTGAAATTGATTTAATTTCTACAATTCCGTCTTCGATTTCAGGAACTTCAAGTTCAAAAAGTTCTCTAACTATTTCTGAGTGAGCGTGAGATACGATAACCTGAGGAAGTCTGTTTGTTTCTTTTACGTTAAGAACAAAAACTCTTATTCTGTTACCCGGTTTGTAGTATTCACGTGGAATTTGTTCTTTCTGAGGCATAATTGCGTCAGTTTTACCGATGTTAACAATTACGTTTCTGTTTTCAACTCTTTGAATAATACCGGTAGTCAAAGTGCCTTTCTTTTCTAAGAATTCATTCAAAATATTATTTCTTTCAGCATCTCTGATACGCTGCGTAATAACCTGTTTCGCTGATTGAGCAGCAATTCTGCCGAATTGCTCAGGAGTAACTTCGATTTTAACTTCGTCGTCAACTTCAACTTCGTCATCGATTTCCTGCGCATCTTCTAAAGAAATTTCCAGCTCAGGATCTTCAACTGTTTCAACAACAGTTTTTGTGCTAAATACACCGATTTCGCCTGTTTGTTCGTCCAAAATTGCTTCGATATTTGCAGCTTCTTTAACATGCATGTGTTTTTTGTAAGCAGCAACCATTGCATCGCACAAAGAAGCAATTAAAACTTCTTTAGATATTCCGCGTTCTCTTTCAAGCTCTTCACAAGCTTCAAATAATGCTGTACCGATTTTAATCATCTGTATTTCTCCTTTTTATTTTTAACTTTAGTCTATATACAGTTTTGCCGACTGGATATTTTCTTTAGGAATTTGTAATTCTTCTCCGTCATCAAATCTAAAGAATTTCAAGCCTTCATTATCGTCCCAGTCTAAGATTTCACCTTTAAATATTTTCTCTGTTTCACCTTCCAGAGGAGTTTTAAGCTTAAGGCTTATTCTTCTACCTTTAAAAATTAAAAACTCTTTATCTGATTTGAATTTTCGCTCCAAGCCCGGAGAAGAAACTTCAAGGTAATACTTTACAGGTATAAGTTCATCAAGAAAATCATTTAAGCTTCTTGTTACGTTTTCGCAATCATCAAGAGTAATATCTTTTTCGTAAGAATAAAGATAAATTCTTAAGAACCATCTGTGATTTTCTTTTACAAATTCTATTTCAATCGGGATAAGGTTAAACCTTACGGCAGTGTTTTCGATAAGCGGTGTAATTTTTTCAAGTACTTCGTATCTGTTTACGTCTTGTTTCATAACACTCCTTTCTCTCAATTAAGCTGGTTATATTTACCCCCGCCCATTAATGAAAAAAGAACGGGACTTTTGACCGTTCTTTTTTAAGAAACTATTCACATTGAAATTATATCAAAAATAAATAATTTTGTAAATCTCAATATTAAGGTTTATGAAGAAACTTTTTTACAACAATCTGGGTAAGTTTGCCGAGCCCGAATAATACAACACTGGCAAAAGGAATAGGTGTGAACAGACCAATACCTCCTGCAACAATAGGCAGGTTATCAATAGTGACTTTTCTTGGAATTTTCGCACTTAAATTTTTTACTTTTGCCGGAGTTCTTGAGGCAGCAGTTCTTATTGCATCAATCTTCATAATTTATATACTATCACAAATGTGTTTATGATAATATATAGACTATAAGTAATCTTAAATGAGGATAAAATATGACACAGCAAACAAAAGAGCCTATTTCGGCAAAAGAAACAATAAGACAAACAAGAATTCAAAAACTTGCAGAACTTGCAGATAAAGGGATAAATCCGTACCCTTATGCATTTGATAAAGACGCAGATGCAAAAGATTTGCAGGACAAATACAAAGACCTTCCTGCAGGAGAGGAAACCGAAGATTTTTACTCTGTAGCAGGCAGAGTCATGGCTATCAGAAACTCAGGTATGTTCATTGATTTGATGGATACAACAGGAAAAATCCAAATATTCTCTCATAAAGAAAATATGGACCCTGAAATGGTTAAGACTCTTAAATTAGTTGATATTGGAGATATTCTCGGGTTTTACGGTTCAATTAGAAGAACTCCGAGAGGGGAGTTGTCAGTAAAAGCAAAAAGCTTTAAAGTGCTTTCAAAATCTCTTCTCCCGCTCCCAAATAAACAAATTAGCGAAGAAAAGCTTGAACAGCTTAAATCTCATCATACAATGTCTGATACTGAAACAAAGTATCGTCAGAGATACCTTGACTTAATTGTAAACGAAAGCACAAGAGATACTTTGAGAAAAAGAAGCTTAATTATTCAGAAAGTTCGTGAATACCTTTATAAACAGGGCTTTATTGAAGTTGAAACTCCAATGCTTCATACTCAGGCATCAGGGGCTAATGCAAGACCGTTTATGACTCATCACAACGCTTTAGATATGGATTTAACTTTAAGAATTGCTCCTGAGCTTCACTTAAAAAGGCTTATGGTTGGTGGCTTGAACGATAAAATCTTTGAACTTTCAAGATGCTTCAGAAACGAAGGTATTGATACACGCCATAACCCTGAATTTACAATGATTGAACTTTACCAATCTTTTGTTGATTACAACGAAATGATGGCATTGACCGAAAACCTTGTTGCTTATGTTGCTCAGGAAGTTCTTGGCACAATGAAAGTTAAATACGGTGAGCATGAAATCGATTTGACTCCTCCATGGGATAGAAAAACCATGATTGGTGCGATTAAAGAAATGACCGGCGTTGATTTTGGCGAATTCTTCACTGCAAAAGAAGCTTATGATAAAGCAAAAGCTATGCATGTTGAAGTTGATGAAGAAATGAACTGGGGTCAGGTGATTGAAGCAGTATTTGAAGAAAAAGTTGAACCTACTCTTATTCAGCCTATTCACATTATCGATTATCCAAGAGAAATCTCTCCGCTTGCAAAAGTACACAGAGATAATGACAGATTGACAGAACGTTTTGAAACCCGTGTTAACGGATGGGAAATTGCTAACGCGTTTTCCGAACTTACTGATCCGATTGACCAGAGACATCGTTTTGAAGCTCAGGCTCTGGCAAAAGCTAACGGGGATGAAGAAGCGATGGAAATCGATGAAGATTACATCAATGCTCTTGAATACGGTTTAGCACCTACAGGCGGTATGGGAATGGGAATTGACAGGCTGGTAATGCTGCTTACTAACTCCCCCACAATAAGAGACGTAATCGCGTTCCCGACATTAAAAAAAATAGAAAACTAATTGTAAGGGCGGAGCTTTTTAAAAGCTCCGCCCCTCTTAAAAGTTATGAAAGAACAGGATTTTATAAACATAATTAAAAATCAAATCGGGGATGAGTTTCTTGGAGACGACTGCGCGTATCTTAAAGAGCTTGGAATTGTTGTTTCTCAAGACAGCCTTGTAGAGGATGTGCATTTCAAACGTGAATGGTGTACGCCTTTTCAGTTGGGATACAAGTCTGTAACGGTAAATATAAGTGATATTCTTGCTTCCGGAGCAAAACCTGCTTATGTTACAATTGCACTTTCACTTCCTGATGATATTGATGAAAATTTTATAAAAGAGTTTTATTCCGGTGCGAAATCTGCTCTGCACGGGGCTAAAATTGTTGGCGGTGATATTACAGGGGGGAAAAATATATCAATCTCAATTACCGCTATTGGCAAAACCGAAGGTCGTAAAATTTCTTCAAGAAGCCATGCAAAAGCGGGGTATAAACTTATCACCAGGGGTAAATATGGATTGAGTTCTGCCGGATTAGTAGAGTTAATGCGTGGTGGAAATAATAAAGAATTAATCCGGACGCATTTAGAGCCTCAAATTGACGAGCAGTTTTCAAAAGATATATCTGAACAAATTCAAACAGATTATGCCATGATGGACACGTCAGACGGCTTAGCAGACGCTTTATTTAAAATTGCAGAAGCAAGCGGGACGAGTATAATTTCTAACGAAATAGAAGGTATGTTTGGAGCAGAGGACTACCACCTTGTTGCAGCTGTTCCGGAAGAATTTCTTGAAAAATTAACAGACTTTTATATTGTTGGTGATGTTACACTAAAACAAGATTTTGTTTTAAAAATAGGGAATAGAGAATACAAAAATTACGATGAGTTAAAACTTTTTGACCATTTTAGGAGAGGATAGCATGAATAAATTTTCAGTTATTATAACGGCAGGCGGAACTTCATCAAGGTATGGGAATAAAAATAAGCTGCTTGAACATTTGGATGAAAGAACGGTTATTGAGCATACTGTGGCTGCGTTTTTAGAGTTTCAGGAGATTACTGAAATTATAATCCCTACAAATAACTCAATTAAAGATGAAATCGTATCTTTGCTTAAAGATAAAAGAATTAAAATCGTTGAAGGCGGTGATTCCCGTCAAAAATCTGTTTACAATGCTTTAAAATACGTAAACAATGAATACGTAATCATCCATGATGGAGCACGTCCGCTTATCAAATCCGGAGTAATCTCTCAGGTTATGGATTTAGCTTCTCTAAAAGGCGCTGTTTCAGTTATGACAAAAACAACTGATACAATAAAAGAAGTGGCTCCAGACGGGCGTATAATTAAAACAATCGACCGCTCTAAGCTTTATAACACCCAGACTCCTCAGGCGTTTAAAACTTCTCTTATAAAAGAAGCACACGAAAAACTCAAAGATGGTAACTTTACTGATGACTCTTCTATGCTTGAAGAACTGGATATCCCGGTTTATATAGTAAATGGCAGCTACACTAATATCAAAATTACTACAAAAAGTGATTTAGATTTTGCAAAACTTTATATTTAGTCTCAAAGGCAGAGACTAAATATTAATGTAATTATATCGATAAAATCTTATAGTGGTATCACTATGAAAAGACTTTTATCGATATTTTTTATATTAGTATATATTTCTTGCGGGCTGCCTGTAGTAATAGCCGCTCCTGCGCAAAATGCTACTATCTCGAAGATTGAAAACAATATTTATGGTTTTGAGTACAAAAAAGATTCCGCTCAAAAACGTGTAGAGCGTTTAGAACAGTATGTTTATGGAAAAATTTCTTCAGGTGATTTAAATAAAAGGCTTAAAAAACTTGCTGAAGATATTTCAGCTGATGTAATTGGCTTAGAAATTGATCCTGTTGAAGATACCTTTGCAGAAGCTGATAAAGTCGCAGAAGACAGCTCGGTCAATTATCCGGTAGTAGATGAAATCGAGAAAAAAATCTTTAATACAACACATAAAGACAGGGATTTCCATACACGAATTGTTACCATTGAAAAAAAACTTTTTGGTAAGGTTTATGATGTTGACGACTATTCAACCCGTATGGATAGAATTAAAGCTGAGGTGATGCCTGAAAGTGTTGACACAGACCGGTTTGCCCACGAATATCGTGATAATCGTGATAATAGCTTGAGTTCTAACGATATTGGTGGAACAGGGTTTAGCAGGTTTAGCATGCCATTTGGTCAGAAAAACTATACACGTCCTTATGCAAACTACGGAGATGAATTTACAACCGGCTCAGCTGCTCCTATGCCGTCTCAGTCTATGCAGCCAAATCTTAATGATGAGCTTGCACAGATGGAATACGAAATGTTTGGAACAGAGTTCTCAAATGAAGATACTGCGCAGCGAATTAAGCGCTTAAATAGTGTTAATAAAGCGAAAAAATCTTCACACAGATACGATTCCAATAAGTTCCAACAGAGAATGTCCACTGCAATGGAAATCGGCGCAATGATTTTGATGATACTTGCAATGGTTCTTTAATTAACGTCTGCCGGTATTCGTATTAATAATATTTGATACCCACGGGATGTAGCTATAAAGCCCCATAAATGAAGTAATTGCAAGGTAGAGTATTACTAGAGTAGTAATACCTTGAATTATTGAAAGCCCGAAGAGATAAGGAATTGGCATGTTTATAAAATATGGTATCGCATTAACTACCGGTATTCTATATAAAATTACATAGATAAGTTCTGCAAAAACTGTCAGCAAAAAGTATGCAATAGAAAGAAATATTGATTGTAGAATGTGATACATGAGAAACGGAGTTACATGTTTTTTCATAACAGCAGCAACAAGAAGCCAGATAAAACCCGCTCCTCCTGCTGTTAAGTATGAAGCTGCCGAAATTATTCTTTCAATCGGGTATATTTGTCTAGAAGGCTGCAACGATTTCTCCTTTTCTTTCTTCTTCAATAAAATCATCTAAGACTTGAATGAATACAAGTTTGTACTCGTCATTTTCAGGGCGCATATTAACTGCAGCTCTATACGAGTGGATAGAACGCTCTATTTCGTTATTCATATAGTAAACATTTGCAATTAACAGGTAAATACTTGGATCGAGCTTATTAATTTTAAGCGCTTCTTTGTATTGAGCTTCTGCTTCTGTGTATTTTTTTATGTTTGAATACAAGTTTCCTGATAAAATATAAGCATTCGCTTCATTTGGATTAACTTCAACTGCTTTTTTGTAAAGCTCTGCAGCATCTTCGTAATCTTTAAAATCGGATTTTGCAATAGCATAACAGATATAGGCTTTGTAATTGTCACCGGGAAGTGCGATTGCTTTTTCAAAATATTCATAGCATTTTTCTTTGTCTTTGTTTACAGCAAGCGTATTTGCAATACAAAGCGCAACGGTTTTGTTATCAGGAGCTAACGAAAATACTTTGTAGTAATATTCAAGCGCTCTATTGTAATCAAAAAGCTTAAAGCATACATTTCCTAAATCAACAAGCGCTGTAAGGTTTTCCGGGTCAAGAGAAAGTGCTTTTTCATAATAAGCTCTTGCTTCTACATAGTCTTCAAAATCGTGATATAAAAGCGCAATAGCATTATAGATTTCAGGGTCTGAGGAGTTGAAATCAAGAGTTCTGTTGTAGTAATGAAGCGCTTTAGGGAAGTTTTTAAGCTCTGCATAAGTGTTTGCCATGTTGTAATAAACAAGGTAATTACTTGGATTTACAAGCATTGCCTGATTAAAATAGTTCAAAGCTTTTTTATACTCTTTTGAGTAATACCAGATACTTCCGAGATTTAAAAGAGTTTGCAAATCTTTCGGGTCGATTTCTAATAAACTTTCATATACAGAAATGACTTTTTCGTACTGGTTATCCATTGCATAATACTTGGCAAGTTCATGGTAATGGTCAGTATTATTTGGCTCAAGAGCCATTTTTAAAACAGTTTTTTCAATAGCTTTGTTTAATTCTTTTTTATCCATTTTATTATCTTTCAATATCTTTGTATTCAGAGTATTCTTTAGATTCTTCCATCCATTTGTTTTGAGGAATGCTAAATGCATGGTTCCAGAATTTTTCTATAGCGTAAGCTTCTCTCTCATCCTGATGAAGAATGTGGATTACAACATCGCCGTAATCAATCAAATTCCAGCGGTTTTTTACGTCGTTTTCTCTTCCGAGAGGCAAACGCGCAAATGTTGTTTTAATCTTATCAGAAAGCTTTTCAGTAAGTGCTTTTACCTGTGTGTTTGTCTGCGCTGAACAGATTACAAAATAATCCGCAAATGATGAAACATTGCTTATATTTAAAATAGAAATATCTTTTGCTATTCCTTCATCCAAAAACCTTGCAGCTACACAAGCAAGTTTATATGATGTTAATTCTTCGCTCATTAAATCTCCAACATGTCTATTCTTCTTGAGTGTCTTCCGCCTTCAAATTCAGTCTTAATCCAGATATCTACAATATCCAGAGCAAGCCCAGAACCTGTAATTCTTTCTCCCAGACAGAGTATATTTGAGTCGTTATGCATTCTTGTCATTCTTGCAGTAAAAGTATCTGTGCAGTGTGAAGCTCTGACTCCTTTGAACCTGTTTGCAGCAATTGACATGCCAATACCGGTTCCGCAAACAAGAATGCCTTTGCATCCGGTTTCTAAAACTTTTTTAGCAACTTCTTTTGCTACTAAAGGATAGTCACAAGACTCTGTTGAATAGCAGCCTAAATCGCTAACTTCAATACCCTGTTCTTTTAAATGCTCTATTATCTTATTTTTAAGGCTGTATCCGCCATGGTCTGAGCCTATTACAATTTGCATAACTTAATTTTCCCTTTGTAACAATTGTAACATTTTTGAAATAATTTATCAATAATGAACATTTTTTATATTTAATATAGATATGTTAGGTCGTATTAATGCTGTAAATACTTCATTCAGAGCGTCAATTACCGATAAAGATATTGACGGTTTCGAGCATGCTAAACAGCATTTTAGCGATTGTTACCTCATGTCATCGCTTGAAACTCTCTCTCAAACGCAAAATGGCAGAGAAGTTTTAAAAAAACAAATTCAATATGACGATAAAAATCCAAAGCTTATAAACTGTTATTTATATAACGAAAATGGTATTAAAGAAAAATATACTGTTCCTACAAACGCTGTTGTTGGTAAGTACGAAAAGCTCTACCGCCTGCAGCCTAATGAAATAATAAGAAGCATGGATATTTCTATCGACCAATATGAGACGAAACATAAATCAAAACCTTTAATTTCCAGAATAGCTGATACGTTTAATGATTATACTTTTGAAAAGAATATGCCTTCTCATTTTATGAAAGTTTTAACCGGTGTTGAGCCAAGAGTGATTGCAGAAACTGACTTCAATCTTGATTTAAACAGTTATAGAGCAGAAGTCATGGAACTTTTTGAGCGCATGGACAAAGAAAAAGAACACAGCTTTGTAATCGGAACCGGTGTGAAAATGCTTGACGGCAGACACTGGCACGTATATGTTATTCAGGATGTTGACTTGGAAGAAGGTACGATTACCGTAAAAGAGAAACGCGGAAATAAGCCGCGCAAGATGAGTATTGATGCAGCTTTGAATACTTTTAAATATATTGTGGGATATTTTAATAGTGATTTGGGGTAAATGTTCAAAAAGGGATTTCGACAATAAAAGTTGAGCCGTTGTTGACTTCGCTCTTTAACGAAATCTTACCCTCATGAAGTTCTACAAGCTCTTTCGTAATTGTCAAACCAAGCCCTGTTGAACTTTCTTTCTTGGTATAAGCACTATCAAGCTGAACAAATTTAGCAAAAATTTTCCCGTGGTATTTTTCATCTATTCCGATACCGTTGTCATGCACAGTAATTGTAAACTTTTCATCATCAGCTTTTATAGAAATATCAACTGTATCATTCTCCGGTGAATACTTGATAGCATTGCTTACAAGATTATAAAGTATCTGCTGGATTTTTTGATAATCTGCAAAAACTTCAAAATCAACTGTCATATCTTTTTTTAACGTAACATTCTTTTTTTGTGCAAGCGGCAATAAAATATTGCAAACTTCATCAACCGCTCTGCTTATGAAAAACGCACTTTTTACTATCTTCATTGCGTTTGCTTCAATTTTTGACATATCAAGAATTCCGTTAATCATACCGAGCAGGTGAGTTGCTGAAACCTTAATATCACTAACATATTCATTCTGTTTATCGTTTAATTTCCCGTAAAGCTGCGTTCCAAGAATATCTGCAAAACCTAAAATAGAGTTCAGAGGTGTTCTAAGTTCGTGTGAAATATTAGCAAGAAACTCATTTTTAACTCTGTCAGCTTCCAGAATTTTCTCGTTCTGTTCTTTAATCGTTTTATAAGCCTGATTTTTTTCTAAAATCCCGTCTTTAAGCGCTTTTAACTGAAGCTTAAATACATTTGAAAGCTCTAAATCTTTAAGTACATAAGAAAGCACTGATGCTGCTGCATTTAGTGCGTCTAAATCAGCGTTTGTATAAAAATTCTCTTCGCGTTTTGAAAGTACAATTATTCCGAAAACTGTAGATTTAATAGAAATTTTTGAAACCAGATAAGATTTTTGCCTGCTTCCTTTTAGCTCAATTGTATTTACAAACTCTGTATCATCCGTTAAAACTTTTCCATCTTTAGCGAATACAAACTCTTTAACATCTTTAGGCATTGCAAATGTTTTTTCTAATTCGTAATTTGCATGATTTTTGTAAGTATACTTGAGCTGCAAGCTATCCGGATTAACAAAATAAATAAACCCTTCATCAAAGACAAGCATTTTTTCAAGCTTTCTGAAAATATTCACACCCGTATTTGAGCTGTTTAAGTTGATTTCAAACAGCGATGGAACAAGTTTTAAGATTTTTTCAGGTGTCAAAAGTGCCATACTTCCCCTTAATTATATGCCTGATAAAGAAAAGATATCGTAAATTTCCTGATCAGAAAGCTCGGTTATAATTTTTTCGCCCTCATAAACCGCTAAATCCGCAAGTTCTTTTTTGGATTTTAACATTTCATCAATTTTTTCTTCAAACGTACCGAGCGTAATCATTCTATGCACCATTACGTTTTTATCCTGACCGATACGATAAGTTCTGTCAGTTGCCTGGTCTTCCACTGCAGGGTTCCACCATAAGTCATAATGAATTACGTTTGTTGCACTGGTTAAGTTCAAACCGGTTCCGCCGGCTTTTAATGATAAAATCATAATTTTGCGCTCATCATTATTCTGGAAATCTTCAATCAATTTTTCTCTTTGAGGAACTGTTAATGAACCGTGGAAAAACGAAGGCTCTGAACCGCATTCTTCATAAAGAATTTTAGTAAGCAAATCACCCATTTCTTTATATTGAGTAAAAATAAGCGTCTTTTCATTGTTATCAATAATACTTTGAACAAGAGAAACACACTTTTCAGCTTTACCGGAAAGCTCTTTTGAAGTCTCACCGCTTTTTAGGAACTGATAAGGGTGGTTACAAATTTGTTTAAGCGCAGTAATAAGCTTAAAGATATTACCTCTTCTGTTAACCCCTGTAAATCCGCTGATTTTAGCCATCATTTCATCTAAAGTTTTTTCGTACAATATGGCTTGAGATTTAGCAAGATAACAGTAATCGTTCATAACCATTTTATCCGGTAAGTCCGAAATTACGTGCTTATCAGTCTTTAAACGTCTTAGAACGAACGGAGAAACAGAAAGCTTTAGCTTTGAAGCTCTCGATTTTTCTTTAAACCGTTCAATTGGCACAGCGTAACTCTTCTGGAATTCTTTCAATGAGCCAAGATAGCCTTTGTTAATGAAGTCAAAAATACTCCAGAGCTCTGTCAGTCTGTTTTCAACCGGTGTACCTGTCATTGCAATTTTGATATCGGATTTTAAGGATTTAATCGCAAGAGTTTGCGCTGTATCAGGGTTTTTAATGTTTTGTGCTTCATCAATAACAACCATGCCCCAGCTGTTTTTCTTCATTTCTTCGACATCAATTCTCATAATAGCGTAAGTTGTAAGAATTACATCACATTTTGTATCAAGCTGTCTGTCAATTCCGTGATAAGTAGATACTTTCAAAGACGGAGCAAACATTTGAAGCTCTTTCATCCAGTTACCCATCAATGTTGTAGGACAAACTACAAGTACAGGATTTTTAAGCTTCTTCTCTTCTTTCAGTTTAAGTATTACACTTATAACCTGAATAGTTTTACCAAGCCCCATATCGTCTGCCATACAGCAGCCAAAACCTTTTGAAATATTTGTCCAGAGCCATTTTAAACCTGTCATTTGATAAGCTCTTAAGTCGCCTTTTAAAGTTTCAGGCTGTGTAACTTCAACAGGTTTTGCAAAATCTTTGATAACATTTGCGTAAGCTTCATCATAGTTAAAGTCGTAATTCTGTAATTGACCTGACATAGAAGCGTGTATAAGCTCAAGCCTTGTCATTTTCTTGTGATTAGCATTTTTAATCTGCTCTACAAGTTTCTGACCTTCAGCTTTATCAACTAAAATGTACTTGCCGTTGTACTGAATTAAACCGTTGCTTCCGTCAACAAGCTTGTTAAATTCTTCCAGCGAAATTTTTTCGTCGCCTAAAGCTATTTCGTAAGAAAATTCTAAAATGTCGTCTAATGAGATTGCACTGCTTGAAACGGTATTAAAGATATCCATCAAATCATCAGAACGTGAAGCTTTGACTTTTGCGTTAATCGAAGCTCTAGGAACAATAATATTAGTAAGTTCTTCCGGAAGTATGACCTCTATTTGAGCCTTCTGTAAATAATAAGCAGTCTGAGCTATTATTTTATAAACTTCATTTAAATTCAATGTCAAAGCGAGTTTATCCTCGTTTTCAAACAAAGTTTCAAGCTCAGGCATATATCTTACTGCATAATTAAGCTGCTTTTCGATAATTTTTCCGATGTCTTCAGTATCTAAATCCCATATCGTATCTTTTTCATATACGTCATCCAGTAGAATTGTTTCATTAGTCTTGCGGTTTTTGATATGAATTTTCAACTCAAACATATCATCACTGACTTTATTAACAACAAAGAAAGGTATTAAATCATACTTGCCGAGATAAAGCTCATCAAACCACTGTGCAATGTTTTCAGCGACATCTTTGCCTTTTAACAAACAGCGCTGCTCAAGGTCTTTGACCATGTAATGACCGGATTTGATATCTTTAAATCGGTAAGCCTTGATACCTAAAAACTTGTATACTAAATAATTTAAGTATTCTCTTGTAAATCTTTCTACAAAGTTTTTCGGTTTGTCACCTTTTATAAAAAGGTTTTCAGGCAGATTTCTTTCCAGCTCGTTAATAATTTTTGCAGACTCTTTATTTGAAATAATCGGCTCATACACAATACGGAAACACCCGCCAGACGGGCCTTCTTTTTTATGCACGGCAGGAATAAAGTATAATTTTTCAATAAGCTTCATTACAAAGTGCGTAAGCTTATTAAAGTAAGCAAAACTTTGAGTAAGCGAAGAAAAATCAACGATTTCGCCAAAACCGCCGAAGTAGTCTAAAACCAAATCAAGTGGCATTACGTAGCCGACCTGTCCGTTAACTTCTTTTGAAGTAAAACGGAACATTGAACCTTTAGATTTTAAATAAAATTGAAAATTATTAGTAGGAGTTACAAAGAAAGAAAGCTTCGGATTTTCCGCAGTTCCATCGTTTATAAGGTAGAAATCAGTGTTTCTGACAGGTGAGTTCGGGGATAAAAATATCCCCTCAAACTCGTCCTCTACTAATTGATATATTAAGCTTAGAGTGTATCTGAAATCTTTGTTCTTAAACCCTTCCGGATTTTCGCTGAGATTAAAGAAAAACTCGTCTACATTATTTTTTTTCAATGATAAATTTATGTCTATAGGTTTAACGTTTTCGGTCATAGGTCTCTCTTATTTAATCAAACTGTCGCAATCCATTTCTGCAGGCTTTTGAATGCCCATTAGCTCAAGAATTGTAGGAGCAACATTGCATAAAGCCCCGTTTTCTTTCAGCTCAATAGCTTTAGGTGCGTTGATAATAACAAGCGGAACTTCGTTTGTAGTGTGTGCAGTCTGAGGCTTGCCTGTTTTTTCATCAACCATTGTTTCTGCGTTACCGTGGTCTGCGGTAAGAACCATTGTAACTCCCGCTTCTTTACATTTTGCAGCGATTTTACCTACACATTCGTCAACAACTTTACAAGCTTTAGTTGCAGCTTCAATAACACCGGTGTGACCTACCATGTCAGGGTTTGCAAAGTTAACAAGAATAAATCCGTAATCTTTATTACCAATCGCTTCAAGAACATTTTCGCAAACTTCCGGAGCGCTCATTTCTGGCTGTAAATCATAAGTTGCAACTTTTGGAGAAGCAACAAGCTTTCTTGTTTCGTGAGGCTGCGGTTCATCAATTCCGCCGTTGAAGAAGAATGTAACGTGAGCGTATTTTTCAGTTTCTGCTGTCCTGAACTGGTTTACTCCGTTTGCTTCCAAAACATCGCCTAAAATATTAACAAGCTGTGTTTTAGGGAATGCAACAGGGAAAGTAAACGTTGCTTCGTAGCTTGTCATTGTGCAGTAATAAATATTCTTAAGAACTTTTTTGCGTTCAAAACCGTCAAAGTCTGCAAAATTAATAGCTTTGGTTATTTCACGTGCTCTGTCCGGTCTGTAATTAAAGAATATAATTGCATCATTGTCATGAATTCTGCTTGCTTCAACTTCTTCTTTAGTACCGATTGCAGCAGGAAGAACAAACTCGTCTGTCGCACCGTTTTCGTAAGACTTTTTAACAGCTTCAATTGCAGAAGAAGCGTGTTCGCCTTCACCGAATAATAAGCAGTTGTAACCTTTTTCAACTCTATCCCAGCGGTTGTCTCTGTCCATTATGTAGTAACGTCCGATAACGGTTGCAACAGGGGGAAGATTATATTTTTTAAGTTCATCTTCTACTGTTTGTAAGTAAGTGCAAGCACTTGCAGGAGGAGTGTCACGTCCGTCAAGGAAAGCGTGAACATAAACTTTTTTAAGCCCTTTATCAGCAGCAAGCTTGATTAAAGCAAGAACGTGGTCTAAAGATGAGTGAACACCGCCTGTTGAGACAAGCCCATAAATATGAAGAGCAGAGTCATTTTTCTTAGCATGCTCGATTGCTTCTAAGAATTTTTCGTTTTCAAAGAAAGAACCGTCTTTAATTGCGCGGTTAATTTTTGATAAATCCTGATAAACAACGCGTCCTGCACCGAGGTTAAGGTGTCCGACTTCGCTGTTACCCATTTGTCCTTCCGGAAGTCCTACGAATTCACCATCAGCATGAATAGCGGTTGACGGGTTATTTTTTATTAACTCGGGTACATTCACAGGATGTGAAAGCTTTGTCGCATCATATTTTTCAGAGCCGGTAGAAATTCCCCAGCCGTCCATAATACATAACAGTACTCTGTTTGTCATATTTAATATCTCCTCTTAAAGTCATTATAACTTGTATATTCTATGACAAACAGGTGGGAATGTAAATACAGCTATTTTCTCTGATTATTAACTTTTGTAAAGAAAAATTTGCACGCTACAATTCAGTCAGTATAATGGTTTTAGTATTTTAAACATAAAATGTTCAAAAAAATATAGCCTTAATATAGCAATTTTTATTTCGTTTGTGTGTTTAGATATATAAGAACGTAAAGATGTATAGATTTATGGGATTACGTAGAAAATAAAAGTAAGTTGTAAAATATAGGAGTAATTAGTTATGTCAGATGAATTAATGATTCAACCACAAAGGGTAAGTACAACACCTTATTTATTAGGTGGTGCAGCTCTTGGTGCGGCAGCAGGTTACGGAGCATCAGCTTTGTACAAGAAGGGCGGAGAAGCAAAATCTTATGAAGAGCTTATTCAAAAAGCTAACGAAAATGACAAAGTTGAGTTGACTTCAAAGAAAGAAGCTTTAGAAAAAGCAGAAAAAGAATTAGCAGAAGCAGGCAAAGCCGTTTATGACGGTAATGAAAAGAAGGTTTTAGATGATGCAATTAAAGCCAGAGATGCTGAACTTGCTAAATTGACTGAATCTAAGACAAGTGTAATTAAAAAAGGCGGAGATATCCTTCCTTATGATGCAAACTGGTCAATGACAGACAAACAAAGAAATGATTATCAGCGTTTGTTTGCAGATTATGAAGCTGCAAAAGCAAACTTAGAAGCGAGTGCAAAATACCAAGATTTAAGTGATGCTGTTTCCAGACGCAGATTGTCAATTACGGATGCTTTAGATGAAGTCATTGTTGATGCGAATAATGAAATCAAGCCAAAAAGCAAACGCAGAAAAGATATTAAATCATTAGATGAATATTTATCAAGCAACCACGGTAAATCTGCTATTGAAGATGCAATAACAAAACACAAAATTGCAAGATTAACTGATGGTGAAATCATTAAACTTGGCGGCGGTGAAAGAGCTCTTGTTGATACAAAACCGGCTGTAGTAGGTCCTGGTTATAAATATATGCCGGTTACTATGAAAGATGGCTCAACCAAATATGCTAAAGTTCAAACTACTAAATTGGTCGGCAGAACAGAATATCAAAAATTAATGGAACAACGTACTGATGAAGTAGCTGAAAAAATTTCTAACTCATTCAAAACATACGTAGAAACTTTAGGTAAAAAGGATAAATTAGCTGAAACTATGAAAATTGACAAAGGACTTTTAAGAAACCTTGGTGTTAAAAGACCGGATGTTGATACAGCATTCTTAGAAGATTTAAAAGCTAATGTTAAAACTTTTGAAGCAGATCTAAAAGCAATTGACGGTGCAAAATTAGTTAAAACCGGCGGAACCTGGAAGTACGATGCTGCAGTTGAGGATGTATTAAACAGATGTAATGTAGATACTCCGGAAGAAGCTAAGAAAATCTTAGATGCAAAACTTGGTATCGGTCGTAAATATGCTGCAGAAGAAAAAGCGCTTCAAGAAACAATTGACGGAATAATTGAAAAAGATCAAACTTTATCAAAATTACAAAATCAATTTGAAAAAGTAAAAAGAAGTGACAAAGACTTAAATAAAATTGTTAGCCAAATTAAAGGTCAGTTCAAAAAATATTTAGGTGGAGAAACTTCTACAGTAACTACAGCAGGTTTAACAGAAGCTCAGGCTATGGAAAAAGACAGCTACAAAAAATTGGCTGAAGCTGTTGAAAAAGCACAAGCAGCTTATGATAAAGTAGCGACAGAAAAAGGCAAAGTTAACGAAGGTGCTAAAAAAGCTGCTGAAGAAACTGTTGCTAAAGCTAAAGGTGAATTAGACAAACTGGTTTCTGACCTTGGCGGAAAAATCGGCGGTATGAGCGGTAAAACAAAAGCTATGATTGCAGCTGGTACAGCTATCGTAGGTGGTATTATCGGTTCAAGCATTGCAAGCTCTAAGAATAAAAAAGCTGAACAAGCTTTTGAACAACAAATCATCGCTTAAGGATTAAGCAAACTAACGAAACATATTTTACAAACAAGAATAAAACCGGTTGATTAATTTAACCGGTTTTATTTTTATGTTATGCTAATATCACGAGTCGTATCAGCCGGAGAGAAAAATGGGAAGAGTTAGAAATTTTATATTAAGTCATATTGACTTGTTTACAGTTCTGGGGTTGGGAGTGTTCTTTTATTTTATTTATTTCCATAATCTCTGGGCTTATGCTTTGATGGATGTGGATGAGTCAAGATATGTTTCTATGGCTAAAGACATGTTTCATACTAAAGACTATCTGACGCTTTATCTTAATAACGAGTATTTCTTCGAAAAGCCTCCGCTGTTTTTCTGGGGTGAATGCTTGTCATTCGCTTTGTTTGGGAAAATTAACGAGTTTACTGCGCGTATTCCCGTTGCTTTAGCCGGAACTCTGTGCGCTTATCTGACTTACTTTACAGGCAAAAAAGTTATCTCAAGAACTTATGGCGTAGTGTCAGCTTTGATGCTTTCAACCTCACTTGAGTTCTTAATCCTTGCTAAATTTGCTATTCTTGATATTGGAGTCGCGGTTTGTGTCTGGTTTTCTCTATGTTTCGGTATGCTTACAAACTTTTGTGAAGAAAAGAACAAAAAATACTTCTGGTGGCTATTCTATATTTTTTCCGGTTTAGCGGTTATGGCAAAAGGTATTCCGGGATTTATTGTTCCGTTTGGAGCTATGTTTTTTATTTCTATTGTGTCAAAGAAATTTAAAGAAATTTTTAAACCGCAATATTTCTTAGTAGGATTCGCTTTATTCTTTCTAATCACCGTTCCATGGCATGTTATTATGCTTAAAATGCATAATCCTTTGTTTTTTGATGAATATGTAATCAAACACCACATTGCGAGGTTTTTTGGAGAAGATACGTTAGGTAGAAAACAACCGTTTTATTTCTATTTTTTAACCATTCTTTGGGGATTTTTTCCATGGATAGTTTCAACTCTTGCGGTGCTTGGCAGAAAAATTTACAAAAAAGATTATAACCTTGATTTGACAAACACCAGAAAGTTTTTGCTTTATAACGGAATTATTGCTTTATTTATCCTGCTATTTTTCTCGGCTTCCGATACAAAACTTATCACTTATATTCTGCCAATCTATCCGGCTCTCGCGTGTTTAGGCGGGTATGTCTGGACGAATTACATTGAGCATGGTGAATACAGCCGATTTATTAATAAAACGGTTTATGTAGTAGGCGTATTGCTTCTGCTTACATCACTTGCTGCAATTTTAACACCTTTGTATTTACCGGAGCAGCTTGTTAAAGATATTGAAGCTTGCAAAGTTCTTTGCATTGTATCTCCACTTTTATGCGGTATTGTTTCAATGTTTTTTGCTAAAAAAGAAAAGTATACAGCTGTATTTTTTACTTATGTAATTTTTATTGCGTGGTTTTCGGCAATTGGTACAGAAAAGTTCTTTGAAGTTGATTACAAATTCGGTCAGGATGATTTGATTAAGTTTGCAAGATACGCAGAGGAGCATGGTAAAACTCTTACAACTTATCAGTTTTCACATAAATATTCTTTGATATATTACGGAGGAAAACCTGTTGAATTTGGATTAACTTATGATATCAATGATTTAAAGCGTGAGCTTAAGGAAAAGAATACTCTTGTAATTCTGCGCAAAAAGATGATAACCAGAGAAATTGAAAAATTAAATTATCATGTAATAGATACCGGAAGAAAATATATTCTGGTTGAATAATAATTTTACAAACCTTAACACCTGCTTGTGCTAGATTATAAGTATGTCAAAATTTATACCATTACACATTCACTCTGAGTATTCTCTTTTAGACGGAATGAGCAGAGTCGGGGATTTAGTTAAGTACGCAAAAGATAATGATATTCCTGCAATCGCAATCACTGACCACGGGGTTATGTACTCTGCTGTTGAGTTTTACGAGCTTGCAATACATCACGGAATAAATCCGCTTATCGGATGCGAGTTTTACGTACATAACGGCGATATTCACCAGAAAGATGCAAGCAATAATCCGCTTTATCACTTGATTTTGATTGCAAAGGATAATAAAGGGTACAAAAATTTAATTAAACTTGTTTCAACGGCATGGTGTGAAGGTTTTTATTATAAACCGCGTATAAATTTTGAACTCTTACAAGAATACCACGAAGGTTTAATTTGCTGTTCTGCCTGCCTCGGGGGTGAAGTTCTACAGGAACTTTTGAAAGGTGAATACGAGAAGGCAAAAGATACAGCAGCAAAATATAAAGAATTATTCGGTGACGATTATTATATCGAGCTACAAGACCATAATCTTGAAGAGCAAAAGCGTACTAACCCTGATTTAATCAAGATTGCAAAAGAACTTGATATAAAAATGGTTATTACAAATGACTCGCACTATTTGCGCAAAGAAGATGCAGATGCGCAGGATACTCTTTTGTGTTTACAGACAAACGCAAATAAAGACGATGAAAAACGTTTTCATTTTCCTAATAACGAGTTTTACGTTAAGTCAAAAGAAGAAATGCGCAAGGCTTTTTCATGGATGGATGAGGCGACTTTTGAGCAGTGCTGCGCTAATACTGAAGAGATTGCAAACAAATGTAAGGTTGAAATTGAGCTCCATAATGCTCCTTTGCCACACTATGATGTACCGGAAGAATTTCTTGCTACTGCGGATAAAGTAGACGAAAAAATCATTGAGCGTTTAAAAAAGAAAAATAAAACTGACTCAACAGAAGATGTTATTGAAGAAGCGATTTACATTCAGGGGATTGAAAATTATCTGGAGCACGTCGTATTTGAAGGTCTTAAGAAACGTTACGGCGACCCTATTCCTGAGGAAATTGTAGAGCGTACAAAATACGAACTAGGTGTAATCAATCAAATGGGTTTCCCTGCGTACTTTATGATTACGTGGGATTTTATTCACTTTGCAAAAACCCATGACATACCGGTTGGTCCGGGCAGAGGCTCTGCAGCTGGTTCTGTTGTTGCTTACGCACTTGAAATTACGGACATTGACCCGATTTATCACAAACTGTTGTTTGAAAGATTTTTGAACCCTGAACGTTTCACCATGCCCGATGTCGATATTGACTTTTGTATCGAACGCCGCGGTGAAGTTATTGATTACGTTACACAAAAATACGGCGAAGACAAAGTCTGCCAGATTATTACTTTCTCTACTTATGCTCCGAAAGCAGCATTTAAAGGTGTTGGCAGAGTTTTACAGGTTCCGTTTGCAGAAAGTAACAGAATTACAGGGCTTATTGAACCGGCTCTGGATGTTGCAAGGGCATCAAATCCAAAAGCAGAATGGCTTAGAGATATTATTGCAGCAGATGGAGAGTCTGATTTCAAAAAGCTTTATAACGAAGATTATCAGATTATGAACCCTGAAACCGGTAAGACGATTAGCTTCAAGCGCTGGGTTGATATGGCTGTAGCGATTGAAGGACTTAAATGCGGCACCGGTACTCACGCAGCAGGTGTAATTATTTCTCACGCGCCATTGGACACTATTTTGCCGGTTCAGCCTTCAAAAGACGGAATCGTTCAAACAGGTTATCCAAAGCACGAAGCTACAGAAGTTCTTGACCTTCTGAAAATGGACTTTCTTGGGTTAAGAAACCTTACAATGATTACAAAAACCTGTAAAATGGTTAAAAAATACAGAGGTATTGATGTTGATATAAACCACATTCCGCTTGATGATAAGCCGACTTACGATATGCTGGTTAAAGGTGAGACAATTGGTGTATTCCAGCTTGAATCACAGGGAATGATGAATCTTGTAAAACGCCTTAAACCTGACGTTTTTGAAGATTTAGGCGCATTGGTGGCTCTGTTTAGACCAGGTCCGTTGGGTTCCGGTATGGTTGACGATTTTGTAGCCAGAAAACACGGAAAACAGGAAATTACATACGCTCATAAACTGCTTGAACCGGTTCTTAAAGATACTTACGGCACAATCGTATATCAAGAACAGATTATGCAAGTGTTTCAGGTATTAGCAGATTATTCACTCGGTCAAGCTGACCAGGTACGTCGTATGATGGGTAAAAAAGACCTCAAGACGATGGAAGAGCAGAGAGGTAAGTTTATTGACGCTTCTGCAAAACACGACATGAAAAAAGATGATGCAGAAAAGCTATTTAACCAGATTCTTGCGTTTGCTTCTTACTGTTTTAACAGGTCTCACTCGGCTGCGTACGCTTTTGTTGCCTATCAGACAGCTTATTTAAAAAGGCATTATCCTGTAGAATATTTTTCAGCGCTCTTGTCCAGTGTATCCGATAACAAAGACCAAACCCAGCTTTATATCGAAGAAGCTCAAAAATATGGCAGTAAAGTACTTGCACCTGATATTAACAAGTCATATCTTGAATACGCGCCGGATGGTGATAACATTCGTTTCGGAATGGCTGCAATTAAAGGGGTTGGAGCACCTGTTGTTGAAGCAATTATCAAAGAACGTGAAGAAAACGGCGATTTTACAAGCATTTTTGACTTCTGTAAACGTCTGGATGCAAAATATGTTAACAAAAAATCTCTTGAAGGTTTAATTAAAGCCGGTGCATTTTCTAATATCGAAAAAAGTCGTAAACAGCTTTTTGAAAACATTGAACATATTCTGGATGTAACTTCTAAAGAAGCTAAAGACCGCGCAATGGGTCAGGTAAGCTTGTTCTCTGCATTAGGCGGTAACGAAGATTTTGCAAATGTTCAATATCAGCTTGTCGGCTCTGATGAAGAATATACAGATAAAGAAATACAGCTGTTTGAAAAAGAGTTTCTTGGATTTTATGTCACATCACACCCGCTTTTCTCAATAAGAGACAAACTCCAATTTCTTATGACACATAGAATTTCTGAGCTTGCAGAGGTTAAAGAAGAGGAAGAAGTTACAATCTGCGGCTTAGTAACTGCTACAAGGCAGATACCGACGAAAAAAGATCCGTCAAAGTTCTTGAGATTTATAACTCTGGAAGACTTATCCGGAAAAGTAGATTGCGTATGTTTCCATAAAAAACTTCAGGAATACGGAGAGCTGCTTGTTCAGGATAACAAAGTCGTAATCACGGGGAAAGTTCAGCACCGCGGAGAAGACCAGATAAGCGTGCTTATTGACAATGTTAAGTCTGTTGAGAACTCAAATATTGTTACTGTAAGCTTAAAGCGCGATGTTAAGTATGAAGAGCTTTGCGGAATTAAAAATATTCTGGCAAAACACCATGGTGATGACCCGGTTATGTTTAAGCTTCCGCCGGTAAACGGTTACAGCACAAAGATTTTGACTTCGCCTGTTTTCTGGGTTGAATCAACAAATGATATGGTTAATCACATGAAACAGTTTTTCTCAGATGATATCGAGGTATCAATAAGGTCACTGGATCAACCTTTAGAAATATAACAAAAAGCCCTTCATCAGAAGGGCTTTTTACTAAAATTATTATGATTAACCTAGACCGAACTTCGGAGCGGAATCTTTTATTCCTTCGCTGCAAGCCTGTTCGAGTGCCTGTAATCTTTCCTTTGCGTATGCAAGTTGTGTTTCTGTTGATTCTTTTTCGAGTTCCATATCGGTTTGTTCTGCTTCTAATGGAGCGAGTGCTGCATCCTGTTCTGCTTCTAACTGTGCCTTTGCTGCTTCTAACCAGATTGATACGTTGTTCTGATAGTTTGAACTCATCTGCTGACACATCATCTGCGCTTGAGATTGGTTCATTTGTGCTTGCTGCATTGCAGATGTGAATACTTGATATTGTTCTGGTGTATAATTAGCGTTTTTACCATAACCTGTTATTTTGGTAGAATCATTTTTATCATATTGAGGTCTCAGAGTACCTGCCATGTATTCTTGCATCATTGCACTGGAAATATCTGGTCCCATTGGAACAGATATTTTTCCATCTTTGGTTTTACCATCCGGAATTTCAATTGTATCTTTTTTAAGCATTCCGCCAACTTGATTTAATACAAATGAGGTTATTCCGCCTCCGGACATATTCCAAGGATTGAATGCCTGATTTTGCATACCCAGACCCATCTGGTTCTGGAAGAATACACTAGCCTGACTCTGCATCATTTGAGCTTGTTTTTCAAGCTGAGTCATTTTGCTCGAATACATTTTCTGTACACGGGCAATGTTTTTTGTCATACGGTCTAAGCGGCTGCCGTACTTGCACTGCTTTAACGTCAGTTTGTTAACTTGACGTTTGAGCCTCATTTTTTCGTGTAGTAATAACAAGAAAGCCATTTTTTGTGCCTAGTCTCCGTATTTTTTATACTCTTATATATATAAAGTATAGTTTCTGTTAACAATTTCACATTTTTAACTATTTTGTTACAAAAGTTTACATGAAATCTTGTTACAAAAATTTACAGGATATAATATAATATTTCTGATGAGGTACAAAAAATTAACAACCGAACAAATTTTAATATCTTTAGACAGGCTCACCAGATTTAAATTTACAAAGAAAAAATATTTGAGAGTTTTTACTGATATAATATTATCTAATTTAATAGAGCCTAAATATAAAAAAAATGAGTTAATCAATTTACCTTATGAAACTATAACAGAGCTTGCGGAAGAAATCTTTAACGGCTCTCTTGCCGGCTGTAATAATGATTTTTCAATAAACCAGCGGCTCTGTGAGTATGAAAATTCGGTTTTTTATGTTGATGAAGAGGCTCGCATATTATTAAATAACAAAATTAATTATATAGGAGCACTGGACTTAATTCCTGAGGATTCTCCGGTAAACCTCAGGTGGCTGAAATCTCTGGCGAGGTGTAAAGATTTAATCCAACTTAGAGAGCAGGAGCTTTTAAAGTACCCGATAGAGAAAGTTTTGCTTGTTGAAGGTATTACTGAAGAAATTTTGCTTCCTGCGTTCTCAAAGTTTCTGGGGCATGATTTTTATAAAAAGGGGATACAAATTATACCTGCTGGGGGGAAAAATCAGGTTGTAAAAATGTATTATCAGATGATTGAAGAAGTTAAGCTGCCTATTTTCTTGCTGTTGGATAAAGACGCCGAAGAAAATATTCGTCAGATAACTCCAAGACTGCGTAATATTGATAAAATTCATCTTGTATCCTGCGGAGAGTTTGAAGACTTGCTTCCTAAATCTTTAATTGTAAAAACTATTAACAACCATTTAAGGAACTTTAATTCGATTTCTGATGAAGATTTTGATGATGGCATGTCAGAAGTTGAAAATTTGGAAAATATTTTTAAAACAAAAGGATTGCATGAGTTTAAGAAAGCAGAATTTGCAAAACTTGTCAGAGATAATATTTCTTCAAACTCGGATATATCGGCAGAAATTACAGAAATAATAAGAGAAATCGCAGAAGAAAATAAAACTCTTGACAGTAAATTTTGTTCTTGATAAGATAAATCTCGTGGTCAGAGATCACAGCCGAAGTAATAAAAAGGTTTTAAATTTAATAATATTTGCGCTTGTAGCTCAGCAGGTAGAGCACTCCCCTTTTAAGGGATAGGTCGCGCGTTCGAATCGCGCCAAGCGCATATTTTTTCGTCTAAATTTATATCAAGTCAGCTACTTGACTTATTTTTGTAAAATACCTTATATTTATCCCTTTATTTAGTCCTGTTTGTGATAAAATACTTCTGAGGAGTAGGAATATGCCGTTTGAGTTTGAAAAACAAAGAATTGACGATGTAATACTTGTAAAACCAAAAGTATTTGGTGATAATCGTGGTTTTTTTATGGAATCATATAAAAAATCAGATTTTTATGAAAATGGAATAGACGTAGAGTTCAATCAGGACAACCATTCAAAATCAATTAAAGGTGTTCTGCGCGGTCTGCACTATCAGGATGCTCCATTCGGGCAGGCAAAGCTTGTACGATGCGGAAGAGGAAGGATTTACGACGTAGCAGTTGATATTAGAAAGAACTCAAAAACTTTTGGTGAGTATGTAAAAGTTGAATTATCAGAAGAAAATAAACACATGCTTTATATTCCGGAAGGATTTGCTCACGGATTTGTTGTTTTATCAGATGAAGCCGAGCTTCTGTATAAAGCAAGCGGAGAATATGCACCTCAAGCTGATAGAGGGGTTCTTTGGTGCGATAAAGATATTAATATTGATTGGGGCATTGATTTTGAACCAATTTTATCAGAAAAAGACAAGAAACAACCTACATTGAAGGAGATTATATGAATTTATTAGTAACAGGCGGTGCTGGCTTTATTGGAAGCTGTTTTGTAAGACATATTTTAAACAAATATTCTGATTATAAAGTAATCAATATTGATGCTCTTACTTATTGCGGAAACTTGGAAAACTTAAAAGACATTGAAAACAATCCAAATTACAAATTCGTTCACGGTAATATCTGTGACAGAAAGCTTGTTAGAGATTTGGTTTCACAGGTAGATTGCATTGTAAACTTTGCAGCTGAATCTCACGTAGATAATTCTATTAAACATCCTGAAATCTTCGTTGAGACAAATGTTCAAGGTACATTGAACCTTCTTCAGGCAGCGAAAGAAATCGGTGTGGAAAGGTATTTACAGGTTTCTACTGATGAAGTATACGGCACTCTTGGCAAAACAGGTTATTTCTATGAAACAACTCCGCTTGCTCCAAACAGCCCGTATTCAGCAAGTAAAGCAAGTGCTGACATGCTTGTAAGAGCTTATTATGAAACATACAAAATGCCGGTTTTGACTACAAGATGTTCTAATAACTACGGGCCTTATCAGTATCCTGAAAAACTTATTCCGTTCTTTGTATCAAAGCTTCTTAGAGGCGAAAAGGTACCTGTTTACGGTGATGGTTTGAATGTTAGAGACTGGTTATATGTTTATGACCATTGTGCAGCAATCGATACAGTACTTCACATAGGTAAAGTTGGCGAAGTTTACAATGTTGGCGGTCATAATGAAAAAACAAACATGGAAATTACACACCTTATTCTTAATGCTATGGGTAAAGATGAGTCCTCAATTGAATACGTTCAGGATAGGTTAGGGCATGACAGAAGATACGCAATTTCTAATGACAAAATAACTTCCGAGCTTGGCTGGGAGCCTTCCGTAACATTTGAACAAGGTATTAAAATGACAATTGACTGGTATCTTAAAAATCAGGAATGGATTAAACATATTGAAGCTAAGAAAGTCGGGGTTTAATAATGACAGTTCTTGTTACAGGTGCAAAAGGCATGCTCGGGCAGGATTTGTGCCCGATTTTAGAAGATGCAGGGTATGAAGTTATTGAAACTGATAGAGACGAACTGGATATTACTGATAAAAACGCAGTAGAAAAGTTGGTATCAGAAAACAAGCCTGAACTTATAATCCATTGTGCAGCTTATACAAATGTTGATAAAGCAGAAGAAGATATTGAAACAGCAAGACTTTTAAACGCAAAAGGTGCCGAAAACATTGCAGATACTGCTGCTAAAAATGACGCTGTTATGGTTTATATATCAACAGATTATGTATTTAAAGGTGATAAAAATGAACCTTACAAGCCGGATGACACTGCTAATCCTTTGAATAATTACGGTTTAACAAAGTTTGAAGGAGAAGAAGCTGTAAGAAAACATTGTGAAAAGTATTATATTGCACGCACAAGCTGGCTTTATGGACATCATGGAAGAAATTTTGTTGAAACTATGCTTTCACTAAAAGACAGGGAAGAGTTAAAAGTCGTAGATGACCAGATTGGATGTCCGACATGGACTGTGGAACTTGCGAATGGTATTTTAAAACTTCTTGAAAAACCGTTTGGAACATATCATGTCTGCGGAAGCGGATTTACAAGCTGGTACGGCTTTGCAAAAGAAATTTTTGAGCAGTCAGGGTTAGAAGTTAATCTAAAACCTTGTAAGACTGAAGAGTTTCCAAGACCTGCGAAGCGTCCTGCATATAGTGTGATGGACAATGATAAAATCTGTAGAGATTGGAAGCTTGCATTAAAAGATTATTTGAATTTGAGGGTTGAAGAATGAAAGGTATTGTTTTAGCCGGAGGAAGCGGAACAAGGCTTTATCCAAGTACAATGGTTGTATCTAAACAGCTGTTGCCTGTTTATGATAAACCGATGATTTATTATCCGATATCTGTGCTTATGCTTGCAGGTATTAGAGATATTTTAATTATCTCCACTCCGCAGGATTTACCAAATTTTGAGAAACTTCTTGGTGATGGCTCTCAGTTTGGTGTAAAATTCTCATACAAAGTTCAACCAAGCCCTGACGGTCTTGCACAGGCATTTATTCTTGGTGAAGAATTTATCGGGGATGATCCGGTAGCTCTAGTATTAGGTGATAATATTTTCTATGGTCAAAGTTTTTCAAGAATGCTACATAATGCTGTAGAGTCTGCCAAAAAAGGTTTTGCCACAGTTTTTGGATATCAGGTTAAGGATCCTGAAAGGTTTGGGGTTGTTGAGTTTGATGCTAATGGTAAAGCTCTTTCTATTGAAGAAAAACCTGCACAACCAAAATCAAACTATGCAGTAACAGGTTTATATTTTTATAACAATGATGTTGTTGAATATGCAAAATCCTTAAAACCTTCGGCACGCGGTGAACTCGAAATTACTGATTTAAACAAGATTTACCTTGAAAAAGGCAATTTAAAAGTTGAGCTTTTCGGACGAGGCTTTGCATGGCTTGATACAGGAACTCACAGGTCTTTAATGCAAGCAGGGCAGTATATTCAAACTATAGAAGAAAATCAGGGGATAAAAATTGCATGCCTTGAAGAGATTGCAATGAGGATGGGATTTTTAACCAGAGAAGAAGTTGTAAAATCTGCCGAAAAGTATAAAAAGAACGAATATTTTTCTTATGTTAGAGGGTTAGAATGAGAAAAATCAGCATATTAGGCTCTACAGGTTCTATTGGAAGACAAGCGCTTGAAGTAATTGAGAAGCTTCCTGAAAAGTTTGAAATCATCGCTCTTGCTGCCGGCGGAAATACAGATTTACTTAATGAACAAATTAAAAAGTTTAAGCCGAAGTACGCTTCAGCAGCCGATTTATCAAAGATTGAAGGTGCAAAACCGGTAACTTTAGAAGAAATTTGCTCTAATAAAGAAAATGACATTATTCTTGTTGCAGTTTCAGGAAAAATCGGTTTAAGACCTACGATTACTGCCATTAAAAACGGTATTGATATTGCACTTGCCAATAAAGAAACTCTTGTCATGGCGGGTGATATTGTAATGCCTCTAGCTAAAGAGTATGGAGTTAATATTATTCCTGTTGATAGCGAACATTGTGCTATTCACCAGTGCATTAAAGACATTTCACAGGTTGAAAAACTGATAATTACAGCTTCAGGCGGGCCGTTTTTAAAGAAATCTGTTGAAGACATGAAAAATGCTACTGTAGAACAGGCTCTTGCTCACCCGAGATGGAATATGGGTAAGAAAATTACTGTAGACAGCGCAACTTTGATGAATAAAGGGCTTGAAGTTATTGAAGCTCACCATTTATTTGATATGGATTATGATAAAATTGATGTCGTAGTTCATCCTCAAAGTATTGTACATTCAGCGATTGAATACGTTGATGGCAGTGTAATTGCACAAATCGGGCTTCCAAGCATGCATATACCTATTCAGTATGCAATAACTTATCCGGAACGTTTTGAAGGTATTAAATCAAAAAGTTTTAGCTTTTCTGAAATTGCGCGCTTAGATTTTGAAGCTCCGGATTGGGATAAATTTAAAGCACTTAGCCTTGCTTATGAAGCAGGCAGAGCTGGCGGTTCTGCAACAGTTTGTTTGAACGCTGCTAACGAAGAAGCTGTTTTTGAGTTTCTTAAAGGTGAAATTAAGCTTTTTGATATTATTAATGCTGTTGAGTTGATGATGGAAAAACATATTGTTATTAAAAATCCATCATTAGACGAAATTTTTGCTATTGATGAAGAAATTCGTCTTAAAACCAGAGAACTTAGGCGTCAATAATACCATTTTTCCGGCTTGTAGCTGCACTTACCAACCCCTTCATTTACCCCTTTACCCTTTTTTCAACACTCTTACAAGCTTGTAGCTGCACC
>CAPQCU010000007.1 GCA_948684385.1 uncultured bacterium
GCATTTTGTGCATAACCATTTCTTTAACAGCTGTTCTGCCTGGTCCCATGTATTCTCTAGGGTCAAATTTTTCAGGATGTTCTACAAAGAATTCTCTGATTGTAGAAGTCATTGCCAATCTCAAGTCTGTATCGATGTTAATCTTAGCTACACCGTGTTTAGAAGCATAGTTAAGCATATCTTCAGGAACACCTTGAGCGTTTGGTAATTTACCGCCAAACTGGTTACATTTAGCAACGAATTCAGCAGGAACTGAAGAAGAACCGTGAAGAACGATTGGATAATCGCCAAATCCTGCTTCTTTAAGAGCATCTTTGATTTCTTTAAGTCTGTCGAAGTCTAATTTTGCTTCGCCTGCAAATTTGTAAGCACCGTGAGAAGTTCCGATAGCGATTGCTAATGAATCACAGCCTGTTTGTTTTACAAATTCAACAGCTTCTTTAACGTTAGTATATTTAGCGTCTTTAGCATCAACGTTAACGTCATCTTCAACACCTGCTAATTTACCAAGTTCAGCTTCAACTGAAACTCCTCTTTCGTGAGCGTATTCAACAACTTTCTTAGTAACTGCAACGTTTTCTTCGAATGAGAATCTACTTCCGTCAATCATAACTGAAGAGAAACCGCCATCGATACAAGATTTACAAATTTCGAAATCTGCACCGTGGTCTAAGTGTAATGCGATAGGCACTGTAGTTGTTGCTAATGCTGCTTCAACCAATTTTACAAGGTAAGTTTGGTTAGCATATTTTCTTGCACCTGCTGAAACTTGAAGAATGATAGGTGATCTTGTTTCTTCTGCAGCTTCTGCAATAGCTTGTAGAATTTCCATGTTGTTAACATTGTAAGCACCGATAGCGTATCCGCCTTCTAATGCTTTTTTGAACATTTCGTTTGTTCCAACTAGTTTTCTTTCACTCATTGTGAGTCTCCTTCTTTAATATCCATTGGAGTATTTTTCTCCATACAAAACCATGATTACTACAAAAAAGGGGGAATGTAAAGGTTTTATTTTCCCCAGCGTCTATTGCGTTTTTTGTATTCTTTTACACACTCAGCAAGCGTATTTTTATCAAACTCAGGCCAAAATTTTTCTATAACAATAAATTCAGAATACGCAATCTGCCACAAGAGATAATTTGAAACTCTCATCTCTCCTCCCGTTCTGATTAACAAATCAGGATCAGGAATATTTTTTGTATACAGATGTTTAGAAATTGTCTCTTCGGTAATCTCTGTTTCACCTGATGCCATAATTTCTTTTACTGCGTGAACAATTTCGTCACGTGAGCCGTAATTGAATGCGATTTGCAGATTTACACCGGTATTATTTTTTGTAGTTTCTACTGCATTTTTTAAAATAGCCTGTAATTTATCGCTCAATTTCGTTGTATCGCCGATAAACGAAATAACAACGTTATTTTCGTGCATTTCTTTAAGCTCGTTTTTCAAAGTCTGCCCGAGTAAGTCCATCAAAAAATTAACTTCTTCAGGTTTTCTATTCCAGTTCTCGGTTGAAAAAGCGTAAACAGTTAAATACTTAATACCAAAATCATCACACGCACGCATTGCTGCTTTAAGCGCATCCACACCTTTTTTATGACCGACAGCAGAAGGCAGATTTCTTTCTTTCGCCCAGCGTCTGTTTCCATCCATAATAACTGCGACATGTTTTAAATCGCATTCTTCAACAATCTTTTTTATATCTTCCATTAATATTCCTCTAGCATTTTAAAAATTTTAAATACAGGTTCTCTTAACTCCTTAACATTAATCTCTTCATCAAGCTCAAGCGTAATTGTCGGGATTTTATGTTCAATTCCCGCCCATGTTCCAAAACTTCCCGGAGTCGGATAACCAATGCTTGCTTCAACCGGATAGTCGATAATTTCCGATATTTTTTGAGCAAGCTCTAAAGCTTCTCCGTCATAGTTAACAACTTTATACGGAGCGTGCAGAGTTAAAATAGCTTCCGGTTTTAACTCATTTATTACATCCATCAAAAATTTTGTCTCAACTTCGCTTGCAGGTTTTTCACCGCCAAAAAAGTTATCCCGTTCAGTTAATTCCCAATTTTTTGTCGGAAAGTTTCGGTTCAAATCAACCCCGTTTTTATTTGTACGAACATTATGTTGAACTCCGTACTCATTTAAACACGGTATCAAGCCAAGCTTAGTATTAGGAAACTCTTTTAAATACTCTTCAATCAAATATTTTCCCTGAGGTTCGTCACCGTGCATGCAGCCAATTACAAGAATTTTAGAAGTACTGACGTTTCCTGCAAGTTTCATATTACACCTGCGGTTTTATAATCGTAAGAACATAATCTTCAGTAAAATATTTCTGAGCGCAGGCTAAAACTTGTTCAGGAGTAACTTTGCGAAGTTTTTCCTGAAGCTCTGAGCGGTAAGCAAAAGGTTTTCCCATTATTGAATAATAAGCCATCATATTTGCCTGCTGTGAGTTTGTTTCTGTTACAAACTGCTGTTTGCCTATCAAATTATTGACCGCATTTTTAAGCTCTTCTTCGCTTACAGGAACAGTTTTAATCTTTTCAATTTCTTCTTTAAATCCTGCAATAGAAGTTTCAATATTAGAAGGCTCTGTTCCTATATAAATACTGAAAACTGCTGATTTTCTATGTGTTTCATAAGCAGATCTTACGGTGTAAGCAAGTCCTTTTTTCTCTCTAAGCTCAAGAAAAAGCCTTGAAGAAAGTCCGCTTGCACCAAGAATTACATTGACAAGCATAATCACAGGATAATCATCAGAATCCATTGCAGGCACTTTCCAGCCTTGAATAATTTGCGCCTGATTAGCATCTTCTTTAATTATTTCAGCATATTCCTGACTCAAATCATCAGGTTCTTCTATTACAGACTCCACATTTTGATAAGCCGGAATATCTCCAAAATATTTTTCTAATAGAGAAGAGTCGACATCTCCTACAAGCACAAGAGATTTTCTGCTATTGTTTAAAATCTCATTATAAGAACTTACAACATCTTCTTGTGTTACGTTATCAATCTCTTCTAATGTTTTAGTATAACAGTTTCCGTAATAATGATTTTTATAGACAGTTCTGGTAAATAAGTCCGAAACTTTAACTTTAGCAGAATCGAGTTCTGCAACCAGCTCACCCTTAAGTTTACTTTTTTCTTTCTCAAACTCTTCAAATGTTGAGTTCATAAGCACATCTTTCATAATAGAAAGAGCCTTTTCGAAATCTTCATTCAAGCACACAAAACGAAACCGTAAATAATCCTGCTTCATTTCTGTCAAAAAATCGATTGCGTTTTCATCAAGAATAGTAGAAAGCTCTTCAGAAGAGTATTTTTCCGTCCCTTTCAAAAGCAACCTGTTCATTATTGAATATTCTCCGGCATGTTTTTCCGGCTTTGATATTGATAAATTAAGCGTCAAAGCTGCTCTCGGAGTATTCTTATTTTCTTTTACACAAACTTTAATATTATTTTTTAATTCAAATTCTCTCATTCTTAAATTAAAACACAAATAAAATATGGTTTCAAATTGTAAAAATTTTTATTGAAAAAAGCATGTTCATGATAAAATTTATTTGATGAAAATTTTAGAAGCAAGAGATGGGTTTATAATTTTTGAATCAGACGACAGCGTGCATCTTTCGTCTTTTATTCAAGCTGAAAGCATTGCAAAAACTTATGTTGCACAGGTTGTTCAGATTAAAAGCGCAGGAAATATTTCTATTGCTTCTGCAAAAATTTTATTTTTATATGATGGAACTTTACAAACTTATGACAATACGCTTCCATCAAAAGATGCCGAAATCAAAGAAATTACCAGTGATATTTTGAATAATTCTATCAGCGCAGAAACTCCGGTTATTGCAGGTAAAACTCAAGGAGTCGGTTTTAATATTGTGATTGATGAGTCTGCTTTCAATAAAAAAATGTTAATCAGTGCAGACAATAAATCTGACAAGAATATAATATTTAAAAACCTTGTAAAACAATTTAACAATTTAGGCAAAAACACCATTATTATTGACACCCATGGAGTTGTAGAAGCAGACAAATTTACTGCAGGAGTCGATTTTAAACTTCCACTGGACACAGCATCTCTTGCTTTTATGTACGAAGACTGTCTGAACGATGCAACAGCTGAAAGCAAATCGCTTATTATAGAAATTTTTAAAGATTTATCTGACTATTCAAAAACAGTGCCATTTTTACCTTTTGGAGCTTTAAAAACAATCGTGGATGATATGGTTGATAAATCTCACGTATTTAAGCTTCTTGTTTTAAAGAACAAATTAGCAAAATTCGACAAGCTGGGCTGTTTTGCAAAAGATAAAAGCGAAGTTGACAGAATTGACACAATTTTAAACTCTAACTGTGCTGTTATTGATTTGTCAAAACTTGATAAATCGTTCCAAAACAGGTACCTTGCTTTCTTATATGAAAAATTAAAAGAAAAACAAGATATTCAGGTTATACTTGAACTTTCAAATACAGTCAGCAAGAAAAACCTTAAAAACATTATGACAGCAGAAATCCCAACGGTATTTTCTGCACGCTCACAGTTCCAGTACCTAAATGACATCAAGAACTTTTTTGACAATTTCATAATAACGCCATCTTTTTCAAACTGCGAAGTATTTAAGATTTATAATACATTCTTAAAATCAATGCCTGCAAATACTTACTTAATTACAGGCGAAGCCGTAAATTATATACCGCTTGTCTCAACACTTCAAACGATAGATGAGACCATTTCTACGCAGCCGGAAAATGAAGAGCCGGTTGTAGAAGAAATAGAAGTTTCTGAGCAGGATGAAGAAATTTTAGAAGAGCTTGAAGCAGAACCGGATATTGAAGAAAAAGCTGTTGAAGAAGAAACTCCGGATGAGATAATAGAAGAAGCCGAAGAAATATCTAATGAAGAAATTCTTGCAAACATCGAAGAAAAATCAGATGCAGTAATTTCAGAAGCGGCAAAAGATATAACCCCTCCGCCTGCTGAAATGTTTGCAGAAGAAGAGGAAGAAGAAACTGAACAGGATGAAATCGAAGAACCTGAAGAGGTTTCCGAAGAAGTTCCTGAAGCAGAACCTGAAGAAGAAATAATTGAAGAACTTGAATTAGCAGAGGATGATATTGTAGACGAAGAAGAGGTTCAGGATGAAGCAGAAGAGGCTGAAAATGTAATTGAAGCAGACTATGAAGCTCTGGAATTTGTTGAAGATGAAGAGGAAGAAGAGCAGGAACAAGTTTTTGAAGAATTGTCATTAGAAGATTCGTTTGACTCTGAAATTCCTATATTACAAGAAGTTATCGAAGAGCCAAAACCTCTAAGAAATTATGAAGAATTTACAACAGATTTTTCAAAGAATGAAAATCTTACAGACATTGAAGGTCCTATTATTCTAAAAATGCCTGATGATTTTAACATTGATTTATCAGAAGAACATACCGAAAAAGAAGAAAACGAAGAAATTATTGAGCTTCAAGAGGCAGATGATATTCCTGATGTTATACCTGTATCAAACAATGATTCAGATTTTGATGAAATAGTAGAACTTGAGCCGGATGACATTGATGAAAATGCTATCATTATTGACATGGAAGATGAAGATGAAAACGTTCCGCTTGATGACGAAGAAATAATTAAAGAAGTTGATAAAGTTTTTACAACCAGAAAAGATGATGACATTTCAGATTCTGATTTAGATTTAATAGATGAACTAAATAGCGATGACATTGACCTGGATTTAGACGAAAACAGCCGGAACGAAATATTAGAAGAGTTATCAAATTCAGATGATGATAATAGTATTTTGGACGAACCTCAGGAAACGATTGATTTGCGCGAAGCTGATGATGAGATACTGGAAACCAGAAGCTCTGCAACTCCGATTGTACCTGTTTATGATGCAGATATTCCTCAGGAAGATTTAGTAATGAGCGATCCGATTGAACAGGGAGACTCAGTTACTCACGCAAAATACGGAAACGGTATTGTAGAAAAAATGATTAAATACGGCAACAAAACACTGTTTTCAATCAATTTTGATAACATTGGCAGAAGGTTATTAGATCCTACTTTAACAGAAATTAAGAAAAACTAAATTTATAAGAAATGTAAAATCAACGCTTTACATTTAGTCTTGTTATTATTACAATATTTTTACTCACATCCTCAAGTGAAGGTCGGCATATAAAGAGGTCATTGTCTTTATTAACCGGCGCAAATGAAAGGAAAAACAAATGGCAAATATTAAGTCAGCAAAAAAAAGAGTTCTTATTGCAGAAGCAAACAGACAAAGAAACGTAGCTTTTAAAACTTCTATCAAAACTGCTTTAAAGAAAGCATTAGCTTTAGCAGAAGGTGATGACAAAGAAGCTTTAAATGCAGCTATTTCTAAAGCATACCAATTATGCGACAAAGCTGTTTCAAAAGGTATTTTACACAAAAATACTGCTGCAAGAAAGAAATCAAGACTTGTTCTTGCTATCAAGAAATTAGCTAAATAAGCTAGTAGAAGAATAGAAAAAGGGCGGCTCTTCGAGCCGCCCTTTTTCTATTCTAAATACTTTTTCCCTACAAGTTCATCAGGTAAAAACTGCTGTTCAACATCCGGCGCATCGTGGGTATAGACATAACCTTCTCCAAACCCGTATTTTTTTGCGTCTTTGTAATGCGCATCACGAAGATGCATTGGAGGCGGAAAGTCGTTACCGTGTTCTATATCCATCAGCGCTTTATCTATTGCAATGCAGGCTTTGTTTGATTTAGGAGCATTAGCGACATATACAACTGCGTTAGCGAGCGGAATTCTGCCTTCCGGAAGCCCTATTATTTCAACTGCGCGGTATGCATTCACCGCTATATCCATCGCCTGCGGGTCAGCGATACCAACATCTTCCGCTGCACAAACAATTAAACGTCTTGCAATAAATCTCGGGTCTTCTCCGGCTTCAATCATTTTTGCAAGATAATAAATCGCAGCGTTAGCATCTGAGCCTCGTAAACTTTTTTGAAAAGCCGAAGCACAGTCATAATGTTCCTGAGTCGAATATCTTGTGTTTCTTTTCTGCGTAATGCTTTCTAAAATTTCTACTGATAAAAGTCTGGTGTCGTTAGAAAAATTACTTGCAAAATAAGAATTTTCTACAAGATTTAGCGCACATCTGGCATCTCCACGGGCATTATTAACAATAAATTTTGTAACTTCCTCATCAAATTGTATCGGCTGATAATTCTTTTCTAAGTATTCAAACCCGCGATTTACGATTTTTGCCATACTTACATCATTAATGGGATTTAAGCGGATAACCTGAACACGTGATAAAAGTGCCGGCACAACCTGAAACGAAGGATTTTCGGTAGTTGAGCCGATTAAAAATATTGTACCGTTTTCCACATGCGGAAGCAACGCATCCTGCTGGGTTTTAGAATAACGGTGGATTTCATCTATAAACAAAATTGTTTTTACACCTGCTCTGAGTGACTGGCGGGCTTGTTCAACCGTTTCTTTGATATCTTTAATGCCTGATGTTACAGCAGAAAGCTCAATAAACTGTGCATTAACTTTTGTCGCAATAAGCCTTGCAAGCGTCGTTTTCCCGCATCCCGGAGTTCCCCATAGAATAAGAGAAAAAAGCCTTTGCGTTTTCAAAAGGTTTAAAAGCGGAGAATTCGGTGCAACAACATTTGACTGACCCAAAAACTCATCTAAAGTCTTTGGTCGCAAAATTTCCGCAAGCGGTGTTTGTTTATTGATTTCTTCCAGTTGAGAAAATAAGTCCATATCAATATATTAGCATGAATAAAACTCTTTACCCATTTACCCCTTTTACCCTTTTGCCCCATTTACCCCCTGTGTGCATTTTCATATCGTTTTTTTGTAAAATAATTTGTCATGCCGGCAACAAAGAAGCCCATTACACCGATTGAAAATACATACGGAAGCCCTGAAATCATTACTTTTTGTTTTACCAGAGATTTGTATTCGTTTTCAACAGTTGTTTTTCTTTCCTTTGCTAATTTTTTTGCTAAACCTTCAAGCTCATCAAATTTAGGCACACTCAAGTCTTTGCCGATTAAATCTTTGCACTTTCCAAACTTATTTAAAAGCTTTCTAAATCCTTTTTCAACAAGCTCTGAACCGGTAATTACATAGAGGGCGACGAGCGGAAATCTTGTTGCGGTTTCTTTCAGGTTTTCTTTGCCTCTGTCAGCAGATGCACCGAAATAACCTGCACCTCCAACAAGCACACAGGTAGTTAACTGCCCTTTGCTTAAACACAATCTGCCATTCTGATTATTAAAATCCATACAAAGATATTTGTTAAAGAAATTCTTTGTCTTTGGAGAGTTCTTAAAAAACTTTGAACCAGGTGCAACAATGAATTCCGAAATATTTTGAAGTACTTTAGAATTTTTACCCTTAGTGGCAAGCAAACCGGCTAAACCTAAACAACCTGCATAAATACCTGCAGCAATTCCAATATGTTTTTTTGCACTCTTTTCAACTTTTTCCTGATGTTTTTTATCCTCGGCAGTATTTTCTAAAGATGCAATATTTCTAAAATCGCTCTTGTTAAACACTTTTAATGTCATCAAATTTTTTATGTAATTCAAAGAAAATTCTGTTAAAGGAATGGCCATAGCAGCTAGCGCAATCGCAGCTTTTACCGGAATAACTTTTTTGTTTTGCGCACCGCCTTTTTCTAAAAGCTCTACTCCTGTTGTTGCAACTTCTTTTTTCAAATCACCGGTCAAACCTTTTGAGAAAACTTTTCTTGCAACTCTCTCACCTAAAATTGTTGGCACAAAATAGATTAAAGCTTCTTCAGATGTTTCCAGAAAAGTATTTTCAGTTAAATCAGCAAGACTTCTTGAAAACACAAATTTCGGAATAAGGCAGGTTGTAGCGTCTTGAATAAATCTTGACGTAGAAAGTCCGGACGCCTGCTCCTGATGCCTTACAAACTTCGCAGCCGGCTTCAATGTTTTCGGTAGAGTATTAATAATTTTGTTGTTATTTGATGACATAATTCATATTCCTAAAACTTGTGAAAATCTAAAATTGCCTAACCTTCTATCCCATATTTACAAAAGTTAACACAAGCTTTCGGGTAGACAACTAACTACCCGATATTAAACAGAACAGCATAAAGCGGATAGTTAAAAACTAACCGCGCCACCAATTTCTGTTTAAGTTCATCGTATTTTTCATAACCCTATACTAAAATACACCAAACAGTTTGTCAACCGCTTATCTTTCTGGTATCCTAAAAACATTAGAAAAGAGGATATTAAGATGGCAGATATTAGACAAGAATTTATTGAACAGGCAAAACAATTAACAAGAAATGCAGAAGTTTTGCCAAACGGTATGGAAGAACTCGCAGCAAAACTTCAACACGCAGCTGATACAAATACACCTTTAAGAATTAAACTTGGTATGGATCCGACAAGACCGGATTTACACCTTGGTCATACTGTTGTAATGAGAAAACTTAAAGAGTTCCAAAAACTCGGTCACAAAATCGTTTTACTCGTTGGCGGAGCTACTGCTATGATTGGCGACCCGTCAGGTAAGTCTGAAACAAGACCTGCTTTGACAAAAGAGCAGGTTGAAGAAAACGCTAAAACTTATTTTGCACAGATGTCAAAAGTTCTTGATGTTTCTCAGGCAGAAGTTGTAAATAATGCTGATTGGCTTCACAAACTTTCTTTTACAGAACTTTTGCAGCTTGCAGGAAAAATCACAGTTGCTCAGATGATGACACGCGATGATTTTGCAAAAAGATACGCAGAAGGTAAGCCGATTGCAATTCACGAGTTTTTCTACCCGCTTATGCAGGCTTATGACTCAGTTGCAATTGATGCAGACATCGAGCTTGGCGGAACAGACCAGAGATTTAACACTCTTCTCGGTCGCGATATTCAAACAGCTTACGGTAAAAAATACCCGCAGCTTGTTATGATGCTTCCGCTCCTTGAAGGAACTGACGGCGTGGTTAAAATGTCAAAAACATATCCTGAACACTGTATTTCACTTACCGACAGCGCAAAAGATATGTTCGGCAAGCTAATGAGTATTCCGGATACGTTAATCACACGTTACTACTCACTTTTAACAGACGTTGAACAGTCAGAGCTTGTAAAAATGGATAAAGAAATTGAATCAAACTCAATCAACCCGCGTGATATCAAAATGAAACTCGCTCACATGATTACAGAAGAATACCACGGAAAAGAAGGAGCGGACAAAGCTCAGGAAGATTTCATCAATGTTGTATCCAACAAGGGAATTCCGGAAGACATCGAAAGTGTTAAAATAGATACAGAGAAAAGTATCTTAGACCTTCTAGTTGACCTTAATTTTGTTCAGAGTAAAGGTGAAGCTAAGCGTCTAATCCAGGGCGGCGGGGTGAAACTTGATGGAGAAAAACTTTCGGATATGGCTTATACGGTTAAACCGAATATGGATGTGGTATTACAGGCAGGCAAAAGAAAGTTTGCGAAGTTAGTATGATATATAACAACATTCTGGAAACCATCGGAAATACACCGATGGTTATCTACAAAGACAACATCTGGCTTAAGCTTGAATACTTTAATCCGTCCGGCTCAATCAAAGACAGAGCATCATATAATATGATTAAATCGGCGCTTGAACGCGGGGAAATCAATGAAGACACTGTAATTATTGAACCTACAAGCGGAAACACCGGTATAGGGCTTGCTATGGTGTGCGCGGTTTTAAAAATGAAGCTGATTATCTGCATGCCTGAAAGCATGTCAGAAGAGCGCAGAAAATTAATAGCAGCTTACGGTGCAGAACTTGTATTAACTCCGGCTTCTGAGGGTATGCAAGGTGCTGTTAATAAAGCTCAGGAACTTGCACAAGAATACCCTAACAGCTGGATACCAATGCAGTTTGCAAACTTTGACAATCCAAAGGCGCACGAACAAACCGCAAAAGAAATTCTTGATGACACAGGAAATACAGTAGATATAGTTGTCGCAGGAATTGGCACAGGAGGAACAGCGTTTGGACTAAAAAAATATCTGAAGAATGCAAAAGTATTTGGAGTAGAACCTGCCGAAAGCCCTCTTTTTACCGATGGCAAAGCAGGACCGCATAAAATCCAGGGAATCGGAGCAAACTTTATACCGGAGATTTCAAAATTTTCTGAACTAGACGGAGTTTTGACAGTTGAAGGCGATGATGCAATAGAAATGGCAACAAAGCTTGCAAAAGAAAACGGAATCTTCTGCGGAATTTCAGGCGGAGCAAATGTCTGCGCAGCGGAAGAGCTTGCACAAAAATATCCGGAAAAGTTAATCGTTGCAATCATTCCGGATACAGGCGAAAGATACTTATCTGTTTGGGGGTAGGATGTTAATACGTGCTATAAACAAAATAAAAGAAGACATAAAAGTTATTTACGAAAAAGACCCTGCAGCAAACAATTTAGCGGAAGTTCTTTTTTGTTACCCGGGTTTACAAGCACTTATTTCACATAGAATTGCGCATAAACTTGCTTACTGGGGCGTTCCTTTTTTACCGAGATTTATTTCTTACTGGACAAGAATTTTTACAGGCATTGAAATCCACCCGAAAGCCAGAATCGGAAACCGCTTTTTCATTGACCACGGAGAAGGCGTAGTTATCGGCGAGACAACAATAATCGGTGATGATGTTTTGATTTACCAGCAGGTAACTTTAGGCGGAACCGGAAACGAACACGGCAAACGCCACCCGACCATTGGAAACAACGTTATTATAGGAGCCGGAGCAAAAGTTTTAGGAAACATTACAATCGGAGATAATACGAGAATAGGAGCAGGTTCGGTTGTTGTTGAAAATGTACCTGAACACTGTACAGTAGTCGGCGTTCCGGGCAGAGTCGTTCAACAAAAATTCATCAATCAGGATGGTATTTTAATGCACAACAGAATTCCAGACCCTGTAAAATGCGAATTAAACAGGCTTAAATACGAAATACAAGAATTAAAATCACAATCACCCCAACCTAACCCTCCCCACCCAGGAAGGGAATAATAAAATGTAACAAAATTGTTACATTTAGGCAAATTTATTTGTTTTTAAAACTTAAAATGTTTGTGTAGTAAGGAAAGGAATTTGTGTATGTCAATAATGATTAATCCTTGTGGAACAACAAATAATTGCAATTTTAGAGGCAGCTTCAAAAAAACAGAACAAGGAAATCCTTATTATAAAACGAATTCCGGAACTACAGCAGGAGCAATTTTAGCAATCCCTGCCGGTTTGACATGGTTAAACAAAATAAGTTACAAAGAACCAAGTGCAGAAGAAACAGAGGCTGCAAAAAATGTGATTAAAGAAAGCGGCATGGATGATTTCTTCAAAAAAATAACGGGCGGTAAAAATTTTGAAGAAACTTTAAAAATGGGTAACGAAAACGCTTTAAGAATGAAGAAATACGCAGTTCCATTTGCAGTTCTTGCTGCAGGACTTACAGTCGGATGCGGAATGCTAGTTGATAAATTTAGAAACGACAAAGCAAAAGAAACAGCGGATATTGTTAAACAGGTCGGCGTCAAAAATGCTGTTATGAATAATGACAGAATTGCGCTATCAAATAAAGGCAGAGCTTATTATGAATCCAATCAAGGCTCTAAATACGGAGCGTTTCTGGGAGCCGGATGCGGAATAATCGGAGCATTAATGGAACAAGGGAAAAACATTAAAATCAGCGGAGCAATAGGAAGCGCATTAACATTTGCTCTGGGCGGCTGGATTATGGGTAAAATCGCAGACTCAAATTCTAACAAAGACGCAAGAAGACACGCCTAATGGTGTAAAGGTGTAAAGGGGTAAAGGCTGAGAGCAAGGCTTTAAACTTATAGCCTCAATACTAACCCAATGCATTTCCCCCCACCGCAGGACTTTAAGCTTGTAATCTCAATCCCAACCCAATACATTTCCCCCCCCTTGCAAAAAAATGCAATGTATATTATAATACATGCAGAAAGTTGATTTTATCAACTTGATATTTTTTGATTGAATCTCATATTATTTTATTGATAGGATTTTTTAAGTAGTGAATTTATTTTATTTATTTGGTTAAGAGGCTTTTATTATGTATGTAAACAAATGCATTAAGTGTGGTGCGGAATTTGAAACAAAGAACCCCAAAAGAGTGATATGTCCAAATTGTCTATACGCAGATAAGGGAAGTGAACCGGCAGAAGAAAAACCTATGCAGAGCTACAGCTCTTATAGTTCGTACTCACCTGAGTCTCGACCACAAAGAAATTATGACAGACCGCAGCAAGGCGGGTACAGAAACAATAATTATAACCGCGAAGGCGGGTATCAAAGACGTGATAATTACAACCGCGACAACGGATACAACAGAGAAGGCGGATATCAGCAACGCGATGGTGGTTACAACAGAGACAACCGTCAAGGTGGCTACCAGAGACGCGACAACAACCGTCAGGGCGGATATCAACAGCGCAGACCGGATAATAGAGGCGGCTTCCGCAGTAATAATTATGCTAGCGCAAGACCTCAGCAAAGACGTCCTATGCAGCGCAGACCGCAAAAACCGGCAAGACCATTACTCATTAGTAAGGAACAATTAGAACAAATTGAACTTCTATATAAAGCTATGCTTCCGCTTCCAAACCCTGATTGCCACGAAGTAATCGGAGCAAAACTGGAACTGGAACCGCAAAAAGTCTTTTTCGGAATAAATCTGGTGCGTCAAAAAATGATGTTACCTAAGCTTCCGTTCCCTAAACGCAAACTTGCGATTTCTCCGGATCAGATGATGGCAATTAAAGCTTTGTATGAACCGCTTTTACCGCTTCCTCCAATCGGATGTCACAAAATCATTGCTGCTCAGCTTAAAATGGATGAATGGCGTGTTCACGTTGGTATCAAGTTAATCCGTGCTCAGCTTGGTTTAGACAGATGGAACGAAGACCGTGCTGATAAACCTGCTGATTATCTGGTTTCTAAACATAATAAGCCGGTAGTTAGCGAAGAAAAAGCCGAAACTGTTGACACAGAGCTTGTTGAAGTACCGGCAGCCGAAGAAAAACCAAAAAGAGGAAGAAAACCTAAGAAGAAAGAAGATGAAGAATAATTTTGTTTCAGTAGGTAAAATCCTTAATTTTCACGGAGTTCAAGGCGAAGCTAAGTTTGGCTATACAAAAAATCGCGAAGAGTTTTTATCTCAACTAAAAGAAGTTTTTGTTGAGCAGAATGGTGAATATAAAAAGCTGGAAATTTCAAAGCTAAGGTTTACTCCAAAATGCGGAATAATTAAATTTAAAGGAATTGATACTTTAAATGATATTTTAGCCTACAAAGGCGCTATTGTTTTTGTAACAGAAGAAACTGCAAGGAATTTCTTAGAAGAGGATGAATTCTTAATAGATGAACTTGTCGGGCTTGACGTATTTGACGGAGATAAAAAAGTCGGAGCTGTAGTCGGGGTTTCGAATAATGGCGCAACTGATTTGCTTTCAGTCAAAAACCTGGACAAAAAAGTTTGCCTTGTTCCTTTTGTCAAAGCAATTGTGCTTTCTGTAGATATCAAGAACCGCAAAATTCAAATTAATAATCTTGAAGGGCTGCTTTCATGAGATTTGATGTTCTGACATTGTTTCCTGAGTTAATCCAATCACACATGGATTTTAGCATAATGAAACGCGCTTCAGAAGACGGTATAATCAGTGTAAATACGATTAATCCGCGAGATTTTACGCTGGATAAACACAAAAAAGTCGATGATACTCCTTACGGCGGAGGTGCCGGCATGGTTTTGATGCCGCAGCCTTACGTCGACGCTTATAATTCTGTAGAAAAATGCGAAAACAGCATTACTTTAATGATGACACCGCAGGGAGAACCGTTTACTGACCAGATATCGAATGAGCTTGCACAATATGAACAAATTATTATCCTATGCGGTCATTACGAAGGTTTTGACGAACGCATAAGAGAAATCATTAAGCCAAGAGAAATTTCAATCGGTGATTTTGTTTTAACCGGAGGTGAACTGCCTGCTCTTTGCGTAATTGACAGCGTTTCGCGCAAAATCGAAGGAACTCTTGGTAAAATTGAATCCGCGCACGATGATAGTTTTGCAGACGGGCTATTAGAATACCCGCATTACACAAAACCACGCGAATATATGGGCTTAGAAGTTCCGGAAGTACTTTTAAACGGAAATCACAAGCTCATTGAAGAGTTTCGCATGGCACAAAAAATTGAACGCACAAAACGCAAGCGACCTGATTTGTACGAAAAATGGAAAAATCGGGATTAATTACGCAGATTTTTTAGAGAAAAAATTCTTCACCTGTGCAAATTTTTCCTTAACCGGTGTTGCGACTTTTGTATTATAAAAATGACGTACAGTTGCTTTTTTATCTAAGTAAGTCGCCCTAAAAGAATGTTTTTCAAAGAACTCGTTATATTCTTTTTCTTTTGCTTTGTGCTGTTTTTCGACCCATTCCTGATTTCTGCGGTCGCTGGCTTTTTTAGCTTTGCGTGCAAGTGCCTCTTCGTCAGCTAAAATTGCTTCGCCTTCGCGGGCTGAATCTGCAAAGCCTGGTTGAGGTGTATTTCCTTTTTTACGTTTTTTACTGGTATCAAATCTTCAAGATAACTGTGATTTTTAGTCGATTTTGCTTCTTTTACCTCATTTACTCCCTCACTTACCCCCTTTTTTGTATTTTTCAAAGCTTCATCAACTGCGGTCTTAATTTTATTTTCAGTTTCCTCCGCAAGTTTTTTCATAGAATTTTCAGAAGTTTTTAGTTTTTCAAGGGCTTTTGTCAACTCTTTTTGCGCACCATGATTTTTATACAAAGCAACACCCGCAACTGCAGCTGAAGCCAATGTAGTCAAATACAAAAGAATATCTTTTCCACATTCCTTTGCAGCAGGTGCCGTGACCGGTGCCTGTTTAAAATTTACCTTTTGTTTTGGTGCCAATTCAACTTGATTAACATCTTGTACCATTCTTACTTCTGACATAATAAATTCCTTATATTTTTACCATTTATGTAACACAATACTCATTATGTTACGTGTGCTACGCACGTAGACATTCCTGCCAAACAGGTATTGTTACTACAAGTCGGGCGTATTTCAGATGGTTTAAAAACTACACAATTAATGAAAAAACAAAATGGCAAATTGTGTTAAAAAACAGAAAATTCAATAGTTAGACAGGCGAAAAATGTAACATAATGAGTATTGTGTTACATTTTTATAAACAAATAAAAACACAAAAAATTGCCTGATTTGACTTAAAATATTTACAAAAGTTAATACTTACTCTTCTGTAAAATAAAGTTCCTGAACAACAGCAATGATTTTGTTTAAGAAATTCTTATACTTAATTCTATCAGCTGCACCTGAGAGCACAATATCTGCTTGTTTCTTACAAGGTCGGATATGAACTTCTGCTTTTTCGTTAGCATTTTTGTAAATAATATCGGCAGAATCGCCCAAACCGCGTTCTTCTGCTCTTATATAAAATCTCTTTTTCTTGATGTCTTCTGCTATATCGACATAAATCTTAAAATCAAACGCGTCTTTAACTTTGTCTGTAAGCGTAAATAAACCTTCGGAAATAATAACTTTCGAAGGTTTAGCTAAAGTATAATTATCATGACGAATAGCAGTGCCGCTCATGTCGTATTTTGGGAGATAAGTTTCCTTACCAGCCAATAATTCCTTGATATGTTTACTCATAAGCTCAAGTTCTAAAGCTTGAGGAACATCCAAATCATAATTCTTCGCAAATTCAGAAAAGCTTCCTGCTGCTTTAACCATTTCTGAGCGGTCATAATAGTAATCGTCGGTATTAACTCTGGTAATAGCGTTTTCAATATTAAACTCTGTAGCAAAAGATTCAATTGTTTCAATCAAATCCATTGTAATTGTTGATTTGCCGCTTGCAGTTTCTCCTGCAATTCCGATTGAAGCCGGCAAGTTAATTCTGCCTGAAAGATAAGCTGCAATCTTTTTGATTACAAACGGAGTATAGCTTACAAGCACAGAACCCTGCGCTTTCATTTCCGCTTCAAAAACTTTGTGTAAATAACGCTCTATCTCTTCACATAAGTTTGTTGGTTTTGTAATTTGTGAGGTTGTTGTAATATTTTGTATCATAAATCTTTTTTCTTTCTTTGTTCTATTATACACAAATTAAAACAAAAGAAAATGATTTTTTGCCTGAAATTTTACAAAAGTTAAAATTGGGGGGGGGTAAATGAAGGGGGTGAATAAAGGATGTAGAAAGATATTGTTTTTCAGACACTAGCGGGAGCCGGAGGCGGGAGCGTGGTCAGAAAACAATATCTTTTCAGCTATATTCCCTACTCGTATCTCAGTGCATCAATCGGATTTAATAATGACGCTTTATATGCAGGATAATACCCAAACCCTACTCCTACAAGTCCCGAAAATCCGAGCGCAAGAATTATTGAAAATAATGAAATTGAAATAGTCATTGAAGGTGCAAAAACAGTTATTAAAAACGAACCGAAAATGCCGACTGCAACTCCGATTAACCCGCCAATCATAGAGAGCAGAAAAGATTCTATCAAAAACTGCCATCTTATATCGCTTACTTTTGCTCCAATCGCCATTCTGATACCAATTTCTTTTGTCCTCTCTGTTACAGACACAAGCATAATATTCATAATCCCTATTCCGCCTACCAGAAGCGAAACAGACGCAATAGAAGCCAGCAAAACAGCGAAAGTCTGTACAGTTGATTTCATTCTCTCCTGAAACTCTGCAGAGTTTCTTATCTCAAAATCTTTGTCCTGATTTTTTCCGAGATTATGCCTTGATGTCAAAATTTCATTAATATCTTCCATCGTTTCATTCAAAGTATCCGCATCCTGACCTTTTATCACAATCTGGCTTACAGTACCCGGGAAATCTGTACCAAAAACTTTCTTCTGCGCTGTTGTAATCGGAATAAATATCAAATCATCCTGATCAAAAGGCCCTGACTGTCCTTTTGCATCCAAAAGCCCTATTACTTTAAACGGAATATTTCCGACTCTTATAACTTTTCCAATAGGATCAACATCTCCAAAAAGTTCAGTCGCAACTGTAGCTCCCAGAATAGTAACTTTTGCGCTGTTTTGCAAATCCTCAGGAACAAATCCTCTGCCTGAAGCTACTTCATAATTCTTGATAAATAAATAAGCAGGCTGAATACCATAAACTGTAGTCGACCAGTTTTGATTTCCGTAAGTCAACTGTTTTCCTTCTGAAGACAATGTTGAAATTGCAAGTATTCCGCGAGCGTTTTTTTGGATAGCAAGAGCATCTTTTGAAGTCAAAGTCGGTTTTGTTCCCATCCCCATGTGAACGCCGCCTGTTTTTGCAGAAGCCGATCGCACGGTTAAAATGTTTGTGCCCATAGCCTCCATATTCTCGGTAACTTTTTTGCTGGCACCTGTTCCTACTGCAAGCATAATAATTACAGCGCTTACACCGATAATAACTCCTAAACTGGTTAAAGCTGAACGGAGCATATTGACTTTTAGCGAATTTACCGCCATTTTTAAAGTTGATTTAAAATCGAGCATTTAAAAGCCGACCCCTATTTTTCGATAAACAAGCCGTCACAAATATTTGTCTGCGGTACATAATCATAATCAGACATAGAAATTTTATTAATAATCGTTGAACGTTTCTTACGGAAAAGCATATCGATAAATGCTTCTAGCCTTGTAATAAAGCCTGCTTCACCTGTATGTTCATCAATTGTTAAAGATAAAATCGGCTTTCCAGCTTCTTTTGCTTTTCTTGTAATTCTTTCTATCATCAAAGAATCCGGTCCGCAGCCAAAAGCATTCAAAGTCACAATACCGTCGATTTTATTATCTTTCAAATAATGTCCTGCAGTTCCGGTCATTTCAAACTCATTCGCCCAGTATCTTTTCTGACCGAGAGAAGCAATACCTTCTTCCATCTGTTCATCTGTAAGCTGAAGAGATGTGAAAACTTTAACATCCATTTTTTCAAGTTTTTCAAAGATTTTCATGCACGCTCTTTCGTCATAAATATTATAACCGTGAGAAACAAGCGCAACATTAATCGGAGCTGAGTTTGAAGGGTTTTCAATAAACACCTTACCCTGAAGCGCGTAGTTCATTGCTTTTTTGTAACTCATTCCTGAGCGCATCATTACAAGAAAATTATTATAAACTTTCCACCCCTGTTTTGAAGCTTTTTTAATTTCTTCAAAATCAGTAATACCAAACGGTGCCGCTGCTTCTATTAAAAAAGTATACAAACCGCCATGTTTTGCAGATTTATCAAGCGTAGGTTCAATTATATTAACATCCGCTTTGATTACATTTCTCACTAAATCCGGCAAACCTCTGATTTTTGAGCAGTTGTAAATCTTAGGAGCAACAGATTGCAGCGAAGGTACAAAAATATTTTTTACACCTTTTGATATCAAGTTCAAAATATGTCCTAAATATATTTTAACCGGCAGGCAGGTTTCAGTAACAACAAGAGCTGAACCGTCTGACATAGTTTGTTTTGTAGTCGGATCTGATAACACTATTTTTATCCCGAGTGCGGTAAAAAATCCATACCAGAACGGATAATTATTATAAAACGACATACCGCGCGGAATCCCTATAATCATTTCTTTTTCCATGAAAAAACCTTTTCTTTTTCGTACAAAAACATAGTACCACAAAGAATAAACTTTGTCTTAAAAATTTTATGTTATACTTAGTTTATGAAAATTTTAGGAATAGACCCCGGCATGGCAATTGTCGGATACGGTCTCATTGAAGCCGATAGGGATAACATAGAACTTTTAACATCAGGTTCAATCCAAACAGATAAAAATCTTTCAGACTCAAAAAGGCTGTTAGAAATATATAACGACCTTACAACCGTTGTTGAAAAATACCAGCCCGACTGCGCATCAGTTGAAGAATTATTCTTCTTCAAAAACCAGAAAACAGTCATTCCTGTAGCCGAAGCCCGAGGAGTTATTCTCACTGTTTTAGAAAAACTTAATATTCCAACTTACAGCTACACACCGATGCAGGTAAAGCAAGTGCTTACAGGTTACGGCAGGGCTGACAAGAAAGAAGTCGAACAAATGGTCAAGATTTCACTGGAAACAGATAAGCTGCCAAAGCTTGACGATACAGTCGACGCTATCGCAATTGCTATTTGTCATTCACGTTCAGGTATCTAAATGAAAATCATTCCTATTCAACATCACAAAATCAATAATATAAATTTCAAAAGTTTCAGCATCTACTTCTGCGACAATGTACCTGAACCTGACGAATTTGTAAAAAGCAGTGATTCAATTGATATTGCCAGACTTAAAAAACTTAATATACCAAATTTTAGGCTTATTGATTCAACATCTGTTCGAGGTGCTACACTTGCAGATAAAAATACAAATTTTTTAAAAGAACTTCAACAAAGCGGAATTGAAAGAATAGTAGACTTACGAGTAGAAGGCGGATTAGAAACTGATTATGCCAGAAGATGCTTAGAAAACGGGTTAGGTTATTTTAACTTACCTATTGCCAGTCAAGCAAACAGAAATTCTGAAAAAGCTAAAATTAAAAATCTTATGACAAAAATCCCCGAATTTTTTGAGATTATGGATAAAGGGAAAAACTATATGGCTTGCCTTCTTGGAATTCACAGAACAGATTTTGCAACCGCACTTAATTACTTATTAAACCCTAAAGAACCCGCTTCTCCTCCTATTTTATCGCATATTTTTGTAGGTAACGAAGCAAATCTTACAGACAGATATATTAATTTAGTCGAAAAAGTTTGCAAAAAAATGAAAATCTGCACTGAAATATTTAATGCAAGAGCGATTAAGCTCCAGATGATAAACGGAATAAAATAAATATAATTATTCTACCGAGAAGATTTCTTTCAAATCATCCATCGTAAGCGATTTTGTAATATTTCTGTCAATTGAAACTACGCTGTCAACAAGGTCACGTTTACGGCCTTTAATTTTCTGAATTTTTTCTTCAACGGTATTTTTAGTAATAAGCCTGTAAACAAATACTTTTTTCTTCTGACCGATACGATAAGCTCTGTCAGTTGCCTGATCTTCAACAGCAGGGTTCCACCAAGGGTCGTAATGGATTACATAATCCGCTCCCGTTAAGTTCAAACCTGTACCGCCGGCTTTCAAGCTAATCAAGAAAATCGGAATATTCGGATTGTTATTAAAGTTTTCAACAGCAGCCTGCCTGTCTTTAGTTTTACCGGTCAAGTACTCGTAAGGAATACCTTCACGTTCTAACCAGCCTTTAATTAAATCAAGCATATCAACGAACTGGCTAAATAAAAGAACTCTGTGTTTTTCCTGAATAATTTGTTCGAGCATTCCTTTAAGATATTCAAACTTACCGGATTTCATGACACCTTTAACATGTTCTTTATCATAAAGTTTAGGGTGACAGCAGATTTGACGCAATCTAAGCAGCGCTGAGAAAATCGACATTCTGCTCTTTTCAAGCCCGTTAAGTTCAATGCTCTTGAACAATTCTTCTTTCGTACTGTCAAGAACTTCAAGATAAAAGTCTCTTTGCTCATCCGTAAGTTCGCAATAAGCCATGTTTTCAACTTTATCCGGCAAATCTTTCGCAACGTCGCGTTTCATACGTCTCAAAATGAACGGGAAGATTTGAAGCTTCAAACGTTTTTCAACAGTCTTATCCTGACGTTCCATAATCGGATTAACGTATCTATAATTAAACTCGGCAACATTGAAAAGGAAACCCGGCATCAAAAAGTCAAACACTGACCACAGTTCTTCAAGCTTGTTTTCAATCGGAGTACCGGAAAGCGCAAGCTTGTGGTCTGATTGAAGTTCTTTAACAGACTGAGCTGTTTGTGAAATTGCGTTCTTGATATTTTGAGATTCATCAAGAATAATGTACCTAAAATTATATTTCTTAAGCTTAGCAATATCACGTCTTACAAGCGCATAGCTGGTAATTACGATATCGTATTCCGGAATATGCTTAAACAAAGTTTTTCTCTCCGGCCCTGAAAGCTTCAAACAGGAAAGTTCCGGAGTAAACTTCTGAATTTCGGCTTCCCAGTTAAATACAACCGTAGTCGGCGCAATAACAAGCGTAGGCTGAGGCCCGTCAACTTCTTTTGCTTTTTGAAGCAAGCTCAATGCCTGCAAGGTTTTACCAAGCCCCATATCATCAGCAAGAATACCATTCAAACCGTACTGATACAGGAACCAGAGCCAGTGGAAACCTTTAACCTGATATTCACGGAACTCTGCGTTAACACCTTTTGGAATTTCAACACCTTCTGAAGAAGTTGAGAAAGTTGAAATCTGATCCCAGAATTTTTGGAATTTTTCACTCAAAATAAGTTCAAAGCCCTGGTTTTGAAGTTCAGTAATCAAACCGACACGATAAGTTTTGACTAAGAATTTGTTTTCATTGTTTCTATACGCATCAAACGAGTTAAACGAGCGCATAATCTGGTAAATACTTTGAGCCGGATATTCAACAAACCCCATGCTGCGCACTCTGGCATATTTTTCGCCGCTTTGAATCGTGTCATAAATATCATCAAAATCGATTATTTCATCTCCGACCTGACCATAAAGCTGGATTTCCATGCTATCACTTGATTCTTCAGAGAAATCAATCTTAGCACACATTTTAAAATCCTGTTCCATGAGTTTGAAGAAATTCATATCGTCATGTTCTTCAAACTTCCAGTCATCGCCGGCTTGTTTGATGTAATAGTTATAAAAATCAATCGCAGTTTCTTTTTCAAGAGCTAAGTTATTTGTCTGCATTGGGACAAATTTACACGCAAGGAGCATATTGTAAGCTCTCTGCTCGTGCTCGTAATCTCTTTTAATCCAGTAAACAAGCCCGTCTTGCTCCTGACTTTTTACTGAAAGATAAGGAGACTTTTCCTTACTCTTGGTATAAGGAACCCTGACACCTGAATAATCAAACTCAAGAGAAGCTTTTAAAGACTGGTCGTAATCAATCCCCAGTGTAACAACATTCAAAGGCGGCTTATGGTCAAGTAAAAGCTTACTGATATTTTCTGCAATAGAAACGTTCATGATTTCCTGCAGATGAGGAAGTTCTTCGTACACAAACTTTCCGCCGTCAGCTTCTTTTAAGTCAGTAAAAGTTGACTTAATAATGCTCTGCGGAAGCTCATTCATCGCAATATTAATAGGGAAAATAAGATTTTTATATCTGCCCCATTTTATCTGGCGTGAGAAATACTTAACCTCTTCAAAAGGAATAAATCCTTCCTTATCAGGACGGGTCCAGAAAAGCTCTAAAACAATATTTGTAGCACCGTTAACATTTGTTGTAGAAACATCAAGGTTTAAGTTCCAGGTATCTTCCGTAAACTTAATTCTCTCTTTTGTTTTCTCGTCAAGCACTTCATCAAGCTGAGCCATCAAAGGAAATACCGGTGCAAACTTTGTTATAGGAATATCATACCAGCCGGCTTTTTTATCCTGTTTAGAAATCTTAAGCAAAGTCTGGAACAAGTCAAGTTCAGCTTTTTGAGCATCATTAAGTTCAAAGCTTGAATCATTTTTTTGAAGTTCTATTAAAGCGCGTAAAATGTTTTCAATAGAGCGAACAATTTTATTAGTAGCTCTGTCACGTACGAGTATTGAGAAAAAGTTCTGGCGCCTTTTAGGGTTAAAATGGAAAATATAGCTTCCTTTAGGCTCATCGGTCAAAGCTGTATTTACATCTGATAAATCAGGTTCTACTCCGTATTTTTCCTGCATCCATTTTTCATAAGCGCCGTCTTCAATCGCTTTAAGAGCAACTGCTACAGAGTGTTTACACCATTCGTCTTTTAAAGGACAGTTACATCTTGCCTCAACTTTATTTTTCTTAAAAATCAAATCGGTAACATAAAAATCCTGATAATTACCTTTTACTCTTGCTTTAAAAAAGTTTTTTTCAGGATAAGCTTCTAAAAGCATATCTTTTTGAAACAGCTCATAACCGCGTCTCCAGCTTCCTGCTGTCGCATTTTCCTTTAAGAAATCATAATTAAATTTAAATTCACTCATTAACGTGAAACACTCTTTCCGGGTAATCAATACAAAAACGGCAAAAATAAATCTTTTTACCAAAGGCTCCCAACCTTGATTTTATTATGACATAGAATAAAAATTTATGCAATAAGTTAATTTTTTAAAGCTTTTAAAACTTTATTTACTTTCTCATCCGGCTCAATTTCCAATGTTATCAGCTCACCGTCAAACGGTTTCGGGAAAGTGAGTTTATACGCTTCTAAAACCTGTTCTTCCGTTTTAATTTTCATTTTGCCAAAACCGTAAAGCGTGTCGTTATAAACCGGATGCCCGATACTTGAGAGGTGAACTCTTATCTGATGAGTTCTGCCGGTAATCAATTGAACTTCCACAAGCGTTGCATCTTCAAAACGTTCTAATACTTTTACAATCGAAACCGCGTCTTTTCCGCTTTCAACAACTCCCATTTTTAATGGGTTTGAAGGATTTCGCCCGATAGGTTTATCAATCGTGAACTCATCTTCACTAATAACACCTTTTACAACAGCAAGGTATTTTTTTGTCATCTTATGAGCTTTCATCGCTTCAACCAGATATTCATGCGTTTTATTGTTTTTTGCAATCATTAAAAGCCCCGAAGTATTTCTATCCAACCTGTGCACAATTCCGCGCCTGAAATCACCGTTTAAATCTGATAAATTTTCACCGTATTTATACAAAAGCGCATTAACAAGAGTGCCGGAAACTTCCGTAGTCGTCGGATGTGTAAGCATTCCTGACGGCTTATTAACTACAAGCATATTTTCATCTTCCCAAACAATATTCAAAGGAATATTTTCCGGCAGAATTTCAGGAGGCTTTGAAGGTGTAAACTCAACAACATCACCTTCTTTTAATAAATAAGAAGGCTTCACCTGTTTAGAATTAACAAAAACTGCACCATTTTTAATTTCATTCTGTATTTTTGAGCGCGAAAAATCCTGCATATAATCTGCAAGATAAGAATCAATCCTTGTTTGTACAGTTAAATCATCAATTACCAGTTTCATTGCTTTTCTTAAAGTTATGTCTAACAATAATTACAACTATAGCAAAAACACTCAGGTTTATAAAAATATCAGAAATATTAAATACAGGAAAGTTCACAAAATTGAGCTTAAAGAAATCTCTTACATACCCGAAAACAATCCTCTCATACATATTACAGAAAATTCCCGCAAGAAGTAAAGAAACCCAGAAAATAGCAAACACTGAAGCTTTTGCAATATGCTTGATTGTATAAAAAACTATCCACAAAATAGCCGCTGCAGAAAAACATATCAAAAAGATTTTAGCATCCTGAAGCATGCTGAAAGCAGCTCCTGAGTTTTGAACATAAATCAAATCCATTATAGAATTTTCAGGAAAAAGATTAATACTTTTCAATGTCAGATTTGAGAAGAACAAATCAAAGAGTACAAAAAATATTGTTGAAATCAAAAAATATACAATCTTACTCTGTTTTGACATCTTTTTCCTCATCATCTGCAGGAACAACATTCACACGAATAATCTTATATCCGAAGCCTGTCAGGCTTAATTTAATGCTCAAATCTTCAACATCAGCTTTCGTAAGCCCTACAGAAGCCACCACATATTCGTTTTTATTATCTGTGTTTGAAACAAATAAACGTTCAAGGATATTATCTTCAGGGAACTTTCTGAAAACTTCCTTTGGCTGTTTTTGCGGATATTCAACTTTATCACTTGCAATAGAAGCGATTGCAATCACATCCTCAGGCGGAGTAAATTCTAAAGACGCTGTGTATTCTGCTCCTGCCTGTATTTTTTCGGGAGCGGTTAGTTTTAAATCAAGCCCTTTTGCATCTCCGTACAGCATAGTTGTACTTTCTGATAAAACTTCGTCACTTGAAACTTTCCAGCCGCTGTTAAATTTTCTCAAATAATAGACACTGTCAGACTGGCTTTTTAAGATACCGTCAAGTTTCTGAGAAACAGGAATGTAAGCAAAAGAAGTTTCAATAACTTTTACAACCGCAGTGTCATCTTTTATTGCAATATCTTTGATTTTGACATCGTATTCAATGTTGTCATAAGTTTCCCAGACATCTTTAACAAGCTTTGAGTAAACATCAATATCAAACCCGTCACCATTAATATAATCATTAGAAAATGTTGAGATGAACTTATTAAAATTTGTCTTATTAGCATATTTGACCTGCGAGTGCAAAAGAGATTTAATTTCTCTGGTGTCATCATGAAACAGGTGCAGCTTAAATAAATCAAAGTTTCCGGCAGCATTTACAGCCGGTGATAAAAATATTGCAAATATTAATATAAGTAATTTTTTCTTCATAATACAAAATTATACTCTAAAATTAACAAAACTTGAATACTTACTTTTTCCTGAAAAATATGATATAATTCACGTATTAATTTTAATTAGGAGCTGGCATGCCAAGTATTGATTTAGATAATGAGTTTTTAGAATTGTTTTATAATATCACTAACTCTAAACCGCCAAAAGAAGTTAACCTTCTTGAGTTAAAAAATCAGCTTATCAATATAGTTGATACTTTAAAAGAACTCAATAATAATGCAAAAAAACCGATTTTCAGCAAAGCAATAAGCCCGATTCCTTTAGAAGATGAAGATTTAAAAACCGGCACTGCAATATTAATCGTTGATGATTTAGGCGTAATAACTTACCAGCTGAAAGTTTTATTATCTCAATTTGATTACGACATTGACTGCTCTCAGGAAATCTATGATGCTGTTAATAAATACAAAAAACGTAAATATAAATATGTTGTAATGGATTTGTTTATTCCAACAGAAAGAGAAGGTTTTATTCTTCTTGCAGAGCTTAAAAAAATGGCAGCTGCATCAGGAGTAAATACGATAGTAGGCGTAATCACAGCATCTCCAAGAAAAGAAATCGAGCAGCAGTGCAAAATGCGCGGAGCAGATTTCTTCCTTGAAAAAAACAGCGACTGGCAAAATTCATTATTTAATACAATGAAAAACTATATAGATGCAGACAAAGGTGAAAGCGGAGACGATTATTAGACTATGGAACAAAAATCTCTTTTCTCGGTTATTTCTCCGATTATGGTCGGCCCATCCAGTTCTCATACAGCAGGAGCTGTGAGACTTGGATTAATGGCAAGAAATATTTACAAAAATGAATTCTCAAAAGTTCATTTTGTTTTATACAATTCTTTTGCTACAACAGGTTTCGGACACGGTACGGATAAAGGCTTGCTTGCAGGTGTTCTGGGTTACTCAGTTGATGAAAAAATTATAAAAGACATTTTCAATAAAGTTAAACATGTTGAATATTCTTACGACTATGCTCAAGATATTTCCAGACACCCGAACTCTGTTGATATAACTTTTGACGACAAAATGACCATCTGCGGCGACTCTGTTGGAGCAGGAGAAATCAGAATAAACTGCATTGACGGATTTTCAGCAGACATCGACGGAACTTATGATACTCTGCTTTTGATGTACAAAGATCGTCCCGGCATGATATCGAAAGTCAGCGACATTATACAGAAACAAAATGTAAACATCGCTTCACTTCATTGCGACAGAAGCTCTAAAGGCGGAACAGCTTCAATGTATGTTGCTCTTGATATTCCTGTCGGAGAAGATGTAGTCGAAAAAGTCCGGAATATTAAAGACGTATTTTTTGTAACAAATGTAAGAAAGTTAAAATAATGCCAATATTATCATTTTTAGAACTTGAAAAAAGGTGTAAAGAAGAAAACAAATCAATTTATGAAATTGCACAGGAAGAGGAAACCTGCCTCCTTGATGAAACCGTTGATGTAATAAGACTCAAAACTCTTGAAAACCTTCTTGCTATGAAAGAAGCAGTAAAAAACGGTTTGAAATCGCAGGAAAAAGCAATAAGCGAATGGTGCGGAGATGATTGCATAAAACTTGTTGAAAGATACAAAAAAAGGCCGGCTCTTTTTGGCAGAACTTTTGAAAAAATTACCGAATACGCTCTCGCTACTGCAGAAGAAAATTTAAGAATGGGAAGAATTGTCGCTTGCCCGACTGCAGGTTCCTGCGGGATTGTACCTTCTGTAATCATTGCATCCGCTGAAGAAGAGAAAATTTCTGAAAGCTCACAAATAAACGGACTTTTAACTGCCGGCATGATAGGTTTGATTGTTTCAAACAAAGTCCAGCTTGCAGGAGCAGTTGCAGGATGTCAGGCAGAATGCGGAGTTGCCTCTGCAATGGCAGCAGCAGCATTAACCGAAATGCGCGGAGGAAGTGTAAAAGAAGTTCTTCACTCAGCAGCTCTGGCTTTAAAAAACATTTTAGGCCTAACCTGCGACCCTGTATGCGGTCTGGTAGAAGTTCCGTGCATTAAGCGTAACGCTTTTCTTGCCGTTCACGCAGTAACAGCGTCAGAGCTGGCTCTAAGCGGTGTGGAAAGTAAAATACCTTTAGATGAAATTGTTGATACGCTTAAAATCACAGGTCAACTTATGTCACCTTTGTTAAAAGAAACAGCTCAAGGCGGGCTTGCTAAAACTCCTACAGCATTAAGGCTGGAAAAGAAACTGTTTAATAAAGATTAAACAAAATGGGCGGCATCTTCGATGCCGCCCATTTTGTTTTTAAAACTGTTCCAGAAAACGTTTATCGTTATTAAAGAATAGCCTGATATCATCAACTGCATACTTAAGCATAGCAAGTCTTTCAACCCCCATACCAAAAGCAAAACCTGAGTAAACATCAGGGTCAATTCCAACGCCTTTAAGTACATTTACATCAACCATGCCTGCGCCTAAAATTTCCAGCCAGCCGGTACCGCTGCATATTCTGCATCCTTTACCCTGACACATAATACATTGAACATCTACTTCTGCAGAAGGTTCTGTAAACGGGAAGAAACTGCTTCTAAAACGTGTAGGGCGTGATGCGCCGAAATAAAGCCTTATAAACTCGTTCAAAACACCTTTTAAGTCACCGAAGGTGATATCTTTATCTACATACAAGCCTTCAATCTGGTGGAAGAAATTGTTCTTACGTGCGTTTACATTCTCGTTTCTGTAAACTCTACCCGGAGAAATTACCTTGATAGGCGGTTTCTGGTTTTCCATAACATGAATTTGAGCTCCGGAAGTCTGGCTTCTTAAAACAACATTCGGCATGTCTTTAACATAAAAAGTATCCTGTACATCTCTTGCCGGATGGTCTTTTGGAACATTCAGCATGTCAAAATTGTAATACTCTGTTTCAACTTCAGGAGAAAGCTCGGGAGCAACAACTGAGAAACCTAAGTTTTGGAAAATACTGACAATCTCGTTTGTAGTTGAAGTCAGCGGATGAACTTTTCCCTGAGGGATGTATTTACCGTTCAAAGTAATATCAATCCTGTCTTTTTGAAGTTTTTCATTAAGTTCTTTTTGATAAAAAGCGTCATGCTTTTCTTTAAGAAGAGTTTCTAAATCCTGTGTAATCTGATTTGCAAGCGCGCCTACAACGCGTTTATCTTCATCAGATAAATCTTTTAACCCTTTTTTAATTGAGTTAAATTCACCTTTGCGGCTCAAATATTTAAGTCTGATTTCATCAATATCACCGATAGTTAACGCTTTTTCAATATCGTTTTTAGCTGAGTTATAAATATTTTCCAATTGTGTTTTCATAATTTTCTCCCTTAAATAAATCATATATCAATACGAGTTTAATTGTAAAGAGGATATTTCATACAAATATATGATAGCAATTTCGTAACAAAACGTTACAATATATAAAGACATGTTTTAGGGCAGAGGGATGGAACAGGATACATCTTACAATAAAATCAAAAGAGCAACAAACGAAGAGCTTACCCAAATGTGGGCTCGCTATTTTGATGACCATGAAAACAAAGAATTAAGAGATGCTCTCATCCTTCAATACATTTATCTTACAAGATATGTTGTAGGACGTGTTAAAGTAGCGCTCCCGCCTACTTTTTCGTATGAAGATATTTCAAGCTACGGAGTCGAAGGGCTTATAGATGCGGTAGAAAAATTTACTCCAAAAATGGGTGCAAGATTTGAAACTTACGCTCTTGTAAGAATTAGAGGAAATATTATTGATAAAATCCGCTCACAGGATTTTCTGCCTAGAAGTGTCAGAAGAAAAATAAAAGACGTTAAAGAAGCGCAGGAAGAATTAAAAAAACAATTCGGACGCGCTGCTACTAATACAGAAATCGCAAACTTTTTGGGTATTGAAAAAGAAAAAGTCGAACAGCTTCTATCAGACGATACCACAATTACATCCATCTATGACAAAAAAGGCTCAACCGAAGGTGATATTGAAATCATTGATACAATTCAGGATTCACACAACTTATCACCAATGGAAAAAATGGAAGAAAAGGATGTTAAAAAAGAACTGGAGAACGCTTTGAAAAGACTGCCGGAAAGAGAAAGAACAATAATGGTACTTTACTACCATGAAAACATGACCCTGAAAGAAATCGGAGAAGCAATTAATGTATCCGAATCAAGAATTTCACAGCTTCATGCTCAGGCAATTATGAAGCTTAAAAACCTTTTGAGCGAAAACCGTTCGGAAAGACTCAAACGCAGTATTATATAAACTCTGACAAAATAACGTTACTTATCAAAACACCTTTGAGGTTTAAAGTATAACCCGAAGGTGTTTTTTCAATGAAATCGGAGTACTTGTCTATAATATGTTTGTATTTACCGCCGAAATCTACTCCGAATTTTTGCTTAATTTTTTCAACATTTACCCCTGAACTTTTTCTAAATCCTAAAAAAATTTCTTCTTCAAGTTTTTCCTGTTCGGTAAGAGTTTGTCCGTACTCGTGAACACGAGGCTTTGCCATGTACTCTTCTAAAGTACAAAAGTTTGAATACCGGACTCCATCAACATACCCGTGCGCAGCAGCTCCAAAACCGTAGTATTCGTTATTATCCCAGTAGTTTAAGTTATGCCTTGACTCAAACCCTTTTTTAGCAAAGTTACTGACTTCATAACGGTAAAAACCTGCATTTTCTAATGTCTCATTTACCTCCTCGTACATGTCAGCTTGTTCGTCGTCCCCCGGGAGGAGCAAAGGAGGCTTTGCAGCCCAGATACAGCCTTCCTCAATCTTCAGCCCGTACGTTGAAATATGCTGAATATCTAAACTTAAAAACTTCTCTAAATCTTTTTTAAGACCTTCTAATGTCTGGGTCGGAAGCCCGTAAATCAAATCAACACTAACATTATCAAATCCTGCTTCTTTTGCAAGACGAACCGTTTCAACAATTTGAGCAGAATTGTGTCTGCGTCCGATTAATTTTAAAATATCATCATCAAAGGTTTGTGAGCCTATACTCAAACGGTTTACACCCAATTCACGCAGTTTTTTGAAATAATACAAACCAGTGTCATCAGGATTAACTTCGATTGTAAACTCGTAGTCATCTAAAAAATTGAATGGTTTAACAATTTTTGCTAAAAGTTCAACCGGCAGCAGGGAAGGTGTTCCGCCTCCAAGGTAAAGAGTTTTTAAAGCTTCGCCGCGGTAATTTTCGGAGATATCTTTTAATAGCGCAAAAACATATCCGCTCATCGACTCAGGACGATTAAAAGATACAAAAGAACAGTATTTGCATTTTGATTTACAAAATGGAATATGGATGTATGCACTACTCATCTAACTTAATATAATTTGTATCCCATCTCAAATCAATATACTTAACTTTTTTATTAAGCATTTTAACCTGAGGAAGCAAAGACGGGATTCTTGAAATTTTTTCATAAGTTCCTGCGTTAAAACTGCCAAGCCTTATGTTAACCGTAGGAATTTTTACGTAAACATCTTTAGGATTTCTGTAATCAATGTATTCAACTTCTTCTCCTGACTCCATCTCAACAATCGAAGCGAGTTTCTTGAAATTATTAACTTTAGTCCTGTCCCAGCTCCTGTAATCATCACCGCTGCCGTAAGTAATCACTTTAACAGTCTTAAAATCAGGACTCAAAGGCATGTAATCACGCCCGATAAGTTTTCCGTCTGCTGAGAAAAACGCAATCGGCTCAACATTGATATCCGGAGAAATCGTAATCAGAGGAGTTCTTTCAATTATAATAATCTGCAGCCTTGCAGGAAACCAGAAACGTCTTATGTACACATCTCTTACCGGTTCAAGCTGCATAATACTTTTTTTGAGATTATCAGTTTTAACGAGAAAAATAGGTTTTGTACAAACCTGATTTCTTCTAAGCGCGGAAAGAATTTTCTGGGAAGGCACAATTCTGTTATTCACAATCTCTAAAGCCTTACCGTTTAAACTGTCAAACGCATTTGTATGCAGCCTCCACTGAGGCATCTTAAGAACAAGAATACCCAGAGCTATCAAAAACATAGTTATAAACAAGCGCAAAAGCGAGCGAAGCTGGTTTAATCTTCTCTGAGATTTACGAACCTGCCTTTGCATTTTTGCTTGTTGTAAACGCCTGTTTTCACGATATCTCGGACGTCTTAATTCTTCTTCGTTTGACATTATTTATTTAATCCTGCACTATTAAGTATCATTAAAACAAGATTGTCATAATCAATTCCGCAAGCTTTTGCCTGAGCCGGCAAATCGCTTGTATCTGTCATACCCGGATTTGTATTAACTTCAAGTATATAAGGAATATCATTTACAATCAAGAAGTCTACTCTTGAAACTCCTGAACATCCGCAAACTTTAAACGCTTCTACTGCATATTTTTTAACTCTCGCAGTCATTTCAGGAGTTAATTCTGCAGGAAGGATAAACTCTGTCATACCTTTTGTATATTTTGCTTCGTAATCATACCATTCGTTTTTCGGACGAAGCTCAAGTATTTCTGTACTGAAAGGTTCGCCACCCTTTTCTAGAACTCCGACTGTTGCACAAATACCAACAAGATACTCTTCAATCAAAATATCAGCATTGTATTTTCTGGCATTTTCAACAGCATCAATGAGCTCACCGTCACAATCAACCTTTGCCATACCAAAGCTTGAGCCTTCAGATACCGGCTTGACCATCAGAGGATAATTAAGTCCTTTAACTTTTTCAACAGGGTCTTCATCAGGAAGTAAATAAACCGATTTAATCAAAGGGAGACCTGCAGTAGACATAACTTTTTTTGTGTATTCTTTGTTCATACAGATTGCACTGGACATAACGCCGCATCCTGTGTAAGGAATTTTTAAAATTTCTAATATCCCCTGAATACATCCGTCTTCTCCGTATTTACCGTGAAGAGTATTATAAGCAAACTCAAAACCTTTTAAATCATTCATCACGTTTGGTGAAACATCAACAATCTCAGCATTTTTGTAACCAAGCCTGTGCAGGGCTGCAAGACAATTTTTGCCGGAACGTAAAGAAACTTCCCGTTCAGATGACATTCCTCCGCATAAAACTGCTATTTTTGACTCTTTTTGTATAGTATATTGCATAATTCTTCCTCTTTTTCACTCATATCGCCCAGAAAAATTTGTTCCGGTATTAATTCTATATTAAACTTATCTTTAACAGCATTTTTCATTTTTACCATTAATTCAAGAACATCTTCTGATGTCGCTCCGCCTTTGTTTACAATAAAGTTAGCGTGCTTGTCCCATACTCTCACCTTCGCAAAGTCGAACTCTTTTGCCCCAGCTTGCTCAAGAAGCCGACCTGCCGATTCATTCTCAGGGTTTTTAAAAACGCTTCCGGCATTAGGATAAGCTAACGATGGCTGAATTGATTTTCTAAAATTCAAATTTTGAGTCATTAAATCATTGATTTCTTCCTGCCTGGCTTGTTTTAACTCAAATTCAGCCGCTAAAACAATGTAGCGTCCTTTTTGCAAAACAGATTTTCTGTATCCGAACTCTAAATCTGATTTTTGCTTAATTACAATTTCTTTTGTTTCTTTATCAAAAAGAGTGCAGGAAACCAGTGTGTCTGAAACCGCCTGTCCGTGCGCACCGGCATTCATATAAACTGCCCCGCCGATTGTACCGGGAAGCCCGATTAAAAATTCCATGCCGGTTAATGATTGTTCAGCTGCTTTTTGCGCCAATAAAGGAGCTTTGACTCCGCAGGCAGCAAAAACATTATTACCGCGGATTTCAAAATTCTTCATCTTTGTTGTAAAAATCAGGTTTCCGCTGTACCCGTTTGAAGAGAAAAGAACATTAGAACAACCACCTAAAATTATATACTCATCAAGTTCACACAAAAGCTCTGAAAGCTCTTCCTGCGTTTCCGGAAAATAAACTTTCTTAACCTTCCCGCCAATTTTGTAAGTAGTTAAATTTTTTATCTCAAAATCTTCTTTTATCTGCACCTTGCTATCTGCCTCTTTAATTCATATAATACAACAAATACAATGCAATATGGTATATTAAGTTTTATTAAATAAATAACAAAATTTTATATTTACAGTTTTTAGATAATTATATGAAAATCACACCTAAAATAAATATCTTAAATACAACACAAAAGTTGAACTACAAAAATAAAGCAGCCGAAGCTGCAAAAGACTTTTTTGATTGCAAGAGCAAAATTGAACATAAAATAACGGAACAATCTTTTTTAAATTTTTCGCTGCCAAAATCCCTGCGTACGAGAATATAAACAATATTTTACGGCAATACAAAAAAAATCAAACAGCAAGAGTTTTTTAAAGGTGAACATAGATTAAAATTAGAAAAATTTAGTGAAGACGGAACTCTTATTTATAGAGAAACTTTTTCTCCAAAAGACGGGAAAAGAGAAGTTGTAGATTCTAAAAATAACTTTCACAAAATATGGATTAATGATAAATTATTCTACTACATAGGCCCCGATAAAAATGGCAATATACGCAAACAAGTATATGATCCAAAAACAGGAATAAGAACTATCAAAAAATATGATTACAAAGCCGGAATTATATACGTTACAGAAGAAAAAGACGGTAAATCAACCCGTAAGCTATATGATTTGAACGGAAATATGCTAAATCAGAATAAAAAGACCGCAAACATGCATTATAGCGAAGAAATTTTAAACAATGTAGAATATTTCACTAATCGAATTACAAATATGAGATTTAACATAAATCAGCTTACTGATATTGAAACAATCATTCTTGCAGATTTATTCAAAATCACTCCGGAACAGGTAAGAAATCTTGATAAATCAACATATAGAAAACTCTCTATAAAACTTCATCCGGATAGAAATCCGGATGATGATACTGCTGTAAAATTATTTGAAATATTGAACAGACTTTATCATAAATAAGTTTTTAATGGATTAACTCCTTACCAAGATTTGTAATCGTTCCTGCGCCGAGACCTACGACAACATTGCCGGATTTAAGTGCCGGCTTAAGTTTTTGCGCAACTTCCTGCATATTGCCTGAAATATATTCACAGTTTTGAAGTTCTGTTGCAAATTTTTCAGAATTCACTCCCTCAATCGGGTCTTCTGAAGCTGCATAAACATCAGTCACAATAACACGACCGGCGTTTTCAAACGAAGTTTTAAACTCGTTCCAAAGTGCTTGCAGCCTTGTAAACCTGTGCGGCTGAAAAACTGCAATAACATTTTCTTTACCAAATTTTGAAGCCGCAGCCTGAAGCGCTGCTTTGATTTCAGTCGGGTGGTGCGCATAGTCGTCAAAAACTTGAATTCCGTCAAATTCTCCAACTTTCTGGAACCTTCTGCCCATGCCGGTAAATGGGTAAAAATGTTGTGCTATTGATTTAACATTTACCCCCGCCTCGTTTAATGCCGCAACAACCGCTAAAGTATTATAAACATTATGAATACCTGCAAGCTGAATTTTCAGCGTAGTCAGAAGCCCTCCAAGGTGATAAATTTCCAGAGTTTCATTATCAATACTTTTCGCGGTATAATCAGCTTCTTTCAAACCAAAGGTAATAAAATCACCATTTAAAAGCTTAACACCTTCGTTGTCATTATTTACAATAACTTTTTTCGACTGAGAAATAGCCTGATTAAAAGTCTTAACCAAATCCGGCATACCGTTTTTGTAAAAATCAATGTGGTCTTCTTCAAGGTTATTGATTACAAGAATATCAGGAGAATACTTAACGATAGTTCCATCGCTTTCGTCTAATTCTGCGATAAAGAATTTACCACATTCCACAGGACATCCATCCTGTAGTTTTAAATCCGTCTGAATACATTTACCCCGATGTTGGGCATTAGTATTAAGTTCTGGTATTATTCCCCCGTCTACAAACGAAGGTTCAAGCCCTGCTTTATCCAAAACATAAGAAGCAAGCCCGCTTGTAGTTGTCTTTCCGTGAGTACCGGAAAATCCAATAAAGCACTTGCCATCTTTTTGTGCAGTTGCTGCTATTTCTTTTAATAAATCCGAACGGTGGTAAATCGGAAGCCCGAGTTCTTTTGCACGAATAACTTCCGGATTATTATCTCTAATCGCCGTACTTTTTATTACAATCGCGCCTTCAGGTACGTTATTAGCACTATGACCTACATTTACCTCCGCGCCCATTTCGCGTAATTTATCTATATATTTTGAATCAGCAATATCTGAACCTGAAACTGTATGACCGTCTTCGAGCAAATACTTTGCAAGCCCGCTCATACCTATTCCGCCAATTGCTATAAAATGATATTTTCCCACATTAAACCTCTCATTTCCCGGAAACTATTATAATACAAAAATTATTTGTGACGCAAAATTTCATTCATTTTTTTTGAAGAAAAATCAAGAGTTGAGCTTACATGATGCACTGCATAAAAAGTCGGGTCAAAAACAGGGCGTTTTCGTTTTAAGATATTCGACACGAAAGTTGAAACAAGTCCTATCAATTTTCCAATCCAAAGGGGTAAATAAATCTCCCTGAAAGTTTTTTGAGGATAATATTTTTCCGCAATCATCCGGTAATACCCGTCAATAGTGGTAATTTCAGGGTCAATAATATTAACGGCCTGATTGTCAAAATCATCCGTTTCACTGACTCTTACAATAACATCAGCAACATTTTTAACATTTGCAAGCGGCCAGCGGTTTTGTCCGCGCCATTTGCCAAAATGAACAATGAAAGGCGAAGTTTGTAAAAACTCTACAACCCGTTTTTCAAGCGTCCTGTCGCCTTCACCCCAAACTGCAGCCGGACGTATGATTACATACTGTTTGCAATTTTCCTTAATCCACCCCTCTGACGCGATTTTGTATTTTGGATACGGATTTTTCGGAAACTCTAATAAAGGAGTGTTCTCATCTGCATCCTCAAAATCTTTTATTCCGTAAACATCTGTTGAAGAAATATAGATAAATTTTTTCTCCGCAAGTTTAGATAAAAACTTAACCGGCTCAAAATTTATTTTCCTAAATTCTTCATCCCGCCCTATATCAGAGGCTAAGCCCGCTGCGTGAACAACAACATCTACTTTTAAATCAGGGAGAGTCTGCTTATCAGAAGCATCTCCCTGAATAATTTCAACATTTGAAAGAGTCCTAAGCTCTTCGGGCATAGTTTTATGTACAAGCGCATAAACATACCATCCGGCTTTAACGTAAGCCTTAACAATATTTAGCCCGATAAAACCGGCTGCTCCTGTTACAAAAACAGTTTTACGAGATGAGTCCATACTCACGACCCAGTTCCGCAATAATTTCTACAGCCTTATCAATCTGCTCAAAAGTCAGCTCTTTCATTGTACAAAGTCTCAGTCTGCATTCTTTGCGTCTTACTGCCGGATAAGTAACAATATTTACGTAAACCCCGCGCCTTCTAAGTTTTTCATACATTTCAAATAGAACAGGCTCACTATAAACCATTACCGGAACAACTGCAGACTGCGAATGTCCGATATCAAAACCTTTTTCAAGAAGTTTTGATTTCAAATACTCAGTATTCTGCCAGAGTTTATCACGACCGGCATTATCTGTTTCAAGAAGTTTAAACACTTCATTAAGCCCGCCTGCAACGGAAGCAGGAAGCGCTGTTGAGAAGAAATAGCTTCTTGCATACAATCTTAAATATTGAACAATTTGTCTTGAAGCTGCGCAGTAACCGCCAAGTCCGCCCGGCCCTTTACTCAGCATTCCGACATGCAAATCAACTTTATCCATCACTCCAAAATGTTCTGCTGTTCCGCGTCCGGTCTTACCTACAATACCTACACCATGCGCATCGTCAACCATAACCCGACAATTGTATTTTTGTGCAAGTTCAACAATCTTATCAAGCGGAGCCATATCGCCATCCATTGAAAAAACACCGTCAGTAATTATTAGTCTGCCTGTTTTTTCTTCAGGAAGTCTTGATAAAATTCTTTCTAAGTATTTCATATCTCTATGCGGAAATACTTTAATATCCGCACCTGAAAGCATACATCCGTCAAAAATTGAAGCGTGGTTTGCAGCATCGTTTATAATAACATCATTCTTACCGCAAAGCGCTGAGACTATACCAACATTTGCACCATATCCACTCGGAAAAACAATGCAATCTTCTGCGCCGTAAAACTTAGCAATCCTTGCTTCAAGCTCTTTATGAATTTCTGTAATACCCGCGTAATTTGAAACAGCTCCCATTCCGTAACCAAATTCTTCAAGCGCTCTTCTTGCACCTTCCATAACCTGAGGATGCGTAGACAAGTTCAAATAAGAATTTGAGCCAAGCATTATAACATCATGAACTTCGCCGTCTTTTTCTTTAATCTTAGATTCGGCAGAAACTTTATTCATTGTGACCATTCCGAGAGCCTCATTTCCGGTCATTACACCGCTTGATAAGACTTCATCAAGACGTTCGGTTTTTCCAAAAATATCTTCTCCTTCAAGAGTGTCAATAAAATTTTCAAACTTTAAATTCATAAATTTCTTTTCTGATGTTAAATCTAGCATTTGTCTTCCTTTTCCGCCTTTAACTATGGCATTTTATTTCATATCTGTAAATTTTTATATTGGAAATTTAACTAATACTTAAGTAGCTGATAAATTTCCCGCCGTAACTCTTTGACTTAATAAGCTCAAAGCCTTCAAAATCAAAGTCTTTAATACCTTCAACAATAATAATTTTTCCTTTTATGTTTGCTAAAACAGAAGCATAAAGCTCTTCACTCATATAAGGAGGGTCAATATAAACTACGTCAAACTCTCCATCGAGTTTTTGCACGAGTTTTGTGCTGTCACCGATTTGTAAATCCGGCTTAAGCCCCAGTAACTCATAATTTCTTTTAATAACAGCAGCAGCTTTCGGATTTTTTTCAAAAACTTTAACTTCTTTAAATCCGCGTGAAAGCGCTTCAAGCCCCATCACACCTGAACCGCCAAAAACATCCAGAAAAGTTTTACCCTCAAACTCTCCAAGCATAGAAAAAAGAGCATTAAAAACCCCCATCCTGACCTTGGAAAGCGTCGGACGTGTTATATTTTCATCAGGAACAACAAGTTTGCGCCCCTTATATTTGCCGGCAGTTATTATCATAGCTCCAGTTTTTCTATCTTTACATTAAAAATACTTTCAATATCCACACCGTTTAGAATACCCGTAATCAAATCCTCCGGAGAGAATTTACCTTCTAAATGCGAAATTAAACCTAAAATTTTTACATTCGTATACTCTTCAATCACCCTTGGAATAGCGTTCAAAAGGTGTTTCGGGCAGTCATCCGTAATATTATTTATCACAACTCCCCTAATATCCAGCCCTTTTTCCTGCGCTGTATAAATCGAAAGCAAAGTGTCATTTATCGAATCTTCTCTTGGAGTAACTACAAACAAAAGCGGTATTTGCAATTTCTTTACCAGATCTGCAGTCTGTACAGCAGGTGCAATCGGACTTAATAGGCCGCCATCACCGTCAAGAATAGTGGAATCTCCCATTGCCGAAATTTTTGCATACTCTTTTAAAATAAGTTCAATCTCAATTGGCTCATTTTCCAGCTCCGAAGCAATTAGCGGCTCAAGATTTGATTTAAAAAGATACGAAAAATGAGTATTTATATACGGATCAATAGTTTTAACATAAGTTAAATCCGGTGACTGCATAAATCCATTGCGCTCTATTCCTGCAGTTTGAATTGGTTTATAAACACTTGTTGAATAACCAAGGCTTTGCATGGTTGCAGCAAGCCCCGCAGTCAAAAAGGTTTTGCCTTCTTTTCTGTTAGAAGATGTGATGTATAGATTTAGCATAAATTTATATTATCATATTAATACACAATCTGTACAGTAATATTTCTTGAGCGCGGTTTATTATCAAAATCCAATAGCACAACCTGCTGCCATGTTCCGAGGTTCAAAAGTCCGTCTTTCAGTGCAACATTTACCGAGCTTCCTACAAGTGCCGCTCTTACGTGCGCGTAACCGTTACCATCGTGCCAGATTTCGTCGTGATGATACTCTGCTCCCGTCGGTGCAATTCTCTCCAAAGCTTCTTTTAAGTCATTTATTAAGCCTTCTTCGTACTCAATCGTAGTTACGGCAGAAGTGCTGCCCTGAATAGAAATACACACAAGCGCATCCTTTAAAGCGTGTTGATAAACGCAGTTTTGAACATGTTTTGTAATATTAATAATGTCATTATTTCCGCGCGTATTAATCTGAAAATGTTCGTTAATTACAGGCATAATTTACCCCTTATTCTCCTATCTCTTTGTACAAAGTCGACGCGTCCTGAACACTTACATTTCCTGTCGGAATAACTAACACTTCAACTTTTTCAACTCTGTTTGAATACTCAATTTCAATAATATCCCCTACTTTTAACTGCTTAGCAGGCTTTGCCGGATTTCCGTTTACAAGTACACGCCCCATTTCAGAAACAGTATTTGCAACAGTTCTGCGTTTTATTAGTCTTGAAACTTTTAAAAATTTGTCTAATCTCATAAATATTTCCTTGTGCGGGCGGGCGTTGTAAAATCAACGCCCGCCCGCAGTATAACTATATTTCTTTAATCACATCTTTTACAAGAGTTTTAAACCTGTCTTTTGCAACATTTGCAGCGTGAATAACGTCTGAATGCGAAAGCCCTACGGTACTTACCCCTGCTGCAGAGTTGCAAATACAGCTTAAGCCGATAACTTTCATACCTGCCCACGAAGCTGTAACAGCTTCCGGCACAGTTGACATTCCGACTGCATCAGCACCGATGACTCTTGCCATCCTAACTTCTGCAGGAGTCTCATAAGACGGGCCTGTAAGCGCCATATAAACCCCTTCTTGCAAATCAATTCCAAGTTTGGAGGCAATCTTTTTAACAAGTTCAATATATTCAAGTGTGTAAACTTCACTCATATCAGGAAATCTATCGCCCATACTGTCGTCATTAGCGCCGATAAGCGGGTTTACGCCCATGTAGTTTATGTGGTCAGTAATAATCATTAAATCAGAAGGATTGAAAGCAGGATTTACACCGCCTGCAGCGTTAGTTACAATAAGCGTTTCCACCCCGAGTTTTTTCATAACTTTTACAGGAAAAACGACTTTCTGAATAGAATGACCTTCGTAAAAATGAAACCTGCCCTGCATCATAACGACATTTTTGCCGTTAATCTCTGCAAACACAAGCCTTCCCTTGTGTCCTGAAACAGTTGAAGCTTCAAACCCCGGAATATCGGAATAAGGTATTGCAACTTTGCAAAACTCGTCTGCTAAATCACCAAGCCCTGAGCCTAAAATTATACCGATTTCCGGCTTAAATCCGTCAATTTTTCCTTTAATAAAATTTACTGCACTATCTAACATAACACTAAAATCCCCCGCAGAGTATTTTACAACAAAAAAGTTATTTTAAAAAGATAATTTACAAAAATTATCACAATCCGTGCTCATTGCCTGTTACAATCAAGCCGGCAAAAAAATAGAATAATATTATGACAAATAGCACGATTAACATCGTTATTGAAAACATAAAACACTATAGAAAAATTCGAAATCTCACACAAGAAAAATTGAGTGAGATTAGCGGAATATCCAGAGATTATTTGTCAGAAATAGAGAGAGGTAAGAAAACTCCAAGCCTGAAGCGTTTAATTTTAATTGCAAAAGCACTGGATGTCGAGATTTATAAGTTATTTATAGTTAATCATCAATAACAACATCGGCTAAATTTAATGGAAGTATATGTGACATAAACTCAGAATCATTTAGAGCATTATCCTCATTTAGAATATCACATATTTTCATTGCAGTACTTTCCGTTTTTTCTTCTAATTCTGCCAACATGTGCAAAATATTTCCAACAGTTTCAGAGTCATTACGATATTTGCAGTAACTATAGATTATATTTATTGTCGATTTTATTTCTTTCATATTATTAAGAATATCTTTCAACCTGTTTTTTAATGCTTGTTTTAATCTTTTCTTTCTTTTTTCGCTTGTCATAATATTACCTCTAAGTCGTGCTACAATTGCAGACAAGCTTGGAATTGATGCATATAAATTGTTGATGGAATAGTTTGGGAGGGAGAAATTCGTAGTTCCAGAACAAACGAAATTATTTCCCCCTGCACAGATAACGCTGAGCTTGTAGTCCCCAAACCCAGCCCAATACATTTACCCCTTTACCCCATGAGGGCGTTAAACTGGTAGTCTAAAATGCAATTAAATATATTTACCCCTTTACCCCCGCCTAGAACATCAGTCTGAACAACAAAAATCTCTTATTCAATTTTTCTGAGAATTTTTTCAGGTTAGAAACTGTGCTTGAGGTATCATTAATAATCTGTTTCAATCCGTCTTTGTCTCCGCCTTCACCGTTAATCGTTTCAAGCGCGGTTGAGACTTCGCACATTGTCACATTCAAATTATCAATCGAAGTCGAAATCTTAGTCTTAAGATTTTCATCTTTTGTCATTCTGTTAACAGAAGAAGAAATCTCGTTCAAATTTTTCATTACAGCGTTTAAATCTTCCGCAAACTCCTTAGCATCCACTGCTCCGATAATTGGAGAAAGCTGTTTTGAAAGATTTGAAACAGCTTCTGCTGTTTCATACACAGCAGGTTTGAATTTTTCATCACCGATTATACCGTTAACATTTACAGCAAGCTTATTAAAGTTATTAGAAACATCGCTTAAAAGCCAAAGCATAGCGTCAATATCGTTCTTAGAAGTTTCAACAAGTTTTTCTGTTTTAGCAAGAGTTGTTGTTGCCTGCGCTGTCAAATCTTTAAAGTTAGTAACAGACTGTCTCAGTTCTGCAACCATACTATCATTCAGAAGTTCGTTTATAATTCTGTTAGTTTCTGTCAAAGATTCAGCCGCTTTGTACTGCAAGTCCATAAAATCAGCTATTCTCATAGGTTCAATAATTGTATATGGAGAAGTCTGGTGCGGATAAGGCAGCGCAGTATTATCAAGAGGCGCAATTCTAAGTTTCTTAACCCCGTCAACCGTCACAATCTTACCGGTCATAAAATGAGGAAGTATAAGTCCCGGAAGGTTTACAACGTAATCAACTTTATAAGCATAACTTGTTTTCACAAACGAGCGTAATTCTTCCGGCACAAGATTTGATGACATAACCTGTGATTTTTTTACATTACCCACATCATAATATTCATCATCAAGCTTAATTTCAACCGGCGTATTGTAAGAAAGAAGCTCTTTTGAGTTATCAGGAATATAAACAGAGCGCACTCTTGGAGGTGTAATTTCCAAAAACTGTTCACCAATCAAACCTGACTGCTGGATAGAAAGCATAGATGCTTTAGGAATTTCAATACCCTGCTCTGTAATAACAAATTTCATCTTAACATAGCTGGATTCACCATTAACAACCGGAGTAATTTCTTCAACCTGACCGACTCTAAGCCCCATCATTTGGACACCTGAACCCGGTCTCATACCGTTAACATCTTTAAAATGAACTTCTATTCTTTCAGCAGAAGAAAACGCTCTGCCTTTTACCCACAAAATCGTGAACAGAAGCAGCGTTAGAGCTGTAAGTGTTAATATTCCTACTTTAAAAGATGGTGACATTTTCATTATTTAAATTCCTTTTTAAACCATTTTCATAGGTCCGTCTATCGCAGCTGTTACAAACTGTTTTGTATACGGAGTCTGCTGCTGCATCAGCTCCTCAGGTGTTCCTTCGAAAACTGCTTTTCCATTATACAACATCAAGACAGAATCCGCCGTCCTTTGAATAGTTGACATTTGGTGAGTAACTACTATTGAAGCAGCGTTTGTTTCATTTTTTAATCTTACAATATAATCTTCAATAAGTGTAGAAGAAATCGGGTCAAGTCCCGCAGTCGGTTCATCATAAAGTATAATCTTAGGCTCTGTTACGATTGCTCTTGCAAAGCTTACGCGCTTTTGCATACCACCTGAAAGCTCAGAGGGAAACTTATCTTCAATTCCTGATAAACCGACCATTTCAAGTTTTTCCGCAACAATTTTTTCAAGCTCAGCTTTCGTATATTTACCCCTCAAATCTTTTCGTTCCTGAAGCGCAAAAGAAATATTATCAAACACATTCAGAGAATCAAAAAGCGCAGAGTACTGGAAAACCATCGCAATATCGCCTCCGGAAGTAATTATTTCGCCGCCGTCTTTTTCAATCAAGCCGCTTATCAGTTTCAAAACCGTACTTTTACCGGAGCCGCTAAATCCGACTATTGAAAGGATTTTCCCGTCATCGACTTTAAACGAAATATCGTCAAGCACGAGTTTCTTATCAAAAGATTTTATTAAATTTTTAACTTCAATTCCCATTTTTTACCTTATCATAATTCAAATTTGTGACTCCAAATCCAACCCGATATATTTACCCCATCAATAGAAGAACATCGCTGCAAATATCAAATCCAGAATTACTATCGCAACAAACGACCATACAACAGCTTTTGTCGTTGCAATACCGACCCCTTTTGCACCGTCTTTCGCCTCCATACCACAGGAACAGCTTATCAAAGATATTACAAAGCCGAAAGTAAGCGATTTTAAGAGACATACATTAATATCATGCATATTTAGTCCGAACCATACAGAGTCAAAATAAGCTTTATAAGTAAGTCCTGAAGCCAGATTTGAAGCAACTGCTCCGCTCAGCACTCCAAAAACCGAAGACACAATAACAACAAGCGGCATCATCAAAGTACCTGCAATTACGCGCGGTGTAAAAAGATAGTGAATTGGATTAACTTTCAAGACACGTATTGCGTCAATTTGTTCGGTAACTTTCATGGTTGCAATCTCGGAAGCGAGCGAAGAGCCTATCATAGAGATGATTGCAAACCCCGCCATAATCACGCCTTCTTCTCTTACCATCAAAATCGCAACCAGCATACCTACATAATTTCCGGCACCTTGTTTAACCATTTCTCCCGCTATTTGCATCGCAATAATAATCGATGTCATGCCAACAATAGAAAGCGTAATAGGAAGCGAAGAAACTCCAAATCTGGAAGACTGTTCTATTATTGCTTTAAGTGTTGTTGGAAAAGTTCTAAGACCTTTAGCAAGCTCTGTTCCAAAAAGAGCAATGTTTCCAAGAGTTGTTACAAAGCCTTGAAGCTCCAAAAGAAACATTCTAAGTATTTTATATGTGTAGGTTGCTTTATAATAAATCTTCATATTTGTTATCTATTGTATCATATAGATTTTTTTATGCTACACTTAAATAAGGAGTATTTATAAGTTGGGAGTTGAGAATGCTTAAATTAAAAGACACACAGACCAAAGATGCCTTTCGTTACGGGTATTTGTTAAATAAAATGTTTCCATATATTAAAGTCGTTTTGTGGCGTTCAATTTTATTGTTCCTGCTTGCAATTCCTTTAGGACTTCTTGACGGGGTTGTAGCATTATCATTAAGACCTTATATGGATTTCGTCGTTAACGGAAACGAAGCACAAACTTTTGAACTGTGGGGCAAAACTTATTATTTGCAGGAATTTTTTATTAAGCTTATCCCTATTGGTATTATTGGATTTGCACTTATTCAAGGTGTACTAAAATACATCTGCAACTATCTTTCTGACTGGACAGGAAACAAAATGTCCAATATTTTGAAAGTTGATTTATTCAAGAAATTAACAACAATGGATACAAAGTTTTATGATGTTAACTCTTCAGGACTTGTTTTATCAAGATTTTTTGCTGACCCTGATGCAGCTTCAAAAAACTTAATCAACACATTAAAAAGCTTTATACTTTCAATATTTGAATTCTTTGCACTCGTATTTGTACTTTTATTCAACTCCTGGAAGCTCGCGCTTATCGGGATTGGAGTTATGGCAATCGCAATTACTCCTGTTTTATTTATTAAAAAGAAAATCAAATCAGTTTCTAACGCAACAATGGTTGTAGGCGGTGACATGACTACAAACTTTAACGAAACTTTTGCAGGAAACAAAATCATCACAGCTTATAACTTACAGGAAAATCAGAACCATAAATTTGAAAACCAGATACACAAGCAGTTTGATTTAACAATGTCTTTAACAAAACGTGTTGGCTGGATGTCACCTATAATGTATTTTGTATGCTCAATCGGTATCGCAATCGTTATGGCTTACGGAAACAGCTTAATTCTTTCAGGTGAACTTACGGCAGGAAGCTTTGCATCTTTTGTCACTTCGCTTCTTTTGCTTTACAAGCCTACAAAGACTTTAGGTTTTACTCTTACAAGCTTGCAATCAACTTTTGTTTCAATTGCGCGTGTGTTTGAATTATTCTCACTCATGCCGGAAATCAAAAATCCGGAAAATGCAAAAACTCTTAACGAAAAAATTAACAGTATTGAATATTCTCACGTAACTTTTGAATACGAAGAAGGCATTCCTGTTCTTAAGGATTTCAATCTTTCAGTAAGAAGTAACGAAACAATCGCGCTTGTCGGAAATTCAGGCGGGGGTAAATCTACAGTCGTAAACTTGCTGCCAAGATTTTACGACGTAAACTCTGGTTCAATCAAGATTAACGGGGAGGACATTAGAACCTTTGATATACCAAGCCTAAGAAACAATATTTCGTTTGTTTTTCAGGATAACTACCTGTTCACAGGCTCCATTCGTGAAAATATTCTTATGGGAAAACCTGATGCAACAGAAGCTGAACTAGCCGAAGCTGCAAAGCTTGCTCATCTTGACGAATTTTTGGGAACACTTCCAGAAGGAATTGATACTATTGTCGGAGAAAGAGGTTCTTCGCTTTCCGGCGGGCAGCGTCAGAGAGTTGCGATTGCAAGAGCTTTGATTAAAAACGCACCGATTGTAATTTTAGACGAAGCAACTTCTGCGCTTGATAACGAGTCAGAAGCAATCGTTCAAAAAGCGCTTGATAACTTAATGAAAAACAAGACTGTATTTGTTATCGCACACAGGCTTTCAACAATTCATAACGCAAACAGAATAGCTGTTCTAAACGAAGGCGAGCTTGTTGAGCTTGGTACTCATGACGAGTTGATTAGCAGAGAAAACGGAAGATACAAGCATTTATACGACATGCAATTTGGCGGGGCAGGGGTAAATGTATTGGGCTTGAACTAGAACTACCAGAGTAAACGCAGAGGTGAATGTAATTGGAGGACACAAAATGATGTACGGATTAATTTTAGCAGGCGGTTCAGGAAGCAGACTCTGGCCTTTATCCAGAGAGCTTTATCCGAAACAGCTTCTTAATATTCAAAACACAGAAAGCTTGCTTCAAGCGACTTTTGAAAGAATTGCAGAATGCATGCCGGCATCTAATATTATAAGCATGACAGGCGTTAAACACTTTGCAAATGTGAAATACCAGCTTTCTTCACTTGCAAAAGAAACCGTTGTTTTATCAGAACCGATTTCTAAAAACACAGCTCCTGCAATTGCGCTTGCTTCAAAATACATAATGGAAAAATTCAAGACCGACCCTGTAATCCTTGTTGTACCTTCTGATCACATGATTAATGACACCGAAAAATTTGCAGCAACCGTTAAAGCCGGTGAAAAAATCGCAGAACAGGGTTATATTGTAACTTTCGGCATCAAACCTTCTTATCCTGAAACAGGTTACGGGTACATTAATGTAACACATAACAAAATTGAAAACGGGTTTAAAGTTAATAAGTTCGTCGAAAAACCGAACGAAAAACTTGCGGAAGAATATATTAAAGACGGAAATTATTACTGGAACAGCGGTATTTTTATGTTCAAAGCTTCGGTTCTTTTAGAAGAAGCACAGAAACATTCTCCTGAAATTTTCTCAAAACTTGCAAATTTCGATTTTTCAAACTCTGATGAAATTCCGTATATTGAATATGACAAAATGCCTTCGATTTCTATTGACTATGCAATTATGGAGAAGTCTGATAAAATTGCACTTGTTAAACTTGAAAGTGACTGGAATGATTTAGGAAGCTGGAAATCAATTTACGACGTAAGCCCTAAAGACGAAAACGGAAACGTAAAAGTCGGTCACGTGCTTGATGAAGGCTCAAAAAATTCAATGATGTACTCTTCATCAAAACTTGTTGCTTCAATCGGGCTTGAAGATACGGTAATTGTTGAAACAGAAGACGCAATTCTTGCATGCAGAGCGGATAAAACACAGGATGTTAAAAAGATTTTTGAAACATTAAAGAAACAAAACGATAATACGCACCTTGTTCACAAAACAGTTTACAGACCCTGGGGTTATTATACAGTGCTGGCGCAGGGTAACGGATTTTTAACCAAGATGATTCAGGTAAATACAGGTCAAAAACTTTCTGTTCAGTCTCACAATTTTAGAAGCGAACACTGGGTTGTACTTGAAGGTACTGCAAAAGTTATTTTGGAAGGCAAAGAACTTATCTTAAGCCCGGGACATAGTGTTGATATACCATTGAAAGCTATTCATTCTTTGCAAAACCCTTATCAGGAAACTTTGAAGATAATCGAAGTACAAAAAGGCGATCCGTTGATTGAAGAAGATATCATAAGATACGAAGATATGTACGGCAGAGTGTAAGGGTTATGAAAAAATTCTTTCTTAAATCAATGGGATGTAAGTCTAACCAGTTTGAAGGTCAAATTGTTGCAGAAAAACTCGTTGATGCAGGGTATAAAGAGGTTAAAAAACTTGAGGATGCGGATTTTTATATCCTCAACTCCTGCTCTGTTACCCATAAAAGCGATAACGAAGCGATGTATCTGCTTCGCCACGCACACAGCTTAGGATTAAAAACAATCCTTACAGGCTGCATTGCGCAGATAGAGAAAGAAAAACTTCTTGAAGAACCTTTTATTGATTATGTTTACGGCAACGAAGATAAGTTTGAAATTGCACGACTTTTGAAAGAAGATGAAAAGTTTGTCGTACGAGATTTAATGGGGGCTGAGAAATTTTGTAAAGTAACCCTAAACGACACGACAAAAACCCGCATAAGTCTTAAAATTCAAGACGGGTGCGATAATCGCTGTGCTTATTGCATAATACCTTACGGGCGCGGAAAATCACGTTGGGCGGAGTCTGATTTCATTGTAAATGAAATCAACAGATATTCAGAAGCCGGATACAAAGAAGTTGTTTTAACAGGTATTCACATCGGATTGTGGGGCGAAGGAAATATTTTGCCGCTATTAAAAGAAATTGAAGAGAGAACTTCAATTCCGCGTTACCGTTTAGGTTCCCTTAACCCGCATGAAATCACGCCGGAGCTTTTGGATTTCCTTCAAACGAGTGAAAAATTCTGCCCGCATTTCCATTTGTCACTGCAATCAGCCTGCAACAAGACTTTAAAGCGCATGAACAGGCACTATACTGTAGAATATTACCTTGACCAGATTGAAGATATTGTATCTCGTTTTGAAAAGCCGTTTCTTGGAAGCGACATTATTGCAGGTTTTTGCGGAGAAACAGAAGAAGATTTTACAACAACCGTTGAAAACCTGAAACGTTCAAAACTTTCGCAAATCCACACTTTCCCGTATTCAATACGTAAAGGAACAATCGCCGAAAAGCTGGACGGGCATTTGCCAGATAAGGTAAAAGAAGAAAGAGCAGGAATAATTAAACAAATCTCAGCTGAAAAATTCAACCTGTTCGTTCAGGAAAATATCGGCAGAGAAGAAGAAGTTTTAATCGAAAAAAGACTCTCTAAGAGGGGTAAATATAAAGGAGTTACCCGAAACTACCTTACTGTTGAGCTGGATGAAGGTGAGTTTAACTCGCTTAAAAAAGTTGTACTATCAAAAGAAAATATTTTGTGGTAACATTGGTTATTATTGGAGAATGGAATTATGATTACTATAAAAGATGTTGAACACGTAGCAAAACTTGCTCGTTTAGAGTTAACAGAAGAAGAAAAAGAAAAGTTTACAAAACAGTTAGGCGATGTTCTTAAGCACGTAGATGCTATGAACGAAGTTGACACAGCAAATGTTGAGCCAATGGCTCACGCAATTGATTTTGTTAACGTAATGAGAGAAGATGAAGTTTATTACGAACAAACAAAAGAAGAGCTTATGAAAAACGCTCCGGATGAAGAAAACGGTTTCTTTAGAGTTCCAAAAATTAACTAGGGCTAAGGGGTAAAGGGGTAAGTGAACCCATCCGAATATTCTCATAAAAAGGTTGAAAAAATGACAAAATATATTTTTATAACAGGCGGTGTTGTAAGTTCTTTAGGCAAAGGAATTATCGGCGCATCTTTAGGTAAATTATTGAGAGCAAGAGGTTTTTCTGTTGCTATCCAAAAATTTGACCCGTATATTAATGTCGACCCCGGTACTATGAGCCCGTTTCAGCATGGAGAAGTTTTTGTAACCGATGACGGAGCAGAAACAGACCTTGATTTAGGTCATTATGAAAGATTTATTGATACAAACTTTTCACAGCTTTCAAACGTAACTTCAGGAAGCGTTTATCAAACAGTTATCCAGAAAGAACGCAGAGGCGATTATTTAGGCGGAACAGTGCAGGTTATTCCGCATATCACTAACGAAATCAAATCAAGGTTGATAAAAGCTCAAAAACATTTTAAACCTGATTTTCAAATCATTGAAATCGGGGGAACAATCGGTGACATCGAAAGTCTTCCGTTTATTGAGTCCATTCGTCAATTCAAAACAGAAGCAGGAATAGGGAATGCAATTAACATACATTGTACGCTTTTACCATATCTTCCTACTTCCGGAGAGTTGAAAACAAAACCGTCACAGCACAGCGTAAGCTTATTAAGGAGCTACGGTCTGCAGCCGGAAATTCTAGTTTGCAGAACTTCGAAAGCTATTCCAAAAACAGAGAAAGACAAGCTTGCTCTATTCTGCTCTGTTTCAAAAGAAGCAGTAATCGAATGCCGTGATATGAAAAGTATTTACGAGGTTCCTTTAGCATTAGAAGACCAAAACTTTGCTCAGGTTGTATTAAAACTTCTTCAGGTTCCGGAGAAGAAAGCCGAACTTACAGGCTGGAGAGAGCTTGTTGACAGGATTAATCACCCGTCAGGAACAATCAAAATCGCGATTGCAGGCAAATACACAAAACTTTCCGACGCTTACATTTCTGTAGTAGAGTCTATCAAGCATGCCGGATACGCAGATAATGTTAAAACCGAAATCAAATGGATTAACTCGGAAGATTGCGTTGATATGGCTAAATGTAAAGAACTTATGCAGGATGTTGACGGAGTCATAGTTCCGGGCGGTTTCGGTATAAGAGGAATAGAAGGCAAGCTCAACGTAATCAGATACGCAAGAGAAAACAATGTTCCTTTCTTAGGAATTTGTCTCGGTATGCAATGCGCGGTAATCGAATACGCACGCAATGTAGCAGGGCTTAAAGGCGCAAATTCAATGGAGTTTGACGAAAACACTTCCGCTCCTGTAATTGATATTATGCAGGAACAAAAGAACGTAAAAGGTTACGGCGGAACAATGAGACTTGGAGCTTACGACTGTCATATTAAAAAAGGAAGCAGAGCTCATGAAGTATACGGAGCAAACAAGATTTCCGAACGCCACAGGCACAGATATGAAGTTAACACAGACTATATTGAACAGCTAAAAAAAGCAGGACTTGTATTCTCAGGAATGTCTCCTGACGGAATGCTCTCTGAAATCGTAGAACTCCCGCAGCTGGATTGGTTCGTAGCATGCCAGTTCCATCCTGAGTTTAAATCACGTCCCGAAAGACCACACCCGTTATTTAAAGGTCTGATTGATGCTGTGGTAAACAAAAAATAAAGTATTATCGTCTCATAATAACTTCTTTAAAAATATCATTGTTAGGGACATTCTTACCCATTTCAATAATTTTATTCATTGCAAACCAGAGAGGATTATCCTTTTTTTCTGATGTATAAGTAACCGATTTAATTTTTTTGTAATCATTTTTACATCTTGCAATCAGCGTGTCGTGTTTTGGATAAAATCTTGTAAATATAACCTGCGGAAATCCCTCTTCTGTTATTTTAATGTCAACCCGTACTCTGGTTTTTAAATGAACGGAACTAATATGTTTCTGCATACGGTCAAGTTTACCGAAAGCATTGTGTTTGACGGCATACAAAGCTACATTTTCTAAAGACTTTGTGCGAAAAAATTTCGCCTGAAAGTTTGGTGTATTTGTTGATTGATTTATTTGCATACAAATATAAAACACGTAAAAAATAAATTTGCTAGCTTAATCTCAAAAAAGCTTCAATTTTTGCACGAATAGAATTTGAAGCATAATCGTCAATATCAATATAAAGCCCGTTATACTTGTCTGCAAGGTATTTTGCAAGCTGTGATTTTGCGCAAAAAGCCTGAGCGTAAAATACAGTCGGAACATTTTCATCAACATACATTTCTAAATCTAAATCGGCAGGAGCTCCTGCTTCCACACACCTTGTCCAGCCATATACATGTGTTGAGTCAGGAAAAAGTTTAAGTATTTCTAAATCATTAGGCGGCACTCCCCAATATCCAAATTCCGCAGGAATTTGGGGTAATATTTGCTCAACAGGTGTTATTATATTTCCTGTAATTCTTGTAATCTTATCATATAGTGGTAAATTACTTGTAGATATTTTCAACTCTCTTTTAGGTTCTAAATCCTCAAAAATAGTCTGAATAACATTAAAACCCATATCCGCAAGAATTTTTGAAGCGAACCAGCCGCTATCGCATTTATCTTTTCCAATCGGAGCAAGGATTAAATCCGGTTTCAAAAACATTGCATTATCTATAATATTTCTAATAATTTTACAGTAAGATTCCGGCAAAATATTCGTCTTAGGATACATAAAGTCTATATCCAAATCAATCCATTCTGCGTTCGGATAATTTTGCTTAGTCTTTTCAATAATATCAGGGTGCGGGTAGCCCCAGAAACCTATTTTCGTTATACTTGCCATAACTTTTATGATAACACAAAACAAGGAGAAAATTTGATTATGAATAACCAGAGTGATATAATTGGAATAAGAAGAAATATAAAGTGTGAGGAGTACAACAATATGAGCGAAAATATAGAGATTAAAAATGTTAACGGCATTGATATCTGTCAATTCCAACCAAAAGGTGTTTGCAGCAAGCTTATGCAATTTAGAATACAGGACGGAGTTATTCTTGATGCAGAGTTTGTAGGCGGATGTGCAGGAAATCTCAGCGGAATCGGGATTCTGATAAAAGGAATGAACATCAACGAAGTCAAAGAAAAACTCTCAGGAATTCCTTGCGGTAAGCGTCCGACAAGCTGTCCTGACCAGCTATCAAAAGCAATTGAAGCGTACATTGAAGCAAAATCTGCGATTAAGGCATAGAATAGAGGGAAAAAATGAAAAAGATTACACTTATAAAAGGCGACGGAATTGGACCTGAAATTACAGATGCTGTTGTAAAAATTATTGACGCAGCAGGTGTAAAAATCGATTGGGATGTACAAACAGCAGGCGCTGATGTTATTGAGACAGAAGGTTCTCCGCTTCCTGATAGAGTAATCGAGTCAGTAAAAAGAAATAAAATTGCATTAAAATCACCAGTAACAACTCCTATTGGTAAAGGCTTCAGGTCTGTTAATGTACAGCTTAGAAAAGAACTTGATTTATACGCAAACCTGCGTCCTTGCTACAATTTACCTAATGTAAAAACAAGATATGACGGGGTAAATATAGTAGTAGTAAGAGAGAATACCGAAGATTTATACGCCGGTATTGAACGTCAGGTGGATGAAAATACAGCAGAAAGCATAAAAATTATTACGCGCTCAGCTTCCACCAGAATTGCAGAATTTGCTTTTGATTACGCAGTAAAAAACAACAGAAAAGAAGTTTGCGTTGTTACAAAAGCCAATATTTGCAAGCTTTCTGACGGATTGTTTTTAGAATGCGCAAGAGAAGTTTCTAAAAAATATCCGCAAATCAAGTTTAGAGAAATTCTTGTCGATAACTGCTGCATGCAGCTTGTTCAAAACCCGAACCAGTTTGATGTGCTGCTGCTTCCAAACCTTTATGGAGACATTGTTTCTGACCTTTGCGCGGGATTAATCGGCGGACTCGGTATCGCACAGGGCGCAAATATCGGAAAAGATTACGCAGTTTTTGAGCCTGTTCACGGTTCAGCGCCTGATATTGCAGGACAGGACAAGGCAAACCCTACAGCAATGCTTATGTCTGCAATTGAGATGCTAAATTATATAGGCGAAACAGAAGCCGCTTCAAGAATAAAGAAGGCTCTGTTTGAAACTCTTGAAGCAGGAGTTAAAACTATTGATATTGGAGGTAAGTCAACTTGCAGTGAGTTTACAAATGCTATTATTGCAAGGCTCTAAGCTTATCAACAAACCTTTTTAGGCGCTCCATTGCGACTTTGAGTTTTTCCAAAGAATAAGCGTAAGATATTCTCAAGTATCCTTCGCCGCTGTCTCCAAAGGCTGTACCAGGAACTGCTGCAACTTTTTCTTCTTCAAGAAATCTCGTTGCAAACTCTTCTGATGTCATACCGAATTCTTTAATGCAAGGAAAAACATAAAACGCGCCAAACGGTTCAAAACAATCCAAACCCATTTCTTTAAAGGCATTGATTAAAAATCTGCGTCTCTGGTTATAAGATTGGCGCATCATTTTAACATCTTCGTCACCATTTTTAAGCGCCTCAACCGCAGCGTACTGGCTGGTTGTAGGTGCGCACATAATCGCAAACTGATGAATTTTTGTCATCTGTTTGATGATTTCAGAAGGGCCGCAAGCGTAGCCCAAACGCCAGCCAGTCATAGCATAAGCTTTTGAAAACCCGTCAATCAAAATTGTACGTTCTTTCATGCCGTCTAATGATGCAATCGAAACATGTTCTCCTTTATAAGTCAAAGCTCCATAAATTTCGTCAGACATCACATAAATATCATTTTCGATAATAACCTTTGCAATCTTCTCTAAATCATCACGTTCCATAATCGCACCGGTCGGGTTGTTCGGAAACGGCAAAATCAAAACTTTTGTTTTGTCTGTAATTGCATTTTGCAACTCTTCCGCAGTGAGCCTAAACTCGTTTTCTGCCTTTAAATCAATTATTACAGGCTTTGCACCTGCTAAAACAGCACAAGGTTCATAAGAAACATAAGAAGGCTGCGGAATAATAACTTCATCACCCGGATTAATCATTGCTCTTAATCCGATATCAATAGCTTCAGAGCCGCCAACCGTTACAATAACTTCGTTCAAAGGATTATATTCAATTCCCTGATGTCGCCTCTGGTATTTGCAAATTTCTTCTCTGAGCTCTTTTAAGCCGGAGTTTGAGGTATAAAATGTTTTACCTCTTTCAAGCGCATAAATTCCTTCATCTCTTATATGCCAGGGCGTATCGAAATCCGGTTCGCCTACACCAAGAGAAATAGCATCTTTCATTTCACTTACTATATCAAAAAACTTACGAATTCCTGACGGTTTAATATCTTGTACAATTTCTGAAAGAGGTTTTGTCATGGGGTTACAATCTCTCTTTCATCTTCATGGTTTTTATCAAAAATTGTCCCGTGATCTTTGTATTTTTTCAGTACAAAATGGGTTGCTGTACTCAAAACGCTATCAAGCGTAGAAAGTTTATCAGAAACAAATCCGGCAATTTCTTTTAATGATTTTTCTTCTAAAGTCACAAGCAAATCATATCCGCCTGAAATCAAATATACCGCACGTACTTCAGGATAGTTATAAATTCTTTCTGCAATATTATCAAACCCCTGTCCTCTTTGCGGAGTTACTTTAACTTCAATAAGCGCAGTAACTTTTTCAATAGAAGTCTTGTCCCAGTTAATCAAAGTGTGATATCCGCAAATAATCCCATCCGCTTCAAGTTTCGCGATTTCATTTGCAACTTCAATTTCTTCCCTTCCAAGAAGTACAGCGAGTTCATTTATAGCGATTCTGCTATTTTTTTCGATAATTGATAATAATTCGTCTCTCATAAAACATCCTTGTGAGTTCAATTTGTTAAATAGCCGATAAAGGGACTCGAAGTGCCGAAGGCACACCTTCATCCGAATCGGTTTAAATAGCCGATAATCAGGCTTGAACTGATGACCTGCTCATTACGAATGAGCTGCTCTACCAACTGAGCTATATCGGCATAACTACAATTAGTATATCACAAAATTAATATTATCTAACAAGACACTTGATATACTGCTTTTACATGTTATGATTTAAACACAATCTAAGTTGATTGAGGAGTACGTATCGTGAAATTTAAAGGCATTATACTGGCAATGTCATTATATATAGCTTTCAGCGGCATCGTTTTCGCTGAAGACAGAATTGAAGGTTCTGCAGAAGTTGTTCAAAACAACGCAGAAACTGCTCTTGCTTATTCAAACAGAGCATCCGCAAAGTTCTTAAAAAAAGACTTTAAAGGCGCTGTCATTGATTTTGACAAAGCTATTGAGCTTAGCCCGAATAATCCTGAGTTATATTTAAATAGAGGATACCTCAAACACGTTATGCGTGATTTTGACGGCGCTATGAATGATTACAATAAAGCCATCTCTCTAAACAAAGGCTTTGCTTTTGCTTACAACAACAGAGGCGTACTAAAAGTTGCTCTTAATGATACAAAAGGCGCTTTAGAAGATTACGCAAAAGCTCTTGAAATCAACAAAAAATACTCTGATGTGTATTACAACCGTGCAAACTTAAAATACATGTTAGACGACAATAAAGGTGCATTAGAAGATTACAACATTGCGATTGAGCTTAATCCAAAAGATGCTGAAGCTTTTAATAATAGAGGCGTTGTAAAGAAAAGAATGAACTTTAACGTTGGAGCTTTGAGCGACTATTCTCAAGCTATTGCCCTAAATCCAAAAGACAGCATAGCTTACGCAAACAGAGGACGTCTCAAAAAATTATATTTTGACAATGAAGGTGCAGCAATCGACTTAGATCAGGCTGTAGCCTTAGCAGAAACCCAAACATTCATTAAAAATGTCAAACCGCTTTTATCAAACGAACGCTACATTGCAGCAATTCCTGCTGTAGACGGAAATTCTGCCGCCGATTTCGCGCAGCCGGTTAAAGCAAATCCTGTTATTGCACAAACCGAACCTAAGCCGGAGCTTAAGCCGCAGGAGAAAATTGCGAGTGCAGATATAAAACCTATTTCAGAACAAAAAATCAAAAAAGAAGAACCTCAAGCTTCTCAGCAAATTGCTCTGAAAAAACCTGAGCAAAAAGTTGTATCAACTCCGATTGAAAAACCTGTCGCAGGAGCAATCAGCGCAGGAGTTGCAACAGTTCAAGTTCCTTCAGCTCCTGTAATTACAACAACTGCTATTAAGAAAAACCCGACTACAAACATAAAACTTGCTGAAAGTTATTATATCAGAGGGCTTCAGAAATGCGTACTTAAAGATTTGCAAGGTGCAATTGCTGACTTAAATAAAGCAATAGAAAACAATGCTAAATACGCTGATGCTTATTATTATAGAGCTGCAATCAGAAAAGAACTCGGAGACGCAGAAGGGTTTAGAAAAGACTACTCCACTGCAATCCAAATCAATCCGGAGCTGCAGGCATTTAATGATTCTAATTGTCTGACTCTTATCAGCAGCTAAATTTCCCCGGGGCCATCCGGTGAAATTTTTTCTTTCCACGCTTTGACTATGCGATTTTTTATTGTTTCTCTGTCTTTAGGAGAATATTTTTCATAATCTCTAGGCATATGAAAATAACTCCACGCAGCACGAATATGTTCTTCTGTATCAATCGGGTATTTTTTGTTTACATCATCTGCAAACTCTACATTTCCGTATTTATGCAAACCCTGGTTTTTATAAACATCGTTTCGTTTTTTCATAAATACATAATAAGATAATTTTGATAAATTACATTAGACAAATTGGCAAAATTAATTACACTTTGCATCAACTTTATAAATGCATTTTTACAGCCCATTCCTTCAATAAAGAATATTGCCAATTTAATTTAAGCACTTCAAAATCTTTTACTTGTTCTTTATATTTATTAGCTATTTTTACCACACGTTTTATGAAATGAAATTTTGATTCAAATACAGGTATTTGCTTATATCTATCATTGAAATTAATTATTCTGTAATAAGTCAAAAGAGAAGCATCCAGCCTTTTTCCATCATGGGAATCCAATAATATATGGACAGAATTATTTTGTTGTTCTTTTATCAGAGCTGCCAATTCTTCTAACTGCTCGGATTTAAGACTTGTAAGCAAAAAATGCTGTACATAAGGATTAATAACATGCAACCCTTTACACGACGGTTGTATCGTAGAACTGTAAGTTGGATTTTGTGACCGAATTTTCATAAAATAATTATATTATAAAAAAAAAGCACCCGAAGGTGCAATTTGTTTAAATGGGGCAAGCAAAGGTAGAGAGTTAGAAGATAATTGTGTATTTGTGGCACATCAGACATTACATGAAACTGAACTCATGATGAACATTAAGAAATGGATACGAGCATAATATCTATTGTAATAACTAATTGTTTTACAACACTTAAATAAATAACCTTGTGTCCTTTGTCCTGTCTGTGTTTATCCCTCTTGACCTAATTCTTTGATGTTAAATATTACCCCTTTTAAGAGCATAAAATTTTGTTGTATAAGACTTAGTGTATCTCAAACAATTAAAATGTCTTAATGAGCCTCTGAGAGGGCTCTCGTTGAATATCTTAACAATGAACCGTTAATACATGTTTGTGGTATAATTAGCCTATGACAGATAAATATATAACTGGGATTATTAAGAAGTTCAAGACTGGACAGACTACAGAACACAGTTTTAGGGGTGATTTACAAGAGTTTGTTGAAAGAACTGTTGTAGGCATACAGGCTATCAATGAACCTAAAAGACAAAAATGTGGTGCACCTGATTACATCATACAGAAGAAAAATCTACCTATAGGTTATATTGAAGCTAAAGACATTGACAAGAGCCTTGAAATAGTTGATAAAACCGAACAGCTTGACCGTTATAAAGCAAGTTTAGACAACCTTATCTTAACCAATTACCTAGAGTTTTGGTTTTATAAGAATGGTGAACATGTTGACACTATAAAGATTGCAGAACTGCAAAACGGTAAAATAAAAACCTATGAGAATGAATACCAAAGACTTATAAACGGTATAAGAAATTTTTGTGATTATCAAGGACAAACGATTAAATCACCTAAACAACTAGCTAATCTTATGGCTCAAAAAGCTGTAATGATTAGGGATGTAATTATAAAAACTCTTGAACTGGACTCAGAGAGTTCATTAGTAAGTCAGAGAAACGCATTCAAGGAAATATTATTACATGATTTAACTAATCATACATTTGCTGATATGTATGCTCAAACTATTGCATACGGCTTATTTGTTGCAAGATTAAATGATACAACTCTTGACGACTTTTCAAGACAGGAAGCAAGAGAACTTATTTCAAAGAATAATCCATTTTTAAGACAGTTATTTGACTATATCTCAGGTGCTAACCTTGATGACAACTTAATTTGGATTGTTGATGACCTTGTAGAAATTTTTAGATGTGTTGATTTGAATAAACTACTCAGAAATTATGGTAGAAATACACAAATGTCTGACCCATTCTTGCATTTCTATGAGACTTTCTTAGAAAGCTATGACAAAGTCAACAAGGAAAAAAGAGGTGTGTATTACACTCCTCAACCTGTTGTAAGATTTATTGTATCGGCAGTGGATAAGATATTAAAGAATGAGTTTAAGTTGACTCATGGTCTTGCTGACGATACTACAATTAAACATAAACGATTTGTGTATATTGATACATCAAATAAAAGGGCGAAACAACCTAAAGAAGTATGGGAAGAAGTTGACATCTATAAGGTGCAAATACTTGACCCTGCAACTGGTACAGGTACATTCTTAGCTGAAACCATACGCAAAATATACTCTTATTTTGTAAATCAGCAAGGTATATGGTCTCAATATGTTGATAAAGCCTTAATCCCTCGTTTGAATGGTTTTGAAATAATGATGACCCCTTATGTAATGTGTCATTTAAAGTTAGATTTATTGCTTCAAGATACAGGTTATATAACAACAAACAAGACTAATAGATTTAATGTATACTTGACTAATGCACTTGAGAAAGACGAAACAACAAAATATCCTTTGTTAGATTGGTTATCAGAGGAAGCAAAACAGGCAGGTCGTATTAAATCTGAAACCCCTATTATGGTAGTGGTTGGCAATCCCCCTTATAGTGGTGAGTCAGCAAATGGTAGCTTGTTTAATGATAACCTTGAAGACTATAAGAAAGAGTCCTCTGGGGAAAGATTACAGGAAAAGAACCCTAAATGGATAAATGATGACTATGTTAAGTTTATACGATTATCACAAGAGTTCATAGATAAGAACAAAGAGGGTATATTAGCATTTGTCAATAATCACGCATACCTTGACAATCCTACATTTAGGGGTATGAGATATAGCCTATTAAAGTCTTTTGATAAACTATATGTTATAAATTTGCATGGTAATTCAAAACGCCTAGATACTTGCCAAGATGGTACTAAAGATGAAAATGTTTTCAATATACAACAAGGGGTGAGTATAAATATCTTCATAAAAACTGGTAATAAAAACTCGAACAAATTAGCTAAGGTTTACTATCATGAATTAAAAGGCTTAAGAAATGAAAAATATGAGTACTTGAATAATCATGAGATTGATAATATTGAATTTTGTGAACTTAGCCCAACAGCTCCTTTTTATTTTCTTATTCCAAAAGATTTTACTGATAAAGATTGTTATGATAAGGGTATTAGCTTAAAAGAGCTCTTTCTCTCTAGTTCTGTAGGCATTGTTACCTCTCGAGATGATTTTGTTGTTGCAAATAGCAAGGAACTTTTATCAAATAAACTTAAAACATTTTATTCAATGAATAGTCATGATATAAGAAGTCATTATAAACTAAAGGAAAGTAAAAACTTTAATATTGATAATATTCTAAAAACAACTTCTTATTCAAATAATTATATATATCCTATATCATACAGACCATTTGATGATAAATATATCTACTACAATGTAAGTCTTATTGAAAGGTCTCGCGAAATTACAATGAAACAATTTCATAGGGATAATCTAGGGCTTGTTTTTAGAAGACAACAATTAGACAAAACTCAATCTTATTATTTTGTTTCTAAATATATGATGGCTGATGGATACATAAGGTCAGATAGCAAAGGAGGAGAAAGCATTGCACCTCTTTATGTATATGATAATTCAGAGCAAGTGTCTTTTTTTGAAAACAATCGTAAACCAAACTTAAATATGGGTATAGTGCATAGCCTTGAAACTTCTTTAAAACTAACATTTACACCTGAAAAAGAAACCTCAGAGGGTACATTTGCACCTATTGATATTCTTGACTATGTTTATGGTGTGTTACACTCAAATAAATACAGAGCTAAGTATAAAGAGTTCTTAAAGATTGATTTTCCACGCATACCATACCCTGCAAATAGCAAATATTTCTTTGAAGTTGCAGAACTTGGTAAACAGTTAAGACAAATACACTTAATGGAAGCCCCTGAGATTAAGAACCTTATTACATCTTATCTTGTATCAGGAGATAATGAAGTTGAAAAACCTGAGTATAAAGAGGGTAAAGTTTATATCAATAAAATGCAATACTTTGATAATGTGCCCGAACTGGCATGGAATTTCTATATAGGTGGCTATCAACCTGCTCAAAAGTGGCTTAAAGACCGTAAGGGTAGGATATTAAGTTATGATGAAATTATGCACTATCAAAAAATCATAGTTGCTTTGGTTAAAACTCATGAGCTTATGCAAAGTATAGACAAGATTGTAGAGGTGTAATGTGTTTCTTAACAAAATAATTGATTGGAAAGAATTTGAAAAATTTGTAGCTGAATTATACAAAGATGATGGTGATGTTACAGTAGAGCATAATGTAACTCTTAAAGGTAAATCAGGAGCAAGTAGACAGATTGATGTGTTGATAACAAGAAAAACAAAATTACATAGTTATCAAACAATGGTTGAATGTAAATACTGGAATAAACGAGTTGAACGAAGTGTGGTTGATATAGTATATGCAGGAATGGATGACCTTAACATATCAAAAGGGGTGATTTTTACAACTACTGGTTATGAGGCTGGGGCTATTGAATATGCTAAATCTAAGAATATTGATATTTTTCTTGTCAGAGATTTAACTCCTGAAGAATGGGGCTTGCCAGGTCAAGTTATAGAGTTTTACTTGCACTTGGTTACTGGCATTTTAGAAAATATTAAGTTTCCTGGAGCAACAGGAATTCCTATTGTTGAAAATTACCCAACAAACTATAATTTGACAATAGAATTATCAAAAGACACAACTTTTTCTAATGAATATCAATTATTCTCCATAAAAGACGGTAAAAAGGGTGAAAATTTATTGCAATATATACTTTTAGCACGCTCAAAACTACTATCAAATCTTACAAAAGATTGTTTTAAATTAAATGAGGGCAATGACTGTACAATGGTTATAACTGCACCTGTAATCTTAGATTTTTCCAAATTTGAGTATAGACAACTTAGAAATCAATACGGTGCTATCAATATATCAAAGATAAGTTTTGATATAAAAGTTTACTTATCTCAATCTTCAATCAAAATTGATAGAGCAGAGAAGTATAACATAGCATTGTCTATTCAAAATTACATGGAAAATCAAGTTAATCTTGTTTACCAGGAAAAAGGACAGCATGGTTTAGTATTAACAGATAACATATATGATAAGATTGTAAAAACCGTAACCGATAATGAAAATGAACCTTTACAAAACGGTTCTATTATAAAGGCAATGTGTGAATACTGGGTAAAACCTAATATAGAAGAAAAAGCAGCTGTTGTTGAAAAACATATTGAAACCCCTATTTTTATGGAAATACAAACTGTGTAATCTTATAAAAGTGGACTCATTGCTTTATAAGTCCTTTTGAAACAAACGAAAGTAAATGACTATCTATGCAGACTCTTTAAGCTGATTTAGGAAGTTGTATAAATTACCTGTGGTGGTATTGTATTGCTTTGCAATTAAGGTCTTTGGCACACCTAGACTAATCAATTTCATGATGTCTTCTGTGTGTTCATCAAGTTTTGATTTACCCTTGCCGGTTGGTCGTCCGAGCTTTATCCCCTGTGCTTTTCTTGCCTGCAATGCTTCACGAGTCCTAAGGCTTATAAGCTCTCTTTCAATCTGAGCAACTAAGGCAAAGATTGTGCTTGTAACGGTTGATGTAATTGAGTTATCTGTATTATCAAAACCCTCTTTGATTGAATATAGGATTATTCCCTTATCCTTTGTTACCTTAATTACTTCAAGTATTTGAGTTATTGACCGTGCAATTCTTGACAGCTCAGGCACTATCAAAACATCACCTTTGCCCATAGTGTCAAGCAATGCACCTAGTTTCCTTTTCTTGTAATCCTTGCACCCTGAGCAGTGTTCTTCAATGAAGTCAACTTGCCCTAATTGCATACGGTTAGCAAACTGTAATATATCAAGTTTGTTCTTTTCAGTATCCTGCAAAATTGTAGATACTCTTATAAATGCTTTTGTCTTCATGTCTCATGTCCTTTGGTGCTATCAATGAAAAGGTCAAATAATGCTTTTTGTTGTACACATGTCATAAATGTATTTAAGACCTTTTTACTGTATGATTTTATGCAAATTATATGGTCGTTTTTAATGTAGGTTTACTAGTGCTTCAACCTCGACCTTGATGTTATAAAGATTTTGTTCAATCGTCTCCGAGAGAGCTACAAGCCCAGTTAAACCTCGTTTGTCGTGTTTTGAGTTGTCTAAGCCCAGTATATTGTCTTTCAAGGCTATCATAAGCCCGTATGTATTGTGTATGAGTGCAAGTATGTCTAATGTGTCCATGTTTTATTCCCTTATTCGTGTAACCTCTTTTTGAATTGTGTAGGGGGTAAACCCTACACAATTGTGAATTTTCTGTAGTTACTTTGTTTGATGAAAGCATTATAAAGCTCCAAATACTTCTTTTTAAATGCAGTGGTGTTAAAGTTATTGCGTACAATGTTTGTAAACCGAACTGTAAAAGCTCCGATTTGCAGTTCTTCAACACCTGCTTCATCAAGTACAGACTTGATAATAGCTTCTTTCTCTTTCTTCATCTCGTCCAGTTCTTGGATTTTAGCTTCTAAGGTGCGAATGTCTCTGATTTCGTTTTCAAGATTTGTAGTGATAATTACTGTTTTCATGATGTTTTTCCTTTCGTTTGTTCTCTATTACATTAACATTGTATAGCAAACAATTAACAATGTCAACTGTTTAATTTAGACATCCGTTACATTTGTTAATAATTCCATTGACAATGTATACTAAACAAGCTACTATAACATTGAGGTGATATACATGACAGACAATAGAGAAGAACTAGCAAAAGAATTAGACCAAAAGGAAACAGAGAAGCTAAAACGCAAGGTTAAAGCCTTGCTAGCTGAAAGTGGTTACACATTGGAGAAGCTCGCAACAGAGCTTAATGAGAGATACTATGCTAAAGAGAGCCGTGCAAACCTCTCAGGGAAGCTATCTAGAGGGTCTTTAAGATATATTGAGATGTTACACATTCTTGATGTTTTGGGTTTTGATTTTGAAATTAAGCCCCGATAGAAGCACTTTTCATGATTGATTTATAACGCATGTTAAGAGCCTGACTGCAACTCCAGTATGGCAAAAAACTTTGATACTTCTATAACCCTTGATATGACTAAGTTATAGAAAACATAGGAATGATTAGATGAACGAAATTGATAATATAGCTTTAATAATACTATTGAGGTTGCTTGTTGATAGAAACTCTTTAGACCTTGTCATATCAAGTAGTGATGACTTGCAGACCTCTATTGATAATCTTACAAGATTTTTAAAGTGGAGTTTTAAGGAGTTAGAAGAAGATACTATCAAGATAACTTTATACCCTGCTACAATTAAGCTAACTCTCAATGATAGAGCTGAATTAGTGAGGTTTATAACAGAATATGCACATGAATATGAAGCAGGAAATATCATTGAAAACAGTAATACAACCCCTATTGCCTATACTTCATTACTAAAGCAATTTAAGAATACTATTGATACTACAAGAAACTTAAACCGTTATGTTATAACTAATGCAGAATACACTCCACTCATTCTAAAGCTATATGCAGACATCAATAACAGCCTAAGAGATATTGAAATAAGCCTTACATCCTGTGAGGATGTGGAATATCCTATTGTACCCTATGGAGATAAACATTGGAAAGACTTTTTTGATTATAGACTAGTTGTCAATATTAGCTCATTGTTTAAAGGTACAAGGAAAGTTAAAGAAGTATCAAAAGAGCATAAAACAGAGGGATTAAAGGGGTATAGCACTCAAATGCAACAGTTTGACAAATTCTTGTCAAATCTTGCAAAGGCTAAAGTATACAGCTTTATTAAATCTGATATAGTAGACGAGAAAATAACTAAGAACTTAAAAGCCTGTGATACATTACTTTCAAGGTACAACGATATTTACAAGTCCTGCTACAACGGAGTCTTACCGTTTCATTGGGATAAGGGAGAAGAAGAATACATAATTGACAATATCAATGAACAGACAGGCTTGTATATAAGTATTGAGGGCTTTGTAAGTAAGTCATAGCCTTACAGCTTAATAATAATTTACATTTCATAAAATGGATGGGTGCAAAATCAGTGTTTGCAACATCCGTTTTTTGTTGCTTGATTTACAAGACTTACAAAAGCACTTACAAACCTTTGTATAGTAAGGCTTTGAGCTTGTAAGGGGTCATAATACGAAAGTAAACTAAGGAAAAAGCAATGACCCTCAAGCATAACAAAACTAAAAAGCCTAAATCTGAAATAATACCTGATGTATCCAAAACAGGGGATGTAATAACTAATGATTTCAATCTCATAGGAGATAAAATTCCCCCTATAAGCACGATAAGAACACAATTAAGAAGTGCTAAAAGTCTGATTGATACATCTTATACAATTCCTGTAATAACTGAGTTTGACCGACTTAGAATTGCTCTAAACCTTGATTTACATGGTGAAAGGGTGGAATTCGATGAATGGGGTATGGAAAATGTACCCAACCCAACTGTATCCCCTAAATTTATGAAAGCCGAGGAATTAAGAACAGAACAACGAAGAGAAGCTAATTTTGTAAACCCATTTGATGAAGATGATGACAGTGAAAACGATTTATCAGACTTGTGGGATGATAACGATTTTATAGACGATGTAGCACCTGAGAATGTTGAAAACATAGTTGAAACAAATGAAGAAGATGAAACAGTAGATACTCATGAAAGCGATGTAATCCACGACAGAGCAGTAAAAAAGCGAATACGATATAGCACTTACAAAACAACAGTAGGCTTGTTTAATATGTTTATTTGCAATGGCTTCTTTGTGGTTGACTTATCAGGCAAATGGATGGCTGATGATGGAATACTGGGAAGTCTGCATAGGGATAACATAAGAGAAGCTCTTGAAAGGGTGCTTGACCTTGGTGTAGTTGAGTTTGATATAGAGGAGTTTATAAACTGTGCTCAGGTATTTGTATGTGATGTCTGCGTTGACATTCCACTAGAGAATAAGACACAAGTATCAAGGTATATAGACGGTGTGAGTTCGTTCTTCCCTATTGCCACAAACCGTTTTAATATCACGAAGTATGGCAGGCATGGTTTGGCTCTTAAACCAAAAGCTAAGAGCTCAGGCTATTCTTTTGTCATCTACAGCAAAGGACAGGAATTAGACTATAGTGTTAAAAAAAGAACAAGAGCTACACGATACACTGATATTATAGGCGATACGGGGATTGAGCTTGCAGAACGCACATTAAGGCTTGAAGTAAAGCTATTTAAACTAAAAAACATTAGAGATGCTTTAAATGTTATAAGTCCTGAAAAGGGAGTTGTAAAGCTTACAGATGTTTTAAACAGTACAGCCCCTGTTATGCTACAGATGTTTGAATTGTTTAGTGGCAATCCTACAGAGCTTCTAGACCGTTTAGAATGGCTTAATAACATTGCTACAGCCCCTGAGGGATTTACACTCTCTGAAATATTTACAGCTGAGAGATTTGTAGAATTATTAAGAGAAAATAACTTTGACCTTGCTTTAACTAAGAGTCATATCAGAACAGAATACATAAATGCCAGTGATACTGAGCTTGAATACTTTAACCGTCTTAGTAATTCTAGGCAAAATGTATTGAATTTCTTAGTGTACCGCAAACCTAAGTCAATCACCGTCATGCTTGCCCTGCTTGCACGGCTACAGGCTTATTACAGTACTGGCATGGGGGTGGATAATGGATAAAAAGCTAAAGATTAAGTTCATTACCTATGAACTACCCCCTTTAAGTGATGATGACATAGAAGAATTAGAGAAATTCATTGTGCAACTTGCACAACAGGGATTTAAGGATAATATAGTAAGTGGGAACTTTCCCATGAAAGGAATAAAATGAATAAACAAACTTGTATTATTTATGCTCGTGTTTCAACAGAAGAACAAAAGAAGAAAGGGCTTAGTGTCCCTGGGCAAATTAGAGATTGTACGGAATATGCTAAAAGAATGGGGTATAAAGTCATTAACACATTTGCTGATGAGGGTGTGAGTGCAAAAGACCTTAATAGAGCAGATTTGCAAAGAATGTTCAAATATATAAAGAATAATGGGAAGAATATTGATGCCATTATCTTTTGGAAATGGGATAGACTCTCTCGTGGTGAAGATATTGATAATATTACACTGGCACGATTATTTGGTAAGTATGACATTACACCTCTTTCAATATTAGAAAACAATGAAACAACCCCTATTGCTAACTTGATGAGAAAAATCACTCAAGCAATGAATAAGTATGAATTAGATATTGACTCAGAACGCACAAGCAATGGTTTAAGAAGAAAAGCAGAAGCAGGACACTTCCCTGCTAAAGCCCCTATTGGATACCTTAACAAACGAGATGAACATGATACTGGCTACATTGATATTGATGAAGCAATAGCACCTCTTGTTAAGAGGATATTTAAGTATTATGCCTCCGGCATGTATTCTCTTGACAGTCTAGGGCAAAAGATGTATGCAGAGGGATTTAAAGACAAGTACGGTAAGCCATACAGAGCAAGGAAGTTTGAAGAAATCCTAAAGAATGTGTTTTATATGGGTGATTTTATGTGGGCTGGCAAACGATATACTGGAAAGCATAAAGCCATTGTTAGTAAAAAGTTGTTTTATCAGGTGCAAGATAAGTTCAAGAAGACTGACAAGCCTGTAAAAAATGATAAGAACTTCATCTATAACAGGTTTATCACTTGTGCAAAGTGTGGTTGTTATTTGACGGCTGAAACTAAAAAAGGAGGTCATAATAGTGGTGCATACACATACTACCATTGCACCAACAAGAAGAAAATGCACTTAACTATGAAAGATATGAGTATCAGAGAAGAAGCTATCAATGTAGCAGTACAAGACATTATCAATGCTATTGAAATTCCTGATAGTGTTGTAAGACGGTTGAAAGACAGGATAATAACAAGCCTTGATGAACTTTATGTGGTAGAAAACAAACTCATTGACTCAAAAACTAAACGCATTAAGGAACTGAACTTGCTTATAAATAAAAGTTATGAGGATAAAGTTAAGGGGATACTCTCAGAAGAAGACTATCTCAAATACACTACAGACTGGAAGCAAGAGAGGGATTTACTTGCAATCGACATTAAAGACAGTGGAGACATTAATCATAGTATTTACAAAAACATTGACTTGATTATTGACTTCTGCAACAGGATACCTAACCTCTTTATAAATGCTGACCTTGACACAAAAAGGCTTATGTTAAGAATGCTGATAGATGAAATACAATATGAATACACAAACAAAGAGCTAATTGTAAAACTAAAACCAGTATTTGAAGCTCTTAGATTGATTAAACTTTATGGAAATCATGAAAATGAAAGTGAAAAGGTTAGAACCCTGAAAAAGCCTTTAAATAGGGAAGTTTTGGAATATCTTAACGAACAAATTGCCTTAATAGTAAATTCAAAGGTTAGACCCCTCGAAACACGCATTATACCTAACAAAAAAGCACCCGAAGGTGCAAATTTGTTAAATGGGGCGCCTGATGGGATTCGAACCCATGCATATCGGAACCACAATCCGAGGTCTTAACCGCTTGACGACAGGCGCCATAGTTCCAACAATTTTAGTATACCAAATAAATATTTTAAAGCAATAGGGCGCGCTGCATTTTGCAGCGCGCCCTATTGTAAAATTTTATTAATTAATTCTCTGGAACATATACCCAATTCCGCGAGCTGTCAAAATCAACTCAGGATTTGTCGGGTCTGCTTCCAATTTAGAACGCAATCTTGAAATATGAACATCAACTACGCGGGTATCAATTCTATGGTCAGCAGGATAAGACCAAACATGCTGTAAGATTTCGTTTCTTGAATAAGCCTGACCGGAATTATTAACAAGAAGTTCAAGTAAACTAAACTCCATACCTGTTAAACGAATTCGTTCATTCTTTCTGTAAACTTGTCTTCTTGCTGTATCAATCTTAATAGCTCCGGTTGTAATAATATTTTTTCCGCCTTTTGAGCTTGATGCAGCACCTGAAGCAGAAGAAGATGATGCAGGAATAATAACATCTTTACTAATTGTTCTTCTCAAAACTGCTTTTACACGAGCTTCCAACTCTTTAGGGCTGAAAGGTTTTATAACGTAGTCATCAGCACCAAGTTCTAAACCGGTAATTCTTTCTGAAACATCACCTAAAGCTGTCAAAATAATTATCGGAACATCTGAAGTTCTGCGGATTTCACGGGTAACACCGTAACCATCCATCTTAGGCATCATTACATCTAATACAACTAAATCTGGATTTGTTTTATTGAAAACTTCTACAGCTTCTTCTCCATCCTCAGCTGTTACAACATCATAGCCTACCATTTTAAGACGGGTTTCTAAAATTCTTCTGATACTAGCTTCGTCATCAGCTACTAATATCTTTTGACGAGCTTCGCCTTCGGAACCCATCTCTTGCAATTCTTCATTCTCTGCCATGCGACCACCTTTAATCTTGTATTTACAAAAATTTGAAATTCTTAATATTTATACATATATCTTAATAGAATTTTACTTTTTTTGCAAGGGGTAAATGTATTTTTATTCATTTTAAGAACTACAGGTTTTGCACAGAGGGGGGGGGTAAATGATTTTCTTATTCATATTTAAAACTACAAGTTTTTTGTAGTGAAATAAATATTCACTCAGGCAATATAAAAAAATCTTTAAGCCTATTAATATCACAATGGAGGATTTCAATATGTATCGTTTTATTATTGCTTTGAGCATTCTTGCATTATCTAATCTATCAGTTTTTGCGGAATCTAAAATAATTCAGGTTGCCCCGCCTGTACAAAATATTTCGCCTTACCATCACCATAATCATTATCACAATCCGAATTATTATACCCGCACACACACTAATCCGGCGTTTCATAACAGCCGGAGATATCACCCGCAATCTCATTTTTCTGATATAAACGCTTTAGAAAAATATTCTATGAATAAAAATTTCGGAAGAGAAAGCGACTTACAACGTCTTCAAAGGCTCGAAATGCAAGCTTTCGGAGCAGTGCAAAGCGGAGATATAAGCCAGAGGTACGATAACGTAAGAGAAGCCATTCTCTCCCGCCCTTCTTACAATAATACAAAGACTTCACTCCTTAGAAATATAGGAAATTATTTTAGCGGTCAGATGACAGGGTTTACTCCTCCAATCGGAAACGATCCGTTCTTTTCTTCTAACTCAGGATTTGCAACAACTCCTTATCCGACAACTTACGGCAACCAGTCTTTTAATCAGTACTCAAGCCCGTTCGGAGGAGGTTACAGAGTCAATAATTACGGCACAGGTTCATCTTCAGGTGTTCGTATTTTAGATTAAAGCCCGCGTTCCGGAAAAGCAGAGTTCGAAAGCTTTATTTCATAGTACTCGTTTTTATCAATATTCACACCCATGTTATTAATATTGATTTTAAATTTCTTCTTCTTAGGGGTAGGGGTAAATGCATTCGGACTTTTCTTGGTACTACCACTTGAGCGAAGTTGTGATGCTTCATTGCCTGACAATAGCATTATTTTCTCCTACCTGAACAATAGTCGGCTTGTGAGTTCTAATCTCTTCCGGAGTTAAATCTGCATAAGTTACAATAATAATTTTATCTCCCGGCTGAGCTTTGCGTGCTGCAGCACCGTTCAGACAAAAACATTTTGAACCGCGTGCTCCTTTTATTGCATAAGTTTGAAATCTTTCGCCGTTATTTATGTTCAAGATTTCAACTTTTTCCCATTCCATTATGTTTGCAAGTTCCAGAAATTCTTCATCAATGGTAATAGAACCTACATAGTTTAAATTTGCATCTGTAACTGTTGCTCTGTGTATTTTTGAGTTTAAAAAATGTCTTAACATAACTTACCTCGCAAAAATTATAGTACCACAAAAATATATAAATGGAGAATGAAGTTTATTTGTTTAAGTTTATAATAATTTTAACAGGAGGTTAAAACATGTTTGATTTATTTATCTTAGAAAGTTGCCCTTATTGCAAAAAAGTTATGGCTTTTCTTGACGAAAACGGAGTAAATTACAATAAAGTCGATATTACAAAAAAAGAAAATGAAGAAGCTTTAATCAAACTAGGAGGGAAAAGACAGGTTCCGTTTCTTGTAGATTCAGACAGAAATATTCAGATGTATGAGTCCGGTGATATTATTGAGTATTTAAAGACAGTGGTATAAACCAGCCGCCCGTATCATTTACCCCTGGCTACGTGCGTAGCACCCGCCTGTGCAATCAGAGATTGCTACGGCGGCATCGTAGACGCTCGCCCTGCTTGCATTTGCCTACGCAAACGCAACACCGGCTCGCTCCGGCTAACGCGCACAAGGCAAACCCTCGAAGCGCAACACTTCGAGGGTCATTGAAAGGACCTTATTATCTCTATTATTTATTTTCTGAATTATAGTAAGTTCAAAGCAATTTGCGGCTGCTGGTTGGCTGTTGCCAGTAGTGACGCAGTTGCCTGCTGTAAGATTTGGTATCTTATATAATTTGAAGATTCGGTCGCTGCGTCAGCATCCTTAATTGTTGATACAGCTTCTGTCAAGTTTTCTTTCTGAACATCCGTTGCATCAATTGCAGCTTCTAATCTGTTCATATAAGCACCGATTTTTGTACATCTTAGTGAAATATTGTCAATTGCTTCGTCAACAAATGTAATAAATTCACGAGCAGAACTGTCATTTCTGTAGATTGCATTACACATATTTGTAATTGAAACAGTTTTAGCGTTGCCTGCACCCGGTTTTGAATCTACAATCTGACCTTCTTTTACAGTGCCGTTTTCAGCCAGAGCTGCAGTCAATGCTGATTGATAAGAGCCGGGAAGATAAACATAATCACCTTTTCCGTCTGTTTTAGGTTTGCCGTCTTTATCAACCACTCTTGCTCTGTATTCATACTTAGTTTCATCAGCATCATAAGTTAAATCTAAGTTACCCGGTCTTGATTTAGTAATAGCATCGTCATTAGCCTTAAAACCGAAAATAATTGTTGATTTAGCACTGTCAAACAAGAATGCGTCTAATTTAATTACACATCTTTTTTCTGAATAAAGACCTACCTGCAAATTGATATCAGTTTGTCTTGAACCGTCAAGCAAATATGCATCGTTAAAATCTGTGATTTCGCAAAGACGGTTGATTTCATCCATTCTCTGCTGAACTTCAAGGTTAATAGCATCTAAAGATGATGAACCGTAAGTTCCGTTTGCTGCCTGCATGGTCAGGTCTCTGATTCTCTGTAAGTAATCGTTTATGATACGCAAAACGCCTTCCTGGGTTGTTAACATATCTAAGCCCATCTGTGCGTTGGTTTTGATAATATCATAACCGTTAATTTTAGCTTCCATGCCGGTATAAACTGCATAACCGGCTGCGTCATCCTTGGCAGAATTTATCTTGAAGCCTGTAGATAATTTCTCCATCGCTGAATTCATACCTTTTGTTGCATTACGCAGGTATTTTTGCGCAGTTAGGGATGACAAATTCGTGTTAATTGTAATTGTTGAAGTTGATCCCATAATAATTTCCTTTCAATAAATTATTTTTTTGCCTTTCTCCATGTACTACGGCACAAAATTTCAGAACTTTACAACTTTAGTTTGAGAATACTCCATTTGGAGGAGAGGGGCAAATGAAATACTGGAATAACAGGCATTTGCGAGAATAGTAACTTACATATTTTACCCCTCATCTCTAACTAAAGTTAGAGAAAATTACCTGCTTGTTCTGCCTGATTAGATAATATTTTCTCCTGACAATCTGCTGTATTTTACAGAAAAAAGGAGGAGAGAATGAACTTAGATAAATCCAGAACACTTCAATGTTTAGTAAACGCTTTTGCAGGTGAGTCTCAGGCAAGAAACAGATACACATTTTATGCAAAAGTTGCAAAACAAGACGGATACGAACAGATTAGCAACATTTTTTTAGTTACTGCAAGCAACGAACAGGAGCATGCCAAGTTATTTTACAAACATATACCGAATGCTGAACATTGGGCTGTTACAGGTTCTTACCCGTTCTTTTTCGGAAGTACTTATGACAATCTTATTGCCGCTGCTAACGGCGAAAAAGAGGAGTGGGAAAGTTTATATAAAGAAGCATCTTTAATTGCGAAAGACGAAGGTTTTGATGAAATTTCAAGGTTATTTGCAAACATTCTTGAAATAGAAAAAAGACATGCCCACAGATTTGATACTCTTGCTCTGCTTTTAAAAGAAGAAATGCTTTTCAAAAAAGACGAAGTGACACAATGGATTTGCACAAAATGCGGTCATACCCATATCGGAAAAGAAGCTCCTTGCAAATGTCCTGTATGCGACCACCCGCAAGGATATTTTGAATTATTCAATGAAAGATTTTAAACAGTTAAATTTTGTAATTAAAAAAGCTTTACATATTCTATGTAAAGCTTTTTTCTGATATAATATATTCATCGGAATTAAGTAATAAGATTTGGAGTAAGAGAATGGCTAAAAACATTACGGCACTTTTGTGCGCAACTGCAATATTAGGTTCAATGACTACATTATCTGCAAAGGCTGACGATATAGTTATTAATGGTGGAAATACAGAGAACTACGACGGTGTAACTGCTGTCAATGGTTCATTTACAAATAATGGTACAGTAGAAGTCACAACAAGCGGCAATCTTAGAGGTATTACTACATTAACCAATAACAGTTCAATATCTAATGCGGGCAGCATTGTTACTCAAGCTATAGTTAATAGTACAGGAAGCCAAATTACCGGCGCCGGTAATTTAACCATTAACAGCGGAACAAGTGGAAACCATGGAACGATTGAACAGGGTCAAATCAGTGTTGGAGGTTCTTTAAATAATAGCGGAACTTTAACAGCTACGACAAAATTAACAAACAACGGTTCAATAACCGGAGCCGGAAACATTACCGCTGCATCACTTGATAACAAATCAACGATTTCCGGTTCAGGAAAGCTGACTGTAAGCGGCGGTTCTAATACCGGTGATATAACCAAGGCTTCAATGGAAACTAAAGGTGATTTCACAAACAGCAGGAACATCGGAACAAACTCTAATAGAGTTGACTTAACAAACACTTCCGGTACTTTAAAAAATAACGGAACAATTAAAGCCGGCATTTTCAACAACTCCTCACGCATAGAAGGCAGCGGTACTTTGAACGTAACCGGCGGAACGAACACCAGTACTGGTGTTATTGCGCAAGCAATAACTTCTTCTGATTATACTAATGAAGGAAGCATAACAGGAGCTGTAACAAACAACGGTACGTATACAAATAACGGTTCAATTTCAGGTTCTGTAACAAATCAGGGAACACAGTTTACTAATACAAGCTCTATTACAGGCAATGTTACAAACTCTTCCGGTACTTTCACCAACAATGGTACTATTGGAACGGCATCTGCAGGAGTTGTATTTAATAACTCTTCAACTGTAGACGGAACCGGTACCGCTAATATTGCAGGAGGCACCAACTCAAGCGGTAAGAATTTTACACAAAATAATATAAACTTAACCGGAAATTACACAAATAACGGCTCAATGACCGCTAATAATGAGTTTACAAATAACTCAACATTAAGCGGAAGCGGAGACTTAACTGTAAACGATAAAACAGGAAATAGCTCTAATAGCGGTACTATTTCACAAAATAACGTAACTTTAGGCGGAACATTTACTAACAGCGGTACTTTGACTGCAAACGGTACATTTACAAATACTGCAACAGTTCAAGGTGACAACGGTACGCTTAATATTAAAAACGGCGGTACAAGCAGCGGAAGCATTTCCCAAAAAGATATCAGCGTTGCAGGTTCATTTGAAAACAACAGCACAATGACTTCCACTAACAGCTTTACCAACAGCGGAAACATTACCGGTGGTGGAAGCATTAGTGTTAAAAACGGTTCTAATACAGCAACAGGCAGTATTGCGCAGGCAATCACAAACTCTGGAAGTTTCACCAACAGCGGTTCAATAAGCGGAGAAGTTACAAACAACGGTACTTACACTAACAATGGTACGATTTCAGGCGCTATTACCAATGACGGTACAAGCTTCACTAATAATAATATTATTACAGGAAATATCTCTAACGAAGGCGGTACATTTACCAACGGAACCGCCGGTAAAATAGGAGATGCTTCACATAAAGTTAATATCACTAACGACGCAACTTTTACAAACAACGGTTCTGTTGTTGCAGGTACTATAGCAAACAATACCGGTGCTGCAATTAACAATAATAAAACTATTACTGTTGATACTTTAACAAATAACAGCACAATCAACGGTGCAAACGGAACTTTAACCATTAATACAACCGGTACAAACAACGGTTCTATTACACAAAATAAAGTTATCGTTGCATCAGGCGGTACTTTCACAAACGGTAACGGAACAAACAGCGCAAGCATAAATGCTGCTATTGAAAACAACGGTACTTTTGAAAACAAAGCAAACAGCACTGTTGGTTCTTCAAGCAATAAAACTTCAATTACAAATAATGGTACTTTCAAAAACTTCGGTAATGTTATTGCTTCTCTCGTTAAAAATGAAAGCGGTAAGACTATAACAAATAATAACAGTATCGAAACAGATTCTATTAATAACGCGGGTATAATCGACGGAACCGGCGATTTAACTACTGCCGGAGGTACCAACAGCGGAAGTATTACTCAGGGTTCTTTAACAAATACAGGAACTTTGAACCATTCAGGAAGCATTGTTGTTAATACAATTAATAACAGTGGAAATATCCAAGGTATAAGCGATTCAAACGGAAGTTTGACTCTTAAAAACGGTACTTCTTCTAACACAGGAAGCATGACATTGAGTTCTTTAACAAACGAAGCAGCTTCAACTTTAGAAGGTAATGGTAATTTAACTCTATCTAACGGAGGTTCTAACGAAGGTACTATTTCTCAAAACATCGTTGCAGTTACCGGCGGAACTTTCTCTAACGACAACAATTTAACTGCTAATACTCTTAATTTGAGTAACAATGCAAAAATAACAGGAGATGGTGCTTCTAATATAGCAGGCGGTACAATCAACGCAGGAAGTGCTTTAGAACAAAATATTATTAATGTAACCGGCGGAACTGTTACAAATCAAGGCACAATAACTGCTAAAAATGAATTCAAAAATGCAGGTACTATTCAGGGTGATGACGGTACTTTAAGTATTACAGATACAACAGGAAACTCTGTTAACAACGGCACAATTACACAAAAAGATGTTACTTTAGCAGGTACAAAATTCACAAACGATGGTACTCTCACGGTTAAAAACACTTTCACAAACAACACAGTTGTAGAAGGTACAAACGGTACGCTTAATATTGAAAACGGCGGCTCAAGCAGTGGAAATATTACACAGAGACATATTAATATTAAAGGTCTTTTCTCTAATAACGCAAAAATGACTTCTGCTCACACATTTACAAACAGCGGTACAATTTCGGGAACAGGAAGTCTTGATGTTCAAAACGGTTCAAACACAGGAGTGATTGAGCAGGCAATTACAAACGCAGAAAACTTTACTAACAGCGGTACAATAAGCGGTAATGTTACAAATAATGGTGAATATACAAACAATGGTACAATTTCCGGAGCTATTATAAGTGATGGAACAAGCTTTACTAATAATAATATTATTACCGGTAACATTACCAACACTACAGGTACTTTCACAAACGCAGCTGCCGGTAAAATCGGAGATGCTGATAATAAGGTCAATATCACTAACTCTGATAAGTTTGTAAACAAGGGCTCTGTTGTTGCAGGCACAATTACAAACAATGTAGATGCTGCGATTACCAATAACAGCACTATTACAGCTGATACTTTGACTAACAGCGGTGATATTACAAATACTTCTAATATTATTGCTGATACAATCACAAACAATTCAGGAGCTTCAATTAGCGGCGGTACTTTACAAATTGCTGGCGGTTCAAATGCCGGTTCTATTGATGTTGCTATTGCAAAAGTTACCGGTGATTTTGAAAATACAAATGAATTTATTGCAAGCACTTTTGAAAATAATTCCAATTTTACAGGAACTGGCGGAAGTTTAACGATAACAGACGGTTCTAAAAATACAGGAAATATCACTCAGGACAACGTAACTGTTAATAATAAGTTAAGTATCGCATCAGGCAAGTCTTTGATTTCAAAAATTCTTGCTAACAAAGGTACAATTACTAACGATAACGGTACAATAACAACTGAAAGTATAAGTGAAAATAATACAATAGAGCTTAAAAATGAAGCTTCACTTACTGCAACAAAACAAACAAATCCTTTAACAGGTTTAATCAAGTCTTTAGGCAAAGACAAGACAAATACACTTGCTGTTACCGGAGATATTGCAGGAACTTTGAGTGTTGAAGAAGGAAGCACACTGGATATTACAAACGGTAATGTTGTTGCTGATGCTGTTGTTAACATAACTCAGGACAGTACTTTTGATATCAAAGGAACTTCTGATGTAACTATAAGCGGAAACGATACATGGAACGGTAAGATTGCACTTGACGGCGGAAGCATGACCGTTCAAGACCGCACACAAAACGGCGCTCTTGTTGCAAATACAGGTAATTTAACAGTTGAGTCCGGAATTCTTCAGGTAATTCAGGGCAGCGAAATCAAAGAAGCTGTTATAACAACTATTAATAAAGATGCAACTCTTGACATTCAAAACGGCGGTAAAGTTACTCTAAATACCGGCGATACCTGGGACGGTAAAATTGTTTTAGGCTCAGGTACAACTCCTGAAGTTACAGATATCAAAAATATTCCGGAAGGTGTTACAACTCTTGACGTAAGCGGTTTAGACAAAACAGGAACATTGCTTGCAAATAACGGTTACTTAAAGCTCGGAGACAAAGACCTTAATATTCATGGTGAAAGCTATATTGAAAAAGCTGTTGCAATGAAGCTTGGCGGTAACATTGACGTTCGTGACGGCGGCAGAGTTGCTATTGATGATAACGATGAAATGACAGGCTCAGAACCTACTGTTACATTATCTAAAGGCGGAACTTTAAACTACGGTAAGACAGAAGATTCCGGCTTAAAAATCGTAGCTGATGCAGGTAATTTGAACTTGCTCGGAGGTTCAAACCTTACATTCAACGCAGGAAGCATTGCAGACGCTGTAGCAATCGATATTCAGCAGGATGCAACATTAACTCTTGCCGGCTCTACATTGAACCTTGACAGCTTAGACCAGTGGAATGGTAATATCATTAACCAGAATGGTATTATTAACGCAAATAACCTTACAAAATCATCAAGCACAGCAACACTTAAACAAGCTGACGGTGAGTTAAATCTTTATAACGATACAAACCTGACTCTTGGAACAGAAAGTGAAATCACAGGCGGTCAAATCAACATTACTAAAGACAAAGCTGATGGCTCTGTAGTTGGAACAGCAGGTTCTACATTGACTGTTTTCGGCGATCCTGATAAACAGGTTATATCAGGCGGTGATATGACTATTGATAAAGACTCTAAGTTTGTACTTGGAAGCGGAACTTTCAATCTTGACAGCCTTGTTGCAAAAGGAGAAACTGATGCAGACGGCATTATTCACGCAGCTTTAATCGATACAATGAACGGAGAAAGAACAACTTCTTCTATTGGAACTTTAACAGCTGACAACTATGCTAACTTCAATATTGATATTCACGCAAGAACACACCTTATCAATAGCAATGACCAGTTCAAAATCGGCTCTATTACCGGTGACGGAACAATCATGATTGATAAATGGGCGCTTAACGGCGATATATTTGGATGGGATGCTCCAATCGACAGAAATATTCCTCTTGGAAATCATATCTTTTTAGATGAAGACGGAAACCCTATTCTTAACGCAAATATTGCTGTCACTGACCATGAAGAGTTCACACCAATCGGCTGGTATAAATTAAACAAAAACGATCAATATGAAGATGTAATTGATCCTGACTCAGGCGAAATCATAGGACGCAGACTTGTTAACTCAAATTACAGTTTGAACTTGACAAGATTTAACCCTCAGGTATTCAGAGGTCAGGTAGCAACAATTGCTCAATGGCAAAACCAGTTAGCAATTGACGATATGCTTTTCAATCACACAATGCTTTTACCAAGCTTTAAGGAAGAAAAAGGTTCAAAGCCTTCTCAGGCAATGGCAAACAGACATTCTGCAATCAATCCGCTTTTTGCACCTTATCAGTATTCAATTAAAGACGGCGGTCTCTGGTACAAAATGTACGGAACTTTTGAACATCTTAACATGAACAACGGCTTAGGCAGAGTAGGAAACAATGCTTACGGAGCTTTGGTTGGTGCTGACTTCGGATTAAAAGACCTTAAAAACGGCTGGAAGTTCATGCCGACAGCTTATGTAGGTTACAACGGTGCTCACCAGTACTGGGCAGGTATGGGTCAATACCAGAACGGCGGTCAGGCTGGTTTCATGGGTACATGGTATAAAGATAACTTCATTGTAAGCAGCTTGACTTACGGCGGTATCTACGATAACTCAATGGATGTTCACGGTCATAACGAAAACACATTCAACTACTTTGCAGGTACAGCAGCTAAAGCGGCTTATAACTGGAGATTCCACAAAGACTGGGTATTACAGCCAAACTTAATGGCAGCTTACAATTACTTCGGTCAGCAAAACTGGCATTCAGACTTCGGTCAAATGGGTATGATGGCAGGAATGCTTAACGGCGTAAACATCGCTCCGGGCGTGAACTTAATCTGGGAAAAAGAAACCTTCAGCACTTATTTAACATTACAATATATGTATAATGTTAACGGCGCAGTCGGCGGTAGAGCCGGATACGTAGGACTTCCGCAAATGGAAATGGATAGAGGATATATCCAGTACGGTATCGGTTTCACTAAGAAGTTTACAGACAGAGCTTCAGGTTACTTACAGGCGGTACTTAGAAACGTCGGCAGGACCGGTGTAGGATTCCAGGCAGGATTTAATATCCAGATAGGTAAATAAAATAAATAAAAGCCGGTTTTATAAACCGGCTTTTTTAATTAGAAAGGGCGCTTGTGATTTTCACAAGCGCCCTTTTTTTATAATAAGTAAATTAGCTTAAAGCCAATAAAGATTTTACTGAACGAGCGTTTTCTTTAACTGCCTCATCTGAGTGCATATTAATTGTATCGTCCAAAATTTTGATAACTTCTGTTTTATCTTTTAAAGAAAGAATTTCATTAATTGTACTCATAGCAACAGAAGGAGAAAGGTCATTGATACCTTTTCCCTGATTAATGATAACAACTTTTAAAGAGTCGTGCATATTTTTCTTAACTAAAGCACGTGAAGTGTATTCTCTAACTTCGTTATCAGCAGAGTTTGTACCGAGTTCTTCAAGAACCTGTATAGAAGAATTATCTTCGTGAGCTGCAAGAGCATCAATAATTTCTGCAATTTTTTTATTCATTATGCAGCCTCTCTTTCTGCTGCTGAGTTAAGCTCAACCCACATAAGTTTTAAATCTTCTACAGGTGTATCTTTAGAGATTTTTGGAGATTGGTTAACTTTAACACTGTTGATTAAAGAAGCCCATTTTTCAGAAATTCCGTTTCCGAACAATTCCATTTTATTAGAAATTTTGCTTGAAATTTCTTTTCCGACTTCGAGAGCATCTTTATCCAAAACTTTTCCTAAATCGGAAGCTGAATTAGCAATACCTTTACCGATATCAACGATATCTGCATTCATAACTTTTTTGCAAGCTTCTTCGCCTGGTAAAGTAAATAAATTCTTGTTTGTAGCATAAGTCCAAGCGTTAGAGATTCCTTCTCTTACTCTGTTAACAAAATTCACAATAGGTTCAAATGCTGAAGTCAGCTTTGTCATGCTTCCCATAACAGAAGATGCAATCATCTTCAATTTGTTTGTTTTGTGTGATTCAATTCCACCTACAAATACATCAGCATAGGGTAATGTATTTCCTTCAAAACTTACGTTTTGAAAAGGATTTGTAGTTGAATTACGAGATGTCTTGAACGGATTGTTAGTTGTCTGTCCAAGGTTTAATCCTACATTGTTAATTCTCATACGATTCCTTTCTATTTTCTCAGACTATTTTACTTTTATAGAGTAACAATATTATAAGGAAAATAAATCATTAGAATAGATGATTATTTTTGTCAAAAAATCTACAACTTTAGTTATAGTTCTAGGTTAAGATGTAAAAATTTCTTTACAATTCTTAGTAAAATTTTAGAAATCTGTATAATCAAATTAAATTTTACATTAGAAGAGGATTTAAAAAATGAGTACAGACAAAAAATATCTAATCAACTGGGTCGGAGGCAAAAGATTGCTGAGAAAGATTATTTCTCCTTTGATACCCGAAAACATAAATTCTTATATCGAACCTTTCGGAGGCGGAGGCTGGATACTTTTTTACAAAGAGAAATGGGCGGATTTAGAAATATATAACGACCTTGACGGCAGATTAGTTAACCTGTTTAGAATTGTAAAATATCATCCTAACGCTTTCAAAGAAGAGTATAAATATTTACTTGGCTCAAGAGAAATGTTTTTGCAGATATTAAACTCAACTCCTATTACCGATATTCAAAAAGCTGTGCAGTTTTATTACGTAATCTCACGTTCTTTCGGCGCAAAAGGCAGAGATTTTGGAGCTGTAAGATACACATCGGGCGGAGCTTGTAAATCCCAGAAGAATGTTCTTGAAAAAATTGATGCTATACATGAAAGGTTGGACAAGGTTTTAATTGAGAACAAAGATTTTGAAGAACTTATAAAACACCATGATGCACCGGAAAGCTTCTTTTACTGCGACCCTCCTTATTCAAAAGGATGCGGATATGTAACAGCAACGACTTCGGAATTTAACCACCAGAGACTCAGAGACACGCTTGCAGGAATAAAAGGCAGATTTTTGCTTTCTTATGACGATTCAGAAGAAATCAGAGAACTGTATAAAGATTTTGAAATTCTTGAAATCGAAAGATTGAACGGAATAAACAGACGCTGGCAGACAAAACGCGTCAACAAAACATATAAAGAGCTTTTAATCGCAAATTATAAAATAACATAACATTTTGGTGCTACGCACGTAAACATTCTGCCAAACTTGCTTTGCGCCTAACATAACATTTTGTCTATTTTGTTATGTTCATTAATATTACATTCGCTATACTATTAGTATTTTAGCATATTTTTATCCGGTTGTGAACCCCATGCAAAATCTTAGTCAAAATTTGAGTTTTTCAAACCCGCACTGCCAGCGGATTTGAGGGGTGACCTAACATAACATTTTAGACAAAATGTTATGGAGTCAGGCGTAGAGAGGCTTTGAAGGCACAAAATCGGCTAAACCCTTATTAAAAGCAATTCGAAACGCATGATTTTGTAATGTCTAAATTGTTATGAGAAATAACAAGCCATAGGAATTATGGACAGATGTATGCGCTCTTGAACCTAATTAAAAATTCGTTACTTTTTTTAAATCAAGAGCAGGTATCGGTTCTGTCAAAACAGCTCCGATACCTTTTCCTTAAAGCTTGTTAACCCCGAAGGAACAACATGACAATATCATTTAGCGGATTAGCATCAGGACTTGACACCTCTTCATGGGTCGAATCACTTGTAAAACTCAAACAAGCCAAAATCGACACACTTGAAGAAGAAAAAGAAAATATTCTTTTATCCAGAGAAACACTTGATAATATCAAGTCGTTCTTTTCTTCTTTCCGCTCGGTTATCGAGAAAGTTACCGATGCAAAATTCGGCATTCCGGCAATGGATTTGTTTGCACAAAACCTTGCAACATCTTCAAATCTTGATATCTTAACCGGTAGCGCGACTACAGAGGCTGAGCAGGGCAAATACGATGTGCTTGTAAACCAGCTTGCAACAAACAGCGAAGCAAATAGTCGTTATGCTTATATGACAACAATTGTGCAGACTACTACTGCAACTTACGACTCAAAACTTACACATCTTGGAGTTAAAGCAGGAAATATTGGCATTACTGTAGACGGAGTCGAACGCAGCATTACAATTTCTGAAAATGAAACAATACAGAGCTTTAGAGACAAGTTAGAAGAAATCGGAGTTAAATCAAGCTACAACGAAAATACCGGTGTTTTTTGTATCGATATTGATAAAGACGCAATTAATGATATTGATAACACAGGAATTATTTCAGCTCTTCACCTTGAAGGTGTTAATGAAGGTTATACTTCCGATTCTCTTCAAACTTCAAAGACTGATACGATTTACTCAGCTGCAACCACTTCTACCCTTATGTCAGAACTCGGTGCCAAAAACGGAGTTGTTCAAGTTCGGGCAAATGATGCTGATTACCGGATTACAATCACAAACTCTACAACTCTGGGGAGCTTTATTAACGATTTAAAAAGCCATAATATTGAAGCTGAACTTGATAATAACGGAATATTGACGATTTCAGATGCGAGAATAACAGATGAAGGCACAACAAATATTTTAAACGCTTTGGGGCTTGACTCCGATATTTATTCAAATAAACAAATTTCAGGCGAGCTTAGCCATAAATCGATTTTAATCACAAGCACAGAAGTTTCTGCAAACACTCTGCTAAAAGATTTAGGCGAAGGTATTAATATTACAAACGGACAAACCGTTATTCTTAAAAATTCCAACAATGTATACAAGACTATAACGGTCGGAACAGGAACAACCGTAGGCAAATTGCTTACAGACATTACAAACGCCGGTCTTTATGCAGAGCTGAACTCTGATGGCAGGGTTGAAATCTCAGGAGGAACTATCACAGGCGGAAGTTTTGACGCTATTTCTGCTCTTAAACTCACAACTGAGCCTTACACTGCGATGACTACAGGTAAGCCGCTCACTGAAACAGTTGAAACTTTTGAGCTCGTTACTCTCGAGACTAAGCTCGTTGATGATTTGAAAGTCAGAGCCGGATATATTGAAGTTACTGACGCAGATGGTAACAAATTCTACGAAAAAATCTACCACGGACAGACGTTAGCAGACTTCATGTCTGATATGGGGAACCTCGGAATTTACACTAAACTCCGTGATGACGGGGTTTTAGAAATCACAGGCGGAGCTTTTTCTACCCTTTCTGACGACAGAGTTAAAGCTTTGATTGCAAACGGAACAATCAGAGAAACTGATGACAGGTACAAACAGGGTACGGATATTTTAACCTGCCTTTACGGTGCTCCGGTTATTTCTACTGACCAAATCTCTGTTGCTTCTACTTATTCTAAATCAAGGGCTCTTACATATTCCGTCACAAATACTATTAACGCTGAGCTTACGACAAAGCTCGGTAACTTAGGTTTAAGCGCAAACGGGAACGCTGTTTTCAATGTAAGGGGTGAAAACAGGACGATTAACGTAACGAAAGACACAACGATTGACGGGTTAATGACCGCTTTGCAAAATGTCGGTATCGCCTCTTCGTGGGACACTGACACGCACAGGTTAACAATCGAAAACGCTACGCTTACAGGAGGAACGTCAAATCTAAAGGCGGTTTTGGATTTGAGTGAAACGGTTTCAGGGAAGTACATAAGCTCAGGAGCTCTTTACGCAAGAGTAAGAGAGCTTGCTGATAACGATAGCAGGATAAGCGATTTTATTACACTTCCAACCGATAAAACTCTTGTTATTCATGATGAAATCGGAACAAACAAAGCTACAGTATCAGTAAACTCAACAATGACCTTTGATGAACTTTTTAAAACTCTGGGTAATTACGGTATTCAGGGTTCTATTAGCAACGGAGTTGTGACATTCACTTCAAACAACGGCTCTTATGTTACCGGAGATATTTTAAAAGAACTTGGAATGACAAGCGTTTTAACTACTATTACCGTAACAACAACTATTGGCACAAGTTCAAGCGGCTCAGCTATTTATTATACAACAACTCAGGATGCAACAGGTTCAACAACATTTGCACAAATTGGTTCCGGTGGAAATAAAACATGGCGCATTATGAACGGCCAGACAGGCACGCAAGTTGCTTCAGGAAATTTTGCGGACAGCACAACTATTGGAGAATTCTTAAATATTTTGGGACAGTACGGTTTTTCAGGGAGCATTGATGGCGGATTTGTCACAGTGTCTTCTCCACAAGGCTATTATGTAACAGGAACAGCAGCTGATGCACTCGGACTTGCAACTTATAATTTCACTATGACTGTTCACGGAACCGGTACAAATACAATTGCTGCAACCGATACGTTTACTGTTAACCAAACGAGAACAATTACTTCTTCAGGATTTGTTACCGTCAATGCAAGTGAAACAATCGTTGTTGACGTAACAAGAACCATAAACACAGATTCTAGCGGATACGTAACTATTACTGTAACTGATACAATTACTGTAAACGTAACTAAAACAATAAATACAGACAGTTCCGGCTCAACTGTAATAACAAATTCAACAGTTATAACAATGACCGTTGCTCAAACACTAACCACAACTATTACAACAACATCGGCAGCAACGCAGACAAACTCTGTTTACACATTTGCCTCTTTACAAACAACTGCAGGCAGTCTTGGGATTAGCGGAAATTATGTTCTAAAACAAAGTGGTAAAAATGGCAAAACAATAACTATAACTATTGGCTATTCCGAGTCTATACAAACAATGCTTGATAAACTAAACCAAAACAATGTTGGCGTTCAATTTGACTATCAAGAAAATACAGGTAAATTCTTTGTTTATGGATGTTATGAAAATGGATATAACTGGGGGCTAGATCAAACGTCTGCAAGTAAATTAAAAATTTATACAACAATTCCTGGACGTACAGCTGAATTCGCTGGTCCAAGCAGTTCTTCATTTTATACAACCAGAAGCGTTACACAAGTTGTCAGTACAACATCTACTATAAAAACAACAAGTACAGTAAGCGTTGCAGTAACCAAAACAATAACCGATACATTCACAGTTGACCTTGATACAACAGGAAAAACTACAATAAATATAGTTCAAACTATAACGGTATCCGATACTCGAACGGAAAAAGTCGATACAACAGGAACGGTCACCATTAACATCAAACAGACTCTAACCATAAGTGCAACAAGTACGGAGAATGTAAGCACTACAGGCACGGTTAACATATCACAAACCGTCACTGTCACAGCGCATCAAACAATTACTGTTGATGTAACATCAACAAGAACGGTGACCGCAAATAAATCTACTACCGACCACAACCAGTATTCAACGGGTTATCAGCTAAATGGCAATACTAAGTTGTATGAAATCGGAATGAATACCGGAACAGTAAGCGGTGTCTACAACGGAGAAGCGTTCACCATTACAATTAATAACCAGACAACCATTGATGGATTTGCAGCACAGCTTGCCGCTTACGGAATAGAAGCATCTGCATCAAACGGTTCAATGACATTTAAAGGAACAAGCTCGGGATACATTACCGGAGCAACAAATTCAGCAGCCTTTCTTGGCGCAAAAAGCGCTTACACAACAAAAACTTCAACTACAGTCGAAGGATTTAACACAAACTCTGATACTCAGGATAGAACTATCCTAAATACCGCCACTCTAGCCACCAAACTCTCCGAGCTCACCACCACCTCCGGGGGGTCACTAGGCATCTCGTCCGGTAACATCTACGTCTACAAAGACGGAACACGCCACCTCGTTAACATCAACAACGACGACACCCTACAAACACTCTCCGCCAAGCTCAGCCAGTACGGCATTACAATGACCCTCGCTTCCG
>CAPQCU010000008.1 GCA_948684385.1 uncultured bacterium
CTTATATTGACCCTCCGCTTGTTGCGCTTGCTACTTGTAAAAGAATTGCGTATATGGCAAAAAGAGAACTGTTTGTAGATGAAAACAAGCTTTTACGTTTTCTCGTGCATTCTTTAGGTGCTTTTGCGGTTAATCGAGAAAAACCTGAAATTGCTACATTTAAGACTGTTAAATCCGTGTTTAATACTTCATGGTCACTGGGTATTTTCCCGCAGGGCAGAATAATTAAAGAACCTGAGATTACACATGTTCATAAAGGTTTTATTCTTTTTGCCAAAAAATTCAAAGCTGATGTAGTGCCGGTAGGGATTTGCGGGTTTGACGGATACGCTAAGAAACTTTTTGAAAAGAATATTACAGTGAAAGTCGGAAAACCTATTTCTTATGAGCTTGAGGAAAACGAGATTATGCGGGAATGGGCAAGACAGATTTGCGAATTTACAGGTTTTGAAAACAAAATTGAAGATTCTATTGCAGATCAGACCGACTGCTAATTTACAAAACGTAACAAATAAGCAATAATTTATATTGATTTGTTTTAAAAGACGTGTATTAATGTGAAAAGAAGGTAGATATGAACGTATCGCAAATAATTGGGATGAGGTTTTCAAACCCGCTCTCTGAACGCAAAACGCAGAAGAACAAAGTTTCGAATTTTGGCTTAACAATGGCTTCGCCATTGTTAAAGGATACTGTATCCTTTAAAAGCGGGGCGAAGGAACTTCAGTCCAGAGCATTTGGCGTATCACTGAATACCGCCAAAAGAGTTCATGAAGCTGCAAAACCTATGCAGAAAAAAGTCAATGCGTTTATGGAAGAAACATTTGGCGATTTGCTTGCAACAGATTTAAACCCTAAAAACATAATTTATAAATTAATGAACAGGGTTAAAAGCGCGGCTTCCATCGAAGAGAAAAGTGCTACGAGGCAGTATAACAGCAAAGCTGAAATCCTTGATTTTATGACTGATTTGAACGGTGCCAAAATTGTAATGAGGGATGGAGGCAAAAAGAATGTTGAAAAAGTACTTACAAGACTTATTAAACAGATTGAAAGCGGAGCGATTGAGTTATTAGAAATCGAAAACAAACGTCCGATTGCTACTTTGAACTTAAAACGTAAGAAAAAAGAACAATATGACTATGCTTCAATTGAATTTCTTGAAAATCTTGCGCGTATTCAGGAAGATAAATGGGTTAGACAAGGCTTTAAAGATGACCGCCGCGTAAGATTTGATGATAATGATTTAACTAAAGTAAATTATTCTGCGATACATTTGTTATTGAAATTACGCGGAGAGTCCAGACCTTTTGAACTTATGATTATGGGAAAAGATGTTAACGCGTATAAAGAGCTGGATGACAAGTTGTTTAAAATGCTTGATAATAAGAATGTTGATAAAAAGTATCAGCCGTTAATTGATATTATTAAGCCTCTAAACGAGCCCGGTAATAAAGAGCTGAAAGAAAAATTCAACAAATACAGAGGCGATGCGTTTATTTTCCAGAGAGAAAAAGACCCGAGCACTTATTATGTGCAGAATACGGTGGAATACTTCCTGCCGCTTAAATACGACCTGCCGCCTCAGTATGATTTGAATAACTTATATCGAATTATGCTTGAATGCGAAAAACAGGCTTAAGACGAAGTTTTCTTGTGCCTTTTGGAAGGTTTGTTTTTCTTAGAAAACTGCTGCGGAGCATTTGAGTATGAAGTTTGAATTCTTTTTACGCTGAAGACATCCGGCATGGATTGAAGTGCAATCATAACTTTGCGCAGCGTTTCGATGTTATCAAGCTCTATTCCAAGCTCAATAATTCCGACTTTGCCTTTTGACTTGACGTTAGCAGAGCTTATGTTTGTGTTGTTATCAGAAACAACGCCGATAACGTCTTTTAAAAGCCCCATTTTCTCGGCAGTTTCGATACGAATAGTTGTGCTGTAAGTCTTGTTGACGTTGTTTCCTGACCAGTGAATGTCTATTAAACGTTCTACCGGAATGTTTTCAAGCGTTTTGCAGTCTAAACGGTGTACGGTTACACCTTTTGAGCGGGTAACAACACCTACAATCGGCTCACCCGGGATTGGAGAGCAGCAGCGCGCAAAGGAATACAACAGTCCTTCAAGCCCTATTATGTCTTTTTCTGAAGCTTTTCTAGGTTTGTGAGGGTTCGGAGATTCTTGTTTTGGCGGTTTTCTCAGGCGGTTAACAATCTTAAGTACAGTAGTTTCACCGTAACCTAAAGCTGCAAACAAATCGTCTGCGCTTACGTAGTTCATTTGTTTAGCAACTTTATCAAACTCGCCGTTTTTAACAAACTCGTCAAACACAGTTTTTGTAAGCTCATGTTCAAGGTTTGCTTTTCCGATTTCAATATGGTCTTCACGCTTGTTCTTTTTGTACCACTGACGGATTTTTGAAGAAGCCTGTTTGGTTACAACAAAGTTCAGCCAGTCAAGACGCGGAGCTGAGACTTTTGATGTCATAATCTCAATTATATCGCCGTTTTTTAACTTTGTATCAAGCTGCGCGATACGCCCGTTTATTAAAGCTCCTACGGTTTTGTGTCCGACATCGGAGTGGATACGGTACGCAAAGTCTACAGGTGTTGCGCCTTGCGGGAGGTCGATTACGTCTCCGCCCGGAGTAAACGCAAAAACCTGATCAGAGAATAAGTCTAATTTTACAGAGTTTACAAAGTCTTCTGCATTTTTAGTTTCTTTGTTGTATTCAACAAGTTTGCGCATCCATGAAAATTTGATATCGCTTGCAGAATCTGCTTTTCTTGAGCCTTTTTCTTTATATCTCCAATGTGCAGCAATCCCGTATTCAGCGATTTCGTGCATTTCCCACGTTCTAATCTGAACTTCAAGAGGTTTCTGGCGTGGACCGATTACGGAAGTGTGAAGCGACTGGTACATGTTGCCTTTTGGCATTGCAATATAGTCTTTAAACCTTCCGGGTATTGGCTTGAACTGTGAGTGAATAAGCCCTAAAACTTCGTAGCATTCTTTCTCTGTATCAACAATTACACGAACGGCAGTGATGTCATAAAGGTCGTGGAATGCGACATTCAGACGGTTCATTTTGTTGTAAATGCTGTAATAATGTTTTGCACGCCCTGTGATTTGAGCATTAATTCCGCTCGCTTTGACGTCTTTCGAAATTTTATCAATCAAAAGCTTAACGGTCATTTCACGTTCAGCTTTTTTTTGCGAAACAAGCTGGGCGATTTCGTAGTATTTATCCGGATGCAGATATTTTAAAGACAAGTCTTCAAGTTCTGCTTTAATTTTACCGACCCCTAAACGGTTCGCAAGCGGCGCAAAGATGTCCAGAGTTTCCTGCGCTATTCGCTGCTGTTTAACAGGAGTCATATAGTTAAGTGTCCGCATATTGTGCAGCCTGTCAGCAAGTTTGAGGAAAATTATACGCACATCGCTTGCCATTGCGATAAGCATACGTCTAAAGTTTTCTGCCTGACGTTCTTCTGTCGATTTAAACTGCAGCTTGCCGAGTTTTGTAACCCCTTGAACGAGGTTCAGTACATCTTCTCCAAAAAGTTCTTTTAACTCCTCGGGCTTAGTTTCAGTATCTTCAAGAATATCGTGAAGAAAACCAGCCATAAGTGTGTGTTTGTCGGCTCTTAAGCCTGTTAAAATCTTTACAACTTCCATCGGATGGATAATATAAGGCTCTTCTGAGACCCTGTATTGACCTGAATGGAGTTTTTTTGCAAACTCAAAAGCTTTTTCCAGTTCTTCTATATCTGATTGGGCGTATTGCTGCTCGGTTAAAAGCGCTCTTATCTCTTCAAAATTAATAACGTATTGTTCCATAGTTTTTATAATAGTTTTTTTTCGAAGATACGTCAAGTCTACAAGCTTTGAGCAGCTATAGCTTTATAAAAACTTATGTAATCAACAAAACAGTCAAATTCGCTATTGTAAACCATTTTATTCACATTTAAAAGGTTTTCTTCCATCTGGTTTAAGTCAAGCTTAGCAATCACACCCTGAGCGTATTTGAGCTTTGTAAGTTCAAAGTCTTTCTGCTCAAGTTCAAGAATTTTTTTCTGTTTAGCAAGTTTTTCTTTGTCCATATTTACAGAAACTAGTGAATCGTTAACTTCCTGCATAGAAGTCAAATTAACTTTTTCGTAATTCTTAAGGCTCTTTTCGTAAGCAATTTTTTTGATTTTTAAATTAGCCTTAAGCTTACCGCCCATAAAGAAAGGCTGTATAATACTTCCACCTAAACCCCATAGCATGTTTGAAGTTGTAAGCAGGCTGTCAAAGTATTTTGAATTAAAAATCACACCGCCGCCTAAACTCAATTGCGGGAGCATTTCTTTTCTTGCTATTTTAACGTCAATCCCTGCTTTTTCAAGCATTTTTTCAGCTTTTAAATAATCCGGTCGTTTCATAATAACCTCAGAACTTACGTATTCCGGAATATTTCCGCTGAAGGCAACATTATGGTAATCAGACCTCTTATATTCTTCGATATTATTCGGGCTGTCGCCTGTTAATACTGCAAGCTGGTGTAAAAGTTTTGTGCGTTCTTTTTTGAGGTCGGTTAAGTCTGTAACACCTGAAATGTAAGACTGGTTTGATTTTACTAAATCAGAAGTTGAAATCAAACCTTCAGCGTTACTTACAGACATGATTTCAAAAATTTCTTTTCTTAAATCAACGATTTTTTCCTGAAAGTCGATAAGCGCATCAAGTTTAACAATGTTTAAGTAAGTAGCTCCGACTGCTGATGCGATTGAAAGATAAGCTGCCTGTTCATCAAGAATAGAAGCTTCATAAAGCTTTCTTACAGAAGTTGTTTTGTTATGATTTTTCCCCCAGATATCCAGCTCGTAGCTTGCAAAAATCGGAAGTCCGAACCCGCCCTGGGAAGGTCCGATGATTTTGGAATACCCCGGCATGAAACCTGCCTGCAGAGAAGGAAGCTCGCCGGCTCTTTGCGCGATTACGTTTTGATAATACTCATCAATAGTCAGAGTCGCAATCTTAAGGTCTTTATTCTTTTCCATTGCCTGAATGATATAGTCGTTCAAATATTCGTCATTAAACTGCTGCCACCATGCAAGGTTAATATACTCATATTTATTCTTCTGAGGTTTGACTTTTTTAACTTTGCTCTGTTCGGCGCCAGCTTTTAAGACAGGTGCTTTTTCTGCTGAATAAGCAGGTACAGATAATGATATTAACAAAGCCAGTGCTATAAATCTTTTCATCTCTTTTCTCCGGGTACTTGATTTTTTCTAATAAGAATGATACCATAACTATGTTGCATTTGCAACATGTTGTAAAAATAACATACTTTAAACAGAGGATTTACAAGTTGGAACAATACCATTTTACTGATTCAATTTTTTATCAAATTGAACTTACTGCAAAATATTGCAGACTTTTGGGTCAGCAAATTTTTGAAAGATATAATGTTGGAGTGACTATTGAAGAGTATTCTGTTTTGGATGTACTGATTTGTAATCCTAAAATGTGTCAGAGAGATTTAGCGAAACTTATCTTAAAAGATAGAGCGAATACCGGCAAGTTGCTTGACTCTCTGGAGAAGAAAGGATTTGTTTCAAGACATTTATCTATTAAGAATAACCGCCCTGTAAAGATAGTAGAATTAACAGAAGAAGGTGCTGAAAAGCTTAAAGATATTAATGAAAAGCTTGAACCGAATACAAAGCTTATTAAAGAAAAGATTGCAAACAGTGATATTGCAAAAGTAAGCGGTTTGTTAAAGGAATTAAGAGAATTTCTGAATGATACATTAGAGGTGAATATATAATGGAAGAGAATACAAAAAAATTACCGGTAAAAAAACGTTTTATTTTTACGTTTGCTGCTGTGATTGCGGCAATAGTCGGCGGATATTTTATATATGATACATTAGGTTATCAAACAACGGATGATGCTTATGTAGAAACAACAACTGTTTCAGTGTCTCCAAAAGTTTCCGGTCAGATTGTAAAAGTGCTTGTCAAAGACAATCAAGCTGTAAAAGCCGGTGATGTTGTAGCTGTTATAGATAAAGTTGATTATCAGGTAAAACTTGATCAGGCAACAGCTGCGTATGAAAAAGCTTTGTTAAATCAGCAAAATGCGCATGCAAACTTAAATGCAGCGAACTCCGAAATAGAGCTTGCAAAGAAAGATTTAGAAAGATACGAAAACCTTTATGCAGCAGGTGCTGTTTCAAAACAGACTCTGGATAAAGCAAGAACAAATCTTGAAAGTATTCAGGCAAAGCAGACATCTGCAGAGCAGTCAATATTTTCAAGCGACCCGTCAAAGAGTGCAAAAGTGGCGGATGCTGATTTGAATGTATTAAAAGCGCAGAAACGCGCAGCAGAGCTTGCTTTAGAATATACAGATATCAAAGCTCCGATTGACGGAACTGTTTCTAACAAGAAAGTTGAAGTCGGAATGATGGTGCAGCCGGGAAGCCCTTTGTTTGTCGTTGTTCCTCACGATGTCTGGGTTGTTGCAAATTATAAAGAAACCCAGCTTACTAAAATGAGGGAAGGTCAGGAAGTTGATATCAAGATTGACACATATCCGCACAAAGTTTTTAAAGGCAAAATTGATAGTATTCAAAGAAGTTCCGGAGCCAAAGCAAGTTTGTTCCCGCCGGAGAATGCAGTAGGTTCTTTTGTAAAAATCGTACAAAGAATTCCTGTAAAGATTGTTTTCACGGAAGAAATCAATCCGCAGGAATACTCAATCATCCCGGGAATGTCAGTTGAGCCTAAGGTGAACATTCGAGGGGGTAAATAGAGGGATGTCACCCACCCAAATGTTTAAAAATATTACGACTCGATGGCGGCATAAGCCGTCTTTTTTTTATATAATAAAACTATGCAAATATATTCTGACAAATGTTTTACAAATCCGATTAAAATAATAGAAGCAAACGGGGATTTGGAAGCAGCTATAAGAGAGATTGACGGGTTAAGAAAAGAATATTTTCTTATTGGTTATATTACTTACGATTTCAAATACTTGTATTTTGAAGTTTATGATAAGTATGAAAAATATTCACCTTCCAAAGCGAAACAATTAGGTACAATCATTAAACCTATGATAACAAAAGAAGAATATGTTCAAGCGGTTAATAAAATCAAAGAATATATTAGAGAAGGTGTAACCTATGAAGTCAACTACACTTACCCTTCAGAAGTTCTCACAAATCTTGACGGGGTAGAGCTCTATGAAGCTCTGCTTGACAGGCAGAAAACGCCTTATAACGCTTATATCGAAAACTCTCATACTACTTTATTATCATTTTCGCCGGAATTGTTTTTTAAGCTTGAAGGCAGAAGAATTCTTACCAAGCCTATGAAAGGTACTATGCCTTGTCTAGGTGATGGTAAAGACGAGGAGAGGCGCGATTTTTTGTATCACGATACAAAAAATCGCGCCGAAAACATCATGATTGTTGATTTGCTGCGTAATGATTTGGGCAGGATTGCAAAAGCGGGAAGTGTTAAAGTTGAGAAACTTTTTGAGATAGAAAAACATCCAACGGTTTTTCAAATGACATCGGAAGTTTCTGCAGAGATAGAAGATGAAATCGGGCTTTATGAGATTTTTAAGGCAATTTTTCCATGCGGTTCAATTACAGGTGCACCTAAAGTTTCTACAATGCGGGTAATAGAGGAGCTTGAACCTTTTAGCCGGAATATTTATTGCGGAGCTATCGGGTTTTTGTCTCCGGAGGGTGCAGAATTTTCTGTTCCGATTAGAATTTTGTACGGAAAAAATCATAAGTATACTTATCATTCAGGCGGAGCTATTGTCTGGGATTCGACTGCTGAAGATGAATGGGAAGAAACTGTTACAAAGACAAAATTTATACAAACGGATTTTCAGTTGATAGAAACGGGAGTTGATGAGTGGGAAAGCCACCTTGCGCGTTTGGAAAATTCTGCCTTCAAACTCGGGTTTAAGTTTCATAAACCGCTTATTGAGGGTGCTAAACGTTTTCTTTTGAATAAAGATGGTAGTTTTATAGTTGAAGAAAAAAGTTTTCCTCCTATTAAATCTAATAAAATTAGAATTTGCCGCAGGGTTAATTCTGCAAACCCGTTTTTGTATCATAAAACTACAATTCGTGAACAAGTTCAGACGGATGTTTTTGATGAAATCGCGGTGAATGAGAGAGGCGAGATTACGGAAGGAACATTCACAAATATTGCGGTTCAAATGAAAGGAAAACTTTTTACCCCTCCTGTTTCCTGCGGTCTGCTTGCAGGAACTTACCGTAAAAAACTGATTGAGCAAGGCAGAATGAAAGAAAAAATTTTGTATCCGGAAGATTTAGAAAAAGCTGAAAAGATTTTTTGTTTTAATTCAGTCAGAAAACTCGTGGAGGTTGAGCTGTGCTTATAATAGATAATTACGACTCTTTCACTTACAATATTGTGCAGTATGTGCGGATTTTGGGAATAGAACCGATTGTAATCAAAAATGACGAGTTGTCGCTTGATGAAATAAAAAAACTTCAATTTGAGCGGATAATTCTTTCACCCGGCTGGGGAAATCCTGAGAATTCCGGAGTTACTATGGATGTTATTGATTATTACAAAGATAAATGTCCGATTTTGGGGGTTTGTCTTGGTATGCAATGTATTTCTAACTATTTTGGAGCTGATATTGTAAAAGCTCCGGAGCCTTTTCACGGTAAGAATTCACAAATCTTTTTTAATGAGGATTTTAAGATTTTTCGAGGGTTGAAGCAAGGGTTTTCTGCGACCAGATATCATTCGCTTATGGTTTCAAATATTCCTTGTGAGATTGAGGTTAAGGCGTTTACAAAAGACAATATTCCGATGGGAATAAAGATTAAAGATAGAGAGATTTACGGGGTTCAATTCCATCCGGAAGCTATTTTAACAGAAAACGGGATTGAGATTTTTAATAATTTTATCTCAATCCCGTTATTCAAGTAACTATGCAAAATATCTTGCTAAAAGGCCATCAAATCCGCGTCCATGGCGAGCTTCGTCTTTAGCCATTTCGTGAACTGTATCGTGAACAGCGTCAAGCCCTAATTCTTTAGCGCGTTTAGCAAGTTTAAGTTTGCCGTCGCAAGCACCAAATTCAGCTTCTGCACGTAATTCAAGGTTCTTTTTAGTAGAAGAAGTTACAACTTCGCCTAAAAGTTCAGCAAATTTTGCAGCGTGTTCTGCTTCTTCGAAAGCGTATCTTTTGTAAGCTTCAGCGATTTCAGGGAAACCTTCTCTATCAGCTTGTCTTGACATTGCAAGGTACATACCTACTTCTGTGCATTCGCCCATAAAGTTTGCTTTCAAACCTTCAAGAACTTCTGCATCAACATCTTTAGCGCATCCGATTCTGTGTTCATCAGCGTAGTTTTTATTTCCTTCAGCCATTTCTGTGAAAGCACTTTTTGCAGCCTGACATACAGGACATTTTTCAGGCGCTTCGCCTTCTGCTACATATCCGCAAACTCCACATACAAATTTTGCCATAATTAATTCCTTTCTTTTTCTTTCACCATTTAGGCGGGTGAATACCCTACCTCTTTAATAAACTAATTATAACACATTAATTTTAACGTAACTGTTGTTTTTCCAACTAAGCCAGGTATTTTTGTAAAGTTTCTTTATCAAAAACTTCCACGCTGTCACGTGAATGAATGAAAATTAAACAGGTAACAAGAGTTTTGAATGACTGAAAATCGTCAAACGCTAGTTTTTGCCTTAAATCTGTCATATTGTTTGCCATAAACTCTGTTACAACAGTTTTGTCGTTATAAAAAAGTTCAGACAAAAACTCAAACGCATCACGGGTTTTAACCCCTTCAAGATAAATCGTATCAGGTGATTGAAACTCAACATACCTAAGCGCTTTATCCATATTGAACCCGATGTTTTCATTGAGTTCGCACTGATTAACTCCTTTGAGTTCGTATTTTGCAATGGATTCAATTGTCATTAAGTTTTTGCCGGTTTTTGCAATTTCCATTAAAACCGAATATATTAAATGTGTTTTACCGCTCAAAGGTGAACCGCAAACAAGGATTATGCCCGGATTGTTGAGCGCATGAGAAATTATGCTTCTCTGTTTTTCGTCTGTGATAATTTTATCCAAACTGCAAGGCGGTTTGTAAATTTTTAAAGAAATTCGCTCGCCCATAATTGTCGGGAATGAAGAAACAGACGCAATTAGCATTGTGTCTTCGACCTTGAAACAAAGTTTGCCAAGCTGCGGAATTTCGCATACTGTTGCATCCAGATTAGAAAGTGTTTTTAGTTTTGAAACGAAAGCGGAGTTCAAAATTGCAGGAATTACACCTTTGTCAAAAGGTTCTCCGTTTTGTTTAAATATGACTTTTAATCCTTCTTCTACCTGTTCAAAGTTAAGTTCATGTACATCTTCAAGTATTGCTTGTTTTAAAATTGCTCTGATAACGTGCTGAATATGTTCTTCGCCGGCTTCTTCTTTGTGAAGCTCTTCAGTCCAGTCAAATTCTTCGTCTTCATCAGAAGTTAAACTAATGCTGTCAACGGTGTCTGCAACTTTATAATACTCGTCAATCTTTTTGAGAATGCTTGTTTCTGCTGCAATTACCGGCTCAATTGAACATTCTGCTGTTTCAATAATTTTGTCAATTGCAAACAAATCCAGAGGATCTGCCATTGCAACTGTTAAAACATCTTCAATTTTAAAAAGCGGAATAATCCTGTACCTTCTTGCATCTGCAAAGGTAACATACTTAAAACATTTCGGGTCAGGTTCGTAATCTTCAAGGCTTACGCAAGGTATATGAAGCTTTGTTTCAAGAAACTTTAAAAGGGTGTCTTCTTTAAGAATTCCGGAGTTGATAAGCGCCTGCCCGATATTAATTCTTTGTACATTTGCAAGTTCTTCGGCTTTTTCCAGTGTTTCATAAGAAACAATCCCGTCTCTTACAAGTTCGTATTTGAGTTTTTCTAAAGTCTTATTAGTTAAAACATCCATCTTATTCCGCTCCGTCTCCCAGATAGCTTTCAACCTTCTTAACTATTGCATCCAACTCAAACGGTTTTGTAATGTATTCATTAACTCCTGTTTCTTCGCCTATCATCTTATCTTCAAGCTGGGAGCGTGCAGTAACCATAATTATCGGAATATCTTTGTATTTGCTGTCATATTTAAGCAGCCGGCTTATTTTGTAGCCGTTAATTTTTGGCATCATAACGTCAAGAATAATTAAATCCGGCATGATTTCTTTAGCAAGTCTTAACCCATCCTCGCCGTTAAAGGCTGTATAACACACATAACCTGAAACTTCGAGTACGAACTTAAGACTTTCTACAATATCCTGTTCGTCATCCACTATAAGAATCTTTTTCATGCGTGTCTCCTTCAATGTCGTATGAATACATTATATCACATTTGCCGTACAAATTCTGTTTCTCCTCGACAACCGAGTCAATTTTCTTCTTTAAAAACTCGGCAGAAGGCTTGTCTCCGTCCATCAAAATGAGTGACAAAGTAGTCATTGCGCCTTCTTTTTCGATTAGTGAATTTGTCATATAAGTTTTGTTTAATAAATTATTTTCACGAAGCAAGTTTTCAATAACTTCGTTTGTGGATTTAATCCTGATAACCGCGATAGTTGAACCGTTAGAGCGCGCTTTTTGTGCAAGCTGTTTTTTAATCATCACAAAATTACTCTTATCATTTGCAATCGGGATTACAAAGTAGAATTTAGAACCCTTGTTAATTTCGCTGTCACACCAGATTGCACCGTTATGTGATTCCATAAGCTGCCTTGCAATCGGAAGTCCTAAGCCGGAACCGCCAACTTTTCTGGAAAGCGAGTTTTCTATCTGTGCAAATTTATCAAATACATGGTTTAAGTCTTTGCGTTCAATTCCGATACCGTGGTCTTCAACGCAGACAAGCAGATAATTTCCCTGTAATTTTTTGATATCATCTTCAAAACAATGGTCATATTGGAGCTCTCTTGCATTAACAACTTTTGATGAAATATCAATTTCTCCTGCATCAGGAGTGAATTTTATTGCGTTTGAAACAAGGTTTGTCAAAACCTGCTCCAGCCTGTTTGAGTCAGCATAAATTTCGACATCTTCCCCGGATGAAGTATATTTTATAGTAAGATTTTTCTCGGCTGCAACTTCTGCAAGGTTGGTTTTTACATATTCGATTACAGGTTCAATATGAATAAGTTCAAATTTGAAATCCATTTTGCCGGCTTCGATTTTAGAAATATCCAAAAGGTCGTTTATGATACCAGAAAGCCTTATAGCGTTACGTTTTCCCATAGAAACAAACTTTTCGATATTTTCGGTCATATCTCCGGCTTTGCCGCTCAAAATAATATCCATAGCGTTTTTTATCGCGGTCAATGGGGTACGAAGCTCGTGTGATACAATTGAAATGAATTCGGATTTTAATCGCTCAAGCTTTTGAAGTTTTCTGTTTGTAGCTTTAAGTTCCTGTGTGAACGAAGCGCTCTGAAGCGGGATAGTTACTTGCTGAACAAGAGTTTGAAAACAGGTCGCATCTTCAGTCGTAAACGGTTTTTCGCGGTAAATTTCCGTAAATCCGAAAAATTCGTCGTTTAAAGCAATTGGTGCAAACAGGTTATCAAATCTTAGTATAGAAAAGTCATATTCCTGAATATTGTGTTTGATGTTTTTTTCAATCTTTAAATTTCCGATTTTTATGTCAATCGGCGGGTCAGTGACGAGTGATTTGTAACTCAAAATTGCACGGAGTTTTAAAGCTTCTAAAAGCCTGTCAGAGACTTTGTAAAGCGAGTTAATCACAAGTACAGGTTCGCGTTCAGACCGGAAAATCAGTGTGCAGGAGAGTTCAAAGTTTAAAGATTTTTCAATCCCTTCAATCATGATTTTGATGAGCTTATCTTTATCCAAAGAGCCTGCAAGCTGTGAGCTTGTGTTGTATAAAACATTAAGCTGATACAAGCTTCTGGCAAGTTCCTGATTGGATTTTGCCATTTTTAACAAAGAATGGCGGGTTTTTAAGCTTGAATCAACAGTTGCAGATAAGAGTTTTTTATCAATCGGAGTTTTAATAAAGAGGTTTGCGTTATGCATAACGTCTTTTGTGTGTTCTTTTTCTCCGAGCACGAGCAGGATAATAACGGGGTATTGTTTAATTTTGCGGCAGAGTGGTTTTAAATCTAAGTTTTCGATATCTCCGTCAACAATAACAATATCCGGTTCTTCGACTTTTAAGATGTCGAAAATCATTGTCTGGTCAACAGATATGAGAACTTCATCAGACGGAAAAACCTCCCTGACAATACACTCTTTTTCTTTATCCTCACTCACCAGCAAAAACTTTGTCATATACATATAATAGTGAAGTTGTTGTTAATTTTCAAGTCTTTTTTGAGAAAGTGGGGCGAGTTGGTATGCTCGACAAAAATGTAATTTATATAACTTGCAAAATGTCAGAAATGGTTTATAATAAAAATATGCAATCGGGCATTAGGTTAACTGGTAATTAACCTAAATTTTAACTCCCGGTAGTTATTTTGTGAGAATAACTAGCACTGTGATTATCATTAGTGCTAGTTATTTGTATTTACATTGCTGCAAAATAAGTAAGATTAGCATTAATTCTATAATCATACGCAATTCCTCCTTTCGCTGAGTATTGTCCGATTTTCAGTCTGTGCTCAGGAAATAAAGAATCCGGAAGTGCCCGATTGCATATTTAAACTGGCAACTCAGGAGTATGATTATACATTTACCTCTTTACCCTGCCCGATTGCATATTTTAATTGTCAATGGATATATGTTAATATATTTACTGTTATAAAAAATCGTCTAAAAATACGAAAAAGCATTATGAGACGATTGATATCTTAGTAAAATATGTTAAGCGTTAATTCTCAAGCTTTTTTTGTTCTTGCTTTAGAAATTCGCAGTCAGCTTCAAGTCGTTTGTCTTCCATTGCGTCGATTAAATCATCGATTGTTTTGATTTGACCGAGCTCAAACCCGACTTCTGCAAATAGAACGCAATCGTTACAAAGCCTGTATGCGCCGTACTGAACGGAACCGGCAAGCGATTTTGTTTCTCCGCATGCGTTGCAGGTGAAAAATTCGTTTTCGCAGTCAGGATTTTCTTCAATGTCGTCAAGACGCATCTGCTCAACAACTAATTGCATTTCTTTTACGACTTCTTCTTTAGATTTCATTCTACTAATCCTTTCATCTCTTTCACCGCTTGTTCTAAGCCGACAAACACAGAGCGCGCAATAATCGAATGCCCGATATTTAATTCAACAAGATGCGGAATTTCGTGCATTCTTTTAACATTCTGATAATTTAAACCGTGACCTGCATTGACTTTTAAACCGAAATTCTGCGCAAAAATTGCAGCGCCTTTCAAATCCTGAAACGCTTTTTCTTCGTCTTCAGTACCGAAAGCTTCTGAATATCTTCCTGTGTGAAGCTCAATGAACGGAGCACCGGTTTTTGAAACCGCGTTAATCTGCTGAATATCAGGGTCAATAAAAAAGCTTACTTCTATATTCTTTTCTAAAAGCGGTTTTACAAACTCTTTTGCCCGACTAAGCTGTCCCGCAACGTCAAGTCCGCCTTCTGTTGTCAGTTCCTGCCTTTTTTCAGGCACAAGACAAATTGCGTGCGGTCTTATTCTTAGTGCAAATTCTTGCATTTCGTCTGTCATTGCCATTTCTAAGTTTAAACGTACCCGTGGAAGCATTCTGATTGCTTCTACATCAGCGTCTTTGATGTGTCTCCGGTCTTCTCTTAAATGTGTTGTAATTGAAGCAACTTTGCACTCTTTGCAAATTCTGACTGCTGTCATAATGTCAGGTTCAAATCCTCCGCGTGCGTTTCTAAGTGTTGCTATGTGATCTATATTTACGCCTAATAACATTGTGTGTGTAACTCCTTTAATTTATTTATCTTCAATAATGCCGTATACGTAGGCAGTATTGTAATATTATTTTCCGCATTTTTCCCAACATATTCCACTGCTTGTTTAATATCAGGTATTATTTTAATCTTTTCAACTCCTGCGTATTTGAGCCTCAAAGCCATGTCATGTGCTCTTATACCGGACACAACTATCTCATGTTTATTATCATTTACCCCTTCAAACTCAGCATCCCAGAGCCATGAAACATCGCGCCCGTCTGCGTAATTGTCGTTTATTATAATTAACAGGTTTGAGTCTTTATCAACTGTTTTCAGAACTTCATTTGCTCCAATCGGGTTTTTTATAAGCTGAATAAGGGTGCGTTTGCCGTTTAAATACTTAACTTCGCTTCTTCCGAACGCTACTTTAAATGTTTTTAGATTATTTTCAATGTCTTTAATGTCGAGCTCAAGCGCGAGCGCGATAGCAGCGAGCGCATTGTACGCATTAAACAAACCAACGAGCGGGATTTCATAATTAACTCCGTTGATTTTCAAAATTGAACAATCTTTGTATAAAGTTACGTCAGCTTTGTATTTAGGCTCAGGTCTTTTGTAACCGCAATCGCAGTAATAATGTCCCTGCTGGGCAAAAAACTTCTTTTCGTATTTAAGAGCTTTACCGCAAGGGCAGTTAAACGCTTCTTCTGTGTGAGATTTTGATTTTAAGCTTTCGTCTGAATAGTAAACATTTTCAACCCCGTAAAATATTGTCTTTTCTCCTTCAAAACTTGCGACAAGCGGGTCGTCAGCGTTAAGAAGCAAGGTTAAATCGGGCTTTTTATTAATACCGTCTTGAATGAGTTTTTTTGTTGTTGCTAACTCTCCGTACCGGTCTAACTGGTCACGGAAAAGATTTGTGACAACTAGGTAATTTGCATCAAGTTTTTCGTAAATCTTTGCAAGGTAAGCTTCGTCAGATTCAATAACCGAAAAATCTGTGTTTTTAAACGGATTTAATGATACAGAAAGCGCGTTAACCACTCCTGTGAGCATGTTTGCACCCATTGCGTTATTAATGATGGAGTGTCCGCTTTCTTTAATTAAGTGCGAAATAAGTCCGGAGGTCGTTGTTTTTCCATTTGTTCCGGTTACATTAATTTTTGTTCCGATGTATTTATTGCATTCTCTCAAAAAATCAGGGCAGAGTTTAAGAACAATTCTTCCGATTATTGAAGTGCCGGAGGATAGTTTTGTGGCTCTCAAAAGCGTGTAAGCTGTTTTTGCAGTAATTAGTGAAAAATAAAAAGCCGGTTTGTTCAACAGAAATAATCCTCCAAGTGTATTTCTTTTTACTATATTATAAAATATAATCATATAATAATACAAATACGAATGGGAAAAAATGATATTTACAATATTTACGGTAATAGTTTTTATTTCGCAGATTGTCATTCTTTGTGCAATTATTATCGGGCTTTTAAAGCTTGATAAATCAGTAAAACAAGCGGATGCGTTTTTAGAAGAGGCAAAGCCTAAGATAAAAGATATTTCAAAGCTTGCGCATGGGATTTCTGAGCAGATGGCAGAACTTACTCCGATGTGGGTTGATAATATAAAGTCTTTTGGAACAAAATTACTCCTAAAAAAACTTGAGAGTCTAATTTCATTATTTTTGTTTTGGGGTATTAATAAAACAGTGATGAAAAAATTTCGGAAATCCAAGTTTTTGAGCGCAGTTGCTAAGGGTTTATCGTTTGTAAATAATATGATATAATAAGTCAACGGGTAAATGAGACCGGTTTGGAAAAAAACTACAAATTTAAAAATAAAGTGAAAAGAGGTACATTATGAGTAAAGATAAATCTTCATTCGGGTTTGGCATGGGGCTTCTTGCGGGTGTTGTAGGCGGTTTGGTCGCAGGAATACTTTTTGCTCCGCGTCCGGGTTCAGAGATGAGAGAAAAAGTTAAAGAGACAGTCTGCGATTTAGCAGAAAAACACTCTCCTGCTGTAAAAGAAGCAAAAAAACAGGCGATGGATTCAATTGATTTGCTGAAATACAAGCTCGAAAAACAGTATAAGAAGTTTTCTAATATGGTTAAGTCAAAGAAAATGAGAAAAGCAAAAGAGCTTGAAGACTTATCAGATTACGATTTTTAGGGGAGAGACCGAATGGAAACAGCACAATTATATACAAGTTTAACTTTTCTTGCGTATTCAACAGGAGTTATCGTAATTCTTGTCGGCGCAATGTTAATCAAAGTTTTGTTTGATTTGTCAAAACTTGCGCAGAATGTTGATGAAACAGCTACAATCATTAAGACAGAGCTTGTTCCGACTTTGAAAAATATTAACAAATCAGTTGAAATTGTAAGCGGAATAATTATTAAGGCAGACGAAGGGGTTACAAAAGTAAAAGAGATGATTAAAAATTCTCCTCTTCGAATATTAGGCAAGCTTTCTTCAGTAACCGGCACAGTTACGAAAGGTTTTGCAAGCGGGCTTTGCTCTGCGTTCAAATTCTTTAATAAAAAGAAGTAAATCATCTGTCGAATATGAAAAATTACAGAAAAAGTTAAACTACATTTGAAGGAGAAAATAATATGTCAGTAACAAAATTTTTAACAGGGTTTGCAGTAGGCGCAGCAATCGGTGCTGTTGCAGGTATTCTGCTTGCTCCAAAATCAGGCGCAGAAACAAGAGAAATGCTTGGTGATATGGCTTCTGATATTGCAAGAAAGACAGATGAGTCTGTAAAAGATATCCAGAGAAAAGCTGATAACATCGTTTCTGATGTTCAGGAAAAAAGCGAAGAAATCATGGGCAAAATTCAGGATATGCTAAGCAAACAGAAAGACGAATTAGAGGCGTAAGCTTTAAAAAAAAAGAGAAGTCTTAAGACTTCTCTTTTTTTATTCAGAACAATTTTCAAAACTTATTAGCTCTTTATCGACTTCAACAAATCTTGTTTTTTGCAGGTTGCAAAATTTAAATTTGGTATTGATACATTGCGTGTTATAAAATTCTGCCTGTTTTAAATCTGTATATGAAAATTCAACGTCATTCAAAAAAGAGCGTAGTGAAATTTTGGCTTTAAAGAAGTTGGAGTTTTTGATTTTGCTTCCCGAAAAATTAGAAGTTTCTATCTCTGCATCTTTGAAATTTGAATATTCAATTGTAGAAAGCCTCATGTCACAAGAATTTATTTTTATCTCTTCGGCACTTGTATTCTGAAACTTAGCATTATCCATACACAATTCTTCAAAAGTTGAGAGGCTTAAATCTGTTTGTATAAAAATAGGTCTGTGCATTTCACAATGGTTAAAGCTAGCTTCTGATAGATTACACTGGTAAAATTCGCAATCGTTAAAGAAAGAATCAATAAATGTTGTTAAGTTTAATCCGCAACTAGTGAACATTACTTTTTTTAGATAACAATTCTGAAAAATAAATAAAGGCATGTTGATGGAATGGAAACAGATTTCTGAAAAATAACAGTGCTTAAAATCGATCGGTATTTCATTATTATGATTTAATAGCTGTACTAGATATGATATGTCTCTCCAGCTTAAAGATTTCTTTTCAAAAGGAGCAAACGCAGTAAAAGTCATATTGTTCATAGGAGATTTAAATTTTACAAGAAAATTTTGTGTCTGAATAATTTGAACATCTTTTAATGTTGTTATACCGCATTTTATCAGGACAATTTTATTAAACATTATATTTAGCAAAAGTATATTTACTCCAAGCGTTGCATTCAAATCGTCCGGCGTGAGAAAATCTGACTCAATAAGCTTTAGAACATTATTAAGCGTGGAAGAGATTGGCAGCACTTCCTTTTTATAGTGCATGTGACGCTGGTCAATCCATAGCCTCCAGAGTCTGAGCAAATTGTTTCTGACAAATTGAATAAAGTCATTGTCTTTTTTGTAAGGGTCAGAAATTCTGTTTTCAATCATACCTTCAAGAAAAGCGATTTCTTCGTCTTTAAGGTAATTTGTAGATAAAAGTTTTATTATTGCTGTTTCACTTTTTTCCTGTTTAATTAAATCAAAAATCAACTCGGCAAAAAAGTATTCACGGAAAGACTTGTGAATAAACTCGCAGCCTGCATTGTAATTTCCGCCTTTAAAATAATAACTTACAAGAGCTTTCGAAGCTTCGTCTTCCGTTATTGCAAGCTCTTTATCATCTAAAATCTGTTTTAAATCATCATAAGTGACAAGCTCTTCGCCTTTGATTGAAATAACAGCTGCAGTGTTTTTCAAAACATCTCTCAGGTTCTCGCCATATAGCTTCGTATCAAATTTCCCGTCTTTATCAAGTTTTTTCTTACCGGCATTTTCACAGGTGATGTCTGCAAGCGTTTTGTATAACATAGCTTTATTGTTGAATAGTTTATCTATGTTAAATTTTTTATCGGAGTCTGTTAAAAGTTCGTGTAAAATGTACACAATAAGCGGAGATTTCAGGATATCAAATCCTTGCCTTTCACGAAATTTTTCAATCAAGGTGTTTTTATATTCTTTATGGAGCGGCTTAAAGTAGTCCAATTTATTAATCAACTCCAAAAGCTCATCATGCTTAAAGTCTTTAATTGTAAGTTCAAGAGCATGAACATCTTTCCAGAAATGTTCTAAAGTGCTATTCGGGCGTCCGGTTAAAATTACTCTGATTTTATTGTTTCTGTTGTTTATAAAAGTGTCATGTAAACCTTTGAGGAATGAATGCATACGCTCCTGAATATCACTATTCAGCTCATCCCAGCCGTCAAGAATTAGTACATAAGGCGAAATGTATGTTTTTCTAAACGCAATTCTTTCGTTAAAAATATCTCCGTCGCAGAAAAGATTTTTGGGTACTTGCGGATGAAACTCGCCGTATCTGGTTTCGTTCCGGAAAGATATTGCTTTTTCTAAAATAGAATAAATTTCGGTATCGCTAAAATACCGTTTTCCTGTATCAAACTTGATTTGTTTGAAAGGAATTCTTATTGGTATTAAATCCATTTTTGTCAGCTCTGAGCACAGGCTCAAAGTAAATGATGATTTTCCGGCTCCGGCGCTGCCGTTTATAGAAATAAAAGCATTGAACTTATCATCACCTAAATATTTAAGTATGTTGTCTTTCAGAACGTCGCTGAATTTGCGCTGATTTTGTGATTTGATAATACATTTTGGCTGAACGTAAATGTCTTTTAGAGCAAAATCTTTTTCCATATACAGAGGGCAGTGCGTAAATAGCCATGACTGATAATCGGCAAACTCTTTTAAGATTATTTTTGATGTCAACTCTGCCGGTCTGTCTTTTGTGTAGTTGATTAAGTTTTGGAACTTTTCTGCTGTTTGTTTTTCTGTAAAGATTTCAGTTAAAGCGCGCAGAAAATAGATATGCATATTGTTTAAAAATTTGACAGTATCTTGCTCTTTAACACCTAAATTTTTAAATAAAGAGATAAGTATTTCGTCGGCTTCTTTTACAAAAGAAGTCGATAAAACTGTAGACAAACTGAATGTGTCTGCCTGAATGTCATGCCATTTGTAATTTCTGAGCTGTTCTTGAATTTGTTTTATTTTCTCTTCTGAGACATTCATTAAGATGTCGGGATTTGATTTGACAGTGGAGCTGAAAGCGTGTCTGTAAGCCAGTGAGCAGACAAGAAAACATTGTTCATTTTTATCCTGTGGAATAATGATTTTTGATAAGAATTTGAGTAAAAATTTAATTACAGGCAAGCTTTCTTCTGCAGAGCTAAGCAGAGCTGATAACGAGCTTAGCTTACTATCTTTTGCTGCATCCAGCAATTTGCAGAAAAAATCGGTGACGGAATAAAGTTTTTCCAATCTGACGCCGGTTTCATACTTGTCTATAGTGTTCACATATTCCTTTTGCATATTTTAAATATAGCATAAAAAACAGCCACTTATTAAAATGGCTGTTTTTTAAATTTGCTCCAGGCCAGACTTGAACTGGCACCGAGGGTGAACCCCGATTGGATTTTAAGTCCAACGCGTCTACCGATTCCGCCACTGGAGCGTACAAGTATAATAATACAAACCTATCTTGATGTCAAACAAGTAAACTTTTAATCCCTAAAACAATCAACAACAACCCTGCACCGACTTCTAAGCTTCGGGTTGGCAGATGTTTAAATTTACCGCCGAGATAAAAACCTGAAATAGAGTTAACAAAAGTAACCACTCCAATCAAAACTGCCGGTTTTAAAATTCTGTTACCAAATAAAGAAAGCGAAATTCCAGCAGAAAACGCGTCAATGCTTGTCGCTATTCCTACAAGCAAAAGACATTTAAAATCCAGACAAAGATTTTTCTTTTTTTCAGTCTCGAACGCTTCAATAATAAACTTAACTCCAAGGTAAGTAAAAATTGCAAAAACAATTATGGGGGCAAACGGCTCAACAAAAGTTTTGACAATTCCGGTTAAAAAATATCCGATAACCGGCATGAGCGCTTGAAACAAACCGGTGCAGGAAGCAAGCAGCATGGAGTTTTTTACGCGTTCACGTGAAAAAATTAATCCATACGAAAATGAAACAACGCAGGCGTCAATAGATAAGGCTATTGCGAGTATTAGTATTTCAAGATGTGACATTAAAATACATCCGTTTTAATCGGGTTTTTGAACTTCGTAATACTGCCCTGGAATAGAAGTTTAACCGTTCCTACCGGCCCGTTTCTGTGTTTTGCGATAATTATCTCTGCTTCACCTTTGTTTGCAGCTTTTTCTGCCTGTTCCTCCTCATCGCCGGCATTTTTATAATACTCGTCACGGTAAATAAACATTACAATGTCGGCATCTTGTTCGATGGAACCGGATTCTCTCAAGTCTGAAAGCATCGGGCGCTTGTCTGTTCTGCTTTCTACCGCACGTGAAAGCTGTGAGAGCGCGATAATCGGAACATTCAGTTCTTTAGCAAGGATTTTTAAGCCTCTTGAAATACTTGAAATCTGCTGCATACGGTCTTCGCGTCCTGAACCTTCAATCAACTGCAAATAGTCGATTACGATAAGTCCCAAATTCTTTTCTGCCATTGCAAGGCGACGGCACTTCGCGCGTAAATCCGTAATTGTACACCCTGCTGTATCGTCAATATAAATAGGTGCTTCCGAGTAGCTGCTCATTGCAACAGCAAGTTTTTCCCAGTCTTTCGCCTGCATGTTTCCTGTCTTAAGCCTTTGGGTGTCAACTTCAGCTTCTGAGCACAAAAGACGCTGTACAAGCTGTTTCTTTGACATTTCTAAAGAGAATATGGCAACCGGTGTGTTTGCTTTCAATGCAACATTTTGCGCTATGTTAAGCGCAAAAGCTGTTTTACCCATTGCAGGACGTGCTGCCAAGATGATTAAGTCTGACCTTTGAAGCCCGTTCATCATTCCGTCTAAGTCGTAAAAACTTGTCGGAACGCCGGTTAACTGACCTTTGTTATTATATCTTTCTTCAATTTCTGCATAAGTGTCGTAAACTAAATCTTTAATCGGAGCCAGAGATTTTGATGCTTTTTGTGAAGCGATATCAAAAATCAACTTTTCTGCAAGCTCTAAAGATTCTTCAATCGGGTTTAAATCATAGCCTGATGAGACAATTTCCGAACCTGCGTTAATCAAAGAACGCTTGATTGCTTTTTCCTGAACTATTTTTGAGTAGTATTCTACGTTTGAAGTTGTAATAGTTTTGTAGCTTAAATCGTTTATAAACGCACGTCCGCCGACGAGTTCAAGTTTCTGGTTGATATTAAGTACATCAGAAACAGACACGATATCAATTTTGTCTTCTCCGTTATAAAGCTGGAGCATTGCTTCGTAAACATATCTGTGAGCCGGCTTATAGAAAGATTCCGGCCTTAAGTGTTCAACAACTTTGTTCATGCAGGCAGGGCTGACAAGAATTGCACCTAAGATTGCTTCTTCTGCGTCAATGTTTTGAGGCATAAGCTGCGATAAATCTTCCGGTGCTGTTTGTTTTTTTCTGTTATTTGCAAATGATGTAGTCATAAAAATCCCCTATTACTATAGATTAGCAATAATAAAAAACATGTACAAATGTTTTTTTACAAAACTAAACAGTTTTTTCTACAGCAAATAGATGATATTGTTCATTAAATTCTCAAGAAAATATAAATTAAGCCGATAAAAGTAGTATGGAAAACCAAATGGTTTTTCATACCTCCTCCCCAAGTCTGGTAGCCGTTCTCAAAAGAAACGGCTTTTTTTTATGCGCTAACTTTTTCTGGCAAATTTGCACTTGCGAATTCTCTTGTATGAGTTACCCTGTTATTCCAGCCTTTTATAAATCTATTCTGTGTAGGATTGTTTTTTACAATGTTTTTATAAAAATCACGTCTTAGTTTTTCAAATTTATTGATATCACCGCCGCTTTCTTTGAACATCTTTTTCGCACGGGCAACGCCTGAACCGATTGCTACATCAAATACCATAAGCGCCATTTGCGGATTATCGATTTTATCCGCCCCGCATTGGGTAAAGAATTCATAATGAATGTCTTTGATTTCCTGCGCTGTAATTTCTCTTACGTTTCTGATAGGCAGACCTTTTCTTCTCCTGTAATCATCATAAGTAGCTTTTGTAATGCCTTTATTTGTCTCGCCGCCTCTGTCGGCAGGGTCATTTACATAACCGCCTTCCTGACTCAAAATATATTCTGACATTTTGTCAAAATACTTGTCATTAACAGATTTTCCGGTCATTTTTGCAGGCTTTAAGTTTCCTGCTTTTTCCGGTTCTTTTGTGTGTTCAAAAGTGTCAAATCCGACATTAAAATTGAAATCAAAATTGTTGTTAGAAGGAACTTCCCATTTATCAACCGGAAAAAGTTCGTTTACATCAAATGAAACATTTGGAAATGCAGGAGGACTCATTTCCGGCATGAGCTGAGAAAAATTCATCATTGAGAACACATTTGGAACAAAGTATAAATTGGAGTTAAAAAATGTATTGCAGCCCCAATTTCCCCAGCCGCAGCAGAAAAACGGACTGTTACCAAACATTCCGTGCATAAAGCCATGTGAAAAATTGTTCCAGAAATTGTGCGCGCTCATAATATCCCTATAGTATTCCTTATATATATAAAGTTTTGTTTATCAGGAGAATTGCTTTTTTGTAAACAAAAAGTTACAGTTTATGATATAATGAAATAAATATTTATGAGGGAGAAATATGAATAAAAATCAATCAATCGGGATGTACGTAATTTTGGGTATTATGGTGCTTGCATTTATTTCTATGCTCTTTACCGGCCCGACTTCAAGTACTGAAGAATTATCATATACAGCTTTTTTGCAGAAAGTTGAAAACAATGAAATAAAAAGCGTTGATATGGGTAAAGGTGCGCTAATTGCACTTCCGGAAAAACAGCCGGAAGCAGCAAAAAGCAATACTAATCCTTTGTACGGCGAGGTAAAACCTCCAAGACTTCAGTATAGAGTAACTCTTCCTGATAATTCAGATGTTCTTCCTAAGCTTGAAGAACATAACGTAGAAATTACTGCAAAACGTGCAAAAGACTCTTCTTCTTTGATGGGTTCATCTTTGATTACAATACTTCTCGTGTTCGGATTTTTACTTTTAATTATAAAATCAATTCAGGCAGGCGGTGCTCAAGCTATGTCTTTTGGAAAGAGCAGAGCGAAAATGCTTATGGATAGCAAGGTTAAAACGACTTTTGCAGACGTAGCAGGTATTGATGAAGAAAGAAAAGAACTTGAAGAAATTGTTGATTTCTTAAAACATTCTGATAAATATGTTAAACTCGGTGCAAAAATTCCAAAAGGAGTTCTGCTTGTCGGTTCTCCCGGTACCGGTAAAACTTTGATGGCGAAAGCTGTTGCCGGAGAAGCAGGTGTTCCGTTCTTTTCAATCAGCGGTTCTGACTTCGTTGAAATGTTCGTGGGTGTCGGTGCTTCACGTGTCAGAGATTTGTTTGAACAGGCAAAGAAGCATCAGCCTTGTATTGTGTTTATTGATGAAATTGATGCGGTAGGCCGTCAGAGAGGCGCCGGCATGGGCGGAGGACACGACGAAAGAGAACAGACTCTTAACCAGCTCCTTGTTGAAATGGACGGGTTTGACGAAAATACTAATATAATTATTCTTGCTGCAACAAACAGGCCGGATATCTTAGACAATGCGCTTTTGCGTCCGGGAAGATTTGACAGACAGATTGTTATTAATAAGCCTGATGTTTTAGGAAGAGAACAGATTTTGAATGTTCATGCCAAAAATAAACCGCTTGCGAAGGAAGTTGATTTGAAAACTCTTGCAAAACGCACACCGGGATTTACAGGTGCAGATTTGCAAAACCTTCTTAATGAAGCTGCTCTTCTTGCTGCAAGGCACGATAAGTCTGAAATCGAGATGCCGGATTTAGAAGAAGCAATTGATAAAGTTATGGCTGGACCTGAAAAGAAAAGCAGAATAATTTCTGATGAAGAGAAAGAAAATACTGCGTATCACGAAGTCGGTCATGCGCTTCTTGCAAAGCTTCTTAAAGATTGCGACCCTCTGCATAAAGTTTCAATTATTCCACGCGGTATGGCTCTGGGTATTACGCTTACACTTCCTGAGAAAGACCATCTTACAATGCGCAAAAACCAGCTGCTTGACAGAATTGCAATGATTTTGGGCGGAAGAGTCGCAGAAGAGCTTGTTTACGGTAAAGATAACGTAACAACAGGAGCTTCAAACGATTTAGAAAAAGTTTCTTCGCTTGCAAGAAGCATGGTTACAACTTATGGTATGAGTGATAAAATGGGCAATCTTGCTTACGGTAAAAATCAGGAACACGTATTTTTAGGCAGAAATTTCGGCAACACAAGAGATTTCTCGGAAGAAATCGCTGCTGATATAGATAAAGAAGTTAAAATGATTGTTGATAAACAATATGAATGCGCAAAACAGCTTTTGAGCGAAAATAGAGACATGCTTGAGTTTATTGCAAAAACTCTGCTTGAAAAAGAAACTCTTGATGAAAAAGAGTTTGAAGATTTAATGAAGCAGGTAAGAATTCAGCGCGGTGAAATCGTTGAAGAAGTTGTAGTTGAAGCTGAGATTGTGGAAGATAATGGAGAAAATAATGGATAGAGATGAAATGATTTTTCAGGAATACAAATTGTATTCGGAGCAAAAAGAAAACTTTATTGACAGAAACTTTAAGACAAATCGTTTCTACATGATATCCCTTTTTGTGATACTTCTAGGCATGATTTATACCGGAAATGTTGTGTTCTTAAGTAAAATCTCTGCAACGCTTGTTTTTGCTCTGCTCGGAGTCGCAATAAGCGCTCTCTGGTGGATGAACGTAGATTCTTATAATACGCTTATAAAAGTTAAGTATGCGAATGTTTTAGAAAAAATTGAAGAAAAACTTCCGGTAAAACCTTTTACTGACGAGTATCAGGGGATAGAAGATTTTAGAAAAAACAAAGTGTTCATGTTCTCTGACATCCAGAAAATTGTTGCAGCTGTTTCTGCTCTGTTCTTTTTTGCAGTTTTTGTAAATGAACTTACTCCGGTGATTATGGCTATCTTCAATAAATTAATAAATGTAGTTTCAACAAGTATTTAAGAATAGAGGAAAAAATGGCAAAGAAACACGAATATGGAATAGCTTTGAACTGGAGTTATGTCGGAACTTCGGTTGTTGTGGTTGCGGTTTTGACGCTTCTGGTTCTTTATCTGCCCGGAATGAGAGAGATTGATGGAAATATCCTGCACTCTGTGAGGCGCGCACTTTCTCCGTATCCGACTTATATTCCGAACTTTATTGCAGAATTTTATCCCTGCGTCCACTTTTACTGGCCGCAGATTGCTGCAGGATGTGTTCTTGTCTCTCACACAAGGTATTTGAAATGTTTTCTGCTGATATTTTTTACAAAACTAACATCGATTTTAACCTTGTTTTTAAAAGATTTTGTATGTCGAGAACGCCCGCACGGGTGCGGATATGAAGGGTTTAGCTTTCCTTCTCATCATTGTGCGGTAACAATGTGTTTTTACGGCATTTTAATTTATCTTGTGCTTCATCACATAAGCTCAGAGTTCTGGCGTTATTTCTTCGCAATTTTCTTCGGATTAATTATTTTGATAATCTCAATTTCAAGAATGTGGTTCGGAGTACATTTCTTGTCAGATGTTGTTGCAGGGTTGTTCCTCGGGTTTATGATGGTTAACCTGTATATTATTACATCAAAATCTTTAAGCTGCTAATTTTTAACAGTTTTCAAAATATACCTGACGCAGTCCTTTGAGTTGTGGCTTTGTCTTGCAATTTTATAGCATTCTTCCGTGACTTTTGTGTACGCTTCATTATCGTCAAGATAGTTTTCAATTTTGAATATAAGGTCGGAAAAGTCTTCATAAAAAGGCATGTTACCTTCAAAAAGCGCAAGCTCTTCGCGGTAATCGCTTATTAAAAGTTTTTTGCAGGCAACAGTTTGGAAAGTTCTGTAGTTTAGCGAAGAAATTCCCTGAGAGTTCATGTTAAAAACGATTTTCGAGTTGTTTATAGCTTTTGCCATGTCTTTTTCGTTATCAATAAATCCTTGATAGCAAAGGTCGATAATTTCAGGATAATTTGCACGTTCGCGCGCATCCCTGTAATGCCGGTCTATTGCGTACCATGCGACGTGGAGTTCCGGAAGCTTTAAGACAAGCTCTTCAAAGAAACTTAAGCGAAAATCTGTATCAAGCCTGCCTGCAAACATGATATCGAATTTTGGCTTACGCTTAGATGTTTTGTAAATATCAAAATTCACGAAATGCGGGAGGTAATGGAAATTTGGAAACGTTTCGTATCCGCTTAAGACTTTGTCCCAGTAAAAAGTGAAATTGTCTTTTTCCTCAAGATACGGGAGGTACTTTTCCCAATCAGGGCCGGAAGTTTTGCTTCTGATGTCATCAGAAAAATAGCTTATTGCCGGAATATTTAAGTTGTTTTCGACTTTAATTTGAATTGCATCATAGTCGTAGCCTGTGATGTAGTCAAATTTTTTTTCAAGGATTTCTGAAAGGTTTTTGCCGAATAGGTTGTCATAAACAGTAACACGGCAGTCATTTTGTTTAAAGCCGTCGATAATGCTGTTCATTGTAAGCCTGCCTCCGATGCTTATCGGGAGGATAGCCAGAATTTTTGTTTTGCTCTTTCTCATCCTTACGGTATTTTAACATCTTTGAGAGGGGTTTACAAGGGCGGGTGTGTAGAGTAGAATGAAGGGGTAAACTTATAGGTTTGTAGTAGAAAAATAAGTCAGAATGTGAAAAGTCTTTTTGCTTACTTTTTCTACAGAAAAAGTAAGGCTCTGTAGCTCAGTAGGATAGAGCGGAGGTTTCCTAAACCTTGTCTGCCGTGGGTTCGACTCCCTCCAGGGCCACTTTTTTAATTATTCTTCTGCAAGTTTGAATGTTGCTAATTCTGCACCTAAGGCAATCATTGGAGCTCTAGGAATCATTACTGCTTCAACCATAATTCCTCCTACAGCAATAGTACTTATAACTGTCATCGCTTTTATTTCCGGAGGTAAATTATCAATAGCTTGTCTTAGTTCTTCACAAGATGTTGTTGCTCTTGTACTTAATGATGTATTTCCAACAACTTGTTCATCCGGTTTTGGCAGTAAAATTAAATAATTATCATCCAGCTTATACTGTGCAGGTTTACCATTTTTTATATTTTCAAGTGCTGTTTCCAATTGAGCAGCTGATAGTTCTTTTTCAATTTTTTTCCTTAAAGCCTTTTCCTGCCTGTACCAATCTTTGTCTTTCAAATTCAAATCTTTATCAAAATATTTTATGAGAGACCCGGACATATTGGTTTCCGATTTAGCACTAACATATCCACCATTATCTAAAGCCTGTATTTTAAGAGCATAGGCGCATAAGCCTGAATTTGCTTCATAATTTAGTCCTATGGTGTTTTTAAATTCTAGGGAATGTTCACCTTCAGGATAATCATGTCTAGTGTTATAATTAAAAATTAGCTTATCACCTTCTTGTCTGGCATCAACGAGGTCTACATTATACAACTCACCAGATGCTAAAAGTATATCCTTAATAACATTAAATTCTTTATCCGATAAAGGATTGTTAAATTTTACTATTTTATCATCTGTATTTTCAGGCAACGATTTTAAGAAATCAAAGAATTTTCTTTTAAATTCTATTTTATAAGGACCATCCTCTGAATTTTGTTTGAAAGCTTCAAATTTACTTAACAATTTTCCGTCTTTTGAAAAAGCGAGGGCTTCTATTTCATCATCATTTTTGTATACAAGATTGAAATTTCCATTTTTTAATTTATCTATTTTGAAACTATGTGTATCAAATAAACTATAAAAACCTTTGTAGTAGTTTTCTCCTTGTTTATGAATTATAGTTGTATTTACTTTTTTCTTGTTTGAAAATTTTGCAAATATTTAAAATGGTGCATCAAAATCATCAAAATTATTGTAGTATTCAGGTTCTTCTTTTATGCTAATTTTAAATTTGTTAAGTTTTTCAAATGTATTAGGGTAATTTTCTTTAAAGAAATTCGGATTTATTTCCCCGTTTTTATAGCCGCTTCCCCATAAACCTCCGCCTTTTTGAGCCCAGGCAATAATATCTGCGAAAACTTCATTAATTCTGTAATCATCAATAGGTAATAATAAAAGATTTCTTATATTGTGCGGATTTGTATAATCCGGATTTTCCACTGCAAACTTTTCGGCATCTTTGTAAATTGCACCAAGATAATTCCAATTATTTACAAGTTTCTCACTATTAACTATTCCATGTGATATTTCATGATTTATAACTCTTTGTAAATCTTCTTTACCTATTTTGGTTGTAAATACAAAAAATGGAAACCATGGATGCGCGCTTGTGGCAGCATCCCAATCGGGGGCTTGTTCTGGTATTGAAAGATGTTCAAACGTGTCTTGAATTGAATTTGAGCAATATAACTTATAGTTGTTTCTTTTTAGTGAATGCTCCCATTCATCAGGTAATGATTTTAAACCTTGTTCGACTTTTGATACAAAATCTGAACTTACATTTTTGGTTTTTATAATAGGATATTTCATTCCAAAACTTGGATTATGTTGATTATGGATTTTCATATTTTAGTAAAAACTCCTAAAAATAAAATTTGCTAGTTGTCCTAAATTTTGTAATTAAAATACCTCGAATCGATTTATTAATTATGATAAAATATTCTTATGAAAAGAATTGCTGTTTTATATTCAGAAAATACACCGGTTTTGGATGCTCTAATCTCTAAGCTGGAAAACTATCATTATCAGCTTATGACCGTTTTTCCGGATAATCCTGATGAGTTTGATTTGATTGTTGATGTGAATTTTAAAGACGAAGCTAAATCAAATGTATTGAAATGCCATTATTCGCTCTTGCCTGCTTTCCCTTCAGACGAACCTTTAAGAGAAGCTTTTCTTGCAGGCGTTAAAGTAACGGGGATTACTATTTATTACACGAAATCGCAGAGAATACTGGCTCAGTATCCGCTTTTTATAAAAAACGAAGCGCATTATGACGAAATTTTACAGGAGATGATGTATTTAGAACAGGTTATTCTCCCGATTGTGGTTGAAAAAATTCTTACAAACGAACCTGTAGATATTCAGTCACTCTTAAAAGGAAGTCATTGTTCCGGAGGATGCAGCGGATGCCGGCATTAAATGTTTTGTTAGCAGGCTCGGTTGAGTCTCCGGCTCTTGAGCTGCTTTTCAAGTCGAAATATTTAAACAAGCTCTACACCAACTTTGAGCTGCCTAATATTCCGGATATAAGGTTTAATACGTTCAAAGAACTAGCAAAAAAATGTAAAGCTCTAAAGATTGACCTTGTGCTTGTGGATGATGAGAAATTTATTTTGCAGGGAATTGCAGATGTCTTGAGAGCAAATTTTGTTAACTGTTTTGCGATAAATTCTTTCTGGACTCAGCTTGTTTTATCTAACGATTTTGCGCATAAAATGTGCGAAAAATATGGGATTGAAACTCCTGAAATATTCAAATATCCGCAGGAATACCCCTTAATTGTCCGTGCTGACGGGGTTAGAGAGGAGGCGAATTCTCTGCAGGATATAATTAATATCAATAAAAAAATTGTTAATTGCTCGCAGGAAATTGCAAATACTATTTTTTTAGAACGCTTTATTGACGGGGAAAAAGCAACTTTGACTTCTATTTTTGACGGAAAGCATTTGATAACTTTTTCTGATAAAGAAATTGCAGAAGATTTAATCAAAGAATACAACTCAAAGCTTCAAAATATGTTTTTAGCTGAAAATTCAAATTTTATCGGTTATATCAATTCAGAAGTTATTCTAAAAGAACAAGCCCTCTTCAATATCGGTTTTAATCTTAATTTTCCCGTTATTAAAGAGGATTTGTTGTATCTTTTGATTTCTGTGATTTATCAGAAACTTACAGAGATTACTCTGAGATAAGCTTGTCAGCAAGCGGCGATTCGACTTTTCCGTTCAAAGTTTTAGAAACTTTTTTGATATTTTCTGCCATTTTTTCCATTTCAGGAGTCCATACAAAGTAGTCTGTAACATATTTTTCACCTTTAGAAAAATCGCCTTTGAGCTGAACTTGAATGATTTCTTCAAGCATTTTTCTCGCAGTCGGAACCATTTTGTCTATGTTTACGTTCAAAACACCCTCAGGAGAAATCTCAATTGCGCCTTCTTTTATGAAATAATAATTCTGCATAACCGAACGAACTCTGTGAGCCTGACTCAAAGTAGGTTTTGACATCATCATATTATCAGCTGCATAAGTTACGATAATCTGCTCACGCTGTTCAGGAGTGTACATTCCGGCTTCGGTCAGAATATCAAGCATTGCAAGAGAAATCATATCGGCTTTATTCTCTTCGATAATCGATTTGTATTTGCCTAAACCTTCGGTACCTGATTTTGGTCCAAGTGAATGTCCGTTTTCGTGTCCTACAGTAAACCAGTGGTCAGCTTCGTCGTTGTAATATTTATGCAGTTCAGGATTTAATGTAGCTTCAAGTCTCTTTTTCATTTTTTCACGCGCATCGTCAGAAGTAATTAAACGAATTTGCCTGTGGTAAACATTTCTTCTTCCGCCGTCAAGTTCTTTGATTGAAAGCTTGTCATCGTTTGGAAGGTTTTCAGCAAGAGTAATCCCTGCTCTAAACTCTCCGACATCGCCGGTTACGGCAACTAAATCAGCGTCAACCATTGTCTGTTTTGACTCTTTATCAGGAGAAATATTCTGGATGTAATCATCCTTAAACGGCATATTTTGAGCCATAAGAGGAAGGAATTTTTTTACATTTAAAATGGAGTCTGTACCTTTCTTGTTAATGATTCCTACTCTGCCTCCTAAGAAATCTTTTGCAACAGGGGTAATTCCGTTTTCGTCAAGCAGAGCTTTAAGCTCAGGGTTTTCAACCACTGTCTCTGTAAGCTCATCTGAATAGTTTTCTCTTGTGATTGTAAACTCTAACGGAGTGTCTTGAAGAGTTGCCCATTTTTTATCAGCGTAAGCGTCAAGCATCGGGTCAGCTGTTCTCAGCGCTTTTGCCTGCAGCTTAAGAAACTCGTTAAAATCTGCGTTTGTTGAAGTTTCAGCCGCTTTTTCAAGCTCTGATGCCATATATGCAAAATCGTCTTTGAACTTGTCAACGTAATCTGTTGCAACAAGGGCGTTTCCAACTCTTTCTACAACAGAGCGCTGGTTAAGGATTTTTGCAACTTCATCAACTTTGCCGTTATTGAGCATATTTATAAGGATTGTGTGGAACTCTTCTTTTTCCAAATCCTGCGGGTAAACACCTTTACCCGGTCGCATTGAAACTCCTTTTGCAAGTTCAATCATGTTGCTTTCTCTGTCAAGCGAACAAACGCCTTTCTGCGCATCAAAAAGAATTTTTGTGAGTTTTGCCTGCTCGTTTCCTTTTGAAATCTCAGCTTCCAAATATTCGCCAAAAGGCAGGTTATTCGGGTTATCAAGCTGCATGTTTATTTTATCCAAAACAACGGCTGCTTTTACAAGATGTTTTAGAGCTTCTTTGTCACCTTCTGCAAGCTCTGTATACTCAGGCGCATCAACTGCAAGCATTTTCTTTGTTGTTAAGTAATCTTTATGTGTACGTTTTTTCAATTCTTCCATTGAAAGATTCATTTCAAAATCTTTCTTGCCAATGTTCACGTTGTTAATCATGCTCATTTTATCAAGCTCCTTTATTAATTTGTCTTCTTGCGGTTTAAAAACCTGCGGTTCTTGCTTTTCAATTCTTCCGCGGGTTGTTAAATTATTTATTTTATTAATCGGGTTAATATTCATTTTTGCACTCTTGAAAATTTTTGAAAATGGGTTAAAATGAGAATACAGGCATGGGTATTGCATCTACCCATACCCGCAGCCCTAATTAAATAGGACTTTGGGTTCGAGAATTAGTATTATTAATAATGCTAATTCTCTTGCATTGATTTCAACTAACATTTTCACCTCCTTTCTTGTTGAAATTAGTTGAAATGCCGGTTAAAATCTTTAGCCTGTATTCTCTTTTTAAAGTTCAGGACTTAATTGTAACATATTTTTGTAAATGTATCAATGTTTAGAGCATATTCACGTTTGTTTTGCCAAACTTTGCAGACAAATCGTCAATGTGATGAATTAAATAAACAAACGGCTCTAAATCTTTTTCGTTTAAGTCAACAATTGCACCCCAGTCGGTTCTGGCATGGTGTGCTGCAATCATTTTAGCAACGCGTTTAAACCCTGCTGACATGCAGATTGTAAACCCGTACTGAGAATGTGAAACCCATTCTTTTCTAAAGTTTTCATCATAATCAATCAAACCGGATTCTGTATTAACTTTGTATTCAAAAATCTTGCCGATATCGTGCAGCAGGCAGGCTGCAAAAACTTCATCATGATTAACGCGCTGGAAAAAAGCCTGCATGTTGACTTCTGCATATTTTAAGCATTCCAGTATGTGAACCATAAGCCCTCCCACATAATTGTGGTGCATAAGCTTTGCGGCAGGCATAATCATAATTAAATCTTTGTGTTTTGTGTAAATATCCTGCACAAAACTTTTAAGTTTTTCGTCTTTAATTTTTTCGATGAATTCAGAAAGCTCGGTGAAAGCTTGATTTCTTTCATCTTCATCAAGCCCGATTTTTGCTTCTTTGATAAGCTCAAGAGAAGATACGAGGCAGTTATTGTATTTTTCGTTAAAAGAGCCGGATACTATTCTGAGTTGATTTCCGCATCTGAATAACTTTGAATCCATTCTGTTCAAAGCTTCTTCCCAGAGAATGCAGTTTAAAGCTTCGCCGTTAGCGGGGTCTTTTAACTGCAATTTACCCATTTTTGTGCCGGATTTTGTGTCTCCGACTGCGAAAGTTACAACTTCGTAGATAATATCTGTGCTAAACATTTTATTCTCCTAATTTTACAAGGATTATAACATGAAAGCTATTTTTTATCTTCTTTATTGCTTTTGTTATCTTTTTCAGTCTGTTCAATTGCGTGTCCGAGCATTCCTCCGGCTGTTCCCATTGTTGCAGCATAAGCTGCGTAAGCAATCGGAGCGGCTGCACCTCCGCTGATTATTGCAAGAGCGCCAAGACCTAATACTGCTCCCCAGCCCATACCTTTTACAACTTTTTTACCTTGAAAATTAACTGTGTCTTGCTGCGGCTCAGAGTTCAATTTGCGGGCAATATTTACTTTTGAACAGGAAGTACGACAAGGCGCATAATTTTGGATAGCAGAGATTTTCATAATTCAATCCTCATTCATAACACACCCATGCATAATATCATAAACACCTCGCTTTGTCTACCGTATCGAGGTATTAACTCTATCGGGGAATAAAAAAAATTGTGATTAAGCTTATCATTAAACTGCTATGAATTTTAATTTTAATGAAGATTATCAATATGACAGCTGTATTTCAAGAGGGCTGTGTTCAATAAATCCGAGAACATCTTCCCTGCAGGAAGTTCTTGTTTTATATCTTAAGCTGACTTCTTATTATGCTTTAAAACTTTATGAGAACGGGCATCCGGATGAAGATGCGAGAAATATTATTTTGAATACTATCTCTGTGATGGTATCAAATTTTGAGTTCTCAGAAAACGATTTTAAGACTTTGACGGCTGAGTTTAATAAAATACTCCCGCCCCTTATTGAAAAATACAAAACTATCTGTAAGGAGAAAAATGCGGAACCGGATTTTATGGAGTCCAGCTTGAAGTTCAATCAGGGAACTGACATCATTAAGTCTATTCAGCTTGGAGAAAAAGAGTTTTTGAAAAAACTCAAAAACATATCTCCCGAACTTCGTGATTTGTACAGAATTTCTTTTGTGCTTGCAAAAAGTATTTGTATTAATATCCTTGATTTAGAGACATTTGGCGTTGATGCAGAAGAAGGATATCTCTCTATTTTAAAGCTCTTAAATTCTTTGAATGCAAATACTCAGGATACCGAAAAAATTAAAGAAATGATTGAAGAGATTTCAAGGGTTGACAATACTTTGATGAATTCTTTAAAAACAGCCCGCGAGCAGAGATACGGGAAGGCAGGAGTCAAAGAAGTTTCTTACACAACAACTCCAGGTAAAGCTATTCTTGTTGTAGGATCTAATATTCGGGAGCTTGAAGATATTCTTGAAGCTATAAAAGACGAAGAAATAGATGTTTATACCCATGATGAGATGATTCTTGCAAATACTTATCCAAAGTTTGCAGAATACAAAAACTTAAAAGGTCAGTTTGGACAGGGAATAGAAAACTGCCTTCTGGATTTTGCAACATTTCCGGGGCCGATTATTCTCACAAGACACTCGCTTTATAATGTGGAAAACCTTTATAGAGGGCTTTTGTTTACAACTGATTTTGCAACTTCAAAGGGTGTAATTTCTATTAAAGATAAAGATTTTTCAGAAGTTATTCAGTCTGCAAAAGATGCAAAAGGTTTCAAAACCGGCAGGCAGTGCGAAAGCGTAAGCGTCGGCTTTGATTACGATGCTGTTATAAGTGAAGTTAAAGAACGCATTGGACGCTATTCACATGTTTTTGTAATAGGGCTTGGAGCTTATACTCTGGAGCAGAAAGCTTATTTTGAAAAACTCCTGAGTCAGGCTCCTGAGGATGTCTTGATAATTTCGCTTTCATACTGTGTTCAAAGAGAGAATGTAATTTGTTTAAATGCTTGTTTTGATACGTTTGCAATAACGGCTATTACTGACAGGCTTATTAAAGAAGTTCAGACTCCTGTGACAGTCTTCTTCCCTAAATGTGACAGACATACGATTTCTCAGATGATATATTTATCGCAGGATGAAAACGTGAATATTTTTGTCGGTAAATGTACTCCTATTATGCTCAATCCAAATATGATGACAACTTTTCAAAAGGTTTTTAGAGTTAAAGGTTTGACTTCCGTTAAGAAAAATCTTGAAGAAATTCTGGGTAAGTGATTTTAAGATATTTACCACGGCTTTAATTTGATGTATATTAGAGTGGTAAGAGAGGTTATGATGCAAAATTTATCCACAATTTTTATTCTTGATAAAAACGAAAACTCCAGAGAAATTCTAAAATCATTTATGGAAGGGCTTGAGTTTGTAGAAGAAGTTAAGCTTTTTGATGATTACAAAAAAGGGTATGAAGAAATCAAACAAGCTTCAAATCCGATTGTTGTAATGGATATTTCAGATGAATTTTCCGGTCTTGATGAAATTGCTGAAAGCTTGAAACTTGTGACTTCAAAAATCATAATCACTTCGGTAAATTATTCCACAAATACGATAATCAAAGCTTTGAGGCTCGGCGCAAAAGAATTTTTGCCAAAACCGGTTTTAAGGGAAGACTTAATCCGTGTTATGACGATGCTTTCAAGTATTTCGCCCGATAGCGAAACTTCACAGTCTAAAATTATTACGGTTTATTCCAATAAAGGCGGAATTGGTAAAACAACTATTGCAGTAAATCTGGCTTCCGAGCTTGCAAAAATTACAAAAAATAAAGTTGCTCTTGTCGATTTGAACTTACAGCTCGGTGATATTTCAACTTTCTTAAACATAAATCCGCCGTTTGATGTCAATTATGTTATAAAACGTTTATTGGACAAAGAAGAAAACGTCTTTATTAAAGGTTTTGAAAAATACAAAGACACATCTCTTTATGTTTTATCAGACCCGAGCTATATTGAGCAGTCTGAAAGCATTACGACACAGCAGATTACGGACTTATTTGCAGCTTTGAAAAAAGTTTTCCCGTATATTGTGGTTGATATGTCATCAAGCATTGACCCGATTTCATTGAAAATTTTAGACAGCTCTGACTGGATACTTTTCACTACGATTGTTAATATTCCTGCGATTAGAAATGCTCAGAGGTGTTTAAACTTGTTCCGTTCAAGAAAATATCCGAAAGATAAAGTTAAAATTATTATAAATCGTTATATGGAAAACGACGAAATTAAGATTGAAGATATTGAAAATACTCTTGGAGAACAGGTTTACTGGAAAATTCCTAATAATTACTTCACAATCATGGAAGCAATTAATAAAGGTACTATTATTTCTGATGTTAACTCAGAATCAAATATCGGTAATAGTTTCAGAGACTTTGCTTCAAAAGTTTCGGATGACATTATTGAACAGTCGGTAATTCAGTATATAAGAGGATAAATAATGTTCAGCTTTATAAAAGAGAGTTTTGCTCTTACAAATAGAAACATAATACTTGCTACTCCGTTAATATTTTTCTCGCTTATTTCAAACTTGTATATATTATTTTCACTTGGAGGAAGCTTAGTCAGCCTGCTTATTGCCTTTTCTCTTTTTATTTTAATGGTGGGTGCGTTTATATCCGGCTGGGGATATATGCTGAAGCTCTGTGTATCAGACAATGAACACGAAGATGCAAGTTCTCTGATTAAAGAGTTTCCGGCTGGTGTCGGAGAGTATTTTCTGCCTGTTTTAGGTTCGATGCTTATTATATTTGTGATTTCATCATTGATTTTTGCCGTGACATTTTTTACCGGCATGAAATTAATCGGAGATGTGGGAATTCCTCCGGAAGCTCTCAATGGAATGCTGGCATCTTCTACGGCTTTAAAAGACTTTGTAACTTCACTTTCAGATGAGCAGCTTCTTAAGCTGAATGCCTGGAACCTTCTTTTGCTTGCCGGCATGATTGTAGAGTACTTTGTTGTTCTGTTTTATTTTCCGGCTCTGTTTTTCAAATCAAAAAATCCTTTGAAAGCTTTGGTTTTCTCTTTGAAAGATTTATTTAGCAGAAAATTCCTTAATAATTTATTATTGTACATAATACTTTTTGTTTCATATTTCGTTCTGTCATTATTGACAATGTTTTCCGGCATGAATGTTTTTACACATTTTATTTTTACGCTTGCAAACTTTTACTACATGGTGTTTGCAGCCGTGTTAATTTCGAATTATTATTACAAAAATTTTGTTAAAATCGGCGGAAACCTGGATAAGACTGTTTAAGACAACTTTCTAATCATCTCATGAGCATTTTCGTCTTCCGGAAAAATTGCAACAACTTTTTCTAAGTATTCAAGCGCTTTGTCGTTGTCTTTCAAGCCTTCGTAACATTTTGCGATACTCATTAAAACCGAAATATTTTCAGGCTTTTTGGCAAGGAGGTTCTCAAAAATTCCGATTGCTGAATTGTATTCTCCAAGCTCATAATAAGTCAAAGCGAGTGTATTCTGGGTTTCAATATCCGGATTTTGCTCAACTGCACGGATTAAGTAAGGTTTTGCTTCTTCAAACTCTTTTCTTGCGTAGAAAATTCTTCCTGCACAGAAGAGAATGTATTCATGGTGCGGGTTGATTTTTAACGCCTTCATTATGTAGTCTTTTGCATCGTCAAGCTGATTTAGAATAAGCTTGTTGAGTGCCATGAAGGTAAGTGCAAGAATGTTGTCAGGCTCAATGTCCAAAGCTTCCTGATAAAATCTTTCAGCTTCCGTATTTTTTGAAATTGAATAAAGGAAATTCCCGTATTCAAAAATTATTTCAAAATCGTTTGGCTGAAGCTTCATAGCAGTCTTAAATTCTTCTTCTGCATAATCAAAAAGGCGTTTATTTAAGAAAATTATGCCTAAATCTTTGTGTGCTTTTGCAATATCCGGATTCATTTTGATAACTTTTTTAAGTATTCTTTCGGCTGTATCAGTGTCACACAGGCTTGAAGATAAAACTGCGTACTGGTGCAAAGTATCAGCTGTAGGATTATTCTTTAACAGGATATTATCAAAAATTTCTTTTGCTTTTGTAAGCTGGCCTGTTCTTATATAAAGTCCTGCAAGCTTTTGAGCAGGAAGCATAAACTTCTGGTTGAGATAAACTATTTTTTCAAGCATTGTAATTGCAGTCTGAATTTCTCCCATCGCTTCGTAGCAGGTAATAAGATTAAATTTATAATTTTCTTTTTCCGGATGTGAGACCATAAGGCTCTTGTACAAATCAGCAGCTTCTTTGTAAAGTCCCATTTTAGTTTTTGACATTGCAAGAGCAACTTTAAATCCTTCGTCTTCATCATCCAGTTCAACTGCTTTTTCTAAGTATTTGCAAGCTTCCGCATGGTTTTGCTGTACCTGGAAAACCGAGCCGAGGTTGTAATACGTCATAGGACTTTTCGGGTTCAAATTCATAGCCATTGTGTAATACTTAACTGCTTCTTCGCTTTTTCCGACAGCCATGCTTGCAGTGCCTAAGCTGTTTATCGTACCCAAATTTTCAGGCTCTTTTTGAAGCGCGCGTTTGAATGGTTCAATACTTTTGTCAAACTCCCTGTTTTTCATATAAGCTGTTCCGATTATGAAATCAAAGATATAATCCTCAGTATCAATAGTCGAAGCTTTGTAAGCGTATTTAATTGCTTCCTCAGGCTCGTTAAGCTTCATTAATACGATACAAAGGCTCTTGTATGCGTCCATATACTCAGGACGAAGGTTAATGACTGTGATGTAAGCGTTTTTTGCGGAAATAAAATCTCCAAGATTGTTGTAGCAGTTTCCAAGATAGAAAAATGAAGTTGCGTCTTCAGGATTAAATTTTACAACTGTTTCGAAAGCTTTTCTTGCATCATCCCAGTTTTCAAGATTTATTTCAGTAAGCCCTGAAAGCTTGACTAACTCAATGTTATCAGGTTCTTCTTTAAGCGCAGGGATTAGAAGCTCCTGCGCTTTTTCAAAATCTTTTTCTCCAACTAATTCATTAATTCTATCTATATCAATCATTTTCAATCTCTTTCTACCGGTAGGTTTCTATTTACCTCCCTGTATTTACCCCCGTGCGTAGCACCTGTTTGTCTACTATTTTACTTGAAGTTTTGCTTTGAGGGACACCTGTCGTTGAAATTCCGACTTGTGGTTATATGGAATGTGTCCCGACCCAATGTCTACGTGCGTAGCACTACTCGCCGAAGTAATTTTTCAACCCTGTTGTCAAATTCTTATTCCTGCACAATTTCTTCAATTTTGAAATTGCACGGTTTTCGATTTGACGGATACGTTCTCTTGAAACCCCGTAAATTGACCCGATTTCGTCTAAAGTCTTCTTGTTTCCGTCGTTGTTTAAACCAAATCTCAAAATCAAAACGTCACGCTCTTTCTGGCTCAGCTGCTCTAACATACATTTGATATCGTCGAGCATGCTTTCCTGTGACACAAGCGAGTCCGGAGCAATTGTTGATTCGTCCACAATGTAATCTATGATTTTGTTTGAATCGTCTTTTTGTCCGGTCGGCGTGTCAATGCTGATTGTTGACTGGGTAGATTTGATTATAGAAGTCAACTTTGAAACCGGAATGCCCATTTTGTCAGCAATTTCCTGCTTAACCGGAATTCTGCCGAGCTCTGTAGTCAAATCCATTGTTGCTTTTTTGATTTTGTTTATTGACTCAATTAAGTGAATCGGAAGTCTTATAATTCTTGCCTTGTCAGCAATTGCACGGGTAATAGACTGTTGAATCCACCATGTTGCATAAGTCGAGAATTTATACCCTTTTGTGTAATCAAATTTCTCGGTAGCTTTGATTAAGCCCATATTGCCTTCCTGAATTAAATCAAGAAATGACAGACCGCGCCCGATGTATTTTTTTGCAATACTTACAACAAGCCTTAAGTTAGCGTTAATAAGTACTTTTCTTGCTATTTCGCTTTGAGTTTCGTAAATTTTCTTTGCAACTTCCAGCTCTTCTTCAGGAGAAAGAAGCGGGATTTTGCCGATTTGCTGAAGGTATATTCGCACTGAATCGTCTGAGTTAACAGAGTTTAAGCTTTCCTGAGTTTTCGGTTCTTCGATTGCAATAAGCTCTTCGTCATCATCTTCAACAGGCTCAATGCTATTGAAATCAACACCTTCATCAGAAATGTCATCAATCATAATATTAAGTGTATCGTTCTTTTTAGCCATTTTATTTACCTCGTTTTTTTAAACATTGCTTTACGCTCTCAAACAATATTATAGCAGCTGCGTTAGAAACATTTAAAGAATTAAAATTTGTTAACATTGGGATTTTAACAACAAAATCCGAAAGTTTTAATAAAGACTTAGAAATTCCTGCATGCTCAGCGCCCATTATGAGAGCGAAATTCATATCTGTGTAATCTATATCAAAATAATTATCTTTTGCGTGATGGTCGGAAGCAATTACCCAGTAGTCGTTTTCTTTTAACTTTTGGACAGCGTTAACAAGGCTATTTACTTTGATTATAGAAATATGGTTAACAGCTCCTGCGCTTGTTTTTTCAACAGTTGAGTTAATTAAAACTCCGCGCCTTGAAGGCAGAATAATGCCTTTTACCCCCGCACATACCGCAGAACGAATGATTGCACCGATGTTATGAGAGTCTTCGACTCCGTCTAATATTACGACAGAAGTATTTTTACCTTTGTTCTGTTCAATAAAATCTTCAATCTCAACATATTTTACCGGAGATATCTGCGCAATAACACCCTGATGCCTGCCATCCGGCTCTATTTGATTAAGTTTTTGCATACTTACAAACTGGTAAACAATTCCTTGATTAGCAGCGAGCTCTTTAATCTTTTCGATTTTTGAATCGGCATGAGCGCTGTTTGAAATCAGAATTTTGTTGAAAGTTCTATTTCCTGCTTCCAGCGCTTCAATTATTGCATTTTTCCCGTAAATTATGTTTTCCATTATTTTGATGCCTTTAACATTCTTTCTATACATCCTGCGCTGCGTTTTCTTACACTCTCGTCAAGCGTAATCTCATTAACTTCATGTTCTAAAGAGTACAAAATTTCTTCCAGAGTTGTAAGCTTCATGCTCTCACACAACATGTTACTTTTTATTAAAATAAATTTCTTATCCGGATAATCACGCTCAAGCCTGTCAGCAACCCCTTTTTCGGTTACTATTACAAACTGTTTGTCTTTACTTTTTCTGACGTATTCCATAATTCCGCTTGTGCTTCCGACGTAGTCGCCGAGGCGGCTGACTTCCGGCTTGCATTCAGGGTGGATAAGTATTTTTGCATCAGGATAATTTTTTCTTGCAAGCTCAATGTCTTTGATTTCAATATTGTTATGTACAGGGCAGTTCCCGTCATAAGTAATGACTTCGACTTTATCCAGCTTGCTTTCTACCCATTTGCCGAGATTTGCATCCGGAAGGAAAAGAACTTTTGAATTATTAAGACTCTTAACAATTTTTAACGCATTTGAGCTTGTGCAGCAAATATCACATTCAGCTTTTACTTCTGCAGTTGAGTTAATGTAACAAACAACTGGTACATTTGGATGATTTTTTTTGAAATTAATCATCTGTTCGTGGTTAATCATATCTGACATAAGGCAGCCTGCGTTTGCATTTGGGAGTAATACTTTCTTCTCCGGAGATATAATTTTGGCTGTCTGAGCCATAAAATAAACCCCTGCAAACACAATGATATCAGCGTTTGTAGTCTTAGCCATCTGGCTAAGGTAAAGCGAGTCTCCGACGAAGTCTGCGACTTCATCAATTTCTATGTTCTGGTAGCTGTGCGCAAGGATTACAGCATTTTTCTCTTCTTTTAATTTTTTTATTTTTTCGATTAAATTTTTCATTCATTTATCCTGTGTACAAAATTTAAATTTTATTGTACAATAAAAAAAAATAGGAAGAAATAAATATGAGTAAGAAGATGATAGTAGGTGTGTCCGTAACTCCTGAAGTCGGCTTGGAAGTTGCCCAAATTGATTTCGCAAGCCAGACTGTCTTAAAATACGGTGTAAGACAGCTTGAATATGATTCAAGCACACGACAAATTGCAGATTTGGATTTATTCAAAGAAGCTTTGCAGGATTTATTCTTTGAACTTCAAATTCCTAAGGGAGCTGAAGTTGCGTTGAATATTCCTACAGTTGTCTTTAAAATTAAAGATTATCCGGCTTCTCTGGATGAAACTCAAATCTCCGGAGCAATTGAAGAAGATCTTGCTGACCATTTTATTTTTAAATCAGCAGAACCGGCAATCGCTGCAACAAGCTTACCAAATTCTTCAATGCAGTTCTATAAAATAGCTTATACAGCAGCTCAGAAACCAATGCTTATTGAAGTAGCTATGATTATTAAGGATTTAGGCTACAAGCTTTATGCAATTGATACATCTGTAAACTCTGTATTGAATTCTTTGATGTATAAAGGCAGAGTAAATGTTGACCCTGATATGTCATGGGTATTGCTGATAGTTGATAATCTTTGCTGCAGAGTTATTCCGATGAACGGAAAATCTTATGTAGATTGTTTTGAAGAAAGAATTAGTATCGGTCAGGTTCTTGATGATGCAGAAAATTATTCAACAGTAATTAATGCGGTCAGCCCTATCCTTAAAAATCTGCCTTCAAAATACTTATGTGTAGTTTCTAAAACAAATATCATAAGCGCTGAAGCTTTAGCAAGTAAGTTGTCTTATACAGCTCCGATTATTCATCAGGAAGCAAACTGTTTTGCAAAAGAACCTTTCGTTGAACCGGGAGCAGGAGTCGATGATAACTTTGCTAATATGATTTCTTTAGATGTTATCGGTGCTTCAATCTTGAGAGATTTTGAACCGTACTCTGATGCTCATCTTAATTTGTTTAACAAAGCTCTGGGTGATATTTATTTGTCAGAACAGCCGCCTGAGCTGCAGCTTGGAAGCAGAACAATTGTTTTGAGTAATGCATTTTTAGTTAAGATGTTTATTCTATTTGCTTTGTTAATTCTTGCTCCTGCTGTATTTGTATTTTTAATGTATACCGGCAAAGTCGCAGCTGAACAGTCTAAGCTCCAGTCCTTAGAACTTAGTATTACCCAGAAGCAGCAATTTTTGAAAGATAATGAAAATGTATCTTCAGATTTGTTTGATGAAGGTGATGAAATTCGTATAGGTTTGGAACATAATAAGAATATTTATTCTTACTACACGATAGTAGGTACTGAAATTCCTAAGAAGTTGTGGCTTACTCATTTGAAATTAGGTGATAAGACTACAATTGAAGGTCAGGCAGATAATCTTGAGAGTGTTTACTCTTTCTTTAGAAGTATTAAAGATTATGATCCGGATTCAAAAATCAAGCTTCAAAAACTTGGTCTTGCTTCAAAATCAAGTGTTCAGCTGTTGGAAGGTGAAGATGGTGAATTTGATACAGATTCAATTTTGACATCTTTGAATGCAGATTTCTATGAATTCAATATTTCTGATGATACTTCTGCAAATAATAAAGGACAAAATGACAATAACAATTCTAATAATTCAGGGCTGCCGGGATTAGAAATAATAAATGAAAATAATTAGAAGGTAATTTGAGATGGATAAAAATAAAAGATATTATGGTGTAATTCTTTTCTGTGTAATAGTCATCGGGCTTATTGTCGGAGCTTATATGATGATTGCACCGCAAGCTCAGCAATTGAAATCTTTAGAATCTCAGGTTGCTGCAAAGCAGACTGAAGAAGCTGAATTGCAAAAGAAAATTGAAGTTGTTCAAGGAAAAATAAAGAAAATTAAAGACTCAATCGGCTCTTCTCAGAAAAAGATATATTCTCCGGTAGAATCTGATTTAGGCAACGAAACTTTATTCTTTACTTTGTACAATGATGTAATTGAAATGCTTCATGCAAACTCAGTAAAAATAAGAGCAATTGATTACGCTTATAATCCGAATGCAGATAATTTTGTCAGATTTGGAAAAGATGTATATTTTGTATGTGATGTAAACATGGAACTTGTATCAAATTATGTAAATCTTGGCAAATTGATACAAGACATTTATCAGTATCCTTACTACATTCGTATAAATGAGCTTGAAGTTAAGCCTTATCAGAAAGACAAAAAGATTTTGATTACTAATTTAAGCTTGAGATTGTATGCTCATACAGCTCCTGAGGAAGCAATGTTTGGTTCATCATCAGAAGCTCCTGCTTTGAATGGAGCAAATACATCACTTCCACAGTAGTACTTGAAAATTAAATATGTTTAGTATAGAATTTAGTTACGCGCTAATCGCGCAGCAACCCTGAGGGGTTGTGCGGAAGTAGCTCAGTTGGTAGAGTATCTGCCTTCCAAGCAGACTGTCGCGAGTTCGAGTCTCGTCTTCCGCTCCATTTTAAAAGAGCCTTAAAAGGCTCTTTTTTAGTGCATTTTAACCCTGTCCCCTAACTGCAAAAATGAGCCAAAAGGGTCCAAAAAGGGACCGAAAAGGGACTGCTGCAAAAATTTGTTGATTTTAGAGGATTTCAGCAATTAAGCAAAATTCAATATTACACAATGGTTTTTGCGGTAAATGCGGTTAATCTGAAGCATTACATAGGTTTCAGATATACCCCTGCGCTAATTGTGGTAAATGCTTTAATTATAAACAGAAAGCGTGAATTATGTTTGTAATTCACGCTTTCTCATACTCTTAAATTTCAATCTTAATAGGTTCTTTTGTTGGAATTAAATCCCAAATTTCGCCATCACAACCAATTTTATGTATAAAATCTTCATCAGCAGGACAAATATTGCCACAATGTAAACATACGATATTATTGCCTTTATCCTCTTTTGATAAAATATGTTCTCGCTCTTGTTTCAATTGCTTTTTATATTCCCTGCGTTCTCGCTGTTCTTGCTTTTTAATTAAGTTAGGTAATTCCGCATTTCTTTGATATATTGATTCCCAACCATATTTTTTTAAATGTGGAATTGAATAGACAGGAAACCAAGAAAAAGAGTGTTCATCTAATGTGTTTAACCATTCTAGCTTAAAACCTGTATTACAATCAAAGCCATAATTATTTTCATAATCTTGCATAGCCTCATTAAGCTCTATAATAGAGATTTTATCCTGATTATCAAATAAAAATTTTGCAAGTTCCAACTCTTGCTCTTTAGCATTGATTAAATCTGACCATTTATTAAAACCAACCAATAAGGCAATAATATGTTGAGCATTGCCTAATTTGAAATCAGTTTCATCACAATAATAATCAGCAAAAATACTTCTTAAATTGCCGAAATCACCAAAGATTGCCTCGACATCAAAATACTTAGGTTTATACCTAAAAAGTTTAAAATCTCCGTCCTGATAGACTTCTTGAGTCTTGTAATCTCTCAACAAGTTTTTAGCCTGAAGCTTGAAAAATTCAATGTAATTCATAAATACATCCTTTCTACTGCCCAAGTTATTATCTATATAATATTTGCGTTAGTAATCTTGCATAGATAATAAACTCAGTAAAAAGTGTATTATCAATAATGTTGGATGATAAAATCTTTGTACTAACGAACAGGCTATCCAACTAGCACTTCTATAGTATAACAAACTGATGAGAATAATGCAAGATTATTCTTTTTTGTTAACCTGCACTCCTAAAATCCTCTCATACCAATCGAAACGATGAATTTGGGGGCGTGTTTTTTGAAAAAGATTTATTATCTTTTTTGTAAAGCAAAAAGGAGATAAAAATGCACGAATACAAAAATTTGAAAAAAGGTCAGTTAATAACTTTAAATAGCAGAGAATCAATGCTTGATTTGCTATATCAATCCTGCGTAAACGGTTTAAATTGCCTGTGTCTTTTGAACTCGCTGACAAAAGAAGATTTAGTCCAAAAATTATTTTTAAAATATGCAGGTGTAAGCCTTGAAGATAATCTTACGGTAGAAGATTACAAATATCTTGTAGGAGCAATGCATGATATTTGCAGGTGGGGATTGTATATAGATAAATTTCAAACACTAGCGAAGACAAACAATAAAATAAAAAAGCTAAAACCCGACTATGTATTTATAGAATTTGAAGAAAATAAAATTGTAAATAAGCATTGGATGACAATGGCAGAAAGAAGGCAGGTTGTTATTGTTTTGACATCTTACAATAATGAGACTTTTAATGATGACGGCACACATAAACTTACAAAACCTAGTCAAAAAGCAAAAGCAAAAATAATAATTGATTTTATTGACAGGAATGTGAAAGTTGACATTCTCTTGCCTAAACATAAGGCTCAAAACGAAAACAACAATACAGAAATACAGGGTATAAAAAAGCAGAAAAGCTATCGGATTTTAAATAAAAATTTCAAGGTAACAAGTGATTTCAAGTCGATAATTATTGATAACCAGACCTATGATATTCCTGATTACTTTAATGTTGATATGGTTAAAAATGAAGACGAAAAAACCTTGGAAATGATATTTTATCAAATATTTGCTGATGAAATAAATAGAGCATTGAATAATAAACAATAGAATTTATAAAATTGAATACGGAAATAACTTTAATATTGTGAATACACTTTCAAATAATTGTTGATATTAGAAGGTTTTAGACTTATCAACATTGGTAAATATAGTAAATGCGATATTACTATTCAATAGGAGTCAGTTCAAGTATGCTTTTAATAATGCCATAAATTAAATTCAACTGAACTTTATTTGCCTTAGCTAGTAAAGTATTCAACTCCTCAATAGTATCAGGATTAGGATTAAGCGAAGATGTAACAAAGAATTGGTAAAGTTCCACATTTAAAACTTCTGCAATCCTAATTAACTTAGTCATACTTACTAAATTTTTACCAGTTTCATAATGTGCTAGAGTAGAAGGTTCACATGGCACTTTTTCAGCTAATTGTAACTGTGTCATTCCTGCTAACTCTCTGAAATGTTTAATTCTTTTTCCTATTTGTATTGAAGTATCTGTTTTCATACTTCAATTATCGTTATTAAAAGCAGATAAATCACTGTTATATAGTACCACTATTTGGGTAATATTTATTTGGTGTATTAAAACTCTATTACTAGAGCAAGAGAGCTATACTATTAATAGCATAGCTCTCTTTGGTATTCATTTTGTATTATTATTCACCGTAAACGGTAACTTTAACACCTTTCCAAAAGATAAATACAGATTTTTCATGAATATCAATGTGACTAATTTTTTTAATACCGCCATTTTTAGCAGCAGTATCAATACTAGCGTCGCCAGTTTCCACCAAAAACAGAATATTATTAGTACTTGCAGTACCCTTTTTTAATGTAGATAAATCTTGAACTTTGCTACCTGTTGCAGTTACGGGATATGTTGCGTCGGTATAAAACAAACCAGTTGCGTGTGCTTGTGTTCCAGTCATCAAAAATACTAGTCCTAAAGTAGCTAAAATCTTCTTCATTCTTCTATTCTCCTATTCTCCATATACAATGGTCTTTGTTTGCTTAACATAAATCGGTATAAAACCCAAAGGGATATACACTTTGCTGATTTTTGTATCTACATAATGTATTGTAGTAATCCCACCATTCCTAGCAGCAGCCAATATGCCCCTATCTCCAGTTTCAACCAGTCCTAGAATGTTGTTTGTTGTAGCTTCACCACATTTTAAGTTTACGTTTGCAGGCATGCTACCGTCTACATTCTTTGCTACGTCAACAGGAAAACTAGAGCCTGAATATATAGCTCCTTTGTCGAAATAGCCTGAAACATCAACAGCATGGGCTGATTGAATACTTATTATTGCTAATGTGAGCAATAATATTAATTTCTTCATGCAAATTCTCCTTTCTTATTATAAAAAATAAAATACTACCGCTTGTATGGTAGTATTTTATAATAAAAAGTATTATTTTACAAGTTTATAGTATAGTAGCATACTTTATAACCTCAATAAAGTCGTTTAGTCTTTAGATATGAATTATCAAGAATTATTGTGCAATAATATTAAGGCTTTGAGAGTGTCTAAGAATATGACACAGGCTAAGTTTGCAGAAACGATTGGGTTATCCGTTGAAGCCATTAGGAATATTGAACATCAAAAATACACACCTTCTGCAAACACTATTGATATGATATGTAATAAGTTTAACTTGTCCCCTGTTGATTTATTAATTCCAGCAATTACGGATGACCAAAGTTCAGTAATAAGTGCTATTAACAGCAAATTAAAAGATTGTGAACCAACAGAACTTAATAGCATTAACGCAATGGTTGATATTATACGCATGACATACAGACATAAATAATAGTTTGTAAAGATATGACACTAAAGAAAGATTTTGGAAAAAAGATTAAAGAGTTGAGAGAAGCCTTATTTTTGTCGCAGGAGTCTTTCGCTGAAAAAATAGGAATACACAGAAATACGCTTGCAAGGATTGAAAGCGGAGAAAATTTTGTATCTTATGAAACACTTGAAGCGATGAAAGAGGCTTTAGGGGTTGAGTATAAAGATTTATTTACTTTTGACACTCCTGTACAAAAAGACACATTAAAAGCTTTTAAGCTGAAATTGGCAGAGCTAAACGAAAACGATGCCAAGTATTTTCTTACAAGCATTAATGCTTATTTAAAAGCAAAAAAAGACAGCCAAAACGCTTAATTCTTCTGTAAAATAATGAAAATGAGAGTGGATTTTTTTGACACATTGTATAATTCAAATGTGGATTAAGGGGCTTTGCTGAACCTTAAATACTCCTCTTAAAGTCTATGTATAACAAGGGTTTTGGGTATATAAGGGGTATAATCCACAGTATTATAACAAAAAAAATAAAAAAATGTACCTAACATCAGAAGAATTAATTATATTACAGGGATTAAAAGAAAATTTAAGCTATGCAGAAATAAGCAGAAAGTTAAACGAACCGCTCCGCACCTGCGACAGTAGAATAAATTCCTTATATCAAAAATACGGAGTGGATAACAGGTGGGATTTGGTCAAAAGGGCAAACTTTAATAAGGTCGAAGTCGTAAGGATTGAAAATATTCCATACTGGCAGTATGAAGGAACACAGCTTGTACAAGAAATTCCTGTTTGCAAAAGAGATGTTGAACGGTTATTAAAATTACTGGAACAGGAAGATGAACGAGAAAAATTTAACCTGGTGTCTTCATCAAATTACCTGTATAAGTTTTTATTCTTAGAAAAAACTAACAAAAAAGAATATATTCAAAGAAATAAAATAATTAATAAAAAGGTTGATACTCCTGAAAACTTTATGGAACTGTAATTGATATTGATAAAAAAATCTTTATCATAAAAGTGTGGATTATGCCCACTGTATGTTTGAAATTCAAGTGTAGTAAGGACTCTAACTTGGTGCTGGCATGAAATCTTGTAGTCCATTGTGTTGTCTAAAAATCTTTACATAAATTGTTACATGGAAATTATATTAATTTTTAAAATTGTTTTTTAAAACAACAAAATATGTCTAAAAAGCAGGTGCAGTCAGCCATTTGCAGGTTCGTGAGATTTTGCCTAATATTTTAAACAAATCAAACTTAAACCTGAATAGTTTGCCTTTTAAAAGCAAGAGGGGTATGTGTCTAAAACGCTTGTTATGATTGGATTATAGGGATTGCAAAGTTTTTAAGGCGCGTTATAATATGAGTGGTAGACAAACACAGGAGTTGTAAATGAATAATATCAATAAAATTCCGACAGTCAGACCTCTAAAAGGAGCAGCAGAACTAGCAGGAATTGCTAAATATGCGCTGAGACAATGGGTATTAAACGGAAAGGTCAGATATGTCAAGGCGGGAAATAAAATTTTAGTAATAATGGATTCGCTTATAGAATTTCTAACTATAGGCGAAGTAACAAGAAAGGAGATAGAAAATGAGACAAAAATTAGAAAAGTACAATAAAAGAAAGGACGGTACAATATATGAAAAATCCAGAAGATGATTACATTAAACCTTTAGAAAAGTATGGTATAGGTAAAGATGATATTAAAAATTGGATTTCAAAGGGCTTAATAGAGCCAATGGGTTCAAGTTTTCGAGCTTCTATGCTTTCGTTTGATAGAGATGCAATAACAATAAACTATTTAGAAATAGATTCAGACGGAAAAGTTACTCCCTCTGATGAGGAAGAACCACATGTCTTTCGTCCTTACAACATACCGTTAAAACTTTTGCAAGACTCAAAAAGCCCCTTGTTCATTGTTATAGATGTAAAAAATGCAATGGCTCTCGGGAAAGCAGGTTACTATGTGATTTCGATAGAAAACGCAAAAGATTGGAAAACTGCAAAAGAAGTTCTGAACAATCGCGGTGAGACTTCTATAAATAGAGAGGTCTTACCTGAAATCAAAAAGACAGTTCTCAAAGGTCGGTGGGTTTATATCTGTGTTCAAAAATCTGAATGGCAAAATATAAATACGAAAACAGAATGGTTACAGTTTGCAGGTTATCTATCGTTTGAAAGAGGCGCAGATGTAAAACTTGTTGAACTGCCTCAAAATTATGATAAGGATGTCGGACAATATTTGCAAGAATACGGCAAAGAGGCTTTTGTAGAACTCTGTAAAAATGCGAAAATCATAGGGCTTGCAGAGATTAAAAACCATCTAAGCAAAAATGTAGCTCCGCCACAGTTCCCATATAATGTTCTTCCTGAGAATATGAGAACACCACTTCAAAATCTGGCTAAGAATATGGATGCGTCAAGCGAGTATCTCTTTACCTTGTCTCTTGGTACAATCAGCATATTGATGTGCGGAAGATTTGCGGTATCTCTTAATCAGAATTGGTTAGAACATCCTAATTTATGGTTAGGTTTGATTGGACAACCTTCTCAGAAAAAGAGTCCTGTTTTAAAAATCTTCAAAAAGATTTTAAGTAAATACGAAAAAGTCCTAATCAAAAAGTGGACAGAAAGTGAGGTAGAATACAAAAAGAATTTAAACAAATACAAAGCTGAGCTTGAAAAATACAAGCAAGATGTCAAGAAAAATCTTGAGGTTGAGCCACCTGTGGAACCTGTAAGACCGCTAAAACCACACTTAACCGTGCAAGATACAACTGTTGAAGCTTTAGTTATGACTGCTTTAGCAAATCAGGCTTACGGATTTGATGTAGGAATTTTTGTTGATGAATTGGCTCATTTCCTTAAAAGTTTAAACATGTATAAGAAAAACGGTAACGATGTAGAGCATTTTTTAAGTGCATGGAGTGGAACTGAACAAACAATAATCCGCAAAAGTACTAATACGGATGTAACTTTAGAGGTTGCATACAGCATTATTGGCTCAATTCAGCCAAAAGTACTCAAAAAGCTATTCTTTTCCGACGGTTATGACATAACAAACGGCTTTGTAGAAAGGTGGTTGTATGTTTTGACAAACTACATTGAGACGGGTAACCTGCCTGATACAGGCAATTATGACCTTACAGCCTTTAAGGATTGTTGCGAGCAGATATTTAATTTTGTTATTAACAATCCAACAGTAACAAAGATATACACGCTTGATGAGTCAGCGGATAAACTATTCAAACAGTTTTTTCAAAAGGTTACAAAGGCAAAACAATCGCCTGATAAAACTGATTCGCAAAAAGTTTATCTGCAAAAACAGACTAATTATGTTGTGAGATTTGCGCTGATTCTGCATATTCTATACGGAGAAATCGATAACCCGAAAATCTCGGGCAGAACAATGCAAAATGCGATAAAACTTTGCAAATATTTTATTGATTGCTTTTGTTGGATAACAAACGACTTAAGCGCATTAGACAGGGAAGAAGAAGCAGCTTTGAGTTATATCAAAAAACACTATGATAAACGCCATATAATTACAGATATGTTAATTGGTGAAGTTCGAAAAATACCATCAAGAACTTTATTATTAAATACAAAAATTTTATATGAAACTGATATAGAAAACAAATTAGATATAATAAAACAGATGCTTCAATGGGCATACGATTTGTATAATGATATTTTGAGAGACACAGAGGTTAGAGGATTTCAGCAAGAAGTTAAAGAACTTATTAATACAATTTTTAAAGATAAAACTTTTGGAAAAATAAAATTCAAAAAATAACTTTGCCTATTATTTTTACATTCTGTATGGTATAATACTAATAAAATCAGCATAAAGAGGTATCATGTTCTTATTTTACATAGATGAATCGGGGGAGATAGCATATAATTCAGGCTCAAAGTATTTTGTATTCAATGCTTTAGGTATTAATGCTAATGACTGGAAATCTATTAACCACAAGGTCAATGAATTAAAAACATCTATTTTTAAAACAAATGCTGCTCCTGTTCTAGAAGTTAAATCTAACTGGATAAGGTTTCCAAAAGAGAGAGAAAAGCATGAATACCTTGCAAAATTATCAACAGAAGAATTAGTGCAACTTTCTTGTGGTCTTATGGATATAATAGTTAATAACAACTGCACTTTAATTTCTACTGTTATTAATAAAGATTCTTTATTAAGACATTACGGGATAAATAAGCCCGAACCTAATATTTTTGCGATTCAATATCTATTAGAAAGAATATCGCTTTTTATGGCATTTAATCATCCTAGTGAACAAGCGATTGTAATTATGGACAAATGTTCAGATAGTATAGAAAAAATGTTAAACAGAACACATACTTTGCAGGTTGAAGAAGGTTACTCATGGAAAGGAATTAAAAACATAATTGAAAATATTATGTTTGTTGATTCTCAATACAACAATTTCATTCAACTTACTGACTTGTGTGCATACAATGTGAACAGAGCTTTTAAAGATGATAATCCTGATTATGCTTTCTTTAAAATGTTATTACCCAAATTTGCATTTAATCAAAAAACAGGAAGTTTATACAATGCAGGTATAACATATAAATTAAAAGAGTTTTTGGAAAAAGATAATCCTAATATGTATAAATTTTTAAATACATATAAAAATGAAAACAGTGTATTGCCGAATGGCAAATACACCGCTTAATTTTATTATAACATGTTTTTAAAATCCTGCAAATAAATATAAAACGAAATTTTTACAAAAATTTATAATTTTTATATAACACGAAAGGTTAAAATGTTAGATATTGTGCTAAGCTCAGCTAAAACAACTCAAAATATAAACTGGTGGCAAGTTGCAACGCCATTTATAACCGCAGGCGCAACTTTAGGTGCAGTATATTTTGGTGCTTGGTTGACTGACAAAAGGAGAGAAAACGAACAGCACAAAAGAAATATTAAGCAAGCAATAGTATTACATACATTAATTGAGTTACAAGTACCTGCATTAATGGATTATCAAGATAAGGCATTAAAACAAAAGCTTCTAGCAATACATCAAGGAGATTTAACAGAGGCTACCGTAAAACATCCATTTTCTTCTTGGTTATTACCGATTAATATGAAAGATTATGATTTTTTAATTGATTCAAGTAAAGGTGCAATGAGTGCATTAAATCAAGTTTTAAAATATGAAGAACAACTTGATAATACAGTTTTAGAATTTGATAATTTTACATTAACTGATGAAGAAAAAAGAGCTCCAAATGCTTTAATAATTCACATAGAAAAAGTTAAATGTATAATTGAAACATTGTATGAAACCTGTGATAGCTTAATTTATTATTCGCTTTTATTACATAGATATTTAACTTATATGCTTTGTGAAATTAACAAAGAACCAATTACTTGTTCTGATGCTCTTATGGGTATAAACCTCGTTGCAGAAGCAAAAAATGATAAAATAAAATTGGATTGGTTAAGAATGTTGCCTATAGAATGGCATGGGGCAAGAGTTTATCAAGAACCAAAAAATAAAATTTCAAAGGGACCAAAAAGGGACTAATTTTACAAATAGTCCCTAAAAATTATTAAAAACTACCAAAAGAACAGGTGGCTGAAACTAAACAAAATTAAACATTACAGCGAAAGACAAAATGGTACAAAAAGCACTAATTTGTGTTCGAGTCTCGTCTTCCGCTCCATAAAAAAGAGTCACTATGTGGCTCTTTTTTATTAGGCTTTATTGAGTTTATACGCATATTATTATATACTTTTAAAAAAGTGAAGGAGTGATATCAAGATGTATTATAAAACACATTACAATTCACCTATCGGGAATATCACACTTGCTTGCGACAACAAAGAAAACCTTGTCGGGCTCTGGTTTGAAGGGCAGAAATATTTTGGCGGCACGGTTAATGCGGAAATGATTGAAAACAATAATCTTGAAATATTTAAGAAGACAAAAAAATGGTTGGATAAATATTTTAAAAATGAAAAACCTGAAATTTCGGAGCTTCCGCTTGCTCCTATAGGAAATGATTTTAGGCAAAGAGTTTGGCAGATACTTTGTAAAATTCCTTATGGAGAAGTTTATACTTATGGCGAGATTGCAAAAATAATTGCAAAAGAAAGAGGTAAAGAGAAAATGTCAGCACAGGCAGTTGGCGGAGCTGTCGGACATAATCCGATTTCGATTATTATTCCCTGTCACAGAGTTGTAGGCTCTAATGGAAGTTTAACAGGATATGCAGGCGGAATAAAAACCAAAATTAAACTTTTAAAACACGAAGGAGTAAATATGGACGGTTTATTTGCTCCAAAACTTACCTGCAGGGATAAAGTGTATGATAAATAAAATTTCTTCAGTATCATATAAAAATGCTTTAATTCAAGGAATACAGAGGCGTTTTCAGTTTACCCCTAAGATAGAGGATTTAGACTCTATTCTTACTCCTTTTGAATTAAAAGAGTTATTAAGAAAAATTCCTGCAGATTTTTTCGATGTCGGTGCTGATTTTAAAAATGTCAAAACCGGAAACTTTAGAGTTAATTTACATATTCATACAAAAAAATCAGACGGTTCTATGAGTCCAGAAGAATATCTTGAACAATCTGTCCGTTATGCGGATGAAATTGCCAGATTAAAGGAAAGAGACTCTTTTCCTTTTTATATTTCAGCAACTACAGACCATAACAATTGTGAAGCTTCTCAGGAAGTTATTGCAATGATTGCAGATAATCCTAAAAAATATAAAAATTTTAAATTTGCTGCTGGTTGTGAGTTTATGTTTTTAGATGAACAGAGCGGATTTAAGTTTCCGGCATTTGAAGCTGTAGGGCTTGGAATTAACCCTTTTTCTCAGGAGTTGTTAAAAAAGATTTCTGCTTTTAACCCGATAAAACTAATAAATAAAATTAAAGAATTCGGAGCTATTCTTTCTTATGCTCATCCTGCGCGTTTTGCTCAGGGAAATGGTGTTCATCCGGACTTCATAAAATATCTCAAACGGATTGGAATAAACGGAATTGAGTCTAATTATCAATATATCGGTATAAAATCTTCTCCGGAGCTTTCGGCACAAATATGCGAGAGTAAAAGAATTGCAGCAGAAAATGATTGGTTTGAAACAGGCGGTACAGATACCCACGGAAAAAATATTTTCCACCAGAAGGCTCAAAAAATAATTGATAGCGAATTAAGCTGACAATTTATCATATTCACGTTTGATTTCCTGAATATCTTGCCACATAAGCCATTTCGGACTTCCTTTTTCACGTGAGTCATTTCTTAAAAGATAAGACGGGTGAAAAATCGGCATCATTTTTGCACCGTAAACATCCACAACAGCAGCTTCAGGGCTGAACCATTTTCCTCTAATGCGGGTAATTCCGCCTGCATTACCTAAAATAGACTGCACAGCAACATTTCCGCAAAGAAGAATAAGACGGGGTTTTATTATTTCAATCTGGGCTTTTAAATATTCCCAGCAAGCTTCTTTTTCATCAGGCAGAGGATTTCTGTTTTCAGGTGGTCTGCATTTAAGAGTGTTACAGATATAAACATCTTTTTCGCGTGAAAGTCCTACTGACGCAAAAATTCTATCGAGAAGCTGCCCTGCTTTCCCGACAAAAGGTTTACCTTGCTGATCTTCATAAAACCCTGGAGCTTCACCGATTAGCATAAGCTTAGAGTTTGGAATTCCATCTGGAAAAACTATATTTGTGCGTGTTTGTCCAAGCGGGCATTTCTGACAGTTTAAACATTTTTCGCGGATTTCGTTTAGTTCTTCGTACATAAAAATATTACTTCCTCTGTAAACATGTTATCAAAAAAATTATGAAATACACTGTTTCTTATTTTTGAATTTGTCATACATATCTTTTTTTCTATCTTAAATTCGTATTCTTTTGCGAAATTATAAAAATCTTTAATCGTTAAAAGGTGTATGTTTGGCGTGTTGTACCATTCAAATGGAAGTGCTTCGGATTTTGGCATTCTGCCGTGAAATAAAAGGTAGAAGCGAACTTTCCAATATGCAAAGTTTGGAAAGCTTATCAGAACTTTTTTACCAACTCTAAGCATTTCCTGAATTACGTAATCCGGTTTTTCAGTTGACTGTAGTGTTTGGTTTAAAACAACATAATCATAAGATTTATCCGGATAACCGTGCAAGCCTTCATCAATATCACCTTGAATAACAGAGAGCCCTTTTTCGAGGCATTTAACAGTATTGTCTTGATTAATATCTATTCCGGTAACTTTAACTCCTTTTTCCTGCAGCATTTTCATTAAAGTTCCGTCACCGCATCCCACATCAAGAACAGACATCTCTGCTTCAATCATTTCTGTAATAATAGAATAGTTTATTCCCATTTACTCCCTCCGTAGGACGCCCAATTTGTAGTCTTAAAACTAGTCCTATACATTTACCCCCCATAAAAAGCTCCTTATGATTTTTGTCTGAGTTTCGTACTCAAGCAAAAACGCGTCATGACCACAAGGGGATTGGATTTCGCAATAGGAGACATCTTTTTTGTTACGCATTAAAGCTCCTACCAGTTCTTTTGACTGCTCAGAAGGAAACAGCCAGTCAGAAGAAAATGAAATTACAAGGTATCTTGCATCTGTATTTTCAAACGCTTTTTCCAGCGAGCCGTACTTTCTTGCAATATCAAAATAATCAACAGCTTTTGTTATATAAAGATAACTGTTTGCGTCAAACCTGTCTACAAAAGTCTGTCCTTGATGAGCAAGATAACTTTCAACTTCAAAATCAATGTCAAAATTAAAATTAGGCGTGTCTTTATCCTGAAATCTTCTTGCAAATTTTTCATGCATAGCTTCTTCACAAAGATAAGTAATATGCCCTACCATTCTCGCAATAGCTAAACCTTTTTCGGGCTTTTCACCGTGGTAATAGTTTCCGTTATTAAAGTTAGGGTCGGAAAGTATCGCGTTTCTACCTACAGCGTTAAATGCAATACTTTGTGCAGAAAGCCTTGGAGTTGAAGCAATCACAATTACGTGAGAAACCATTTCATTATAAGTCAAAGCCCATTCAAGAGCCTGCATTCCGCCCATTGAACCGCCTGCAACAGTAAGTTTTTTAACTCCCAGAAAGTCAATAAGCTTTTTTTGAACTTTTACCACATCCTCAATAGTAATTACCGGAAAAGTTAACCCGTACTCTTTTCCTGTTTCAGGATTTATCGACCCCGGACCGGTTGTTCCTTTACATCCTCCAAGCATGTTTGAGCAGATAACAAAGTATTTATCTGTGTCAAACGCTTTACCTGAACCTACCATGTCGTTCCACCAGCCAGGTTTTGCATCGCCTTCATGGTATTCGGCAGCATGAGCGTCTCCTGTTAATGCGTGAAGAAGTAAAATCGCATTATCTCCGGCTTCGTTTAGCTCTCCGTATGTTTCGTAAGCTACTTCAACTTCTTTAAGCTCTCTGCCGGATTCAAGGTTCAAAGGTTCGTTAATTTTAAAGATTTTGGTTTCAACTATACACATTGGCTTAACTTAATCGCTCTATCTAAATCTTCAATAATATCATCTACATCTTCCAAGCCCACAGAAAAACGCATAAAATCATCAGTAACTCCGCAGGCAATTTTTTGTTCATCACTAAGCTGCCTGTGAGTAGTCAGATAAGGATAAGTTATTATGCTTCTGGTGTCTCCGATATTTGTTGTATGGATAGGAATGGAAAGTGAGTTGATAAATTTTTCTCCGGCTTTTGCTCCGCCTTTTAAACCAAAACCAATAATTGAAGAACATCCTTTTGGAGTGTATTTTTGAGCAAGCTCATAATATTTACTGCTTTTTAGCCCCGGATAATTAACCCAGCTTATTGCAGGATGCTGTTCAAGCCACTGAGCAATTTTCAGCGCAGACTCGCAGTGCCTTTGCATTCTAAGTGATAAGGTTTCAAGTCCTGAGATTGTAAGGTAAGAGTTAAAAGGACTCGGGCAAGAACCCATATCGCGTAAAATTTGCGCTCTTGCTTTAACAATATAAGCTGCTTTTCCAAACTCTTTAGTGTAAATAATCCCATGATACGACTCGTCAGGAGTCGTAAGTTCAGGAAATTTTCCTGAAGCTTCCCAGTTGAAATTACCTGAGTCAATAACTGCTCCGCCCATAGCGTTACCATGACCTGAAATATATTTAGTTGTAGAATGAACAACAATATCAGCTCCCCATTCAATAGGTTTGCAAAGATAAGGGCTTGGAATAGTGTTATCAACAATTAAAGGAATATTGTGTTTGTGAGCGACTTTAGCCAGTTTTTCAATATCAATAATATTCAAAGCAGGGTTTGAAAGAAGTTCGATAAAAATGCATCTGGTTTTTTCTGTAATCTCTCGCTCAAAGTCCTCCGGCTCTTCACCTTTAGCAAACTTAACATTAATTCCCAATTTTTTGAATGTGGAAGAAAACAGGTTGCAAGTTCCGCCGTAAAGAGTAGAGGCGGCAACAACTTCGTCTCCTGTGTTTGTGATATTTAAAATAGCAGCAGTTGTTGCCGCCTGACCTGATGAAAAACTTAAAGCTCCGACTCCGCCTTCCAGCTCTGCGAGACGTTTTTCAAGAATATTATTGGTAGGATTTGAAAGCCTTGTGTAAATATCACCTTCAACTTTTAAATCAAACAAATCAGCCCCGCGCTGGACTTCACCAAAATCAAATGCAGTTGTAGGATAAATAGGAACATTTATACACATTTGATGCTCTTTGGGTTCATATCCAGCGTGAAGAAGCTTTGTGTCAAATTTCATCTACAGCGCTCCTATAAGTTCTTTAACTTTTTTACGCTGTATTTTTCTGGTTGCTGTTCTTGGAAGAGCGTCTTTAAGAACGGTAATATTTATAGGTCGTTTGTAAGGCGCAAGCCTTTGCGAACGTTTTTTTACTTCGTCTCTTAAAATTTTATTTAATTCTTCGTCATTGTATTTTTCTTTTAATTCGTCTTTAGGAACAACAACAACAGCAATATCTTCAGTTCCGTCTTTCGCTCCTCCGTCTCTTGATGTTCCGAAAACACAAAGCTCCGCAAACATGTCGCTGGTTTCTAAGACCGCCTCAACTTCTTCAGGAAATACTTTTTTACCGCCGGATAAAACAATCATGTTTTTGATTCTGCCCGTAATATAAACCTGACCTTTGTCATCTATTTTGGCAATATCTCCGGTGTGGAACCAGCCGTCTTCATCGATTACAGACGCCGTAAGTTCAGGCTGGTGATGATATCCTCTCATAATCGAAGGCCCTTTTAATAAAAGTTCTCCGGATTCTTCATCAATTTTAGCTTCAAAAGAAGGCAATACTTTACCAACAGAATGAATGTTTCTGTCTTTTTCAAAGGAAATTGTTGCAACAGGACTTGTTTCAGTCAAGCCGTATCCTTGATAAACTTCGATACCTATTCTTCTAAAGAATTTTGCAACATCAACATCAAGCGGAGCTCCTCCTGAGAGGCACCATTTAAAACTTCCGCCAAAGCAATCATGAAGGCGTTTAAACATAAGTTTTTTAATCCATCTGAACGGAAGGAATTTAGCTATATGGTATCTTAACGGGAATGTTTTCTGGTAAAATACCGGTGCGTTCTTGATTTCAGCTTCTAAAGTTGTTTTAAGAAGCTTGAGGAACGCAGGAACAAGAACTATTGCGTTGAGCTTTTTGTCTTTCATTATATTTAATATGTCTTTTGGTTTTAAGCTGCGTGTGTAGTAAATTGAAACTCCCATATTTAAGAAAGTGGAAAAACCTACTGTCATTTCAAACAGGTGGTTCATAGGAAGGATAGAGAGAACTCTAAAATCTTTTTTCTTCGGAAGTACCGGATTTAATACAACTTTTAAATCTTTAAGCTGTGCAAGAATGTTTCCAAAAGTAGTTTCAACCCCTTTTGGAGCTCCGGTTGTACCTGAAGTATAAATAATAAACATTCTTGACTTACGGGCTCTATGCCTCCATTTGCAGGAATAATTCATCGGAGTTGTATAAATACTTTGCAACCCGTCTCCTGATTCCGGACGTTCATCCATTACTATAATATGTTTTATTGAAGGAATTGCCTGCTGAAGCTCTTTTGCTTTTTCAATGTAATTTTGAGAAACGAGCATGACAGAAGGAAGGCAGTCTGAAAGAATTGAAGTTAACTCATATTTTGTTAATTTGATATCCAGAGGAACAGTAATCATTCCGGCAAGAACTGATGCGAAAACACAAACTCCAAACTCGGGCTTTGATTCGGAAAGAATTGCCATTTTTTCGCCTTTTTGAATGCCTAAATCATTTATTAAATAAGAAGCCAGCCTTCTGGATAAGAGACCTAATCCGTCAAAAGTAAGTTCTTTCCATCCGAAATTTGTTTTGATACCCAGTGCTACTTTGCGCGCATAATCATTTGTTTTATCTTCAAGTAAAGACAATACATTACTTTCACGTTCTCTCATCTTTTTCCCCCATAATAAATGATATTAATTACTATTATACCAGAATATGGAAGATTGGACACATTTCTTAATAAAATGTGACAATTATTAAAAAGAAGCCATTTGGCTTCTTTTTAAGTGGTATGTAATATAATTTCGCCTTTTTCAAGGGTTGGTTTAACATCAATAACCCTTTGATTTGAGCTTCCGACCCAGTGAATTTTAGGGTCAAGAAGTTCTTGAACAAATTTCCCTTCTGCAATTACGTCAATATCTGCGATTTCAGGAATATCTTTAATTTCTTCCCAGAGGAAACCTGTATAAAGCCAGATATTTTTTTGCGGCATTTCGCTGCGTATTTTTTTAATCAATCTAAACACTTCCTCTCTGTTGAACGGGTGCAGCGGGTCGCCGCCAGAGAAAGTAATTCCGGATATGTGCGGCTTGTTAAGCGCTTCAAATAATTCTTGTTCAGCTGCTTCATCAAAAGGAAGCCCTCCTGCAACATCCCAGGTTATAGGGTTCTGGCAGCCGTGACAGTGGTGAGTGCATCCTGAAACCCATAAAACAACTCTTAAACCGTCGCCATTTAGCATGTCATCTTTTGTAATGTTGTGATAATTCATTTTATAAACCTCTTTTATTTATAATAGCATTGACATGCATTTTTGTACAAAGAGTAAAGTTGTATGAAGATTTTGGCATGTGAATGATATAAATTTTTATCCCTCCCTTTTTTTTACACCGTTCTTACAAGTTTCTGCATCTCACTGCATAATTTTTATTTACCCCCCCCTTTACAAAAATTTTTTATTTGGTAATATAGTTAAGGAGATATTCCTCAGTAGTTCCCCGAGCGACAGCGAGAAGGGCTACAGATATCGGAGCAGTTGCTCTGGTATTGAGGAAGACAATCGAATAAAACTGAAATAATCCTCAGTAGCTCAATGGCGGAGCAACCGGCTGTTAACCGGTAGGTTGTTGGTTCGAGTCCAACCTGGGGAGTTTTTTATTAAAAGAGGGTTTCAGCCCTCTTTTTTAATGTCAAAATTTTCTGCATTTTACCCTTTTGCTACAATATTGCTACAGTAAAATTTAAAAAGATTAAAAAGTAAAACATTTATTTTTAAGAATTTTGAGTTATTCTTAATGATTGGCAAAATTACATCATTTATAACCTGACTACAAACGAAATATACATTATTGTTTAATTTCAGCGTTAAACGAGATTTTGTAATACGTAAAACTATTGTTTAAATATAAATTTTAATTGTAAATCATAGCAATATGTGATAGAATTAGTACAAATGGGGTTATATTAGGCAGTTTAACCCATTCTGCTAAAAAGTCCTCGGCAGGGGTGGGGATATATGCAAAATATCCTTTCATAGCCCAAGAGTGATTCTTGGATACCTATGCAGTTTATGCAAGTTATAGATTGTATAAACAAGTGGTATGAACGCCACTAAAAATAATGAGGCCACTGTGAGGTAGCACCTTGCGCCGGCGTAAGGTTTAACAGGAGACAATATAATGTTAGACCTTATAACAATCTCAATACATCCAGTTTTATTTGCTTTGTTGCTTGTAATTCTATTTGTAAAGAGATAATGGGGAGGAGGGATATAATCCCTCCTTTTCTATTATGAAACTTTTAATTTTCAAGACTTTAGATTTTAAAATATTTACCCCTTTATACACTTCAAATAATGCTCATTAAAATCTTTGCACCCGCAAGTTAATCTAACACGATTGAAAAATGGATTTTTTTCCAAGATTTTATTAGCCACCCTTTCCCCAGCTTCGTCATTATCCAAAAATAGCTCAAACTTTTTATACTTAGTAAAATCGATTTCATCTATTTGTTTAATTAAACCATTTCTGATGGATTTGGTGGATACAATACCCCTGATTAAAAGATTGAATACTGTGCATAATTAACACATGTGTGGTAAGATTTATTTCAGGGAGAAATATGAGAGAGGTGTAGTTTTGAATAAGCAAGAATTAGCTGCGAGGATATGGGAATCCGCAAATAAAATGCGTTCTAAAATAGAAGCTAATGAATATAAAGATTATATTTTAGGTTTTATTTTTTATAAATACTTGTCTGATAAGGAATTAGATTTTTTAAAAAGTCAGGGAGCACAAGATTCTGAGATCAATAGTCTTGATGAAAATAGTCCGTTAAAAGATTATATTAGAAATAATATTGGGTACTTTATTTCATATAATGATTTATTTTCTACTTGGCTTGATATGGGAAAAGACTTTGATGTATCCAATGTTAGAGATGCATTATCTGCATTTAGCCGTCTAATAAATGATAATCATAAAAAAGTGTTTGATGGTATATTTAACACACTAGAAACAGGCTTAAGTAAATTAGGTGATAGTTCTGCTTCGCAAACTAAAGCTATTAGTGACTTATTATATCTTATTAAAGACATTCCGATGAGTGGAAAGCAAGGTTACGATGTTCTAGGCTTTATTTATGAATATCTTATAAGTAATTTTGCTGCCAATGCAGGGAAAAAAGCCGGCGAATTCTATACCCCTCATGAAGTCTCTATACTAATGAGTGAAATTATTGCAAATCATTTAAAAAACAAGCAGGAAATCCAAATATATGATCCAACAAGCGGTTCTGGTTCTTTGCTTATCAATATAGGACATTCAATTGCTAAATATAACAATAATAAAGATGCAATAAAGTATTATGCACAAGAATTAAAGCAAAACACATACAACTTAACTCGTATGAATTTAGTTATGAGAAATATTGCTCCTGATAATATTGTTACTCGTAATGGTGACACATTAGAAAATGATTGGCCCTACTTTGATGAAAATGATCCTGCTAAAACTTATAATCCACTATATGTAGACGCAGTTGTTTCAAATCCACCTTATTCTCAAAATTGGGATCCGTCAGGGAAAGATAATGATCCGAGGTACACTAGGTTTGGATTAGCACCGAAAACAAAAGCTGATTATGCATTCTTATTACACGATTTATACCACCTAAAACCGGATGGTATGATGACAATTGTATTACCTCATGGGGTACTGTTTAGAGGTGGAGAAGAACTTACGATTAGACAAAATCTAATAGAACAAAATCATATTGACACAATTATAGGCTTACCACCAAATATTTTCTTTGGAACGGGTATTCCTACTATAATAATGATTCTAAGACAAAAACGTACAAACGATGATGTATTGATAATTGATGCATCAAAAGGTTTTATTAAAGAAGGTAAAAATAATAAACTTCGAGCTTGTGATATTAAAAAAATCGTTGATACAGTAATTCAAAGAATATCAATTCCGAAATTCTCAAAAGTAGTTACAAAACAAGATATAAGAGATAATGAATATAATTTAAATATTCCAAGGTACGTTGATTCTTCTGAAAAAGCAGAAAGTTGGGATATATATGCATCAATGTTCGGTGGCATTCCCAAATCAGAAATACAAGAATTACAAAAGTATTGGGATGCATATCCATCATTAAGAGCAGCATTATTTAAAAATATAAATGAAGAATATTATGAAGTTACAATAGATAATTTAAAAGAAGCAATTAAAAATAATGCTGATGTCATTAAATTTATAAATGATTATTCTTCTTCTTTTGCAGGTTTTGACAAATATTTAGAAAAAGAGTTGATAACAAATATGACAAATATCAATGTGTCAATGGAAGAGGAAGTTATCAATTCGGAAATACAAAACAGATTAAAATATCCTGCTTTAATTGATAAGTATGAAGCATATCAATTATTAGATGATACTTGGACAAAAAGTATTGCAGTTGATTTAGAAATATTAAATACTGAAGGATTCGCAGCATCTAAACAAGTAGATCCTTTAATGGAAATAAAAAAGAAAAAAGACAAGGATGTTGAAGTTCAAATCGGTTGGAAAGGACACGTTATTCCTTTTGAATTAATACAAGCTACTTTATTAAAAGATGATGCAGAAAAATTAAAAGCTAAAGAAAATAATTTATCAGAAATTATTGGACAATATGCCGAATTTTTGGATTCGTTGTCAGATGAAGATAAAGAACATAAAGCAATAAATGAAGATGGAACAGCTTTTGTTTCTGCTGAAGTTAAAAAATATGCACGTTCAATTAATAAAAATGATGCATCTGATTTTGAATTAATTATTTTGCAGGTTAATGATTTGATGGCAAAAGAAAAAACGTTGAGAGCTGAAATAAAAACGGATTCAGATAAATTGCACGAAAAAACAAAAGTGACAATTGAAAACTTATCAGATGAACAAGTTTATGAATTATTAAAATTAAAATGGATTAAACCTATTACTGATGGAATTGATTCTTTGCCGAAAAATGTAATATTGGAACTATCAGATAAAATTCAAAAATTATCTGAAAAATATGCAACAACATTAACAGATTTAGATTCACAAATAAATGAAACTGAAAATGAATTAGCATCTTTTATTAATGAATTAACTGGAAATGAATTTGATATGAAGGGTCTAGCTGAATGGCAATTACTCTTAGGAGGGCAAAAATAATGCCTGAAAAAGAGCAAAAACCACAAATTAGATTTAAAGGATTTACTGACGCTTGGGAACAGCGTAAGTTAGGTGATTGTTGTTTCTTAATAACAAAACAGACGGGTTTTGATTATTCTGCAACAATAAAACCTTCACTTGTAACTTTGCATGAAGAAGATACACTTCCTTTTATTCAAAATAAAGACTTTGAAAGTCTGAATATTAACTTAAATACGGACTTTTACATCCCGAAAAAAATTGCATATCTTTTCCCGAAAATTTTATTGGATTGTCCATCATTATTAATTTCTATATCAGGAAGAATTGGCAATGTAGGACTGTATATGCTTGATAATACAGCATTTATAGGTGGTGCTGTTGGTATTTGTAAACTTCAAGATAAAGAAATTGGGTTAATAATTTTATATCAATTGTTAGCCCCAAGTGGTCAAACATACTTCCAGTCTTTAATTAAGGCGTCTTCTCATGCAAATATTACAGTTGAAGATATAAGAAAAATACCGATTGTTTTACCCAAAAATCAAGAAGAAATTAATAAGATTGGTTTATTTTTTAGCAAGTTAGACAACCTTATCACTCTTCATCAGCGTAAGTATGAAAAACTTTTGACGATGAAAAAATCTTGTTTAGAAAAAATGTTTCCGAAAAATGAAAATAAAATTCCGGAAATAAGATTTAAAGGTTTTACTGACGCTTGGGAACAGCGTAAGTTTGGAGATTGTGTATTAATTCAAAGAGGAGGTTCACCTCGTCCTATTGAAAGCTACATTACTGAAGAAGAAAACGGCATAAATTGGGTTAAAATTGGCGATGTATCTGCTGATTCACGATATATAACTAAAACAAAAGAAAAAATTATACCTGAAGGTGAAAAATTCTCTCGTAGAGTTCAAATCGGCGATTTAATATTGTCAAATTCTATGAGTTTCGGAAGACCTTATATTATGGCTGTAAATGGCTGTATCCACGACGGTTGGTTACTTATAAGGGATAATAAAAATCTTTTTGATACAGAATATCTTCTACAGCTGCTATCTTCAAATAACATGTACTTTCAATATAAGTCGTTAGCCTCTGGTGGAGTGGTTAACAACCTTAATAGTGAACTTGTGCAATCGACTACGGCTTTAATTCCACCCAAGGAAGAACAAATTAAAATAGGAAAGTATTTTGCAAAACTTGACAACCTTATCACTCTTCATCAGCGTAAGGTAAAAATGCTCCAAAATATTAAAAAATCTTGCTTGGAAAAAATGTTTTTATAAAAAATAAAGGAAATAATCAATGACTTTTAAAGATGAAGCTGAATTTGAATATAAATTAATTAATCTTTTAACAAAGTATGGTTGGGAACAAAAAATTATAGAGTATCCGACAGAAAAAGATTTGTTAAAAAATTGGGCAGATATTTTATATGAAAATAATAGAAGCATTGATAGACTTGGAGATTATCCAATAACTGAAAGCGAAATGCAGCAAATTATAGAACAAATTAATACTCTCAAAACACCTCTCAAATTAAGCGGTTTCATAAATGGCAAGACTGTATCCATTACAAGAGATAACCCTGATGATAAGTTGCATTTTGGAAAAGAAGTTAGTTTAAAAATATATGACAGACGTGAAATTGCAGCAGGACAAAGCAGATATCAAATTGTAAGACAACCCAAATTTAAAGCATTGAATAATATGTTGCCGGAAAGAAGAGGAGATTTGATGCTTTTAATAAATGGTATGCCTGTAATACATATTGAATTAAAAAGAAGTGGGGTTCATGTTTCACAAGCTTGCAATCAAATTCAAAAATATTCTAAAGAAGGAGTATTTACAGGTTTATTTTCTTTAGTGCAAATATTTGTCGCTATGAATCCTGAAGAAACATTATATTTTGCAAATCCCGGACAATATGACAAATTTAATAAAGATTATTTCTTCCATTGGGCTGATTTTAATAATGAGCCTATAAATGATTGGGCAAAAATTGCTTCTACTTTGTTATCTATACCAATGGCACATGAATTAATCGGATACTATACAGTTGCAGATGATGCAGACGGGGTTTTAAAGGTTATGAGAAGCTATCAATACTATGCATCTAGCAAAATATCAGATACAGTAAAAAATACAAAATGGGACTCCGGAACACAATTAGGTGGATATATTTGGCATACCACAGGCTCCGGTAAAACAATGACTTCTTTTAAATCTGCACAACTTATTGCAAATTCTAAAGATGCAGATAAAGTTGTATTTTTGATGGATAGAATTGAATTATGTGTTCAATCATTAAAGGAATATAGAGCATTTGCAGAAGAATGCGACCAAGTACAGGAAACAGAGGATACAAGGGTATTAGTTTCTAAACTAAAGAGTCCTGATCCTGCTGATACACTAATAGTTACATCTATACAAAAAATGAGCAATATAACAGAAGATATGCAGGGGTTAAAAGCACATGATTTGGAAATAATGCAGTCAAAGAGAATTGTATTTATTATTGATGAATGTCACAGAGATGCCACAGAATTTTTCAAAAAATATACAGCCTCTAAAATGATAGCATCTGCTTTGAATGCAAAAATAGGAGTTGCATTAGATAAAAGACTAGAAAATCAATATAATAGTGCAATCACATACGAAATTGAAAATCTATCTGAAATAAAAGAAATTGCACAAAAAATAAAAAAATCGACAAGTAAACTAATGTGTCAGTTGGGCATATTTGTCCAACAATCTTAAATTAGCTTTTGGAATAAAGACAAGGTAAATCTTAAGAATAAAAAATAGCAAGGGAGAGATTCGAACTCTCGACCTCACGGGTATGAGCCGTGCGCTCTCGCCAACTGAGCTACCTTGCCATAACAAAATTTATTCTCTCACAAACATTTTTTAATTTCAAGCAATAGCAAAAAATATATTTACAGACCTTTAACAGAGTATGAATATTTTACCTGTTAATATATGCTATCCGTTACAATATAACTGCATAAAGCAAGTAAATCCGGTGTTTAAAAATAAGCCGGATGAACTGCATATAAGTTACGTTAAAGAACTTGAAAAATCCAGTTCCGGTCTGATTAAGTCAATCCGGTATAAATATCCGATTTCTGTGGCTAATGTGTTTAAAAACATGGCGTATAAACAAGACCCGTTTATGCAAGCCAGATTTCTGGCTCATCTGCATTCACCGGAAGAAGTAAAAGAAATAAGCTCTCTTTTGGATAAAAATCCGGAAATTGGAAATATTAAGGTAAAATCTTTAATAGGTCTGGGGGTATTTGCTTATGTATTTGAAACAGAGGACGGATTTGCGTTGAAAATAACTGAAGGACCGCATTTCAAGGACAATAGACCTCCTGCGGATTTTGACTTCCCAATTCTAAAAAGCGGGAAATTAGCTAAAAACAATATTTATTATTATTTTTTCGAAGAAATTGCAAAGCAGGATAATTTAAAAGCTTCTGAAATTTTGGATTTAATAAAATCTATAAAATCTCAGGGGTATGAGATGAGAGATTATACACTCTGGGGCGGAGGTTTGAATTACAAGCAATTTGGCAGAGCTTCTGACGGAAAAGTTTATCTCTTAGATCCGGGTTGCGCGATTGCAAATAATACCAATGTAGCTAATGTAGCCAATGTAGCAAAAAAGGGAATTGTAAATAAGATTTTAAATTTAATAAAAAAAAGAACCTTTTAAGGTTCTTTTTCTTAATTAGTCCTCAATTTCGACTTTAACTTCTCTGTTATTATCCATTTTGTGTTTCATCATTTTCTTATGAAAATCTCCTCTGAAACCTCTGTCAAAATGGTGCGGTCCCATATATGGCCTTGCCATGCCATGACATCCGCAAGGGCAAGGCATAGGAACTACAACCGGTGGTTTATGCAAAGCTGCAAATAAGCTTAATGCTAAAAATGCACCTACAAAAGTTCCGCCTGCTACTGTTAAAAACTTTCTAAAACCTTTACTTTGACACATGCATTCGTGATGATGTTCTTCTACTCTAATTTCGTCTGTCATAAAAATTGTCCTCCATTTTTATTTACACTATACTAACGACATTTATTTTTAAATTGTTCATTTATGTTAAAATACTTTTATGGGAAAATATGCTGAAAATGCTTGTAAAAACTTTCGGGAAGGCTATAATTGCGCACAATCTGTTCTATTAGCTTTTTCTGAAGTTGTCGGATTTGATAAAGAAACTGCTCTTAAACTTTCTTCTTCGTTTGGAGGCGGCATGGGCAGGCTGCGGGAAGTCTGCGGCGCTGTAAGCTCCATGTTTATGATAGCCGGCATGCTTAAAGGCTATACGACACCAAATAATGATGAAATTAAAGGTAATCACTACGCAAGAGTTCAAGATTTAGGAAACAAATTCAAAGCTCAATGCGGTTCAATTATTTGCCGTGATATTCTCGGTCTGGAAGAAGGTGCAGATTCTCCTGCACCTTCAAAACGTACTGAACAGTATTATCAGGAACGTCCTTGTGAACACTGTATTAAGATTGCGTCAGAAATTATTGAACGTAATATTCTAAATTAACGGTGCAAAAGTTTTGTAATACAGGTACAGAGCAACAAGTATTAATAAGCCTCCGCTGATTTTTAATAATACGTCGGAAAATTCTGCAAATTTCTTTAAGTTTTTGACTCCTGATGTAAATAATCCGGCAATAATAAGTATTAAACCTTGCCCTAATGCAAATAGAAATAACATTAAGACGGCTGCAGCAAGGTTTTTACCCATTGCAGCAAATGCCATTATACCTGCTAAAATCGGAGTTGAACAAGGTGTCCCTGCAAGAGCAAAAGCAATACCAAGAAGCACAGGATATAAGAAAAGCGAGTTTGTCGAATTTGTCGGCATCGATTTAATCATAACCGGCATTTCAAAATACAATATTCCCGTGAGCTTAAGCCCCATAACAAGAAGTAAAGATGCCATTATTAACGTGAAATATCCGCCGAGAGTTGACGCGAACACGCTTCCTGTAACTGCACATATTATTCCGATTATCGAAAACACAATTGCTGTTCCAAAGATGAAAAAGCATAGTTGCGCCAATGTTCTTAAGGGCGTTTCTTTAGAATATCCGCCAACATACCCGATAATTAAAGGCAGCATTGCTAATGAGCATGGTGAAATTGAAGCAAGCACACCGCCTGCGAATGATGCTGCAAACATTAAAACCCAAATTCCCGGAGTGGTTGAACCGGAAGAAAATATTTGTACTAAATTATCCATTTACTAACTCTTTCAAATAATTTTCCAATACTTCAGGCTCCATTGAACCTTCGATTCTTCTGATTGTGTTGCCATTTTTATCTTTGAACACTGTTGTCGGAACAAGTTTTACACCGAAGCTTTTAATCATGCCTTTTGTAACATTATCTTTGTTTGTAACATTAACTTTTTTTAAAGTAATGTCCTTTTCGTATTTAGGGAAAACTTCGTTAAAAACTTTTTCAAGCTCCTGACATTCATAACACATAGGTGATGCGAATTTTATAATTTCAGCTCCTCCTGAAGCGTAAGAAGGCGGAGTGGTAAGCTTGTCACGTGTTAAGCCAAAATATGCAGCTAACGGTACAATGAAAATCAGTAAAATAATAAAAATGTTTCTATTCATAAACTTTGTTCCTCCTTAATCTACCACATAATAATGCTTTAATAAAAAAGCAAAACCGCTTATCGGGTAATTTTTATTCACAAACATGCTCGTAAGCCATTTCAAGCAAAGTTTTTACGTGGTGGTCGCTTAGAGCGTAAAATACATTCTTACCGCGTTTCTCTGCTCTGACAAGCCTCGCTCCTCTTAGAGCTTTAAGCTGATGTGAAACGGCAGATTTAGTCATTGAGAGAAGCTCTGCAAGTTCGCCTACGCATTTTTCGTCCTTTTCAAGCGCAATTAAAAGCCGTATTCTTGTTGCATCACCTATCATTTTGAAAAAATCTGAAAGCTCGTAAATTATTTCTTTTTCTTCAATATTCATTCTTTTATAATAGTTGAATGTTTGCTCAAATGTCAAACTTTTGTAACAAAACCTTTCTCTGCACTTGACGGTTGAATAGTTGTTCAACTATAATATAAGTAATAGAATTTTTAGGAGTTAATTATGGCGCACCATCACGAAATTTCTTATGAAAACGAAAAAAGAACACTTGTAGTTATTGTTTTTACTTTAATTGCAATGTTTGCTGAAATTGCTTACGGATATTTTACTAACTCAATGGCGCTTTTAGCTGACGGGTATCACATGGGAACACATGCGCTCGCTCTTGGATTGACTTATGCGGCTTATATTCTAATCAGAAAATACAATACTGAAAAAATCGGGACACTTGCCGGATATACAAGCTCATTGTTTTTGGGATTTACCGGACTATGGATAATTGTTGAAGCTTTCGGTAGGTTTTTTAATCCTTTGGAAATCAGGTTTGGAGAAGCTATTCTTGTTGCAATAATCGGGCTGGTTGTTAATGTAATTTGTATTTTGATTATGGAAGGCAAGCACCATCATCATGAAGAGGTGCGTGATTATAATTTTAAAGCTGCTTACATGCATATTTTAGCAGATGCTTTGACTTCTGTTCTTGCAATAGGAGCTCTTATTGCAGGAAAATATTTTAATTTTGTTTATCTTGATTCTTTGATTGGTATTTTAGGCGGCGTGTTAATCTTGAAATGGGCGTTTGGGCTTTTGAAAGACACTGTTAAAATTCTTATTGACTTCCATCCAAAATTTGAGAAATAAATTATATTGACGAAAAAATTTTAATATAGATAATTATTCTTACACAATATTTATAGTCTGGAAAAATTAAGGAAAATAGCAAAATGAAAAAGAGAAGTAAACACTTGTTAGTTTGCAGCGTTGCTTTGAGCTTTTTATGCGCTGTAACTTTGAATTGTGCCGACGCGGCATACGTAGCTCCACCTTCGTATTCTAATGTGATTGACGGAAATAATGGCGGACAAAGATTAGAAACGGGCAGTAATTTGGATTCTTACCATTTTTCAAATTTAAGTCCTGCTTCTGATGGTGAAAGTGGTGGAGCGTTAGATTTTACAGGATATAATTTGAAAAATTCCTTGTTTGAAAACAATAGTGCTAACTCTGGTGGGGCTTTAAATGCCTGGGGCGAAATGCCGATGTTAAACAATGTAAGATTTGTTTCAAACTCAGCTGCTTATCTTGGTGGTGCCCTAAGGTTTGCCGGTAATGGAAGTTTTATGATGCAGCAGATTAATCATTCTGTTTTTGAAAACAATTATGCAGGAACACGCGGTGGTGCTATTCATATTAGCGGTAATCCGTATATTACACATATTATGAATACAAACTTTATAAATAATAAAGCCGGTCAGCAGGGTGGGGCTATATATTATGCACCGTCAACAGCTTCTTCAAAACTTCGTATAGAGGCAGGTGATGGCGGAACATATTATTTTTCCGGCAATAAACAGAATGTAGAATACGGGGATGAATATGCGAAGTCAAACGCTTTATTTATTGAAAGAGGAACAGTTGAGCTCAAAACTCAAAACTCGGAAACAAGCAAACTTGTGTTTGATGATGGCATTGAAGGAAGCGGCATTGATAATGCAAAATTGCAAATTATATCAATGGGCGGCGGAGATATTGAGTTAAACAATGAAATTAAAAATGTTTCTCTGACTCATAAATCCGGAACTCTTGTTTTAAACGGTTCAAATATGCTGGCAGAAGGTGCTTCAATTCTTAATAATGTCGATTTAACTTTTGCTCCGGATGGAGAAAGTGATATAAGATTTGATATTGCTAATGGCAAAATTGATAATTTAAATATCAGAAATCTTAATATTCAAAATACAAACGGTGAGCAGAAGATGACAATTGCTTTTGATGCTGATTTAAAAGAGGGTCAAAGTGATTTATTTAATGTTTCCGGACAGATGACCGGCGGAATTGATTTTGATTCTGACCATTTTGAAGTAAATATTTTAGAAAACGGTGATGCTGAAGGATTTCAGCTGTTTAACAAAATTACTAACGGGTTTAGGTTTGATGGTGAGCTTGTTCAGTACAACGAGTCAATGAAATATATTTTATCTGTTGGTGAAAACGGATTTATCAATGTTAAGAAAGACATGGCAAACGGTCTGCCTGAAGCAATTACTTCAGAAGAAGCTGTTAGAGAGTACAAAGCTTCTCCGGGAATGAATGTTTTATTAAGTGATGCTCTTGGTGCTATGACCGGAGAATCGTTAAGAATTAACATGAACGGAAATGATTTGGATGCTTGTGGTAATTCGGGTATTTTAGTTTCAGAAGGTCAAAAACTTGAGTTAAAAAGCGGAAATACTATACACAATTTCTATTCAACTTCAAACGGTGCAGTTGTAAATAATACAGGCGGAGACGTAATTGTTACGGATTCAACTATTATGAATAATACTTCTGAAGGAAAAGGCGGAGCAATTTATTCAAACGGCGGAAACGTAATTATTAACGCAGATACAAGAGATGTTGTATTCAAAGAAAATATTGCAAATAATGCTTCTGCTGTCGAAAGAATGGCAGCGCCAAACGGAAATGATATTCATCTTGACTCAGCGGCAATGACTGTAAACGGTTCAAGAAATACTGTTTTTGAAAGCGGTATTTCCGGCGACGGTTCAATTCAGAAAAACGGTACAGGAACAATGGTTCTTGGCGGAAATAACGCTTCTTATACCGGTGATGTTTATTATAACGGAGGAATGACTCAGCTTCAGTCGGGTGCGTCTTATTTTAACGCTCAAAATACGCATTTTGCAAATAATGCGGGATTAAGCCTGATAAATAACAGTGCGGAAGATAATGTAAACTTCGGTAATTTACATTTGGATGGTAATGCAAGAATAGGAATTGATATTGATGCAACAAGAGGCAGAAGTGATAAGTTCGGTGCAGATAGCTTAACAGGTGAAGGTAAAATTATTATCGACAACATTAATCTTACTGCTCTTGGTGACCCGACTCTTGCAAATATGAATTTTGAAGTTATCTCTCTTGATGTAGATAATGGAAGTCCTTTAATTGGTAATGTTGAGCTTGGCTCTTCTTCAGGAACAGAAGTTCTGGGCCCGATTTACAAATACAAATCAAGTTATAATCCTGCAACCGGCATGATGTCTTTAAATGGCGGCGGAGCTACAAGTGACGGATATAACCCTGCAGTACTTGCTTCTCCGATTGCGGCTTTAATTGGCGGATATCTGACCCAGCTTAACTCTTATGATATGGCATTTTACAATTCAGATATGTATATGCTCAAAACCCGTAAACAGAGAGAAGCTTTGAAGCTTAAGAATAGATACGCTTCTAACGAAGGCGGTATTTTCTCTCCGATTATGGATCCATATAAAGATGAAAATGTCTGGTTTAAACCTTATTCTGTGTTTGAAAACGTAAAACTTCAGAGAGGTCCTAAAGTTTCAAATGTGGCTTACGGTTCATTCTTCGGGTATGACAGCGAGCTTAAAGATATCGGACACGGATTTGACGGTATGTGGTCTTTATACGCAGGATATAACGGCAGCCACCAGTCTTATCTCGGTAACGGAATCTGGCAAAACGGCGGTACTTTAGGTGCAACAGGTGTTGTTTACAAGAATAACTTCTTTTCTGCTTTGACGGCTAACGTAGGAGCAAATTCGGGCAGTGCGGACACAATGTACGGCACAGATAATTTTTCAATGCTTATGACCGGTATTGCTTCAAAAACCGGATATAACTGGGAACTTTTCAAAGAAAGAATGATTATCCAGCCGCATTATCTAATGTCTTACAGCTTTGTAAACACTTTTGATTATACAAACGCAGCAGGCTTAAGTATAAACTCACAGCCTTTGAATGCAATCCAGATTTCTCCGGGATTGAGAGTAATTGGTAATTTACCGAAAGGTTGGAAGCCGTATTTAAACTTCTCAATTGTATGGAATATTATGGATGACATAAGATTTAAGGCAAACAATGTTGCTCTGCCTGAGATGAGTGTTAAACCTTATTTCAATTACGGGTTTGGTGTTCAAAAGACAGGCGAAAGAGTCGGAGGTTTCCTGCAGACCCTGTTTAGATCCGGTGGAAGATCCGGTGTTGCTTTTCAGGCAGGTTTCAATATCGCATTATAATAGTAAAAAAGAGAGGATTTTTATCCTCTCTTTTTTATCAAATATTAAAATTTCCTTAATTTTTTACGATTTTAATAAAATTTGTTATATAAATATAATTGTAAATGAATAGGAGGATTATATCATGGCATTAAAACCATTACAGGACAGAATTGTTATCAGAGTTATTGAAGATACAGAACAAACTTCCGGCGGGATTTTTATTCCGGACAGTGCAAAAGAAAAACCTCAAAAAGGTGAAGTTGTAGCTGTTGGCGAAGGAAAGACTAACGACAAAGGCGAAAAAGAACCTATGGAAGTTAAAGTAGGGGATGTTATTCTTTACGCTAAATATGCAGGTACAGAAGTTAAGATGGATGGAGTTGAATACAAAATTCTTTCAATCAAAGATGCATTAGCAGTATTAGTATAGGAGAAAATAAAAAATGGCAAAACGTATAGTTTTTGAAGAAGAAGCAAGAAAATCGCTTCTAAAAGGTATAGATGCAGTTGCAGATGCTGTAAAGGTTACACTTGGACCTAAAGGCAGAAACGTAATTTTGCAAAAGAAATTCGGCGCGCCTCAAATCGTTAACGATGGTGTAACTATTGCAAAAGAAATCGAGCTTCAAGACGGTTTGGAAAACGCAGGAGCTCAGCTTCTTAAAGAAGTTTCATCAAAGACAAACGATGTGGCAGGTGACGGTACAACTACAGCTTCTGTTCTTGCACAGGCAATTGTAAGAGAAGGCTTGAAAAACTTGACAGCTGGCGCAAATCCTATGTCTATGAAACGCGGTATTGACAAAGCTGTTGAAATTTCTATCAACAAAATCAGAGATTTGTCTAAATCTGTAAGCACAAAAGAAGAAATTGCACAGGTTGCAGGAATTTCTGCTGGCAACAATTCTGAAATCGGTGAGCTGATTGCAGAAGCTATGGAAAAAGTTGGACACGATGGTGTTATTACTGTTGAAGAAAGCAAATCTTTCGGTACTAATCTTAAAGTTGTTGAAGGTATGCAGTTTGATAAAGGTTATATCTCACCTTACTTTGTAACCGATCCAGAAAGAATGGAAGCAGTTCTTGAAGAAGCTTATGTTCTTTGCGTTAATAAGAAAATCAACTTAATTGCTGATTTGGTTCCAGTTCTTGAGCAGGTTGCACGTGACGGCCGTTCACTTCTTCTTATTGCAGAAGATGTTGAAGGCGAAGCTCTTGCAACATTAGTTGTTAACACAATGAGAAAAGTTTTAAGAGCAGTTGCTGTTAAAGCTCCGGGATTTGGCGACAGAAGAAAAGCAATGCTTGAAGATATCGCTATCTTAACCGGCGGTCAAATGTTTACAGAAGAGCTCGGACTTAAGCTTGAAAACGTAACAACAGCAATGATGGGTATTGCAAAACGCGTTACAGTAACAAAAGACGAAACAACAATTGTTGTAGGTGATGAAACAAGAGAAGCTGTTCGTGAACGTGTTGCTTTGATTAAGAAACAAATTGAAGCTTCTGATAGCGAATACGATAAAGAAAAACTTCAGGAACGTATGGCTAAGCTAGCCGGTGGTGTTGCAGTTATCGAAGTTGGTGCAGCTTCCGAAATTGAACTTAAAGAAAGAAAATTAAGAATTGAAGACGCTTTGAACGCAACAAGAGCAGCAAACGAAGAAGGTATTGTTCCGGGAGGCGGAGTTGCTTTGATAAGAGTTCAACAGGAACTTGAATCTAAGCTTGGTACTTTGACTTTTGAATCTGACGATGAAAAGAGCGGTTTCAAAATCTTAACAGCAGCTCTTGATGTACCTTTGAGAGCAATTGCTTACAACTCAGGTGCAAAATCTGATGTTGTTGTAGAAAACGTAAGAGCTGAAAAAGACGCTTACGGCTATGATGCTCTGCTTGACAGATACACAGATATGTTCGCAGCAGGTATTGTAGACCCTGCAAAAGTTACAAGAAGCGCTTTGGAAAATGCAGCTTCTGTAGGTTCAATGCTTCTTACAACTCAGGCAGCTGTAGTTGATATTCCGGAAGAATCAAAGGGACCGGACATGTCAGCAATGGCAGGCATGGGCGGAATGGGCGGTATGATGTAGTTCATTCAGGTTAAATTTTTATCAGAGGTGGCGGATGCGCAGCATCCGCCACCTCTTCTTATTGTAATTCTGCTTTAAAATTCTCAACTTTTCTCAATAATTTTTCTGACTTTTCAACCAGAACTTCGCTAATTGTCATTGCATCTCCTTCGTGCATCTCCCGGCTTTCAACAAACATAATTTCTTTTAACATTCTAATCAAACAGTCTATACACCAAAAATCTTTTTCCAAGCTTTTGAAATTTTCAGTAAGAGTTTTTTTCTGTTTTGTCATAGCAACCTCTTTTGTTAAGTAATATTTCAAGTCATGCGTAAAATATGACGCATAAAATTTGTATAATACGTAAATGATAATGTAATCTTACTTATTTGTCAACTAACTGACGAATGTATATAATAAAAGTATGAAATTACTTGTTAAAGAACAAATAAAAACGCTATTAGCACAAGAAGGTCTGATGTTAAAAGAACTTGCTTTGATGATTTCTGAGCATACAGGCAAACAATGTACGCCTGATTCTTTATCACAAAAATTGCGCAGAGGTTCTTTGACTTACAACGAAACCTTAATGATAGCAGAGTTGTTGGGCTATGAAATAAGTTTTAATAAGATTTAAGCAAAAAATTTTTTTACGTGTTTTACTCATAAAGAAGGAGTAAAATATGTTATTAATATCAAACCAGTACAATTACAATACAGCTTTCGGGACAAAACAAATTCCACGCGACGAGCTGGAAGCTCTTTTGAAAAAAGACAAGACTATTGCTCAGATTGCAAAAAAGTTTAATGTTTCAACGGATACTATACGATTACGAATAAAACAATATGATTTTACGCTTCCTTCCGAAAAGCTTCGCGAACGTTATCAAAATAAGCTTTGCCTCTTATACAGCAAGGTGTTTCGTTTGCGAATGTGCGTAAAATGACAGGAATTAGCGAGGAATATTGCTATCAGCAGATGAAAAAAAATAAGAGCGTTAATCCGCGTCAGGTTCGAAATGAAATGATTGAAAAGCTCTATTATGAAGGTAAATCTGACAAAGAAATCGGAGAAATAGTATCTCTTCATGAAAGTACGGTAAAACATATTCGCATGAAACGGGGCTGGGTAAAGTTCCAACGCAAAACGAGAGATTTATAATTTATTATAAATCGTGTTGTACTGTTCAATTACTTCAAAGTTCCATCCGCTATCTATGTTCATAGCATTTTTGATTAGCAAATTCCAGCTCGAAGGGTTGTTTGTATATAAGTTTAAAGCTTTTTCTGTTATCTTTAGGAAGCTTGCAAAGCTGTCTTCATCATTTGTAAGCTTTGCTCTTGTTTTAAATCCGCATCCTGAGGTCATATCATCAAAAATATCTGAAATAGTATCGTTATAAATTCCGTTTCTTGAAGCTACCGGAATGCATCCGTATTTAAGTGCAAGAAGATGAAGCTCCGATGTCGGGTTTTCTCTTGCAGGAAGAAGTGTTAAATCCGCAGACGCATAGAACTGCGAAAGGTTGATTTTCCCGTCAATAAACAGCCATTTGCCGGCAAGCTCCTCTTTCTGCTCCAGATATTCAACCCAGGATTTCACGCTGCTATTTTGAAGTCCTTCCGGCATGTTAACAATAACTTGAACATTTTTGTATTCTTCAAGAAGCTTAAGTAAAATTGTAAGCGCAATATCAGCACCTTCCGGGAAAATTTCTGTAGAAAATTTGCAGAAGATTAAAGGAGTTTCTGTTGCAGTATCAAGATATCCTTTAATTTGGTGCTCTTTGTTTTCAAAGAATTTTGTGTCAATAAAATTTGTTCTTATTCTGGCTTTTGAAAATTCTCTTACAAGATATTTTTTGTTTCTTGCGCGGTATTCTCTAAAATTTTCCTGTGTAAATTGTTTGTATACAGTATTTTGTTCTTTATCTTCATATCCGTAAGAAATCCAGTTGCTTCTGCGTTTTCTTTTTTTTGATTATATCGTACAATACTCCGGAAAGTTCAGGATTTTCAAGCAGTTCTTCGTAATATGTTTTTGATAAAGCAGCCCAGCCGTTTGCTTGTTTAAGGGTTTGATACATTATGTTTTTGCAGAGATTTGAGCCAAGTTCAAACTTAGAAAAATCATCAACAGTTAATAAAACTTTTGTTCTGTTTACCCCTATATTTACCCCCTTCCCTTCAAATTCCGAACCTAAGAAGAACGGGAAATTATCGGAGTGGACAATATCAGGTTTGAATTTTTTTGTAATATGTCTTGCAACTTTTGCAAACAGGGCTAAGTATTGGAAACTTTGCGGCTCATATTCATCAAAAGCTGTTGAGTGTATTCCGTAGATTTCAATATTTTCTTTAATGTCTTTGAATTTGTACAAAGAAGCTGTGTATTTAATATTTCTGATTGAAAAATCAAAATCCTGATTGAGTTTTGTTAATCCTTCCGGATTTTTTATCGGCATTAATATTCTGAATTTCTTATCGGGATATTGTTTTCTAAATGCTGAAATATAGTCTATCGGAGGTTTTCCGGTTGTAATGTATAAAATATTTTTGAAATTCTTATCTACAGGATGGATGTAGGAAGAAAGAATTTTTCTAAAAAGCCTGTAGTGAGTTTTAAATTGGCGCACCAGTGCTGATTCTTCCGAAAACTTTTCGGAAATTTTTGCGTTAGAAGCGTTATATAGAATATCAATCTCTTTCAAATGTGTTTCTAAATTCTCTTCCATATTTTTTAAGTTATCATATAGTAAGGCTGAAATCAAGTTTACTATTGACAAATTTATGAGTTTTGAATTATACTTTTTGTACTATGAAGAACGCACAAATTGTATTAACAAATACATATTCATCCTCCACATGTTCCGGTAAAATGCGGGACGTGGGTTATTTTGGTGCGTAAGTTTTATATGTAACAGAATTTAAGCTTTTAAAAAGTCCCGTTTGGTATAGACGGGACTTTTTTGTTGCGCAGAAAGGACAATTAATGAATATAAACGGAGTTAACAATGTAAACTTTAAAGGGCCGCTTGACGGGATGGTGACCTGTGCGCTTAGAGCTTGCGATATGAATGAAATGGTTAATGCAGTCGGACTGGATGTCGGCGCTATGGTTATTCCGAGGGCTTATTATGATACAAAAGCAAGAAACGAATACGCAGGAGCCGAAACTTTTATTCGCGAAGCGAGCGGAACTTTTATTAACTGTCTTTCTGCGGGATTGTTTGCAATGGGGATATCGAAAGTTGCTTCTAAGAAAATTCAGCCGGATGTTAAAATAAATCCCGACAGCTGGTATTCTGAAGAGTCTTTAACAGCTTTAAAAAAAGTCTGGAATAAAACCGGAAACATTGATGAGTATTTGAATACCGTGCTTGATAATTTATCAGGTGCAGAGAAAAGACAAGTTGACTGGAATAATGTTGAGTGGATTGACGAAACGCGCTGGAAAAAAATCAGGTGGGATAATCAAAAATATGAAGGTGTTGAAAACAGGCTTAAAACTAAAGACGGATTTGTTAAGGCATTTAAGTCTCTAATAAATGATAAAAATATTACAAAAGATGACAGAAAATGTGTTTTATCAATCATGGAAAAACGTCTTGTTAATGTGCTTGGAGCAGAGCGAAACGTAACGTTAAATATTGAAGGTCAAAAATATTCTTCAAAACTTGAAAATATTTTACGTGATACGCTTGATGCAGGTAAAGATATTTTCATAAAACATAGCTCTGGAGAAGTTGAACAAATTATCAATAAGACTTTGAAGGTTAATAAAGTTAAAGCTTTTGGTGCAATTGCTGCTTCTTGTGTTTTAGGTTTAACCAATCAGGCTTTGAACAGAAAAATTACAGAAAAACGCACCGGAGTTAAAGGATTTGTCGGGGATGTTGGTTATGGCACAGAGGGCGCTTGCGCCTGCGAAGACAAGTATTTACCTGCCAAAAAGATTGGCGCAAGCGCCCTTATGGTTGGTATGATTTTTGCGACAATGGGTGTAAAAAATCTGAAACAGTTTGCAAAGAAACTTGAATTTACAGGACCTGTAACCGGCGGAAACGCTATTAAAACGGTTTACGGCGCTACGATTGTCGGCAGATTTCTGGCTGCGGATAACGGAACAGAGCTCAGAGAGTCTATGACAAGAGATTATTTAGGGTTCTTAAACTGGCTTGTGTTTGGCGGTTTCTTTGCAAAAGGGGTTGCAAATCTTCTTGATAGAAAAGGTCAGGATTTGTTTAACTATACAAAACAGGGTAAAGGTTTAAAACACTGGCTTAATGATATGAGCTTAAAGACTCATAATGAGATTGCTTCAAAGGGCAGTGCGTTTGCGAAAAAGAATATGTGGAAGATAAATCTTGCACAGGCTTCAGGAATTGCGTATTCTGCGATAACGCTTGGTATTTTGCTTCCGATGCTGAACGCGAAAGTTACAAAGATGAAAGCAAAAAAGAATAAGCATTGATAAAAAACGAATTTGTTGATACAATATATTTGTACATTAAAAAAAGAATATAGGCAAAAGATTTTAACAAGCATTTCGACTAATTTCAACAGTGAAAGGAGGTTTTCTGCTTCACTTTCAAGCTGGTAGGTATAATTTAGGCGGACTTGTAGTTGTTAATTTGTTTTGGAATTACAAATCGATGCCGTCCTTATATCTACGTGTGTAGCACTGCTCGTTGAAATTAATGAAAAAGAACTATTACTAATTTTAGTAATAGTCCTTACAATCAAAAACCTGTTCTAAACAGGTGGTAAGGGTGCTTTCTTCACCCTTGCCTATATTCTTATTTTAACGCATTTTGATAAAATTTCAAGTCTAATGATTTTCTTTGATGTATAATTATCTCATAGAAATTTAGAGGGATTAATTATGCTAAAAGGAAATGAAATCAGACAATTATATTTAGATTATTTTAAAAACAAACACCAGCATACTATTGTAGAAAGCTCAAGCCTTGTTCCGGATAATCCGACGGTGCTTTTGACAACTGCAGGTATGCTTCAGTTCTTACCGATATTTTTAGGGATTCAAAAATCACCTTATGACCCTGCAAGAGCAACTTCCTGCCAGAAATGCGCCCGCGCAGGCGGTAAAGATTCTGATATCGAAAATGTCGGAAGAACTCCGAGACATCATACTTTCTTTGAAATGCTCGGTAACTTTTCTTTTGGCGATTATTATAAAAAAGAAATTATTCCTTGGGCTTGGGAGTTTGTTACAGAAGTTTTGAAACTTGATAAAGACAGACTCTGGATTACGATTTTTGAAACAGATGACGAAGCTTTTGATATCTGGAGAAGCATAGGCGTTCCTGCTGAAAGAATTAAAAGAAAAGGTAAAAAAGACAACTTCTGGGGACCTCCGGGGGCATCAGGCTCTTGCGGCCCATGCTCTGAAATTCATTATGACTTGGGCGAAGAATACAAATGTGACCATCCGAACTGCGGCATTGATACTTGCGAATGTGACAGATGGGTTGAAATTTGGAACCTTGTATTCACTGAACTTTATCAGGATGAAGAAGGAAATCAGTCACCTTTAGAAAAGAAAAATGTTGATACCGGCATGGGCTTGGAACGTATAACAATGGTTTGTCAGGGCGTTGCTTCGACTTTTGAAACTGACCTTCTCAAACCGATTTTGGATAAAGTTTCTGAAATGAGCGGAGTTGCTTACAAAAAATCAGAAAAAACAGATGTTTCTTTGCGTATCATAACAGACCACGCAAGATGCGTTTCTTTCTTGATTTCTGACGGTGTAATTCCGGGTAACGAAGGTAGAAGCTATGTTTTGAGAATGATTTTGAGACGTGCTCTTCGTCACGGCAAAATTTTGGGTATGGAGCTTCCTTTCTTGTACAAACTCGTTGATACTGTTGTGGAACACTACGGCGAAGCTTATCCTGATCTGGTTAAGAACAAAGCAAAAATTGTTGACGTAATCAAAAAAGAAGAAGAACGTTTTGCAAAGACTCTTGATAGAGGTTACAAAATGCTTGACGAGTTTATCGCTGAAAAGAAAGATATTGACGGCGAAAGCGCATTTAAGCTTTATGATACTTACGGATTTCCGTTTGAACTTACAAGAGAAATCGCAGAAGAAAATAGCTTAAAAGTTGATGAAGCCGGATTTAAAGCTGCTATGCAGGAACAAAAAGACCGTGCAAAAGCTGCAACTGAAAAGATTTCTGTAACAGGTGATATTAAATATGCAAAAGTTGAAGAGCAGGTTGGCTCAACCGAGTTTGTCGGTTATCTTGTTGACTGTGCTCAGGCGAGAATCCTTGCAGCTATTGAAGGCGAAGGATATGTTGATATAGTGCTTGACAGAACTCCTTTCTACGCTGAATGCGGCGGTCAAGTTGGTGATAGCGGATTTATTGTTAACGAAAACCTGAAAGCAGAAGTTCTGACAACATTTAAGGTTAATCATCTGTTTGTTCACAGATGTCAGATTGCAGTGGGTGAAGTTAATATCGGTGATTATGTTTTCGCTCAGATTGATTCAAAAAGACGTTCTCAAATCAGAGTTCATCACACCTCAGCGCACTTGTTGCAAGCTGCTTTGATTAAAGTTTTGGGTGACGAAGTTAAACAAGCTGGCTCTCAGGTTGAAGAAAACCGTATGAGATTTGACTTTACATTCTCTCGTGCAATGACTCTTGATGAAATCGTTAAGACAGAAAAAATCATGAACGATTGGATTGGTGAAAAACTTCCTGTAAATACTGATGTTATGGATATTGAGCAGGCAAAACTTACAGGTGCAACAGCTTTATTTGGTGAAAAATATGAAGATGTTGTAAGGGTTGTTTCAATTGGCGGGGCACATCATTGCGCTTCTTGCTCCGGCGAATGCAACTGTTCTCACGAAGAAGAAGAAAAAGAAGTCATTTCAAGAGAATTCTGCGCAGGTACTCATGCTTCTAATACGGCTGATTTACGCTTAATTAAGATTGTATCTGAAGGCGCAATCGCAGCAGGAACACGAAGAATAGAAGCTGTAGTTGCAGATGCTGCAATTGAATTTTTGAACAACAAAGCAAAAATTTCCGATACTTTAGAGGCAAGATTTAAAGTTCATACGGAAGAAGTTCTTGAGCGTGTAGAAAAACTTGCAGAAGAAAATAAAGAGCTTCAAAAAGAACTTGAACGCACAAAAGCTGAGATGGCAAAGGGTAAGTTTGCAACTTTTGTTTCAAAAGCTCAGGATATTGAAGGCGGAAAATTGTTTGTTACAAAGATTGAAAACTTTGATGCTGATGCAATTAAAGCAGGGATTGAACTTCTTGCAAATAAGCTTGGAGAAAGCGTAATCGTTCTTGCGAGTGAAAGAATGGTTGTTGTGAAG
>CAPQCU010000009.1 GCA_948684385.1 uncultured bacterium
GATTGCATTGTTTCCGCATCATATTTCATAGCGCAGGCAACGTGGGTCGGGTTTCTTACGACAAAATCCGCTTCCGGCACAGAATCCATTGCTCCCTGCTGAAGCATTTGCATACGCCTTTGACGGAGCGCTGCTTTAACGTGCGGATCGCCTTCGGAGTTTTTGTATTCATCTTTGATTTCTTTAAACGACATTTTTTGATCTTTTAAGAACTTCCATTTGGTTACTCCGTAGTCAGCTGCTGCGATTATGAGAAACGCAATGCAGGCTTTGTAGATAAACTCAACGATAAGTTTTCCGAATTCAATCATTACTGCAAAGTTATTATCAATGGCAGCAAGCATAAGAATACTTTCTAGATGCGAGCGATATACAGTCCAGCCAACAAGTCCTAAAATAGCAACTTTTACAATGTTTTTAAAAAGTTCAAAAAGTGTTTTGACTTGAAACAGGTTTTTGAAATACTTAGTCGGGTTAAGTTTGTCCAGCTTTGGAACAAGAGGAGCTGTTGCTACAAGCGGACCGACCTGAATAAAATCGCCTAAAATTGCGATAAAAGCAGCAACAAAAAGAATTGAACCTATGATTGCTACTGCAGGAATTAAAGTTACAGTAAGCATATACGTAAAGCCGACAGCTTCAACATGCTGGTTAGGGATTTGTTCGTAAAGAGTTTTGAAAAGTCCTACGATAAGTTTCCAGATAATCGGAGCAAGCATATTAATGAAAGTAAACATAACAAGAAGAGACAATGCTGTTGACACGTCTTTAGATTTTACTACCTGCCCTTCTTTCCTTGCTCTTTCTAACTTCTGGGGCGTGGCATCAAATTGTTTGTCTTCATCACCCATTGGCTGCCTCGGTTGGATTTTCTGTTAATAATATTCTAACATAAACCTGTATTTGTTGTATAATATTGTTATGAATACTTATATTTTATACGCTTTAATATTTTGCGCAGGAGCTTTAACCGGTATTTTTTTAATGTGGCTTAAGCTTCGAGTCAAGAATATTACTTTAAATTCTTATAAACGCGAGTTGGAAAAAGAATCTATTTCTTCAACAGAAAGTTCTTCGCGTGTGAAAGTTTTGGAATCAAAAATTGAAGTGCTTGAAAAAGCGCTTGAAAACGCTCTCAAAAATAAATAGTAATATAGAGTTATTGACCTGCATTTTACTATGTTTTAGAATAAAAATATAGAACATGGAGGTGTGTGTGATGAGAGTGAATTCTGTCTCTGGTGTGAATTATAGAAAGCCGCTTAGAAAAGTTGTGCAAACCGCGCAGCCGGAAGATACTCCTGCTGAAATTAATTTTAGGGGTAAATTTGGCAAAATAATAGGTGGCGCAGTAGGAACTGGTGCAGTTGTTGCAGCATCTTTTGTGTTTGCACCCGCTGTAATCTGCCTTGCCGGAGCCGGACTTTTAGCCGGAATGGTTGGCGGTGATGTTGTAGAAGACAAAGTAAACGATAACAATAAAGATAAAGGTAAAAAATAACCTTTCAAAGTTGCATACATCTCTGATTTATTGTAAAATAATCTTAACAAATAGGAGACGAGATTTATGACAACAGATTTTAAGAAGATATTGAGCTATGTACCTACAGTTATTGAATCATCATCAAGAGGCGAAAAATCTTTTGATATTTTTTCAAGACTTTTGAGGGAAAGAATTATTTTTCTTGGTACTGAAATAGATGACGATGTTGCAAATTCTGTTGTTGCACAGCTTTTGCTGCTTGATAGCGAAAACCCTGAAAAAGATATTATGCTTTATATTAATTCTCCTGGCGGTGTAATTACTGCAGGCATGGCAATTTATGATACTATGAATTTAATCAAAGCAGATGTTCAGACTATCTGCCTCGGAGAAGCTGCTTCAATGGGTGCTTTCTTGCTTTCTGCAGGTGCAAAAGGAAAGAGAATGGCTTTACCTAGTGCAAGAATTATGATTCACCAGCCTTTAGGCGGTGCAAAAGGTCAGGCAACTGATATCGAGCTGGAAGCAAAAGAAATTTTGAGAATGAAAGATATGTTAATCGGTATTATGGCAGAAAATTCCGGTCAGCCGTTTGACAAAGTTAAAGAAGATTGTGAAAGAGACCACTATCTTTCAGCTGCAGAAGCTGTTGAGTACGGTTTGATTGATAAAGTTGTAACTTCAGCAGTTTAATAAAAAAAGAAATAAGTAAAAAAGCAAACGGTGTTTTTTGTACACTATTTGCTTTTTTTTTTGTTTCGTACTAGAATGTTGCTAATGTGTAACCGGGTCGGAATTAAAAACCTTACCGGTAAAATATAAATTAAGGAGATATGAAAAATGACATCAAAGAAATTTTTGTTCACTTCTGAATCAGTTACAGAAGGACACCCCGACAAAGTTTGCGATCAGATTTCTGATGCGATTTTGGATGAATTCTTAACAAAAGATCCGCAATCCAGAGTAGCTGCTGAAACAACTGCTACAACAGGTATGGTTCTTGTTTGCGGAGAAATAACATCAAATTGTTATGTTGATATTCCGCAGGTTGTTAGAAATACAGTAAGAAATATCGGTTATGAAGGACAGGCAGGCGGCGGCTTTGACTGCGATACCTGTGCTGTTTTAACCAGTATTGATGAACAGTCTGTTGATATTGCAGGCGGTGTAAATAAAGCACTTGAAACAAGAAGCGAAAATGCTGATACTTCATCAAGCGAAACTTCTAATATTGGTGCTGGCGATCAGGGTATTATGTTTGGTTACGCTTGTAACGAGACTCCTGAGCTTATGCCTTTGCCAATCAGCCTTGCTCATAAACTTTCTTACAGACTTGCGCAAGTTAGAAAAGAAGGACTATTAAGCTACTTGAGACCTGACGGAAAATCTCAGGTAACTGTTGAATATGTTGACGGAAAACCTTCAAGAATTCATACAGTACTTCTTTCTACACAACATGCTGCAGAAATTAACGGCGAAAGCGATAACTCAAAAGTCCAATCAATTATTAATTCTGACTTAAAGAAATTAGTTATTGATTATGTTTTTGAAACAGAATCTATTAAACCAGATGCAGACACAATAATTCTAATCAATCCGTCCGGAAGATTTGTTGTTGGCGGACCTCAAGGTGATTCAGGATTAACTGGAAGAAAAATTATTGTTGATACTTACGGCGGATACTCACGTCACGGTGGCGGAGCTTTCTCAGGAAAAGATCCTACAAAAGTTGACAGATCGGCTGCTTATGCTTCAAGATATGTTGCTAAGAATATTGTTGCAGCAGGTCTTGCTGATAAGTGCGAAATCGAGCTTGCTTATGCAATCGGTGTAGCAGAACCTGTTTCAATATTTGTTGATACATTTGGAACCGGCAGAATTTCCGATGACGAAATTTCTGAACTTGTTCGTAAGAACTTTGATTTGAGACCGGCTGCAATTATTTCAAACTTCGATTTGAGAAACTTGCCTGCTAAAAACGGCGGTAAATTCTATCAGAAGCTTGCTGCTTACGGTCATGTCGGCAGAACAGACTTAGTTGTACCTTGGGAAAACTTAGATAAGGTAGAAACACTAAAAAAGTCTTTATCAGCTAGCGCTCTTTGCTAGATTGAAGTTTTAAATTACAGGGCGGGTTTGCTTTTGCAAACCCGCCCTTTTTAATTGTAAAAATTTTTAAACTTTTAATGACAATTTGGCATGCTTTATGTATTATTATTTTAGGGGAATTTTAAAAAGGAGTTTGGGCTCGTGATTAATAAGAAGATAGAAACAGTAAATCCAATACAAAGTACTTTATCAAGAGACGATGATTCGTTTACAGCGCTTTCAACATCAGCTCTGCTTGCGAAAAGCTCTGTTCCGTATTCTCACAGAAGAGTTGCTGATAACTATGTGATTATTAAAAAAGTATACAGATTTCAGGCTGTACAGAGCCGTATAAATAACGCTGAGCTTCAGTTGTTGAAGAAATATGATTTTAATACTTTAGAGTTTTCTACTATTAAACAGATTAACGAAGAGCTTTCTTATTTGAAAAAATGGTCAACTTCCGGAAATGAGCTTTTGCGCAAAGATGCAGACAATTTGCTTCAAATAAGATGCAAAGAACTTAAATACATAGTAGCTAGCCGTTATTCAACTGTAACAAATGAAATTTACAACGGTTACAAGGCTCTGGAAAAATATTTTGAGGAAATTTCGAAATTTTATTCTTTATGATGTTCCTTGTTAAGTTTTTTTAAGAAAAGGGCAAATTTTATTCTTGAGGAGTTTTAACTTATCAGGAAGGTTGTAGTGATGAATATAAGCCCGTTAAATTATAATACACAGAAAACCGCATTTGGACATAAAATTTCTACAAACAGCGGTTTTACAGCAAAAGAGAAAGCTATTGTTGCAGGCTCTACTGCTCTCGGGGTTGCAGCGAGCTTGGCTGTACTTGCAAAGTGTAAAGGATACTCGCTTAATCCGATAAAAATGGTTAAGAATTATAAAAATTCTTATTTCGCAAAGACTCCGTTTTTAGCACCACAAATTTGCGCTATGGGTGCAGGTACCTGCCTTGGAGGATTAGCAGGCGGATATATTGTAGATAAAAATCCTATAAACAGAAAAGCTAAAAAACGTGAAGCCGTCATGCAAATGGGTAATATTTCTATACCTATTTTAACTGTTGATTTATTTGAAAATTTAACATCGAAACATGGTAAAGCTGCGCAAGCAGTTGGTACTATAGCAGGAGTATTCACAGGTGTTTACCTGGCAAATTTCCTAATGAATAAGTTGGGAAATGTTCTATTCAAAAATAAAGATGAGAGAGGTGTTGAAATTGTGGACTTCTCAGCACACTTTGACGACGTGATTGCAAGTGCTTCATATATGTCACCTAAATCAAAAATTGTGCATGCCGTTTCAAGAGTAGTACCAGCAATACTTGTTATACCTGGATTTGAAGTCGGAACAAAGAAGCCAGATGAATAAAGGGCAAAGCAAGATTGCTTCACCCTTTTAAAACTTTGTTTTTCCCAAAATCTCCGTGAATAAAACTTAAGCTAACCCCAAAGCCTTTTTGTACCAGGAGAATGATTCAATTTCATACCCGTTGAAAGTGGTTTTTACTTGCTGTTTCTTCAAGTAGTTTTCAAATTCGTCATTGAAAGTAGACTTAACTGTTTTTGTTTCTTTAGAGAGTAGTTTCATCTTTTTTCTCCTATTTTAGTAACACACGTTTATATAAAAATCTATTCTTAACCAGTTAATTTCTACACGAATTTTATGGGTTTATTGTAGCATAAAATTGGCATCTTAGCAATCGATATGTTACGAATTGTAAGCGTTTTCACAAAAAATTATTCTTTAGAATTAGATGTATATAATCATATAGAATAAGTGTATATATTTACATTTGTTCCGGTTTTATTTATCATATATAAGTAATAGGGTAGTTTAGGAGTATAGTTATGTACAATGTTGCAATTATCGGTGCCGGTCCTGCCGGAATTTTTTCTGCGTTGGAAATTATTAAGCTTCGTCCGGACTGGAAAATAATTCTAATTGAAAAAGGACAAAAAATTGAAAAGAGGAAATGTCCGATTAGAGAAGGTTCTCCGAAATGTGTTAACTGCAGACGCTGCGGGCTTTTGTGCGGATGGGGCGGTGCAGGAGCGTTTTCAGACGGCAAATTGACTTTGACTCCTGATGTCGGAGGCCATCTTGTTGATTATATGCCACGGGAAAAGGTTGAAGAATATATTAAGTACGCTGATAATATGTACTTAGAACACGGTGCAACTGATGAAGTTTTCGGAACTGACATGGAAGTGTTTAGAGAAATCGAACGTGAAGCTGCTCTTGCTGAACTTAAGCTTGTTCATTCTCCGGTTAGACATTTGGGTACGGAGAGAAGCTTAGATGTCTTAAAACACATGCAAGACTACTTAGATGAAAGAATTACTATTTTAAATAATGTGTCTGCTCAAAGCTTGATTGTTGAGTGTGAGCAGGTTAAAGGTATTCTACTTGATAATGGTGAAACAATAAGAGCGGAATATACAATTATTGCACCGGGAAGAGAAGGTGCTGACTGGCTTACTCAGGAGTTTGCAAAAAATAAAATCGGTATGGTTAATAATGCTGTTGACGTCGGTGTTCGTGTAGAACTTCCTGCGCCTGTATTTGCGCCTTTGACTGACAAACTTTATGAGTCTAAGCTCGTTTACTATTCTCCGACTTTCGGGGATGAAGTCAGAACTTTCTGCATGAATCCTAACGGAGAAGTTGTTCAGGAAAATTACAACGGTATTTCAACTGTAAATGGTCACAGTTATGCAAATATTAAAACTAAAAACACAAACTTTGCACTTCTTGTAAGTAAGAAGTTTACCGAGCCGTTCAAAGAGCCGATTGCTTACGGTCAGCATATTGCAAGTCTTGCTAACATGCTTGCAGGCGGAATTCTTGTTCAAAGATTTGGTGATTTACTTGAAGGAAGGCGTTCGACTCCTGAAAGAATTAACTCAAGTATTATTACACCGACGCTTACATGCGCAACTCCGGGGGATTTAAGCCTTGTTATACCTTACAGACAAATGAAAAGTATTATTGAAATGCTTTTTGCGCTTGATAAAATTGCGCCGGGTACAGCTTCTAGATATACGCTTCTTTACGGTATAGAAGTTAAGTTCTACTCTGCAAGGGTTAAGCTTACTAACGAGCTTGAAACAGAAGGGGTTAAGAACCTGTTTACAATCGGTGACGGAGCAGGGGTTACAAGAGGTTTGATACAGGCTTCCGCATCAGGTGTTTATGTAGCACAAACTATTTGCGCCCGCGGATGATGCTTCTTGTTACTTCCTGTTAATCTGTGCTAAAATAAACTTATGGAAGGCGTTAATCAGGAATATATTGATAATATCAAAACACGGGTGAGTGATACGTTAGAAAACCTTGAGCTGTATCAGTTTAAAGGAAGTGTATCAAAACTTCTCGGACTGACGGTTGAGGTTAAACTTCCCGGGCTTAAGATTGGCGACCTTTGTTATATAGAAGCAGCAAACGGAGAGAAAAAACCTGCTGAAGTTGTTGCGTTTAAAGGTGACGCAGCACAGCTTCTTTTGCTTTATGATGGCACCGGTATCGGACAGGGAAGTCTTGTAACTACTACCGGAAAACCTATTATAATTCCTGTCGGAGACTTTCTTCTTGGTCGTTTGATAAACCCGATGGGCGAACCGATTGACGGAAAACCTATGAATATAGAAGGCGCACTCTGGCGTCCGGTTGAAGGACCACCGCCCGGACCGTTTGAGAGACCGATTATTAATGAAATGTTTTCAACCGGAGTAAGGGCAATTGATTCTTGTTTAACATTTGGCTGCGGTCAGCGTATGGGCTTATTTGCAGGCTCAGGTGTCGGTAAAAGTACTCTTCTCGGTATGATTGCAAGAAATTCTGATGCAGATGTAAACGTAGTTGCGCTAATCGGAGAACGTGGTAGGGAAGTTAAAGAATTTGTTGAAGATGCGCTTGGACCTGAAGGTATGAAAAAATCTGTTTTAGTTTGTTCTACAGGTGACCAGCCTCCGTTAATCAGGCAGAAATGCCTTTTGACAGCAACTGCTGTGTGCGAATACTTTAGAGATCAGGGTAAAAAAGTTTTCCTGATGACAGATACTGTAACACGTTGTGCGATGGCAGGACGTGAAGTCGGGCTTTCAATCGGAGAACCTCCAACAATGAAAGGTTATCCGCCTTCAATCTTTTCATGGCTTCAAAAAGTTCTTGAACGTGCCGGCAACAGCCCGAGGGGTTCTATTACAGCCTTCTATACAGTACTTATGGAAGGTGATGATATTAATGACCCGATTGTAGACACAGTAAGAGGTATTACGGATGGTCACATTTTCTTGTCGAGAAAAGTTGCTGAAGCCAACCATTACCCTGCGATTGATGTTTTAGGAAGTATTTCGAGGCTTATGTCGGCAATTGCTTCGCAGCCTCATAAAGAAGCTGCTGCGAAGCTTAGAAAAATCATGGCAATGTATAGAGAAAATAAAGATTTGATTGATGTCGGTATGTATCAAAGAGGTTCTAATCCAAAGCTTGATATTGCGATTGATATGATGCCTAAAGTTAACGCGTTTCTGCAGCAGAGAACGACCGATTCTGTAAACATGCAAAATACCATTGATACTCTTGTAAATATGATGTCAGGCGTAGACATTTGATTTTTATGTTATATAATTAATTATGTAAAATTTAGTGATAATGTGTATTATATACAATATTAAATTTTGTAAAAATTTTGTTTTACATGCCAGTAAAATAGCAAAAAATATTCTTTTACATTCTTTATATTTATAGAAGGAGTTTCTGAAGGTGTTTGTAAATAAAATTAACGGTATTTCTCATATTGGGTTTAAAGGTTATCAGCACGTAAAAAATGACGTTGGTGAAACTGTTATGCACTTTAATTATGTGTATGATTATGAAAATGAAGATTGTGAAATCCAGATATTTAGAGCGACTCCTACTGATAAATACAATCATAAAATCTCACAAACTCCTGCTGCTGTTGTGCAATTAAAGCCGGAAGGTGTGGACGTAAATCTTCAAGAACTTACAAACCTTGATAAAGATGCTCCTTTTGCGTACAAAGTTGTACGTAAGGATAAAAACACCGGTAAGGTTATCTGGGAAGGTGCTGATACAGGTGTAAAAGTTAAGCTTCAGAACGGTGAATATGTAAACAGGGTGCAGGTTCATGACGACCTTTTAGCGGATTCTATAAGTAACTATACTCACACTCTTGTATCACGCAAAGGTACAACTCCTATGGTGCAGGGAGCAGGTTATCTCGTTTCTCCGGACTCTTTAATGCCGGGTGCTATGTATAGAGGTTTTACGGACGAAAATACCGGTGAAATTTCTTATGATAAAGATGTTCAAAAGAAGATGGAAGGTATTGTCAAGAATTTTTCTAATGTTTTTGGCGGAAGTGCGGCAGGTGTTCAAAAAGCGATACCGTACTTAAAAGAAAACTACAAAATTTTGTTTGGAACACCGTTTGCTAACGGCTCACAGGCATGGTCTTTAGGCTATTGGAATGAAAATAATATGCAGCCTTCTCCAAATGTTGGAAATACTGAAAATCTGGCTTCATTTTACAGAGATTTGTATAAAAATGATATGAAGTTTGTTTTCGATGGTACTTTTACTTCAGAAGGCTGGGGAGGAGTTACTCTTCAATACGCTTTAAGATGGGCAGAACAAAAAAATCAATTCTATTACCACTATAGAATGAACGGAATTAAAGATGCTGCAATAGGGCATGGTGCAATGCCTAAAAATGCTGAAAATGCCGGACTCAGGTTTGTAAACGCTCCTTATAATTTTGAAAAGCAGGCTGACGGTACTTATAAAGAAGTACCTAATCCGAATTTTAACTCTAAAAAAGAAACTTTGAGCCAGATTTATGATAAGCTTCAAGCAAGTGAACGTCAAATCAAAGATTACGATAAAGAGATTACGTATTACGAAAATATACGTCTTGGTAATGAATTAGATATTAATTCTCATGATGATACGCTTATTAACTATGTTGTACCTGTTAGAGATTTTAAAGAAGTTCGTAAAAATGTTGCTGCAGTAAACGATTTAATTAAGAAATACGGAAAAGATATAGATTTGAACTCTCCGGAAGGTATTGAGCTTGTTATGAACCTTTCTAATGTGAAGCTAACAAGAAAAACCGAAGGCGGGATTGTAACCTGGGATGCGAATACTGATATGTTTAAAAAGAACTATCATCTATCCGGTTATGATGAAAAACAGCTTCAAGCAATTGTGAGCCGTTCTGAACGTGATTATGAAAGAAAAATGATGGAACGCGGAGCAAGAGAAGTTCAGGATATGGCTTTACAGGTCGGTAAATATTGGACAGGTAAAGTAAGAAATATCCAGACTTTATATACAGCTCAAACAGTTGGTAATGCAAAAAGTGTTGAAGCTTTGAAAAAACTTGTTGATGAAGGTAAACTTCCTGGTGGTGCAGAGCTTAATAATAATCAGTTAACCAATATTTTAAACGGACATTATTTACTTGCTCCAAAAGGTGTGTTGGTTAAAGATGATGTTACTGTTAAATCTTTAATGAGTTTGCCTCTTGATTCTCTTGAGCTTGGAAAAAATACAGTAGGAGTTCTTGCAACATCTTATTTCTCAAACAGAGCTACAACAGAAGATACAATTGGTGTTTCAAGATTTGAGTTGATGAAACAGAATAATCCGCATCTTGTACAGCCTTATGTAAGCAATTACAAAAGAGTAAACAGCTTCTTTAACAATGAGTTGAAAGATTTTGCAGATGCGATTATTAAAAAAGTAAACGAAACTTCTAATGAAAAATTGTTAGATAAAAACGGCGATTATACCGAGTATGGCGAATATGTAATGGAGCTTATGGGACAGGACATTACTAAATACGCATTCTTAAAATCTTTAGGCGGTGACAGCTTTAAGACAAAAATTATCAATACCGGAGAAATAACTTATGATTATGATGCTTTAAAAGAAGGCACAACTCTTAAAGTTCTGGGTATTAATGCAAACAGCCCTGAAGATGAAGCTCAGAAGCTTGCAAATAAAATTGAAAAAGGTTTGAAGAAACTATCACATTCAGATATCAATTTTGTAGCAGACTCCATTTCTAAGCGAATTGCCGGAACTGATACATCCAGCTTCAGAATAGCAGAGGCTCTTGTAGATAAATCAGCTTTAGGTTTGGACTGGAGATTAGATGCTGCGAAAGATGTTATGGATATGGATGCAATTCGTAACGAAGACAATACATTTGATGACAACTGGGATGATGTAATTCATTTTTGGTCTAAGTTTGTTCAGGCTGTAAAAACCGAAAACCCTCATGCTTATATCGTAGCTGAACTTACTGATATTCCGGAATTGATGCAAGATACTTATGGTGCCAAAGCACATCCATTCAAAAATCTGACAAATCTAGGGCAGAAATTTAACGGTGAGCCTGATGCGTTTGCTAAGTTCTTTGCTCAAACAGGTATTACTTCAGAAGCCGGTTATTCTTATTTCTTTACGGATTTGCTTACCAACTTTGCTCCGTCTTTTGATGAAGGCAATGGAACTTCTGAAAACCATGACCGCTTCAAAGCTCGTTTTGATTTGTTAATGGAATGCAGAAGTGTAGATTATTTGAGAAACTTATACACATTTATGGGCAACCACGACAAACCGCGTATGATTCACGGACTTGCTGTTGATATGAAACTTTTCCACGCTAATCTTCTCAATGATTGGAAAAATTTCAATCAAGGGCATAGCGCAAGGGAAGCTGCAATAAAAGTACTTTCAGGAGCAAAAACTAATGCTGATATTCCAATCGAGCTTAGATTAAATGTTGATAACAACAATTATTTCTTGACTGAAAGCTCAAAAGCAATTGCAGTAAGCAAGCTGTTGATGGATGTTATTAATGAAGATAATACAATTGCAGAAAATGACAAGAAACGCTTAATAGATGCTTTGGTAGACTTAACTAACGGTAATTACCTCGGAAAAGGTGTTACAGAAAGCATGACCAAAATTAAGATTAAAGAACTTTCATCTTTAGACGAAGCTTTCAAAGAAATTTTAAAATTATCCGGAAAGACTCTTTCTCAGGCTGAAATCGACGCCGTAATTAAAAAAGCTAATGAAATGGACTTAGCAAATTACTTAGTGCACGGAGATTTAGACTGGGCAGATTTAGATGCTGAGATAAAAAATCATAACGAAGTTAATGCAAGAGATATTTTGGGTTCTCAAGGCAGCTATGCTAAATATAGCTTGTATACCGTACAATTGGCAAAATTACTTAAAGATGCTTATCTTGAGACCGGGGCAAAAGTTTCATTAGATAATGGTTTTAAAGCGTTTGCAGAAAAATATGATAAGCATACAGTAGCTTCTAATACAGAAGAATTTAAGCGTATTGAAAACCCTGTAAATGCAATGCGTAAGAATGGTTATGCAGCAAGAGATTTGAAACGTTCTCTTGAGGTGGCAGCCAAACAAGTTGAGTTTAAAACAGGCAAATCAATCGCTAATAAACAAGCTGTAATTGATAAGCTTTATCAATCAGCAACAGAGCCTGCTGTTAAAAAAGCTGAAATGATTATGGAATTCTTAAAAGGGCTTCCCGGTATTCCTACAATGTATGCCGGTGACGAAATGGGCATGACAGGTTACGAAGAAAAAGCTAAGAATGTTTATCTGCAGAACAGAAATGCTCTTCCTTGGACAGAAACAGAAGGTGAGTCTGATATTGCAAAATACAGAAGAAGTGTAATGTCTGCAATGAACGGTGCTTTGAAAGACAGAAGCAATCCTGAATTGATGCCTTTAAACAACGGTACTCCGTATCATATAGATGTTCAGGTTAATTCTAAAACCAGAAATGAAGCTCAAGCAAGAATTTCGGAGATTAATAAAGAATTAGAAAAACTTCCTGAAAATGATCAGAAAAGGACTGCACTTGAAGAAGAAAGAAGAACTCTTGCAAATGACATTGCAGAAAACGCTGCAAAGATTGCTTATATGATGCAAAGTGCTAACGGTGATATGACAGTTACTTTGTTTAACGCAGGTGATGTAGATTTTTCTAACAGAGTTAAACCTGAGGTTAAACCTTCTGAAATAAATATGCTTGTTCTTGGAGCGGGTGTTGCACTTCCTGTGGGTACTGTATTTACGAATGCTATGGCTAAAGATAAGGCTGAATATATAGTAAAAGAAGTTGGTGGCAAAAAAGGTATTGTAAGAAAAGACGGTAAAAAGATTATTATGGACAGTTTAACTTCTAAAAACGGGGTTATGATACTTAAACATATCAAAAAGATTATATTCAAAGGTGCTCCGAAAAAAGTTTACTTCAATCCGCAATACAACTTTGTATCAAATTCTTACAAACAGGATGCACCTGTTGAAGAAGGTCAAAAGCTGTCTTTAATTATAGAATAAATTATTTAATATTATTAAATAGGAGGTTATTATGAATATTTTACCAATTAACATTCAAAGTAGTAATTCAAAGTGTGGTAATAGTCACCAAACATTTAAAGCACGCTTGTTTGTGCACAGTAGTGCTAATAAAGTTGGATTACAAAAATTTAAGGAAACTCCATGGATTTGGGATACAATCATTGATGCATTTAAAAAAAAGAAGCTTAAAGATGATCCTATTAAACCTTATGATGTGGTTGAATTAAAAGCTATTCCTTCAAAAAAATCGAAAGCTGTATATACTGGTAAATCAGAATGGACTAAATTTGAATATACATCATATTCTACAGAGGGTAATTCTACAAAAACAGCGTATTATGATAAACCAATTTATGAAAGCGAAGATCTAGAAGTGTCTATTAACAGAAGTCGTGAAGGTTTTTTGTTAAATACTAACCGTTCTACTTGGGATATTATAGATGATTTATATAATACATATAAACGTGTACGCTATAAAGAACATTTCGAAAAATAATTTTTATCGCTTTATCAAAGAAAATTATTGAGGAACTTCTAAGAAAGTTTATTATAATAAACAGTACAACTTCGCTTCAAATCCTTACAGGAAGTTTGAGACTGTAAAGGAAGGTGAAAATCTGGGAGTGAATGTATAACAAATAGAAAGTAACAGAGGATATGAAAGTAGCGAGTATAAGTAGCAGTTATATTGCACCGGTTAAAAAGCCGGCGTTTAAAGGTATGTTTGGGTCTCCAAGCTTGTCTGAAAAATTTAGATACGGGATGGAAGCTCTCGATGATAATTCTATTCTTGTGGTGGCTTCAAATCCTGAACGTGCTGATATGATTTTGAAACAATATTCTGATAAGATTACGACACCTATTTTAAAGAAATATACTCTGAAAGTTGAAGAAAAAGACTTAAAGAACCGCGAAGAGCTTGATTGCGATTTTGCTATATTCAAACAGGATAAAAAGTATTTTGCACTTGCTTTGGGAAGAGGAATGTTTTCTTCATTAATGGTTAAACGTCCCAAAGAAGAAGCAAAAAGAAAAGAACACATTTTTGGAACAGGAAATGTTGTGGAATTGCGTGACGGAGTTGCAATTGAAACAGGTGAGATGCTGTGGGACGAAAAGCCAAAATTACTATTTAATCCGCCTTACAGATTTAACACTTCAGCTGCTGAAAAATATCTACAGGTAAAAACTATAAATAATGTTCCGGACTTTAACAAACGCTCAATAGCTTCGCTTTCCACAAAAAACGCTGTGAAAGATGATAAAATAGGGTTTACTTTTGCGGATGTTGGCGGTTTGGACGATGTTATTGAACAATTGAGAAAGTATGTTGTGCGACCGGTTAATTATCCTCAGGTATTTGAAAATATACGCCTTAATAAAGGTATAATGCTTTACGGCCCGCCAAGATGCGGAAAAACTTTACTGGGCAAGGCTCTCGCAAATGAAGTGGGTGCTAAGTATAGAGAATATAATGCAAACGAGTTTAAATCCGCTCAAGTCGGGGCTTCTGAATCAGCTATAAGAGAAGTGTTTGCAAAAGCAGCTGCGGATGCACCTTCTATTACTTTTATTGATGAGTTTGATTCTATAGGTAAAACAAGAGACGGTTCTTCAAACGCCCGTTTTGACGACCCTATGGTAAACCAGTTCCTTGGCTGTATGAGTGATTTGGAAAAAAGTAAAAAGCCCGCTTTCATTATCGCTGCGACTAATATGGTTAAGCTAATTGACCCAGCCCTGCTTGCTTCAGGACGTTTTGGTCTGCATCTGGAAGTCCCTATGCCTAACCTTGAGGGCTTAAAACAGATTTTTAAAATTCATTCCAAAAATCAGCCTATACAATCAGATGTGCCACTGGAAACTATTTTCCAAAAAATGTTTGGGGGTAAATTTAATGGTTCTGATGTCGCAGAAATGATTTCTGATGCGTATTTTAACGCGCTTGAACGTCTTGGAATGTTTGCAAAAATGGATGCTAAAAACTTCGGGTATGACGATTTGAAAAGTATTTCTATCTCTTTTGCGGATTTTGAAAAAGCTATCGGAAGAATTCTCAAACAGAAGATTTAACCAGCTCTTCTGCTAATTCAATCGCTTTTTGCTGAACTGCCTGATTTTCCCAAAAATATGGTAAAGAAGCGTAAGGCTTAACAATTTTTCTTGCCCAGGAGCCTATTGCTATTCCCCAATAATTTATTCCGCAAAGCTTTGCAAGTTCTGCTGTTTTTGAGTTTGTTCCACCGGAGAGCATAATGTGTACCGGCATGCCGGAGTTTTGTATAATTTCTGCCATCGCAACGGCTTGAAGTGTTGTTTTGTAATCGTCTTTCGCTCCGCTCATCGGGATGCCGTCAGCCTGAATGATTGTTGTATAAGGCTTGCGATACGAAATCATTTCCTGAATGCGGGAGAGAACTTCTTTGTTGCCGAAGTTTTCACGGTCGATACAGATGGAAGCAAACTCCGGATTGCAATCGTTGATTACGTTCCATTTGTATTCCAAATCTTTTTTGTCGTGTCCCATAATGTGAAGCTCTAAGATTTTTACGCCGTTTTCAACCATATAAGGCAGAATTTCTTTTACGTTAACATCTTTTTCTGTCATAGAAATCGCGCCTGTCGGGCATTTTTTTGCGCAAATTCCGCACCCGATACATTTTTTTTCATCAATTATTATTGAAGAATAAATCGCATCATTAGGACAGTTTCTAAAACAATTTTTACATTTAATGCACACACTCTCTTTTATTTGAGCTTTAGAAATATGCTTATCGCCTTTAATACCCACGCTTACGCAGTATTTTAAATCGTCGGCTTCTGCTAAGCTCGCAGCTTCTTTAGCTGCTTCCAAAATTTCCTTTCTGGCAGAAAGGTCAAAGCATTTGCATCCGGCTTTTGCATAAATATAAACAAGGCGTTTAACGCTTTCATAATCTTCGTTACCGGCACCGCAGACTATTTTGAGCATGACTAAAATCCTATTGCGTAGTCAAAAATTTTCTTTTTAGCGGCATGTTTTGCAGGCATTGAGCTGTCAACAGTTATTTCAGGGGTTTCAATTACCTGACCTGCACGCTGGAGCATGTTGTTTTGCTGTAAAGTTTTATCAACATTATTGAATGATTTCAAAGTATCAAGCCTGTTTTGAAGCTCTTCGTTCTCGTTATTAAGAATAACTGTTTGTCTGCTCAAATCATTTAGTTTCATTTCGCAGGAGATAACAAAATAATAGCTTACAACTACAACCCCGATGAGTAAGCTTAATATGACGCATAGCATTTTATTTACTCTTTTAATTGCCATATCTTTTACGAAATTCTCCTTTGGAAAGTACCCTTCTATTATACTATTAACAGCCAGATTTTGAACAGATTTATCGAGAAAAGTTTTTTTCTCTTTTGTTTGATATTTATGTTCACCTGCGAATTTTTTTATAATACTGTTAAGACCATTTTGTGATTTATTATTGATTTTTAAAGCCGAAACCAATGTATTAACTCCTCTGCTCCCAAGTTTTAATCCGTAATATCGCTCTAACAACCCTTAACTTAGCGCTTCGTGATGGTGGATTCTCCAAAATCTCCTTTTCGCTCGCCATAATTGGTTTTCTGTTTACCAACTCTATTCTTGGCGGCGGGCATTTGCAAATCATTTCATTGCATCTGCACTTCTGGCTTTCAAACTTGAAGATTTGTTTTACAATTCTATCCTCCAAAGAATGAAAACTTATTACAGAAATTATACCATCTTTATCTAATAAATCCAATATGTCATGTAGTACAAAATTTACATTTTTTAACTCATTATTTACTTCTATTCGAATAGCCTGAAATACTCTTGTAGCAGGGTGTATATTAGACTTAATCCGAGGAGTCGCACTGATAATAATATCAGCAAGTTCTTTTGTCGTTCTAATCGGCTTAACTTTTCTAACTTCGACAATCTTTTTTGCAATGCGTTTTGAAAATCTTTCTTCTCCATATTCGCTAAAAATCCTCACCAAATCATCTTCTTTGTATGTATTTACTACATCATAAGCGGAAAAATCACTCTGCATGTTAAATCTCATATCAAGTGGTGCATCTTTTGAAAAAGAAAATCCTCTTTCTGCTTTTGTAAGCTGGTGGTATGAAGCGCCTAAATCTAAAATTACACCTCCTGTAATCTTTTCTATTCCAAGCTTTTTAAGCTCTTCTTTAATATTGGTGTAAGAAGATTTAACGATTGTAAGGTTTGGGTAATCTTTTAAACGCTCACGGGCATGCGCAATCGCTTCATCATCAATGTCAAAAGAAATTAGCTTTCCGTTTGGAGAAATTCTTTTAAGAATAAGCTCACTGTGACCTCCGCCTCCTAAAGTACAATCAACATAAATTTTCCCGTCTTTACATTCTAAAGCGTCAACAGCTTCATTGAGCATTACTGTATAATGTTTAAAATCATCCATTTTTTACCTCAAGCATAAATGTTACAGGCCCGTCATTGATTAATTCAATATCCATCATCGCGCCAAACTGTCCGGTTCCTGTTTTGACTCCGTAAGTACTAACTTCTTCTATAAAATCTTCGTAAAGCTTGTTTGCAATTTCAGGCGGTGCAGATTTGTCAAAACTCGGTCTTGTGCCTTTTTTGCAGTCACCGCAAAGCGTAAATTGAGATACAATAAGCATTTCACCTTGAATATCCAGAAGCGAGCGGTTCATTTTGTCATTTTCATCAGGAAATATTCTTAAGTTTACAATCTTTTTTGCAAGTTTCTGAACTTCTTCCTGAGTGTCGCCTTTTTCAATACCGACTAATGCAAGTATGCCTTGTTTGATAGATGAAAATAACTCATTATTTATTGTGACCGAAGCTCTTTTGACCCGCTGGATTAAAATTTTCATTGAAGCTCTCCAATTATTTTCTCAATTAAGACAAGAACACTTCCGACTTTCTTTTCCCCGTTTTCAAAATAAGCAGAAAACTTTTCTATTAAAGATTTTAGTGTATCTGTATTGAAGTTTTTTGCCATTTTCATTTCGTAATCAACATTGATTTTTTCTGCAGCAGTTGTGAAATCAAATATAGTATCGACATGTTTTTCAGTAAGACTTAAAAACACTGCTGATACTTTTTTTAAGCTTTTCAAAACTTCAACAGTCGGAGTTTTGTATCTTTTAAAGTCATTATTTAAAGCTTTTAGCGCTCTTTTACCCTCTTCTATATCAGATAATGTTTTTTGTAAGCTTGAGGTTTCATATTTTAGCTTTGTTTTAATTTCTTCTAAATCAAATTTGTAATCAAAGACAATATTACGGTTTTCAATTGGCTTTGTGTCTTTTAAAGCTTCTTCAAGGCTCATATTCTTATAACCGTCAATTTGGGCACCGACCAGAGAAGTGTTGATGTATTCGCACTCACTGAACATCTCTGCAAACTCGCTTAAAGGCTTGATGAAAGCTGCGTAAACAGACTCTGTCGGTATCATATCGCCATTAATACCTTTTACGTAATATAGCGAGTCGTTGAGATTTTTTAATCGTCTTAAAGCAGCTTCTTTGCGTTTTTCAGCATCAGGAGAATTGCTCAAGGCGTTAGCAAATTCTTCAAAATTTTCTGCTGTGATTTCCCATTTACCTTCATTACAAGTGCATTTTAAATCTTTGTAAGCTGAGTCTTTACTGTAGCACTGACCTTCAATATACGCTAAGTCCTGTCCAACTATAACGATTTTAGAGCAGCCGAGTATTCGGGCTGTATTTAGTGCTGTGTATGATACAGTACCTTTTGAGAGGTATTCTTCTCTGTTTTCGTTGATTAAATTACTCCAGATTGAGTTTACCGGCAGGTTTGATGAAATATGAGAGAAAACTTGTTTGAACTTGAAGTTTCTTAAATTCTTATGTGAAAACGGTTCTGTTACAAAGTTAACTTTGGATAAGTCAATACCTTCAATTTGTTTAGAAGAATCGTAAGTTTCTATAATACATAAAAAATCCGGTGTAATGCCATGCCGGCTGAGCGTTTTCATTGCTGTTCCGACAACAATCAAAACTATATTATCGCGGTATTTTTTTATTGTTTCAATATTCCTGTCTAAAGTCGGGCCGGCTGAGACGACAACCGCTGTCTGTCCTTTATAACAATCCCTGATTGAACTTAAAGGCGGTTCTTTTAAAAGGCTCGGAACATTATTTAAAATATTTCTTACAAGCGGGTAAAACTTTTCCTGAGTGTATTTCAAATCAAGGCTGTAAGTACCAATCATCCTTTGAAGTTTTTCGACCATTTCGTTAAAAGAACTGCTATTTAGTTCTCTATATGTAGTCGTCGAAAGCATCAGAGGCATGTTCTTAGTGTTAGATTTTTGGTGTAAATACTCACCAGTTTTCTCTATTGTATCTGCTATAAAAACGTTATTTTTTGAAATATCTGCTGAAAAATCAACAAGCGAAAAAGCTATTTTAAGAATATTTAAATCCGGCTCATAAAGTATTACCGTGCCTGCAGAATTTACAGAAGCGACCTGAAACAGATAACCAAGCCCTATGCCGTACACAAGATGTATAGTTACAGGGGTATTTTCAGCCATTGAGAAAATTTCGCGTGCTTCGCCTAAAGGATTTGCAGGATGGTGAAGCGGAGTATTTTTGTATATTAAGTTATACGCTCCGTTTTCATTAACAAGTTGAGGAACATCAGTCGGAACATGTTTAACAAGCTTTTCTGCGAGCTCAATGTTTTTTGCAGCAAGTGCCTGAATATTTTTTTCAAAAATGTTGTTCATGCTCCCTTACCCCTCAATTGCCCGCATGCGGCATCTATATCAGCTCCGCGCTCAAGCCTTACAGTAACTTTTTTACCGGAATGTTCAAGCAGATACTTAAATTTCATAATATCACTGCTTGAAGGCTTCTTGTAATCGTTTTCAATCACAGAATTATAAGGAATTAAGTTTATATTACATTTTAAATCTTTTAGAAGATGCGCGAGTTCTTTTGCAACTGCAGGTGTATCATTAAATCCGTGGATTAAAATGTATTCAATTGTAATTCTTCGCCCTGTTTTATCGATGTAATTCTTAAGTGCTTTTTTCAAATCATCAATCGGATACCTGTTTTCAATCGGCATAAGCTCACGTCTTAAATCGTGGTTTGGTGCATGTAATGAAATCGCAAGTGTAGATTGAAGCTCCAGCTCTGAAAGCTTATTAATACCCGGAATAATTCCGCTTGTAGAGATGGTAATTCTTCTTGCTCCGATTTGGAAATCATTGTTAAAAATATCCAGCGCTTTTAATACGTTGTCAAGGTTTAACAGTGGCTCTCCCTGCCCCATAAACACTATATTAGTGACTTTAAGTCCTGTGTCACGTTGGATTGTAAGAACCTGCTCTATTATTTCTTTGTAAGTTAAATTTCTTTTAAACCCGCCTTTGCCGGTTGCGCAGAAAGAACAATTTACGGCACATCCGACCTGAGAGCTTACGCAGGCTGTTAAGTTTGCGCGGTTGTCAAATCGCATTAAAACAGTTTCAACGCATTCACCGTCTGGAAATTCGACCAGATATTTGATTGTTCCGTCTTTGCTGACCTGTTTTATTTTTATCTTTGTCTCTGTGATGGAGGCTGTTTCTTTCAATTGTTCACGGAAATCTTTGGAAAGATTTGTCATCTCATCAATTGTCGAAACTGATTTTGAATAAATCCAGTTATGAATTTGTTTGGCGCGGAATTTTGTCGCTCCAAGCTTGTTCATCAAATCTTCCAATTCTCCCAAAGTCATTCCGGCTAAAATCATTATTGTAGTTTATCCTTATAAAAATCTATTATATCGACTTTTGCTTTTAAAAGCATTGCATCATGTGCAACTTCGTTTTTCCAGCTGTTAAATGAGCAGGATGAAGGCAAAAGCTTAAGCGGATTATGCGGAAAATCTTTGCAGATATCCGGTCTGTTTTCATAATCCGTGCATAAATTATCTTTCATCTTAGGGCAGTAATAATAATAAACTTTGTCTTCAACAAGCTCATCAAGAAGCTTAAAATATTCCGGATTAACTTTTTTTGCTTCATCTTCATTCTCATAAGGAACAAAAACCGATACAAAATCACTTGCAAACTTGTCACCGCGCATAGCTCTTTGTTTTAACTGCTGATAAGAGTATTCACTTGCTGCAAGCTGACAGCATGCTGCACACCTGGAGCAGGAATATTCGTTTTTTTTGTCCATTATAGCTTTGTAAGCAGCTTTAAGTTTCTGTCTGTAATCTCCTGCAAGGAATGTCAGGATTTTAAGCTGCCAGTCTCTGTATTCACAGTTCATAGGAAAAGGTGTAAATACGTCTTTGGTTTCAATTTTGCAATCTTTTACGGGACAACTTTCGCATGGATTTTCCGGCTTAAACTTGTTAACTTCACGCCTTATGCTCTCAGCTGCTTCGATAAATATTTTTTCGTAGTTGTCTTTTAAATTGTCATACTGCGAATTAAGCGAATTTGTTTCCTGTGTATTATTTGCTGCAAAAAAATTATCCATATCCAAAATAGTACCATAAATTGCCTGCTACGGCAATGAGATTAATATTTCTCCGGCTAAAATTAGAGTGGAGGTGGATAATGTCTACAGAAAAATTACAGTTGTATAAATGCAATGTTTGCGGAAACCTTGTTCAGGTTATTTTATCCGGAGCAGGTGAACTTGTTTGCTGCGGCGAGCCGATGAAATTGCAAACTATTCAGCATGACAAATCTGAAACAGGAGAAAAACACGCGCCGGTTGTTGAGTTTAGGGAAAATGAAAAATATGTTCAGGTAAAAAGTCATCCTATGCTTCCTGAACATTACATACAGTTTATAGAAATTTATAAAAAAGATAAGTCAGAGCTTCATTTGAAATATCTTAATCCAAATGAAGTCGCAGAATTTAATATTACCTGCATGCCGGAAGAAATTGATGCAATTGAGTTCTGTAACATACACGGACTCTGGGGGGAGAATAAAAATGATTAGTGAAAAAATTAATGAAATCTTGAACGAACAAATCAACAAAGAGTTTTACTCAGGTTATTTATACCTTTCAATGTCTGCTTATATGAAAGAACTCGGGCTTTTTGGCTTCTCTTCATGGCTCAGGCTTCAGGCTAAAGAAGAGGTCGAACACGGGCTTAAACTTTTTGACTATTTGATTGAAAGAAACAGTTTTGTGACTTTAAAACAAATCAAAACTCCTGAATTTGAGTTTCAGGGAATAATTTCTGTTTTTAATAAAATCTACGAGCATGAAAAATGCATAACAGAATCTGTAATGAAAGTTGCAAAAGCTGCCGAAGAAGAATGCGACAGAACAACTCTTTCTTTTATTGACTGGTTTATAAACGAGCAGATAGAAGAAGAACAGAATATTAAAAATATCATTAAACGTTTAGAACTTTTTGGTGATGATAAAGTCGCTCTTTATCTGATGGATAAAGAGTTAAGTGAAAGAGTTTAAACTAAAAAAAGGACTTAATTAGTCCTTTTTTTATTGAATATTTTTTTTGTTTTTGGTAAGTTAATTGTGTGTGTTTTATATTTCTAAAACATTGTAACAATATGTAAAGTTCATGCTTTATAAATAGCAAAAATAAGTTTTTTAGGGACTTTTAATATATAGGTACCAGATGGGGTTCGTATGATTAAAGCGGTAAGATTAGCAGACAATAAAGTTGTGTTCGGAAAAAAAGCAGACAGTAAAGAAGATGCTTCAAAATCTGTCGGACATGCGGAATCACGTATTTTGCCGAATACTCTCGGGACAAGAATGAACCAGAAGTTCCAGAAAACAACAAATGCTTTTTTACAGTATCCGGTAAAAGGATTTAGGGGAGACGTAAACTCTGATTTTTACGAATTTCTTTCTATGGGTATTGTGCCTTATCTTTTAGGCAGTGCAATGTTTATGGGCTTGTTTAACATGCTGAAAGATTTGAACCCTAAGTCACAAAAAATTGCAAACTTTAACGGTAATAAAATGGCTCTCGGAGTTGTTTTGTACGGTGTATTTAAAACACTTGCAAATGACCTTGTAACACGTCCTGTTCACTGGGGAACAGGTGTTGATATTGAACTCCCGATTGAGCATGTTTATTATCCTCTACCTAAAGCAGCAGGTGAAGCTGCAAATATTGAACCTCAAATTCAGCAGAGAAAAATTTATGACAGCAGAGAGTTCTTTAGAAAAGACATTATTCAAAAAGATATAGGTGTAAAATATTACGACAATATTGCTAAGAAAATTGGTCTCGGTGAGAATTTAAATGATTCTGTAACTGAAACTACTCCGATTATTCAAAGCGTAATATCTACCACTAAGACTGCAAAGAGCCTTGCTTCTTACGCTTGGGCAGGCGTCGGCGTCGGACTTGCTGTTCAGAATGACTGGAGTCGTTTCTTTGATGCAATAGCAGGAAGAAAACGCCATGTTGCAAAACCGGGAGAAGGAATTTTTAACAAATTAGGAAGCCGTATGAAAAATGCAGGTGAAAATTTTGTAGAAATTTCAAAAGCGTTCGGAAAATCTTTTGCAGGAGCGTCTAAATCTCTCTGGACAGGTGAAGCCGGTAAGACAGGTTTTATGAAACATGCCGGAAAAGGATGGCTGTTGTTTACAATGGCTCTGACTGCCGGAGGAGTGGCAAACGTAATTTATAAAGCAAGACACATGGGTAAGCTTGCCAATAAAGATATTATGGACAAATCAAAAGAAAGTACGGTGATTTAGTATGGCGATAAATCCTGTTTCAAATATTGATAATACTAAGTCTCATGTTCCTTATAAAGACGCAAAAGGAACAGTAAAAACTGACGGCTATGTTAGACCGCTTCCACCGGAAGGGCATCTTATTCACGATTCTTTACTTACAGCTCCAAAGTACTTCTTAAAAGATATTGCTTACGATTTTAAAGCTGTAAAAGACGGGTTTGACGGCAATGCTAATGACCACCAGCTCGGAAGGCTTAACGATGTAGGGCTTAAGCTTGGCGGTATCGGAATTGCAACAGTACTTGCAGCAAGAACTAAAAATCCGATGGTTCGCATTATGGAATACGCAGGCTTGGGTGCTTTCTTAGCTTCGATGTCACTTTATCCAATGATTGCAATCAATACTCCATCAAGGCTTGTGCATGGTTTTGATATTGGTAAAGAATATGTTGACGATCAGGGCAGAAAAAAAGCTGTGCTTCAAGATCCAAACTACATTCCTTTTGATATGTATCAAAAAGATTTTCCTGGTGAAGATTTAGATATAATCGGCGACAGGCTTGGAATTCCAAGAGACATTAAAAACCGCAATGATGTTGTTAAAGAACAGATGAGAAAAATTGCAATTCAAAACAATACTCTATGGATGATGACAGCAGCAGTTGTACCGGTTATGTCAGCTTTGATTTGCGGAGGCTTAGAAAAAGTTATCGCTCCTGCACTTGAAAAAACAAGAAATGCAAACTATAACGCTGCAATTACAAGAATGCTTCAACATACAGAAAATATGGGTGAAGATGCTGCAAGTATTCCTGCAAACCGCTTAAGCAAAGACGTTTCAAAAATATTGGAAAACTACAAAGGCAAAGAACTTCCGGCTGCAGAGTTTGATAATTTAATGAAGCTTTTAACAAAAGATATGGATTATATTACAGCAGAAGGTATTAAATCTGATTTGACTAATATCTTTATGACAGGAAGAAATGGTGAAAAATCATTTGTAATCGGAGAAAATCTTGCAGATCATTCTATAAATTCCAGAATTATAAGTTCTATAAAAAACAATTTACCATCCAGAAATAAGGCTATTCTTGAAAGGGTATTTGTTCCGACTGAGTTAGAGCTTTTGGATATTATTAATTCGGAAGGTGCAAGAGAGTTGACAGAAGAGCAGATTCTTAATGTTAAGGGTAAATTAAAAAATCTGTTTGAACGCAAAATGGCAAATGAAACAAGTATGCCAAAAGAAGCTTTAAAAGCTTATCAGAATGAAATTTTAGAAAATATTTCAAAGAATATTCTTAAAAAAACACCTTCAAACTTTGTTAATGAAAAAAATATGCAGGATGTTGTTGATTTTGCAAAAGTGCTTGGCGAGTTCAAAGCTAACCAGAAAACTCTTGATAAGTGTAAATCATTCAAGGTTGAATATGCTCCTGAAACAGTTCTTGCACGCTCTTACGGTAAGTTTGAACAAACGCTGCTTGATGTACTCGGTATCAAGTACAAAGATTTAAAAGAAATGAGACGCTCAGACAAGTATGCAAAAGAAATTCTTGATAAAAAGCTTAGCGAGCTTGTAAAAGATGATGCAAAATATCAGAAAGCTGTGGAAAAACTTACAAAAGTTATTTCTGATATGGAAGTCAGCCTGAATGGTAAAGATGCAGATACATCACATCTTAAGGATTTGATTTCTGGTATTGAAAATAATTACAATAACACAGCAAAACGCTTGAATTCTATCGGCAGATTTAAAAATACAGTGGACAAGCTTGTTAAAGAAGATGTTGCTTCGCTCTCTAACTCAATAGAGTCAAAACAAGACTTGTTTGATGTTCTTGACGGAATTAAAAAAGACAAATTTGCCGGCTTTGATTACTGGGGTGAGACTGAAGCTAAACGCCTTGAGTATGCTAAATACAATGCAAAAGGTGTAGGCTCTTCTAAAAATCTGGAAATTTCAAGAATTATTGAAAGATATCAGGGTGCTAAAAACTCATTTAACAGAGTCCTTCATTTATTTGATGTCTATAAACGCCCGATGCCTCAGGGAGAATACGAACAGGCAATTCTTAATGCAGGTAAAGAAGCTTTATTGAGCGGAACATCTTCAGAACACACAATGAAGTTGAATACAGTTAACAATCCTACTTTCTACAAAGATATGATGCAGAGTATCTGGTCTAAAAACTTGCAGAAAGCTACTCAGGACGGACTTAATATTTCTCAGGATGTTGCATCAGGTGATGTTTCAGGAAGGTTGCAGAACTATATCCAGAGATTTAAAGACATTATGGGCAATAGCAATATTGACTTTACGAAACCTCAGCATATTCTGGATGCCAAAGCACTTGAAAATTATACAAAATCTTCAAAAACCAGAATGGCTAAATTTAATCTTGTTGCACAAAATTCAGTTGATTTAGTTAAAAATGCAGCAGAAAGACAATATGGAAAACAAAAATGGCTTAGAATAGCTTCTGCAATAGGCGGAACAGTCTTTGGTACAGCTATTTTAACACAGTTTGCGTTCGGAAAAATAAGAAACCCACATAATTTACAGAAGCAGGTGAGCGATGATGCAAATAACTAAGATTATGCCTATTAACTTTAGAGCTGCTGCATTGGAGCAAGCTCCTCAAACAAAACCGGAAAACAAGCAAGCGGTTGATACCGGTGCAACATCAAAGTATCTTGATAATTTAGCTTTGATGAACGCAGCTGCGGTAAAAAAAGTTGATTTAACTTCTGCAAAAACAGAACCTTATAAAAATAATTTGCGCTCAATGATTAGAAATAATGAATCTGTAATGATGGCAATTGTTCCAAGAACATTCACTGCTCAGGATTTGAACGGAGATGATAAAGTTACATTATCAACAGGTGAAAAAGTCGGAACATTCTTAAGCGCGATTTCAAGGCTGGATGAACTCAAAGAAGACGGTATAAATACTCTTCACATTCTTCCAATTCATCCAACCGGTAAAAAGAATGCAATGGGTACAGCAGGTTCACTATATTCTCCTGCAAAATATGTAACAGACGAAGGCGACCTTGCAATTGATCCGATGATTATTGAACAAGACGATCCGAGAAGCCCGAATGAACAGTTTAAAGCTTTTATAGACGAATGCCACAAGCGAGGTATAAAAGTTATGCTTGACCTTCCAAGCTGTGCGTCTGTTGATATGTTTGAAGCTGAACCGGATTTAATGGCTTACGGCAGAAACGGCGAAGATAAGACTCCTCAAGGATGGGCTGATATCAGAATGTTTGAGCCTTGGGCGGACGAAGCTAAAAGAACTTTAAACCCGAAATTATTGGAAATGCATAAACAGTATGTAGATGCTTGTATTGATTTAGGTTTAGACGGTATCAGAGCTGACGTAGCCAGAGCGAAACCGCCTGAATTCTGGGATATTTTGATTAGATACTCTCACGATAGAGACCCTGAATTTGCATGGCTTGCAGAAAGTTATACTTATGAATGCGCTTCACCAATGATTAACATGCCTTATGACAGGCCGGAAGATTTGTTAAAAGCAGGTTTTGACGAATACTACGGTCAGTATCACATCTTCCATGACTGGAGAAATGGTAAAGAGTTTAATGATTATGTTAAATTAAATCTTGATATGTCTCACAGGCTTCCGGCAGGAAAAAGTGTTATAGGTTCATTCCTGACTCACGATGACAGTTCTTCAATGATACACGGCGGTGAAAATTTCTGTAAATTAACTACAGTTCTTCAAGCAACTATTCCAATGTGCAATCCTTATTTCATAGATGGTTTCCAGACCGGCGATTATTACGACTATAAATACAGAGATACAGATAATATTGAAACTTACACCGGTAAAACATTGATGAATGAACACAGATACCGTCTTGCATTATTCAATCTCTCAAGGCAACCGGGCGGAGAATCTCCTGATATCGAAAGAGTCATGAAGGGTGTTCTCAATATGAGAAGTGAAAATCTGGATGTTCTTGCTGATAGAAACAGCAGCTTTATTGAGCTTGATAAACGTGAAGACAAATATGACCAGATAATTACTTATGCAAGACATAATAACGGTAAGACAATTCTTGTTGTGGCAAATAAAAACCCTAACAGAAATGTAACCGGTATAATTGAAATTCCGGGATTAAAAGAAAGTCAAAAACTTGAAAATCTTGTTCCGGAATACGGTGACACAAGCGAATTTCAGGTTGAAGCAAATGAACTTAAGGTAAATTTAGCACCAGCAGATGCTTATGTGTTTGAAATTGATACACCGAACCTTGAACAAGACAGAAATGGTCACGCATTTAAACAAAAAGTTAACGATTAAAAATAGCAAACATTAAATATATGCGAAAAAAGAGACCGGTTCTGCCGGTCTCAAATTTTTGTTTAAACAGGTAACTTAACCTTGAAACGCACCTGCCTGCATTGAAGCTGCATAGTCCCAAACATTGCCTTTTTTTAATTTATCAGTCTCTGTTTCTTTTGGAGTGTTGTCCTGCTGCTGCATCCAAAAAGGTTTAACTCCGCTTGAACTGTGAGCTCCGTCTACATTTGGTCCTGCCATATATTGCCGTCCTTTCTAAATATCATCTCATGTGTATAACGTTTGTATATACATATAAAGTATTTTTCTTCGGACGAATTTCAGTTTTTATAATAATCTTTACAAAAATTTACAAATTAGTTTGCAAACATATCAAGTTTTTGTGCGAAACATGAATTATCTTGAGCACAATCTTTTTGCAGGTATCTTGAAATCTTGCCTCTGTCTTTGAATAAAAGAACATAAGGAAGGTTTGGATAAATATGGTATTTTTTGTTAAAAGCTTTTGTATCGCTTGATGCAATATCTAAGGTTACAAAATTGTATTTTTTATCGTATCTTTGAGATAGAGCATCAAAAGTTTGTTTAACTTTGTCTATATCGTCAGCCCATGACGCATAAACAAGCAGCGCCATTGGTTTAGAGTCGTTTGAAGCTTCTTCATAACTCATTGCGTTAGTTTTGTTTGCACTAAAAAGGATAATTGTTAGTAAAAATAATAATGATAAAACTTTTTTCATATAAACATTTCCTATCTTTTGTATAAAAAGGCGGATTTGCTTTAGCAAATCCGCCTTAATAGAACTAATTATTCTGCTTTAGATATAACATCCATTTCTTCTGAAGAAGCGTAAGCTGAGTGGCAGCCGCAGTCACAGTAGATAACTTCGCCTGTTGTACCGCTTGATAGGTCAGAAGCTAAGTATAAACCAGCTTTACCTACATCTTCAAGAGAAACATTTCTTTTCATTGGAGCTCTCATTGTAGCAGCTTTAAGCATTTTTGAGAAACCTGCAATACCCATAGAAGCAAGAGTTTTTACAGGACCTGATGATAAGCAGTTAACTCTGATACCTTTAGCACCTAAATCAACAGCTAAGAATCTCATAGCAGATTCTAATGCAGCTTTAGCAACGCCCATTACGTTGTAGCTTGGAACAGAAAGAACAGAGCCAAGATATGTAAGAGCAAAGATTGAGCTGCCTTCGTTCATGATAGGTTCTGCGTGTCTGCAAACTCTAACGAGTGAGTAAGCACTTACGCCTAGAGCGATATCCCAGCCTTCTTTAGAAGTATCAACAAATCTTCCCATCAAGTCTTCTTTTGGAGCGAAAGCTACTGCGTGAACAACGAAGTCTAATTTGCCGTAGATTTTTTCGCATTCTTTGAATACTGCTTCAACTTCTTCTTCTTTAGTAACGTCACAGCTCATGATTAGCTTAGCGTTCATTTCTTCTGCAATAGGGCGAACTCTTTTTTCCATAGCTTCGCCTGCATAAGTGAAAGCAATATCAGCGCCTTGTTCAAACAGCTGTTTTGCGATACCGTAAGCGATACCGTGAGTGTTTGAAACACCAAAAATTATACCTTTTTTACCTTTCATTAACATAATAAAACTCCTCTTTACCTAATCTACATGCCTAGTTTATCAAAAACAGGGGTAAAAGTAAAGTTATACTTACAAGTTTGGAAGAATGTCTACGTGTGTAGCACAATAAAAAGAGCTTGATTTCTCAAGCTCATATATAAGTACATATCCCAATCAACAACAAATTTAGTTTTTTATAATAAGTTTAAAGCTATACTTGGCGCCTGATTTGCGGTTGCAAGCAATGTTGCGGAAGCTTGCTGCAATATTTGCGCTTTGATATAGTTTGAAGATTCTTCTGCAATATCTGCATCTCTTAATGTAGATAGAGAAGATGTTAAGTTTTCTGTCTGAACTCCGATTGATTCTGCTGCGGATTCAATTCTGTTCTGTGCAGCACCAAGAGTTGTGTTTCTTGCTGAAATTTGATTAATAACACTATCAATTTTATTCAGCATATCTTTTTGATTACCGGTAATTACTGAACCGTCATAACCGGAACAGAGCTTGGCTACGCTTTCAATGGTCGCATCCGGAGTATCTCCGAAATCTGTGAACAATGTTGCAACATGAGCATCTAAAAACAAATTTTTGCTAAGAGCAATCTGGCTGTCAGTATCGCTATATAATCCGATTTGAAGAAAAACATCGTTTTTCATTGAGCCATCCATCATGCGAAGTCCGTTAAAATCACAGTTATTTGCAATACGGTCGATTTCTTCTAATCTTGCAGTAATTTCTGAGCTGATTGCTTTTAACGATTCAGAACCGTAAGTTCCGTTTGCAGCTTGCTCTGTTAAATCCCTCACACGCTGAAGGTGAGTAGAAATTAATGAATAGGTGTCTTCAAGGGTAGTCATCATGTCTGCTCCGGTTGCAGCATTATCTGCAGCTACATCAAGAGAACTTAATTGTTTTTTCCAGTTTATTGCAATTGAATAACCGGCAGCGTTGTCTGATGCGTGGTTAATTTTAAACCCGGTAGTCATTCTTTCAATAGAACGATTTAGCATGTTTGTCGCTGCATTCAGGTTACTTTGAACAATCAAAGACGACATGTTTGTATTAATTGTAAGAGTCATTCCCTAACCTTTCTGACTCTGTGCAACTTAGAGGCTTTTAGGTTACCCGTTTACCCCTTTATCCCTGCACATTATTCCCTAATCAAGGCGAATTACATAAGCTCTCTTTTATTTATATATAACTCACATACCCTTGTATACAAACATTATAGAATAACTCCATAAAATTTACACCATGACGTCTTGAGATTTTTACAATTATTTACATTTTAAAAAGATTTAAAAATTTTTCAAAGCTTGGTGAAGGATTTATTTTTGCTTTTTTAACCGCATCCTGCAAACTTGTAATGAAACGTTCATTTGGAAATAAATTACCATAAGGTGTGAAAATTGTTTTTAAAGTAGTTTTTAAAGAATTTAAAACATATTTATCATTTGAGATTTCTTTAATAGTTTCAGCAAATGCTTCATCGTGAACAACCATATCTGCGTATGCATTAATAGCTCCTTGTGCCTTATAAATAGCTTCATCTCTCCTTAAAGGGCGCGGTCCATACATGTAAGCACACTCTTTTTTATGTTTCTCGCTTCTTCTGCAGCTTTCTTTAATCCGTATATTACTTCATTTTTCCCATTAAAATTTATATTATTTACTGTTAAATTCATTTTTACCTCCAATATATTTAAACATCAAAAATAGTTTTTTTGCTATTATATATTTATGGAGGTTTTTATGACTAAGGTTTTAACAATTGGCAGTGCAACTATGGATGTGTTTGTAGAATGCGATGAAGCAAATATCGTATCGGTTGCATCTAAGAACAAAAGTTCAGATTTTATGAGTTACCCTTACGGTGCTAAAATTGATATTTCCGGATTTTCCTCTAATGTCGGAGGAGGCGGGGTAAATACAGCATGCAATTTTGCAAATCTTGGTTTTGAGACTTCTGCTATATTTAAAATCGGTGAAGATATTTATTCTGACGGTGTTTTAGAAGCGTTTAAGGGTAGAAAAGTTAACCTTGAACATATTATTCAAAACAAGGAAACTTCTACAGGCTTTTCAATAATTCTCGTAAGTTTTCAGGGAGACAGAACTGTTCTGGCTCATAGAGGTGCGAATGCTCAAATTATGGAAAGTGAAATTAATTTTAAAGCGATTAAAGATGCAGATTTCCTTTATGTTGCGCCTTTAAACGGAGAGTCAAATAAAGTTTTGGAGCCGATTGTTGATTATGCGCATGAGCATGGCACAAAGATTTGTTTTAATGCAGGTACTACAAGTATTAAACGCGGGTTTGAACACATTAAACATATTCTTAAATCTGCGCATATCGTTGTTATGAATAAAGAAGAAGCTATGATGACAACAGGTATTCAGGTAAGACCTGATACAAAAACTGAAAAATTTTCGCATGACATAATTCATCGTGATATTAAGAAAATGCTTACAGAAATGAAAGTAATGGATTATCAGATAATTGTAATTACTGATGGCGGAAAAGGTGCTTACGCTTATGACGGTCAAAAATTTTATTTCTGTCCGACTTATCCGGCTCCTGTTGTTTCAACTCTTGGAGCGGGTGATGCGTTTGCTTCAACCTTCTGCGGGGCTTTGCAGAGAACTAATCTTAATGTTGGATTGTCATTAATGTACGCTTCTGTAAACTCATCAAGTGTTGTTTCCGAGTTTGGTGCAACTGAAGGGCTTATAACTTTTGAAGAAATTGAGGAAAAACTTGCACATAATTCCGAGTATACATATTTGGAAGGATAATTTATGTTTACACAATTTTCTCCAAACATGCTGAAAACTTATGAACTTTGTCCAAAAAAGTTCTACTTAAAGTATGTTAAAAATATTTCCATGCCTGTTAATGATGATATTTTTGAGTTTGGTAAAAATATTCACGCACTGGCTTCATATTATTTGCGCGGTGAAAATATTGATAAGATGGAAAACTCCTTAACTGAACGTGAGCGTTTGGTCTGGGAGTATCTGAAAGCTATAAAATATTTTTCTTATGAAGTAGTAAATACGGAATACAATCTTGCCGTAAAGCTTGGGGAAACATTCTTTGGCGGACGGCTTGATGCTCTCGTGAAAAAAGACGGGGAGTATTTTATTCTTGATTACAAAACAGGCTCTGCTCCTAAGAATGCCAAATTTGATTTTCAGACAATGATTTATATTCTTGCTGTTCGTGCATTTTTTAAAACTGATAAAGTCAATTTTGTGTATATAGATTTAAAAAATAGAGAAGAAGTTAAAATATCTTGCACACCTGAAACCGTCCAGGAATATGAAAAACGCTTGCTTCAGACCGTCGAAAAAATTAATACAGAAGAGGTTCCGGAGAAAAAGAAAGATTGCAGATGTGAGTATCTTTGCGTTTGTCATTAACGTGTTATAATTTTCTTATGAAAGATTATTTAATAGACACACATGCCCATATAGATATGCTTGAAGCGCCTTTGGCTGAAACAATCAAGCTGATGGCGGAATATAATGTAAAAAAAGCTGTTATTCCTGCGGTAGAAGTCGGAACGCTGGATAAAGTTATTGAAACGGCAGAAGCTTATACAGATTTTTACGCAATGGTTGGAATTTTTCCGTCTGAAGCGAAAACTTATACTCCGGAAGTCGAAGCAAGACTGGTTGAGCTTGCTAAAAATCCTAAAGTTAAAGCAGTGGGTGAAATCGGGCTTGATTATTACTGGGATAAATCGTTTGTTGATTTGCAAAAAGAAGTTTTTGTAAAGCAGATTAAACTGGCTAATCACCTCAATTTACCCATCGTTGTGCACGATAGAGAAGCGCATAAGGACACTTTTGATTTATTAAAAGAACATAATGAAGGTTCAAAAGTTTTGTTCCATTGCTTTTCAGGAAGTGTTGAGTTTATGCGTGAATGTGTGAAACAAGGCTGGTACATTGCTCTGGGCGGTGTTGTGACTTTTAAAAACGCTGTGAAAATGAAAGAGGTTGCGCAGGAAGTTCCGCTTGATAAGCTGGTTTTAGAAACAGACGCTCCTTATCTTACGCCTGTACCATACAGAGGCAAACCGAACACACCTGCTTATGTTTATTATGTAGCAGAAGAGATTGCAAAATTGAGAAACATGCCGGTTGAAGAGCTTATTAATATTACGACAGAGAACGCAGAAAGGTTTTTTGAGATTTGAGAAAAGAACGTTTGGACAAAATTTTGGTTGATTTGGGCTTTTTTGAAAATAAAAGTAAAGCTTCTGCTGCGATTTTAGCCGGTAATGTTATGATTGGAACGGAAGTTATTACAAAAGCCGGTTTTCAAATTGACCCTTCTAAAGAGTATGATTTTAAAGTAAAATCCATGCCTTTTGTATCCAGAGGCGGATTTAAACTTAAAAAAGCTCTCGAAAGCTTTGATGTTATTGTGAAAGACAGGATTTGTTTTGATGCAGGAGCTTCAACGGGTGGGTTTACGGATTGTCTTTTACAAAATGGAGCAAAGTTTGTTTACGCCGTTGATGTCGGATACGGTCAACTTGATTGGAAGATAAGAAGCTCTGAAAAGGTTAAAACAATAGAAAAAACTAATCTTAAGATATGCGGGGTTAATGATATTTACGCAGAAGGTGAGCCGTTTGCGGATTTATTAGTCTCTGATTTATCGTTTATTTCTTTGACAAAAGTGCTTCCGAATTTAAAGACACTTATGAACCCTGAATTTCATGAGATGATTTGTCTTATTAAGCCTCAGTTTGAAGCCGGAAAAGAACTTGTGGAAAAAGGCGGAGTTGTAAAAGATAAAAATACGCATAAAATGGTTATTGAAAATGTTTTAAGTTGTATTAAAGAGCTTGGATATGTGATTAAGGGCTTAACTTACTCCTCAATCAAAGGCCCTGCCGGCAACATTGAATACCTTGTATGGTTTAATACTGAAGCAGAAGAATGTGCGCTCAATATTGATGATGTCGTTAATCAGGCGCATGAAAATCTTAATTAAAAAAGAGCCGGCATAAGCCAGCTCTTTCAGTAATCCTTGTTGTAGAAAAACTATACAGCTTTTTGAACTTTGCCTGCTCTTAAGCAAGAAGTGCAAACTGTCATTTTCTTTGTTTGACCATTTACATTAACTCTGATTTCTTGTAAATTTGGTGATTGTCTTTTTACAATTTGTTTATGAGAGAATGTTAATTTAGCTGCTTTAATAGGAGTTTTTCCGCATACTTCACATTTTTTTGACATTGTTATATTTCCTTCTTTCTACCAGTGTAATATAAGTGTACCCTAAACGATTTTATTTGACAAGGGTTATTGTAAAATTTTATTAAGGGGGGGAAATAAAAAGTAAATTCATTTCTTTTACATGGTTTATATCTGCGTATGCAAATCTCAAATTCAAACAACTTAAATTTTCAAGCAAGAAAAATTGCGTTAACACGAAATGTGTTTAACGGAGTCAAAACGCATATTGATTTGTATGAACTTTCTTCTAAAGATACAAAATTTTTAGAAAAATTGAGAGATAAAATAAATATTCCTGAACTCATGCCGGATTTGGCAAAGCCTGATGCTAAAAGCTGGCAGGATGTATTAAATTTTACAATTAATGCAGCTCTTGATAAATCTATCAAAAAATACTTAGCTGTTAGCAATCAAAAACCATGCGGAATTATGGCTCTTCAAAAAGAAGGAAGAACGATGAATCTTTTAGGAATTTCTTCTATTCCAATTGGGGTTAATCAAAAAGCTAATTATGCTGCAACTACTTTATTCTGTCAGTTATTTCAAAATGCAAAAAATTCAAAACCTAACAGAATAGTTCTGGAAGCTGTACGCAATAGCGGCTTTGACCTCGTTTCAAGATACAAAGAAAAAGGTTTTTTCCCTGGAGAAACCGGTGAAAGATATATTTCTATGAAATGTCCGAAAAGGCAAATCATTCCGCAGTTTAAAAAGTTACAAGCTGCAACAAACTACACACCTGTAAAAACTAAAGAAGTTGAGATTGATTCTTTTATCTAATAATCAGACTGCTGAAAATCGTCTTCATCTTGAAGTGAAGACAAATCAGAAGAACAGCTTGAGTCAAATTCTTCCGGCAAATATTCGTTATCCGGCCAAACAGTGTCCTCGTCAAATCTGCAGGCACTTAAGTTTTCTGACATTGAAAAATCTGTGTTTGTAAGTTCTGCACCCTGAAAAATTGAGCCTGCCATATCTGCGTCAGAAAAATTGCTGTAATCAACTTTAGAATAACTAAAATCAGTTCCGTTTAGAACAGCTTCATTAAAAGTACATTCAACAATATTTGCTCTTGTAAAATCAACAGAAGTTAAATCACTGCAATCAAACTTTACTTCGGTAAGGTGCGCATCTGCAAAAGATGAAGATGTTAAATCAACATTTACAAATTCTGCTCCTTCAATATTTGCACCGCTAAAATCTGTTTCGCTTAAATCTACGCTTCCGCTTTTTACTTCCTGATTGAACGCTTCTACATCAGTTAATACAAGGTTTACTAATTCTTCTTTTGATAACATTGATTTTTCCTTTTAATTAATTAAATTTATCTGCATTGCAAGCAAAACAGCCTGCGTTCTGTTTGAAACTTTAAGCTTCTTAAAAATACTGTTTAAATGCGTTTTTACTGTTACATCTCTTACACATAACTTGTCTGCAATTTCCTGATTGCTTGCTCCTTTTGCAACAAGCGCAAGAACTTCTTTTTCTTTAGGCGTAAGAGCATCAATATTTACATTTTTGTTGATTTCCTGTTTTGGCGCTGATTCTTTTTGCCATTCACATCTTCTTAATACCGCTTCGATTCTTGCGAGAAGATTAGGAAGAATAAACGGCTTCACAACATAATCATCAGCACCTATTCTTAAGCCTGAAACAATTTTCTGGTCTTCGCTTACAGCCGTAATCATAATAACCGGAATATATTTAATCTTCTTATTGCTTCGAATGGCTTTAAGTGTATCCCAGCCGTCCATATTTGGCATCATAACGTCAAGAAGGATTAAGTCAAAAGCACCTTCTTTTTGCTCAAGAATTTTTAAAGCTTCAAGCCCGTCTTCTGCTACAGTTATATCGTATCCGTACATCGGAAGCGCATCTGCTAAGTATTTCGGGTTATCATCAACCACCAGTATTGAAGCAATTCCATTCATTTATTAAACCAGTCTTTCTTTCAAAGCCTTAAGTGCTGCTTGTAGTCTATCATCTACTTCAAGTTTTTGCAATATGCTTGCTACATGAGCTTTTGTTGTATTAATACTAACAAAAAGTTCTTTTGCAATTTCAATGTTACTGTATCCTTCTGTAATAAGTTTTAAAATCTGGGTCTCACGTGAAGTTAAGCCGTAATTTTTTTCAGGTTTTGAAGAGCCTGAGCTCTGTGATTTTGTAGCAGCTTCAAGTACAATATGTGAAATTGAAGGATCAAACCATGCCGCTCCGTCAAGAACAGACTGCACTACCTGAATAAGTCTCTTAGGATTGATTTCTTTTGAGCAATAAGCATTTGCACCTGCTTTTAAACTGTTTAAAACTTCCTGCTCATCGTTGTGAGATGTCAGAACTACAATTTTTATATCTTTGTTTAAATCTTTAATTTCTTTAGTTGCCTGAATTCCGTTCATGCCGGGAAGCCCTAAGTCCATTATTATCAGATTGATTTCATTTGAAGAAGCGATATCAATACCTTTTTCAGCAGACTCGGCTTCATAAATTTTTTCAATAAAATCACACGCTTCAAAAGCTGTCTTAAGCCCAAATCTTGTTAACTCATGGTCTTCTACAATTAAAATGTTACTCTTCATACACACTATGCCCCGGATTTACATCTGCTGCATAATCAGAATTTAGGGCAGAGCACCTGATTAAAGACTGATTTGCAAGTTCTATATCTCCCTTTGCCCTGAGTACAAGGCTAAGATAATAATAATATTTGAAATTATTTGAGTCAATATAATATGAATTGTTAAGATATGCAGCTGCCTGAGTAAAATTTTTGTCGCGTATTGCAAGATTAGCTAATCCGAGCCAGATTTCATTATTTGAAATATCTATAGCAGCTACTTTTGGAAGGTAATAATCAGCTTTATGAGGAAAAACTTGAAGTGATTCTACAAGCAAATCTTCATTTCCTTCATTTTTCTTTAAGAGTTTTTCATAAAGTTTTTTTGATTTTTTGTCTTTCTCCAGAGCAAGATATGTTTTTGCAAGACCTACTGAAGGTTCAATGTCTTTAGTTAATTTTCTTGCTTTTTGATAATATTTTAAAGCATATTCATATTTTCTGTTGTCATAACTCAAATCCGCAAGAGTAATTGCTGCCAGATAATTGTTTTTGTCCTCTCTGTAAGCACGTGATGCGAATTCTTCTCCTTTTTGGATATCATCATTATCATAATAAATCTTACCAAGAAGAGAAAATATCAACGGGCTGTATTGTTTTGCCTGTAAAATAGAAGATTGAAGTACTTTTGTTGCAAGAAGACTTTTTTCCTGCAAATGGTAATAATAAGCAAGATGATAATCTTTTAGAGGGTCATCTTTTGATGTTTTGTAAAGAACATACTCTTCTACAGCCTGAATTTTTTTCTGAAAATCAAGAGTTAAGAACTCGGTCTTTTTGATTTTTTCAAGCAGCTTAAGTGCTTGCTTAGGTTTATTGGAATCAGCAAGAATTTTTGCTTTTAATGATAAATAATTTACATTGGTATCATTTTCTACAATAGCATTGTTAATGTATTTCAATGCCTGAGCAAGGTTATTTGATTTATAATACCCGAGTGCAATCAAATAATTTTTATAATCGCTTTCACTTGCCTGAGCACTGTTTAAAAGCTCAGAAGTAGTTTCTATTGCCATATTGTTGTATACAATATTTGAATAAGCATCTGCAAGATATATGATATCGCGCTGGCTTACCATTGAGGACGGATAGTAAAATCTTTTGATATCTTTAATATAAGATTCTGTAAACCCGTTTTTATCAAGCTTTGTGAGTAAATCATTTGTAAGGTCAAAAAAACCGTACTCAGCCATTTTGATGCCATAAACAAGAAAAACATAATCGTCATGTGAAGCTCTTTGAATAAGGTCATTGAAATCATCATAAGACGCTTTAACATTACTCTGGGCAAACCTGTTTTCGGCAGAAGCGTATTTTGATTTGACAAAATTATCTTTTACTACCATTTCCATATTTGCCACATTTGTTTCAGCTTTAACTTTTAAAGGCTTCGCTTCATCTGCGTATACAGATGAAACTCCTGTCATAATTAATGCCGTTATTAGTAGTTTTTGTAATGTTTTATTCATGCTCTAAATCAATACCCACGTAGTAAGTGTTAAAAACTTGTAGTAATTTGTTACTACAATTATTTACTATTGAGTAATATAAATCAAGTAGATTATATTTCTCTAAAGTTTTTAAATCTTCTTTTGCAATAGTCATGTGATTTTCAGTTGTAAACACATCAACTATTTTGTTAAGTTTTATATCAAGAAACTTTTCTACAACAAGCGGGTCAAAATGACTTCCTGCACCGTTTTTGATAATATCAATAACTTTTTCAATCGGCATTTTATCACGATAATGCCTTTTGGAAGTAATTGCATCAAATACGTCAGAAACTGCCAGTATTCTGCCTCCAAACGGAATCTCTTCACCTTTAAGATGTCTGTAATATCCGCTTCCGTCAAATTTTTCATGGTGAGAGCAGGCAATCTCTGTAATCTCCTGGAAATCCTTGGACATGTGAATTTTTTCTAAGATATGATGCGTTATTTCTACGTGCTGCTGAATATGCTTGTACTCTTCAGGTGTTAGCTTTCCTTCTTTTTGAAGTACAGAATCTCTAATCCCGATTTTACCTATATCATGGAGTGCAGCAGCTTTTTCTAAGATATACAAATCATTCTTTTCCATTCCGAATTCCTGCGCAATTAAAGAAGCATACATTTTTACTCTGGAAGAATGACCTGATGTTATTTTGTCACGTGCATCTATAGATGTTGCAAGAGTTTCAATAAAGCTGTCCAACACAACTTTTTGTTCTTCCAAAAGTTTTCTCTGTCTTTCGAAAAGCTGCGCGTTTTCTAATGAAATACCGGCGCTGGATGCAATCGCAATAAGTAAATCTTCGTCATCAGGAGTGAAATATTCATCAAACTTATTGAGCACCTGAAATACACCGATGATTTCCTGATTAAAGTTTTTAATCGGCATGCAGAGAATTGTTTTTGTTCTATAACCTGTTTTCTTGTCTACATCAGAATTAAAGCGCTTATCGCTATAAGCGTCTTTAATATTTATAGTTTCACCGGTCTGCATAACATGACCTGCAAGTCCTTTATCAGCTGGTATTCTAAGTTCTTTTATATCTAATCCTGTTGCAACTTTTGAATAAAGCTCGTTTTTATCTTTGTCAAAAAGATAAACAGTGCACCTGTCAGCATTTAAAGCTGTTTTTGTTTCTTCTGCAATAGTTTTAATTAATAAGTCAATGTTTTTTTCTGCAGCAACCGCCTGACCTATATTAACCAGCGCAATAAGCGGGTCTTTTGTCTGGTTATGGTTGTTGTAATGGCTGATAGGAGGGCATTTTAATAACTTATTCATTTTTTCAAAGAAATCGGTTCTTTGATTTTTAATAGAAAGTTTGCGCGCTTTATTGTAATTGATTGCGTATAAAGCCGTATTTTTTTCTGAAAAGTTAACAAATCCCAAAATCATTTCATGCAAAATTTTGGTGATAGCATCTTCCGCCTGATCAACCAGAAAATCCGCATCATTCATAAACTGGTAAAAACTGTTATAATCTTTTTTTAGAAAAGCGCCTAATGCAAGCAAGCTAAAGCATATAGCTGTATCGTCTTTATAAATATCTTTGTGCTTTTCAATTACTTCTTTTACTTCTTCATACCCGCCGTCGAGTATTTCTGAAACTGACTCATAAATAAAATTTTCTAAAGTCATTTCACCCTCTCTTGTTTATTTTATAATATAATAAAATTTGTTTGCAGACAACAATTAATTATTTGGGAAACTTACATGAATAAGATTTCAATACTTGTACCGGTATATAACGAGAAAAATTCACTGTTAGAAATTTTAAAACAGATTGAAAATGTTGATTTCGGTTTAGAAAAAGAAATTATCTTGATTGATGATTTTTCAACAGACGGAACACGCGAACTTTATTCAGAGCTTCCTTATAAAATTCTTTATCACGATAAAAATATGGGAAAAGGAGCTGCTTTAAGAACCGGATTAAGTGCTGCAACCGGTGATGTAATTATTATTCAGGATGCAGATTTAGAATATAATCCAATAGATTACCTGCCTCTGGTTAAACTAATTGTTAACGGAAGTGCAGATGTTGTGTACGGCTCAAGACTCGCGGATAAAAGAAATAGCGGTAAATTTTTATTTTTGAGCTATCTTGCTAATATCACACTTTCTCTTATTACAAGAATTTTGTATGGCACATATCTTACTGATATGGAAACTTGTTATAAAGCTTTTAGAGCAGATATAATCAAAGACATTACAATTGAGTCTAACAGATTTGATTTTGAACCGGAAATCACTGCAAAAGTTTTAAAACGCGGTGTCCGTTTTATGGAAGCTCCTATTTCATATAATGCAAGAACAAATGAGGAAGGCAAAAAAATTGGCTGGAGAGATGGTGTTCAGGCAATAAGGGCTTTGATAAAATACAGGTTTTAAAAAAAAGCGGCTTTTAAAGCCGCTTTTTTATTTCTTAACCCAATTCTCTAAAATTCTAAGTGGAGCCCTTGTAAGTGCCAGAGCCCATGCCGGAAGATTTTTTGTAATTACACTTAAAGCCCCTACATTTGCCCCTTCTTCTATTGTAACAGGTGCTACAAGAACAGAGTTGGAGCCGATTTTTACATTATCTTTAATAACAGTTTTGCTTTTGACTTTTGTTAAAGGATTGTAATTTGCTGTAATTGTTCCTGCTCCAATGTTTACACCTGAGCCGATTTCAGAATCTCCAATATAAGAAAGGTGACAAGCGTTTGTATGAGATTTGATTGTAGCCTTTTTGACTTCAACAAAGTTGCCGATTTTTACGTTATCCTCTAAAATAACATCCCCTCTTAAATGAGCAAAAGGTCCGATTTTACAGTTTTTACCGATTTTGTTTTTGCCGTTTATGTAACAAGATGGGTAAATAATTGTATCAGAACCGATTTCAGTTTCAGGACTTATCCAGGTTGTCAGAGGATCAATGATTTGTACTCCGTTTTCAAGATGCTTGTTGATTACTCTTTGATTTAGCAGCCTTGACGCTTCAGCAAGATGAGTTTTTGAGTTAATACCAAATGTCTCATCATTATCTTTTATAATGTATGCGTTTACTGACATTTGCTTGTCGTTAGCCCATTTAACAATATCTGTTAAATAGTATTCTCCCTGAGCATTATTTGTTTTCAGCTCTCCAAATACGGATTTGATTTTTGCCCAATTCAAACAATAACAGCCTACGTTAATCTCTTTTACTTCTTTTTGCTCCGGAGTTGTATCTTTTTCTTCTACAATGCTGTTTAAGGTATTGTCTGCATTTCTGATTATACGTCCGTAATTAGTCGGATTGTCAAAAATGGCACTCATAACGGTTACATCAGAGTTTTGATTTTTATGAAACTCAATAAACTCTTTGATTGTATTAGCTGTTATTAAAGGTAAATCTCCGTTTAAAATAACAACTTCACCATCAAAGTCTTTAAGAAAAGGAACAGCCATGCTTGCTGCGTGTCCGGTACCCAGCTGCGGTGATTGCAAGATACATTTTGAATTGCTGTAATTTTCCTGGATATGTTTTTCCACAAGTTCTGCCTTGTGTCCGACTATTACAAAGTTTTCATCAGTAATACCCGTAACGGCATCAAGGACATACCCGACAAGAGTTTTGTCAAAAATTGTATGTAAAACTTTTGGCATATCAGATTTCATTCGCGTGCCTTTACCGGCTGCTAAAATTATCGATTTAATCATATTTTTCAACCTCCTGTTACAATATTAACACAAATAATACATGCTGATTGACAAAAAAGATATTCAGGATATAATGTATATATAAGGATATGTCGTTTACATAAGGATGTGACGTATTGAGTCTAACCATCAACACAAATCATGTGAGTAATCTTGTGCAAAAAAATCTTGCCGGTTCAACCGCGAGATTAAATAGTGCTATAGAGAGGCTGACTACTGGTTATAAAATTAACCATGCCGGCGATAATGCGGCAGGGTACTCAATAGCGACGCAATATTCAAGTAAGCTTTCTTCTTATCATGTTGCTCAAAATAATACCGCTATGGGCATGGATTTGCTTACGACAGCTGAAGAACATTTAGACCTTGTAACTTCTCATTTATCCAGAATGCGCGATTTGGCAGAACAAGCTTCAAACGGCACATACGGTAAAGAGTCTCTTGATGCAATTCAAGCAGAATTTAGTGCTCGTATTGATGAAATTAATCGAATTGTCTCAAATGCAGAATATAACGGCATCCAATTGTTTAAGAAACCAATTATAACTAATGATGAAGAAGTCCCTGCTTTAACAGAAGATGAAGCTATTGCACAGGGGTATACAATAATTAAAAATGCTTCTCAGCTTCAGAATATGAAAAATAACTTAAACGGCAAATATATTCTAATGAATGACATAGACTTATCCGGCTATAACTGGGAAGTTGTTGGAGATATAAACAATCCGTTTACCGGAGAACTTAATGGTAACGGACATACGATTTCTAATTTAAGCCTTAACCGCGATACTTATGATTATACAGGGTTAATAGGCAGGATGAATGGAGCTACAATTTCAAATCTCGGACTTACAGATGTAGATGTAGTCGGTAAAATATATGTGGGCGCACTAGCAGGTCACTCAACAGGAAGCACAATTACAAATTGTTATGTAACCGGAAGTGTTTTGGGATATGGCGATGTTGGCGGTATGGTTGGCGCGCATAACGCTTCTTCTTCAATTAAAAAATCATATTCATTAGCTTCTGTTGAAGCGACGGGTTACGGTGCAGGAGGACTTGTCGGGAATAATAACGGTTCTGTAATATCGGAAAGTTTTGCTAAAGGTGATGTTTCCAGTGATTACTGGGTTGGCGGTTTAGCAGGAAGAAACTCTGCTTACGGTAGTATTGATAAATCGTATGCAACCGGAAATATTACGGGAAATAATGAAACCGGAGGTTTTGTAGGTTCTAATATAGGGAATTCTTCAATAAGTTCCAGCTATTACAATATTCAGAAAAGCGGTCAAAGTTCAGGAGTCGGACAAAACGACGGAACAGGTTCTGTTGCTGTTACGGGTTTAACGACATCTGAGTTGAATGAACTCATCCTTGCAGGTACTCTTCCGGGAGCATCTCTGCTTCAGCCTGAAAAAAATACTGAAATCGTATTTCAGGTTGGTATTCACTCTGATGCTGACTCGCAAATAATTATAGATACAGCATTTGATTTTTCAATATCCGGTATGTCGATATCAAGTTCTGAAGCGGCAAGGAAAATTTTGGACCGTATTGATAAAATTATGTATACAGTAAGCAGTAAACAAACAGAAATTGGCTCGGCTTATAACCGTTTAGAATCTGCTCTTGAAAATATTAGTGTAAGTATAGATAATCTTACATCTTCTCTATCTACGATAAAAGATGCTGATATCGGGGAAGTTTCAAGTGATTATATCAAAAATCAGATTTTGCAGCAGGCTTCAGCGACTTTGCTTTCTACTGCAAATCAGGCACCGGCAGTTGCGCTTCAGCTTCTGTAAAAAAACTTCATAATTTATTTGCAATTTATTTTTGTTTATTTTAAAATTTACTCATACGCCGAATTTTGAGAGAATGTGTTTAACACATTCTTTTTAGATAGGTCTCAAAAAAGAATAATTTAACGGTAATATAAAGGAACTTAGAAATGGGTATCAAAGGTAAAAACGATAGAATGGTAGTTCTTGCTTGTGAAGATTGCAAAGAAAGAAATTACACAACTGTAAAAAACAAAAAGAATATTAAGGACAGATTAGAGTTAAGCAAATACTGCCCGACTTGCAAAAAGCACACTACTCATAAAGAAACAAAATAAGTATAACGGCGGCTTTTGCCGCCTGATATGCGTCCTTAGTTCAGTCGGTAGAACGTCGGTCTCCAAAACCGGATGTCGAGGGTTCGAGTCCTTCAGGGCGCGAATTATTTAAAATAAAAAAGGTAATTAGTAAATGAATAATACTTTTGAAACAGTAAAGTCAAACATAGTATCATATTTTAAAGGCGTAAGAACTGAGTGGGGCAAAATTACCTGGCCCGAAAAACATCAGGTTGTTGTTGAAACATTCTTTGTTGTTGCAATTGTATTTATATTTACAGTATTTATTTACTTTGTGGATATAATATTCAAAATGTTATTATCAAAGTTTTAATTTGAAGGGTAAGAATAATGACTGAAAAAGACGAAAACATTATGAATGAAGAACTGGCGGAAGAAACTCCGGAATTTGATGCTCCAAAAACTTCTGAGAAGAAAAACAATCAAAAACGCTGGTACATCGTTCACACTTATTCAGGATACGAAAATAAGGTTAAAAGCAACCTTGAAAAACGTATCGAATATATGAACATGGCAGATAAAATTTTCCGAGTAGAAGTTCCGCAGAAGACTATTACCCAGATTAAAGGCGGAAGAAAACAGGAAAAAGAAGAAAAGATTTTCCCGGGCTATGTTTTAGTGGAAATGATTATGGACGAAGACAGCTGGTATGTTGTAAGACACACAGCAGGTGTTACTAAGTTTGTAGGTTCTGCTAAGAAGCCTATTCCTGCTAAAGACAGTGAAATCAAGAAAATTATTCACCGCTCAACAGCTCAAACTCAAAAAGTCGAAATGGATGTTAAGGTCGGTGAAAAAGTTAGAATTATTTCAGGACCATTTGCAGAATTTGTTGGTGATATTACAGAAGTTTATCCGGATAAGGCTAAGCTTAGAGCAATGGTTTCTATCTTCGGACGTGAAACTCCGGTAGAGTTGGAATATAAGCAAATACAGAAGTTATAATCTGTGGAAGCACAAAATAATCTACGAAGTAAAGTAAAAAAACACAGGTGCCAGGCAGTATTTTGCAAGGAAGATCTAAAACAAGTTTGTAGTCGCAACTAAACAAAATACGTGGAAGCACAAAATAATTTACGAAGTAAAGTAAAAAAGACGTGGAAGGGGATGCCCCCCGTTAGTACCACGAAAGGAGAACAAAATGGCAAAAAAAGTAGTAGGAAAAATTAAACTGCAAATTCAAGCAGGTAAAGCTAACCCGTCACCTCCGGTAGGTCCGGCTCTGGGTCAGCATGGTGTTAACATCATGGATTTCTGCAAACAGTTCAATGCAAAAACTGAATCTCAAGCAGGATACATTATCCCTGTTGTTATCGATGTATATGAAGACAGAAGTTTCACTTTTGTAACAAAATCTCCACCGGCTCCGGTTTTGATTAAAAAGGCATTAAACTTACCGAAAGGTTCTGCTGTACCTAACAAAACTAAAGTTGGTGAAATTACTCAGGCTCAATTAGAAGAAATCGCAAAAATCAAAATGAACGATTTGAACGCTACTTCAATGGAAGCTGCAGTAAACATGATTAAAGGCTCTTGCAGAGCTATGGGCGTTACAGTTAAGGAAGGTTAATTGTACTCCTGAATAAGTTACAATATGAACAATGGAAGGACTTAATTTGTCCGCTAACACCATGAAAGGAATTTAAAAATGTCAAAAATAACTAAAAAACAAAAAAAGCTTCAAGAATTGTTAGCTGATTTCCAACAACCGGCTAGCGGTCGTGACGCTTTGGTTAAATTACAAGAAGTATCTAAAGAAGTTGCTAAATTCAACGAAACAGTTGAATGCCACATGAGATTAGGTATTGAAGTTAAACACGCTGAACAGCAAATCAGATCAACTGTAGTATTACCTGCAGGTTTGGGTAAAGAAGTTCGTGTTTGCGTTATTGCTAAAGGACCTAAAGTTAATGAAGCAAAAGACGCAGGTGCTGATTTCTACGGTACAGAAGATATTATCGACAAAATTGCTGGCGGCTGGTTTGAATTTGATACATTAATTGCAACTCCTGACTGTATGGGTATGCTTGGTAAATTAGGTAGAGTTTTAGGACCTAAAGGCTTAATGCCAAACCCTAAGACTGGTACTGTTACTTTGGATATCGCAAAAGCAGTTAAAGATGCTAAAGCTGGTAAAGTTGAATTCAGAGCTGATAAACAGGGCATGATTCACTGCCCTATCGGTAAAGTTCAATTTGCTAACGAAGACTTAGTTAAGAACTACGGAACTTTGGTTGATGCAGTTCTTAGAGCAAAACCTTCTGCAGCTAAAGGTACTTATGTTAAATCTATTTACTTGACAACTACAATGGGACCAAGTATTAAGATTGACTCTAAGAATCTTCAGGCAGAAGTTAAAGAAATTGTTGGTTGATATTTACGGCTAGCCGAAAGGTTAGCCTTTTTTTTAAGAAAAGGACGGATTTTATATTCGTCCTTTTTATGTTAGAATTTCTTTTGAAAAGGAGAATTTATTATGAAAATTAGAGCGAGCCACATTTTAGTTGATACTAAAGAACAAGCAGAAAATTTGCTTATGGATATTAAAAACGGAGTAGCGTTTGAAGATTTAGCAAAACAGTATTCTAAATGCCCTTCAGGACGCGATGGCGGAGATTTGAGATGGTTTGGTAAGGGGATGATGGTTAAACCTTTTGAAGATGCAGCTTTTGCTCTTAATGAAGGCGAAGTTTCCGAACCTGTAGAAACACAGTTTGGCTGGCACTTAATTAAGTTGACAGGAAAAGATGAATAGGGGTAAATGGGGTAATATTCAGGATGTTAGAATTACTAAAAAGCTTGAATATTGATTATTTACTGGTAAACTCCACCAATGAATATTTGGTGGAGTATTCCGCTTTAAGCGAGAATGCCAGATATACACTTACCGGTTTTAGCGGTTCTACGGGTGATGCTTTAGTGACAAAGGATAATATTTACCTTTTTGTTGACGGCAGATACCATACACAGGCTGACAACGAGGTTAAAGCAGGGGTGACTGTTGTTAAACTTCAGATTGGTCAAAAACAGGACGAAGAAATCCAAAAGCTTATTGACCCCAAAAAAACTTTGGGAATTGTATCAAAAAAAGTTTCTCAAGCTAGATTAGAAAGTTTTAATGGTTTTAAGGTGAAATTATTAGATAAAGACCCGGTTAATGACTTTACAGAACCTCATTCTAAACCTATACAAGCCGTTCAGCCTGTTGATTTTTCTCCCCGGAAGGCAATGTATATTACAAATTTGGAAGAGGTTTCCTATCTGACCGGTTTAAGAGATTTTTCTAAAGATTGCTCTTCAAAAGCGTATGCAAAGTTATTTATTAAAGGAAATGAGAGAATATTAAATCCTGATATAAGTTCTTATGAGGGAGAATTGATTGTCGATAAAAAATCAATAAGTGCTTATGATTACGCGTTGATTAAAAATCCTATACATCAGGATTCTCCGGTTAAGATTATGAAATCGCAAAAATCAGCAGAAGAAATCGAAGCTTACAAGAAAGCTTTTGAAGCTACGGATAAAGCTGTTATGTCAATTCGTGAGTATATTGAAGCTAATGAAAATTTGTCTGAGTTCGATATTTCAAAGCGTTTGCGTGAGGAATTTATCCGGTATGGTGCAAAATCATTAAGCTTTAACTCTATTGTTGCGATTAATCAGAATTCTGCATTGGCACATTATTCTAAAAATTCAAAAGATGTGATTTTAGGAGATGGTGATTTGGTTTTAATTGATTGCGGAGCTTACTATGAAAGCGGGCTTGCAACTGATATTACCAGAGTTTTTGTTAATGGGAAGCCGTCTGATTTACAGAGGCAGGTTTATACAACGGTTTTGAAAGCATTTTTGAATGCTTTTAATGCTGATTTTAAAACAGGATTTGAGTACGATGCATTAGCTCACTCAATCCTGGATGGGGCAATAGAAGGTTTTACTTTTGGTCACGGTTTAGGTCACGGGATAGGAATTAATGTGCACGAAGCTCCTCCTGCTTTAAATCAATCGGAAATAGCGCATACAGAAATTAAAGATGGAATGACTTTTACAATTGAGCCGGGATTATACAATCCGGAGCATTTTGGAGTAAGACTTGAAAATTCCTGTTACAAAATGGATGGAAAAATTCATTCTTTTGTTAAAATGGGGTATGAAGGTAAGTTGATTGATTATAGTTTACTTTCTGATAAAGAAAAAGAATGGCTGAAGGAATTTGAAATTTTATGAAGATAACAAGCGTTAGCAATGAATTGGTTAAAGAAACTGCAAAACTTTTACAAAGAAAATATCGCGATGAAAAAGAATTATTTCTTTTAGAAGGTGATAAGTGTATTAAAGAGGCGATTGACTCAGGGCTTGAAATCGTTCATATTTTTAAAGAAGAAGGCTATACTGAATTTCCTGATGCAATTGAAACAACGGAAGCTGTATTATCAAAGATTTCTTCAACAACAACTCCTCCTAAGACTGTTGGAGTCGCAAGAATGGTTAAATACGAATGGAAAGAGTCGTATAAGAAAGTTGTTTTATTAGAAAATATTAAAGATGCGGGAAATCTGGGTACAATTTTAAGAACATCTGCTGCGTTTGGAGTTGATGCGGTTGTTTTGTACGGTGATACGGTGGATTTGTACAATCCGAAATGTGTTCGCTCTTCTGTTGGTAACTTGTGGAAAGTTCCTGTATATGAAGTAATTTCATTGGATAGATTTACTTCGTTTGAAAGAATTGCGACATTACCAAAGGCTGAAAATACTGTTTGGCTAAAAGATTATAAGCCTGCTGAAAAAACTCTTATAATGTTTGGCGCAGAATCAACAGGTTTGAGCGAAGAGTTAAAAAACTTTGCCACTAAAAACGTAACAATTGAGATGAATAATAAAGTTGAATCATTAAATTTAAGTATCTCTGTTGGGGTGTTTTTGTATAAAATTAACAGCTGAAGCTAAGCTCATAGTCTCAATTTAAACCCGATATATTTACCCCTAGCCTCTTGTAGTGGTGTTTTCAAAAATAAATCTTCCCTGACTTAGCGCAAGCATTTTAAGCGAACATTCGCCTTCTTTACGGCTAATTATACCAATTGAAGACAAACGCGCTGCTACAAACTCGTTAAGCTCTTCGGGAGCTATATATAACGGGCATTCGTTGTTGCATTCACGATTAGATGAAAACGGGCATGACTTCATAATTTAGCCCTCCAGCTCTTTAAGTGCTTGTTCTAACTGCTCATCGTTCGGAGCTTTTCCATGCCAGCCAGCCTGATTTTCCATGAAAGAACAACCTTTTCCTTTTGTTGTATTGGCAATAATTGCACAAGGTTTATCGCATTTTTTAGCAATTTCTACTGCATTATAAATCGCGTCAAAATCATGACCGTCAATTTCAATAACTCCCCAGTTGAAAGCTTTGAGTTTTGCAGATAAATCATCTAAAGCCATAACATTTTCGGTGCAGCCGTCAATTTGAAGCCTGTTTCGGTCAATAATCGCAATCAGGTTGTTTAAATTTTTGTGTGCAGCCTGCATAAAAGCTTCCCAGCAAGAACCTTCCTGAAGTTCGCCATCACCTGTATAAACAACTACATTTGCAGGATTGTTTTTAAGCTTTAATCCAAGTGCGATACCGCACCCAATTGACAAACCCTGACCGAGTGAGCCGGTTGAAGTTTCAATACCCGGAAGGTAATGCTTTGCCGGATGTCCCTGAAGCTTTGAGTTGATTTTTCTGAATGTCATTAAGTCTTCTTGGCTGATAATGCCTTTCATTGCTAAGATTGAATAAAGAAGCGGAGAAGCGTGCCCTTTTGATAAGATAAAACGATCTCTGGTTTCAAAATCAGCAGACTTATCCCAATCTGACGGAATATTAAGGCATTTTTTATACAAAACTGTCAAAATATCTGCTCCTGAGAGTGAACCGCCCGGATGTCCTGATTTAGAGTTATGAACCATTTTGACAATGTTTTTTCTGACTTCTTTTGCTGATTGTTTCAAATCTTCTTTTTCTTTATCTGTTAGCATTATATTTTATCCTTATAGCTTAAAACTCTTATCAAAAACAACGGTAATGTCGGGAAAATTCGTTTGAATCGTGATGGCTGGCAAGCAGTTCTGTAAAGCCATTCTAAACCGAGTTTTTGAAATATTTTAGGAGCTCTTTTAACGCTTCCTGACCATACATCAAGGCTTCCTCCTATACCAATCATTAATGCCGGATTAAGTTTCGATTTAGCTGCGTATATGAATTTCTCCTGTCTCGGGGAGCCGAGCGCCACCAATATAAGTTTTGGAGAGCGTTGTTTTAGCTCATTGTAAATTTCTTCATCATTATCAAAATAACCATTATGAAAGTAGACAATATTAAGTCCGCTGATTTCTTTTTTAAGGTTTTCAACTGCTTTTGTAACGACTTCTTCTTTAGAGCCAATTATTGCAACCGGAATATTGCTCAGAGCAGACTCTTTAAGCAGTCTTTTTGCAAAATCAACACCCGGAATTCTGGCAGCATCTTTTCCGGTAAGCTTGAGCGCCAACTTTACGCCTACACCGTCAGGAATAACCATTTCAGCATCTCTTATGATACCGGAAAAAGTCGGGTCTTTTTCTGCTGCTTCAAACATTTCCGGATTGATTGTTACAACCTGTGTAACTTTATCTCCGTCTATTAAAGACTTTGCTTTGATAACGGCTTCTTCAAATGTATAATTGTCTATATGAAACCCTAATAACTCAACACTCATACTAATATTATACTTGAAAAATAATCTTATTCCATGCTTTAATAATGAACATAAGGAAAGGAGTTTTAATTATGAAAAAATTATTAAGTGTTTTAGCTGTAATGGCATTTACAATGACAATTGCAACAGCTGCAGAATCTCAATTACAGAATTATGTTAACAAAAAGCTTGCCCCTGTAACTCAAAAGGAACAAGAATTGAACGCTAAGGCTGAAGCTGACAGAAAAGCTCGTGAAGCAAAACAAGCTGAATGGAAAAAACAGCAGGAAGCTAATAAGAAAGCAGCAGAAGCAAGACAAGCTCAGCGTCAGGCAGAATATGATAAACAAAGAAAAGAAGCTGAAGCAAGACGCCAAAATACAAAAAATGCTATTCAGGCAGAAAAAGATTACTGGAAATCTCTGAAAAAATAGGGGTAAATAGGTAAATGTAAAGAAGGAAGGTTTAAAACCTTCCTTTTTTAATGTATAATATGGCTTATGATTGATAGATATTCGCGTGAAGAAATAAAAAGAATCTGGGAATTAGATGAAAAGTTCCATTATTACCTTAAAGTTGAACTGGCAGTTTGTGAGGCTTACGCAGGACAAGGCGTAATTCCTCAGGAAGCTTTGGCTGAAATAAAAGAAAAAGCCGGTTTTTCTCTTGAAAGAATTGATGAAGTTGAGCGTGAAGTCCGGCATGATGTTATTGCTTTTTTGACTTCTGTAAACGAATCTGTCGGGAAAGAGAATGCAAAATACATTCACATGGGTCTCACAAGTTCCGATGTTATTGATACTGCGTTTGCTCTTCAAATTGTCGACAGCTCAAAATTTATTTTAAACGAGCTTGATGCTGTTATTGATGTTGTAAAGTGCAGGGCTTTTGAAGAAAAAGATACAATCTGTATTGGTCGTTCTCACGGAGTGCATGCAGAAGTGACGACTTTCGGGTTTAAGCTCCTTATGTGGTTGGATGAACTGATAAGAGTGCGTAAGTCTTTTGTAGATGCACTCAAAGAAATCTCTGTCGGTCAAATTTCAGGTCCTGTTGGAACTTACAGTAATGTTCCACCCGTTATTGAAACTATAACTTGTGAAAAGTTAGGTTTAGCGCCAGCAAGAATATCTACACAAATTATTTCGCGCGACCGCCATGCTAAGTTTATGTCTGTTCTGGCTTTAATTGCTTCGTTAATAGAGCAGTTTGCAACAGAAATCAGGCATTTACAAAAAACAGAAGTAAGAGAAGTTGAAGAAGGTTTTAGTAAGAACCAGAAAGGTTCTTCTGCTATGCCTCATAAGAAAAACCCTGTACTTTGCGAAAATCTTTGCGGTTTAGCGCGTGTTGTGCGCTCCAACATGGTTACGTCGTTTGAAAATATTAATCTCTGGCATGAAAGAGATATTTCTCACAGCTCTGCAGAGAGAATAATTTTCCCGGATTCGCTTATTCTTGTTGATTTTATGCTCCACAGATTTAAGGGTGTTATCGAAAATCTGGTAATTCATAGAGATAATATGCTCAAAAATACTCAGCTATACGGCGGCGTTGTTTATTCGCAAAAAATAATGCTGAAACTTGTTGAAGAAAAAGGTTATACAAGAGAAGACGCTTACCGCATAGTTCAAAAACATGCGCTTGAAGCTTTAAACGGCGGTGATTTTAAAACCGGCATGAGAAGTGAAGGCATTCTAACGGATGTTGAGCTTGAAGAATGTTTTGATACGAGAGATTACTTGAAGAATATTGATACAGTTTTTAGTCGATTCAACTAGTAGTTCTACTTTGAGGGGTGTTTGTAGTTTTAATTAAAGATTGTAATCTCGACCGATACACCCCGACCCAATGTCTACGTGCGTAGCACAAAAAAAAGAGTCTGTATCGACTCTAAAAACTTTAATGTGTGAAGTGTAGTATATGTGTATGTATTCAAAAAATCTTGATTAATATCCTTATATATATAAAGTATTTTCCTCATAAATAATTGATATAAATGTTACAATTCTTAACATAAGTTGAAATTCTGAGTTAGAACATTAATTAAATATAAGTGAGGTTTAACTTATGTTTATTACGGATTTATTTAAGATAACAAGAGTTTGTAAGCACGAACATGTAACTCCTGACAGAGAGTGCGCTTATTGTCCTGATTGCGGTAAACTTATCAGAAACGAGTGGTACATTACTCGCTGCGCATGCTGTGGTGTGAAGCTTAAGACAGTGGTTAAAAACGGTCAGGTGCTGCCGCAGCTTAGATATTGCACAAATTGCGGCAGCGAAGAGTTCAGGGTAGAAAAGCTGGAGCAGATAAATTTTGTTGATATTAATTTTGCTGCTTTAATGAAAACAGTTGTTGAAGATAAAAATAATATTTGTTCTACTACACGCTGCTGGCAAGAAAGAACAGACGTGCAGCCAAAATTGCTAGTACAATACCTGTAAAATCAGCAATTATACCGGTAATTAGAGCGTATTTATATTTTTTTATGCCTATTGAGCCGAAGTATACCGCAAGTACATAAAATGTTGTTTCAGAACTTCCGACCATAATTGCTGCAAGTTTTGCAATATATGAATCAGGCCCAAAGTCTTTTACAATATCAGAGAAAAGTCCCAGAGTAGCTGAGCCGGAAAGAGAGCGGGTTAGCATAATTGGAACAATATCGGGCGGAACAATACCTGATGCAAAGTTTTTAGCAAAATCAAGAATTCCTGATGCTTTAAACATAGAAACAGCAACAATAATTGCTACAAGGTAAGGAATAATCGAAACTGCTACTTTAAATCCGTCTTTTGCTCCTTCAATAAATTCTTCATAGACCGGAACTTTTTTGAATAAAGCGCAGGTTAATATTAATAAAATCATTAGTGGAAGTATATATAAAGAAATTTTTTCAATCATTCTTCCACACTTTCTTTAAGATTAAAGCTGTAACAATGGCTGTTAAAAATGATAATGTTGTGACAATAAGCGTAGGTAAAATGATATCGGTAGGGTTTTTAGCACCAAATCCTACAAGAATTGCAATTACTGTAGCCGGAATTATCTGGAAGCCTGCTGTGTTCATGCCTAAAAACATGCACATTGCATCTGTTGCTTCTTCTTTTTTAGGATTGTCTTCCTGAAGTTCTTTCATTACTTTTAAGCCGATTGGAGTTGCTGCATTAGTTAAGCCGAGTGCGTTTGCAGTAACGCTCATTGCTATGTTTCCGATTGCAGGGCTGTCTTTTTTTACGTCTTTAAATAGAAACCGTGTAACAGGATAAAGAAGCTTTGAAATAATTTGAACAAGACCGGCTTTTTCTGCAATTCGCATTATACCAAGCCAGAATGCCATTATTCCAATGAGAGATAAAGCAATTTCAACTGCAGTGTTACATGATGTGAGCATGGCATTTACGACTTTGTCTAAAGTGTTGTTTACAATTCCTGCAACGATAGATACCGCTATAAGTAAGAAAAATATATAATTCATAACTTAATATTAGAAAAAAAAATGGTATTTGTCACTATTTTTATATTAGTATATAATAAGATATGAATGTAGAATGTGGGATAGAGTAACTATATGGCAGATTTAAATAATTTTACGGAGATTACAGAGAACTTTGATACTATTAAAACCTTGCTAAACTCAATAAGGGCACAGGGTATATTAAATACTTCCGATGTTGATAAACTTTTATCAGGCATTAATTCTAAGCTGGAAAAAATTAATACGGAAGAAGATATTGATTTAATTAAAATATTTTTGTCAGAACTTAAACAAAATCTTGATGAACGTCATAATGTTCTGTTATCTAAGTTTGGCGCAATAGAGTCTTTGTTTTCTAATCTGCTGAAAAACAGTTCTGAAGCGTTAAAATCAAATGAAGTTAAAGAACTATTTGATATTGTTGCTACAAATTTATCTGTTTTCTCAAGAGAAGTTGTATCTCAGAAAGAAACTCTATCTGATATTACTTTGAGGCTTGATGCTCTAAGGTCTGATGATACGCAAAAAAGAGAGATTATAAAAAATATTTCAGTCTTAAAGAATGATTTAGAGCGTGTTACAAACGGTTTTGATTCAATTGTTTTGAATTTGAATGAAAACTTTAAAGCAATTGTAAACGCTATTTCAGAAATTGACCCTGCTGAAAATATTAATCAATTTGGAAAAGAAATTACTGATATTGCAAATTCTTTTAATACAATTCTTTCTACTCTTCAAGTGCTTGATAAAAAGAATTTACAGCTCGAAGACGCAATAAAAGGGCTTGCTACAAGTGATGATTTGGCTGCGACTAAAAAATGGATAAGTGATTTAGCTTCACATGAACAGGCACTGGTTGAATCTGTAGACAATCTTGCCGATAAATATTATAAAATTGATAACCTTGCAGATAAAATTGACGCTTCAGTCGATATCATCGCAGGACTAAAAACGATACTTTCAAATAAAGAAGAACAAAGCTTCAGTGCACTTTTTGATAAACTTAATGAGTTAGAAGCAACTCTGGCAATTATTTCTTCTAATGAAGCTTTTGAAGATTTTAAATCTTCTTTAGAAGGTGCTCTTAAAAGTATATTCGAAAGTTCTGTTACGCTGCAAAATATGGCTGAAAATTCTTCTCTTGAGCTTAAAAATATCAATGCTGCCATTCAGGCTCTTGATATTAATGCCGGATTTAAAGCTCTGGAGGCTGATTTAGCAAAGTCGGAACACGGAATACGGGAGCATGTTAGTACTGAAACAGGCAAAGCGATACAGCTTATTGATGCAAATGCCGCAAGAACCTTAAATGAAATCGTGTCTAATGCTGATAATCTTTCAGAAAAGCTAGCTCAGGCGCATGCTTTAATTTCTGCTTTGTGTGAAAAGAATTTTGCAGAAGTAGAAGAAAATATTACAGGCTTAAAGCTGGTTCTTTCTCAAATCGATGAGAATAATACCTCTGCAAATAACGCAATATTTTCAAATATTACTGATAGATTGTCAATGTTTGAGGGCAGTTTAAATAAATCGCTTGAAAAACATGAAGAGTCTGTTGAAAAAACTGCAGAGCAGCTATTTGACCAAATAAGCAATATAAAAGATTTATCTGGCGTTCTGGATTATAAAATGGACGCTTCAGTTATAGAATTTAACAATGCAAAAGTTGAATTCTCAGGTTTAAAATCTGCTGTAGAAGATGTGCTTGCGCTTGATTTTGTCAATCATGTAAAAGATTTAAAAGTTGATTTATATGCAGCGAAGCAGGAGCTTGCAGATTCAATTGAAACTTCAACCGGAGATTTAGCTGATAAACTTTCAAACGATTTATTTGCAAAGTATGAGCTTTTAATCAGCAAACTTGAAAGCAGCGAAGCTGAGTTTAAACAGCTTCAAAGTACAGCTCTTGGCGGCATTAAAGAAGTTGTTGATAATATAATGGCTTCTATTGTGGATATTTTATCTTATGTAAGCTCTACAAAAGATGCAAATATAGAAGCTATCGATGCCAAGCTTGACGGTATTTCAAGGGCGGTAAGCGATAATGCTTTGAGTTATGTAGAAAATGTAAGGGATATTGTTGAAGTTATCAGAGCTCAGGTTGATAGCAATATAAAAAGTCTTAACGAAGATACAAGCCGCCAGCTGAATGAGCTTAGTTCTCTAATAACAGCTGATACAGAAACTATAAGAAATGATATAAAGGTTTCTTATGAAAAACTTGTTGAAGTTCAGGGTAATCTGGGTGATGTAAGTGATAGCTTGTTTAATAACATAAACGGTGTGATTACTACTACTGATAATTTGAAAGTTGATTTTGACAATAAGCTTACTTCTTTAAAAAATGCTATTTTAGATAAAGTTTCCGAATTTCAGCAGGAGTTTACCTGTGAAAATGCTGATAAGTTAAGTGAAATCAAGTTTGCATCTGAAACTTTGTATTCAAAAAATCTTCAGGCAGCAACTGATGCAAAAAATGAGCTTAAAGATGAGATGACCCAGCTTATCGGAACTTTGAGATTTAATGTAGAAGAGCTGACTGAACAGTTAGCTTCTGCGTCTTTAAAAGTTGAAAGCAATAATAATGAGGTAATTGACTATATAAAAAGTGATTTTGGCAAAAAAGTTGATAATACAGTCAATGATTTGGAATCACAGGTTGATGAGCTTATTGATAATATTGATGCCCGTGTAGATGATGTTATATCAAAGTTCTGTAATCTTGAAGAGTCAGTAAACTCATTAACAAATACAACCGCGTCATCTTTGACTGCTACATTAGCTAAAATTCTTGATAATTTTGTTTCTTTAAAATCTTTGTTAAATAATTTTAATGATAAACATGCAGAAGATTTAAAAAATAGCGTGGATATTTTAACAGAAGATTTTGCGAAGCTTAGAGATAAAGTGGTTACTGCTGATGCAAATATTGATGAAGATTTAACCAGACAGCTTTCTCTTATTGAGTCTAACTTTGAGATTTTAAATCAAAATCTTGTTAACTTGTTTGCTCAGAATGATGCAGTTAATGCGGAAAGATTAAATATCGGGCTGACAAATATTGCAGTGACTGTTAGAGATACTGTGGTAGAAAATCTGACTCAATACAAAGCTCAGGTTGACAATCTGTTTAATAATATTTCTGTAAAAAATGATGCACAGGCAGGGTTTATCAATGAAAAAGTGCTTGAGCTTAACTCTGTATTGAGTAAAACTCTTGATGAACAAAATACTGTTACTTCAAATACTTTAGTGCAAATTACAGAGAACTTGAAGCAAATTCTTGCTGAAAATGTTGAGCTTGCTTCTGCTGATTATGAAACTTTGAAAGGCAGATTAGATGTTTTTGCAAAAGAACTGGAAGATAATAATAATGCGTTTGCAGGTAACTTGAAAGCACAGTTAGACGATATTGCAAAGTTTGTAGACTCCGGTTTGGAAATTCAAGCTCAAGAGGTAAATAATAAATTTAGTGAAATTTCACTTGATGTAAAAAATCTTTCTGATGCATCTGCTGTGCTTAATGAAGATATTTCAAAGAAAGTTCATAGAATTTCTTCGGAGTTAGAAGAGCTTTATCAGCGCATGCAGAGTATATTTGAGAAAAATTCTTTAAGCTTTTTGACTCAAATGAGCGAAACCACAAAATCTGAAATGTCTGCTATTTCTGAAACAATTGTGAATAGCGGAAAACAAGCTATAGAAGATGTTCAGGCTTCTATTGATGATAAAGTTAACTCGCTTCTTGTTGTAAGTGCTGATATTTCAGCAGGCGAACTTCAAACAATGGAAGTGTTCACTAATAAAATTATTGAACAAATTGAGCTAAACCATCAGGCAGTTGCAGCTTACAGAGATTTTATAGCGGGTTTGGTGAAAGAGGAGCTTAATTCTCTTGTTGATAGCATAGAAAAAGAAACAGATGTTATTGTTGGTGATTTGATTGAGCAAATAGGTATGCTCAAAGATTTCCAGAAAGACGAAATTGCTAAACTTGCGACTCAGATAGAAAATTCTGTTGAGGATTGTATTTATAAGCATATTGATGAGTTAAAATCTTACTTTGATATCAAGTCTGATAATGCAGCTATGAATTCGAAACTTGATAATATCGGGGCGGAACTTAGCCGTTCAGCAGAAGATATTCTTGCAGCTTCAGGCAAACTGCTTGAAGCAAGTGTGTTTGATGATGCAATTTCTGATATGAAAAAAACAAACGAAGTTATTATCGCTTCAATGTCAGAAAATTTAAACAGACAGATTCAGGAGTTCATTAAATCAAATATTTCTGCTGATATCAAAGATAAGTTTGTTTTATTTGATAAAAAATTCACTGATGCAGTTGTTGATAAATATGAAGAAGTTAAGCTAATTTCAACCGGATATAATAATTCATTTGAGCGCATAGAAGCTTCTGTAAAAGATTTAGCAGCTCAATTTGCGGCTTCAAAAGATGAGATTAGCAAAACTGTAATGTCTGTTCTTGAATGTATTAATGACGGAATTGATGATTTGACTATGAGTTTTGCTGATTTGAAAGCTCAGATTTTAGATAAATCAGGAGATAATTCTTTAAGTAAACAAATTAGTGATATTGAAACTCTGGTAAGAGAACAATTCGAACATTTGGAAGATATAAGCGAGTTATGCTGCTCAAATCTTCCGGAGCTTACCGAACTTAATACAATTGTAAAATATAATGTCTTAAATTCTTTAAGTGAGCTTGCCTCAAAGTTAAATTCTCAGGATGAAAACATTGCTCAGGAGCTAAATACTTTAAAATCTGATGTAATTACTCAATTCTTGAATATATTTAACCAGATTTCATTCGTTACGGAGCAGGAAGAAATTCTTGACTTTATTCAAGCTAAACATTCTGAACTTATTACAGTTTTGAGCCATATTGTAACTACAGTTGAAGGTGTGGACACTATAGCTGTTGTAGATAATAAAGTAGATGCTTTAAAAGAAGATATTGATTTAATAAATGAAAAAATTACATCGATTATATCTTCTGACGGCAATATTGATTATGTATACAGCCTTCAGGATTTAGAGTCTGATATTGCAGGATTGCGTTTGAGCTTAAATGAAATCAAGGAGAATAATAAATCTCAAGAGCTTGATGCGTTGATAGCATCAACAAACGATATTTATTCACTTGTTAAAGATTTTGATGCTGTAGAGTTCAAAAATAACTTTAATGCATTGAATGAGGATATTGTAAGTATCAGCACAAGAACAAATAAGCTTATTCTGGCTTCAGATGAGTCTAATCGTGCTATACAGGAAAATTTGCAGGACTTTAAACTTGTAATAAATGATTTGGATGAAAGAACAAGAAATTTTGCGCAAGAAGCCGGTTTGGATAGAATTGATAATAAACTTGGCGCGATTAATGCAATGATTCATAACGGAGCAAAAACAAATCAGGTATTTAATCAGGTGTTTGAATATCTTGCAGAATGGGTTGATAATGCAGGAGCTCAGATTACTGCAATTTCTGATAAGGTTGAAACGCTTGACGATATCGGTCAGATAAAAGTTATGCTTGAAGACTTAAAAGCTGAGGCTGAGGATGATTCAGACAGTATTGAATTGATTGAAGCTTTGAGTAATGTTTTTGATAAACAGGCAAGAAAAATTGCTTCGCTTGAAGCAAAGCTTGACAAGGTTATTGTAGAGACTACAATCAGTAATAAGAATAACAAAATTGATACAACTCCTCTTGAAGAAACTTTGAATAGATTTCTGGTTGCGATAGATGATAAAATGTCATCACAGCAAGCCAAAATAAATTCTTTAGAATCAAAACTTGCGGATGTAATATCAACTTTTGACCCTAAAGATACCGCGCAGCTAACGAAAAAAGTCGGCGGTATGGATAGGCAGATAGCAAAATTAAATAAAAGTATTGAAAAAATAGCATCACATGTTGTTGAAAAATGATATTGAACAAATAGCCAGAATAGTTGAAAGGGAAAATGTACTTACCGGAAAGGAAGAATTATACTGCTATGCAGAGGATTCTATGAACTTTTGCGGTTTGCATGTTTCTCCGGATGCTGTTATTTTTGTAGAAACAATTGAACAGGTTCAGAAAGTTGTACGCTATGCAAACAGCAAAAAAATACCTGTAGTTTCACGCGGAGCCGGTACCAATATGGTTGGTGCCTGTACCTGCCCTAAAGGCGGAATTGTTCTGAATTTTTCGAGAATGAACAAAATTCTGGAACTTAATACGGTTGATATGACAATGACGGTTCAACCCGGAGCGGTTCTTGGTGAGATTAAGCATCTGGCAGAGGAAGAGGGCTTATTTTATCCTCCTGACCCTTCAAATTACAAAGTTTCAACAATCGGAGGCAGTATTGCCCAATCTTCCGGCGGAGCTATGGGGTTTAAGTATGGTACTACTAAAGATTATATTTTGAGTCTTAAAGTTGTGCTGGCAGACGGAACGCTTGTAAAACTTGGTAAAGGTACGATAAAAGATGCTGCAGGGTATCATTTAAATCAGTTGATTATAGGAAGTGAAGGAACTCTCGCTGTCGTAGTTGAAGCTGAGTTGAAGCTTATACCAAAACCTCAGTCTAGCAGGACAATTCTTGCATATTTTAATACGTTAGAAGCTGCTGCAGAGGGAGTAAATAATATTATTAAGAAGAAAGTTTTTCCTGCTGCAATCGATTTTATGGATAAAAACTCGATTTGTACAGTAGAAAAGTTTTATCCAAGCGGATTGAATTTAGATAAAGAGGCTATGCTTCTGGTTGTGATAGACGGATTTGAAAGCTCAATGAATTTTCAACAGCAGGAAGTATTCGATGCTCTAAACTCTGCCGGTGCTGATTTTGTCGAAGCGGCTGTTACAGAAGAACAAAAAGAGGCAATATGGACTGCAAGGCGGGCTAGTTTTGCAGCGACAGCTAAGCTTGCGCCTGACGTTTTGTCTGATGATATTATTGTTCCCCGATCCAAGATTTCTTCAATGGTCAGAGGATGCAAAGATATATGTGATAAATACGGGCTTATGGTTTGCATGGTCGGGCATCTTGGAGATGGAAATATTCATCCGCAAATAGCTTTAAATCTTGAAAATGAAGATGAATTTAAGAAATATTGTTCAGCTAAAGCGGAAATATATGAGCTTGCTAATTCTTTGGGCGGAACGATTTCTGCAGAACACGGAATCGGGACAGAAAAAATTGCATATCTTACAAGAACAATTGATGATGAAGCTTTAAAATATATGAAAAAAGTTAAAGAGCTTTTTGACCCGAATAATATATTAAATCCGGATAAGATATTTAAATTATAAGGAGAAATTATGGATATTATTGTTATTTATTGTACGGTACCTAAAAAAAACACTGCAAAAAATATCGCTAATATTTTACTTAAGCATAAGCTGGCAGCTTGTGTCAGCATGGTTGATAAAGTTACTTCCAAATTCTCATGGGAAGGCGAGATTTGTGAAGAAAATGAAGTTTTGATGATGATAAAAACAAGGCGTACGAATTATGCAAAAATAAAGCTTGTTATTGAGGACATGCATCCTTATTCTGTACCTGAAATTATTGCTTTACCTATAATTGATTGTAGTGAAGATTATTTAAAATGGCTGATAAAAGAGACCGAATCTTAGAATTAACAAAATATATTGAGAGCTTAGGGGTTCAGGTTAATCTTGGTAAGAATAAGGCTCGCGGCAATAAAGGTATTTTTTTGAGCAGAGAAGATGCTTTCAGGATTGATATTTCTAAAAATATAACAGAAGCGTCTGTGTTATCTACTCTTCTTCATGAGTTTGCGCATTTTATACATTATAAATACGATAAAACTCTCAAATCTCTGGAGTTTGTGTTTGAAGATTTGTCAGAAGAAGAGTACGAAGAGCTTCTTAGTGTAACTGTAAAAAATATTCCTAAGGATTTTGCATCTTCTTTATATGAAACTAAAAAACAATTAGGTGAAGAGAATAAAATTCTTGTTGAGAAAATTAAAAGTATTTACCCTGATTTTAAGATTTCAGAGCCTTGCAGGAAAATAGAGCGAACTTTGATGTATGCATTTAGTTTAACAGAGATGCAGAGAGATTATATTAAGTTAAAATCCAATCAAAAAAATATTTCAAGAATAAATGCAAGGATTAATAAACTTAATAAGTATTATAATCAGCCTTCAGAACTCTGGGCTAGATTTTTTGAACTGTTTTTTACAGATAAAGTTTCAGCTTTAAAACTGGCTCCAAATGTGTGTCAGAGGCTTGAGGATACCAGACTTTCTGAAGTAAAGGAAATTAAAAGAATTATTTTTTAAGATTTGTGTAACAAATGCTATTCATAGACTTTATTTTTTTAAACTTATGGTATAAAATATATACAGAAGGAAGAGAGAATTAATGATAACGAATTTTAAGAAACAGAGTCGTAAAGACGATGTAAAGCTTCTTGTATGTATAATATTGGGTTTTTTATTTCTGGCATGGTTTTGCAGCCCTCCGGGTAATAAATTTATACAACTTTGTTTCTGGGGAAATAATACAAAGTTTTTCTTTTCAAAACTAATTAATGGAAGTCAGGCTTCGGAATATATTTTTCACAGAAATAATGCTATTTATCTTGCAAAAATGTACCCCGATAGAAAAACAGCTTTAAAAGAAATGGATAAGGCTATTGCGTCTTTACCTTCTTATGCTTCTGACGTAGAACTTAAGCAGCTTTATAAAGACAGAGCGGAAATAAAGTTATTTTTAGGTGACCATAAAGGTGCCTTGAGTGATTTTGTCAATTCAGGTTCTATAAACTTTAATGATAGTTTTAAAGTTGCAATGTTGTTTAGGAGTGTTGGCAACTATAGAGAAGCTATGACTTATTGTAATGCAATGCTTAATCAAGACCCGAATGCTTATGCAGGTTTTGCTTGTATGTCTAATATTTATATATCTGTCGGCAGACCTGATATTGCTTTAAATGTATGGAATCTTGCTATAGATAGAAACAAAGGTAACTCAAGAGCTTATGCAGATAGGGCTCTTGTCAGAAAATCAATGGGTGATTTATCCGGTTACAATGATGATGTAAAAATCGCAAAACAATATTCTCCGGGTATTGATTTAGAAGCTTCTATTGTTGAAGATGCTTTGCATCCAAAAATCTTAACACTGTCTGTTCGCTAAATCTTAATAATTAATTTATACTCTCTTTACTTTGTTTGGTTTAAAATTATATTAAGTAATCAGCTAGCGGAGTGGAGAAATGAAATATTCCGAATATTCAGTGGTAATTGTTGGAAGCGGTGCAGCAGGTCTGTATGCAGCTTTAAAAGTTTCACAACAAATGAATTTGCCTGACGGAGTTCTTTTAATAACAAAATCTTATCTTGGTAATAGCAATTCGTTGTATGCTCAAGGCGGTATTGTCGGGGTTTTAAAACAAAATACAGAAGATAGCGTCGAATGTCATATCGAAGATACTTTAAATGCCGGAGCGGGTTTAAATGATAGAGAAGCTGTGGGATATATTTCTGAAGCTTCTGACGAAGTTATCAACGATTTAATAGAAAATGGTGTTGAATTTGACAGGGATGCTAACGGCAATCTTACTTTTACACTTGAAGCAGCGCACAGCGTAAGACGTATTCTTCATTCAGGCGGTGATGCAACGGGAAGAAAGATTACAGAAGCATTGTGTAAAGCTGTGCGTGATGACGGTAATATAGTTATAATGGAAAATGCATTTGCTGCTGAACTTCTTGTTAGTTCAGATAAAGAATGCAAGGGTGTTATTGTTTATAACGAGCTTACCGGAGAACATGAAATTGTGTACACATCTGCTCTTGTTCTTGCAACAGGCGGACTTGGTCAGCTTTATAAATACACTACTAATCCTGAAGGTGCAACGGGTGACGGAATCGATTTAGCTTATAACGCAGGTGCTGCTTTAAAAGATATGGAGTTTATTCAGTTCCATCCAACAGCACTGGCGCTTAATCCCAATAGCAAAGACCGATTTTTGATTTCAGAAGCTGTACGGGGAGAAGGTGCTAAACTTATTAACAATCACGGCGATGAGTTTATGTCTAAATATCACGACAAAAGAGAACTTGCTCCGAGAGATATTGTCACACGTGCCATTTATTCTGAGATGAGTAAGGAACACACATTTAATGTATTTCTAAACGCTTCAATGATAGACCATACGAAACTATTTAAGCGTTTCCCTACAATTTCAAAACGATGCGATGAGTCAGGAATTGATATTTCTAAAAAACCTATTCCGGTGGCTCCTGCTGCACATTACAGTATGGGCGGGATAAAAGCATCAGTTGAGGGCAGAACTTCTATAAAAGGTTTGTATGCAATTGGTGAATGTGCTTCAACAGGTCTGCACGGAGCAAACAGGCTTGCCAGCAATTCGCTTCTGGAATGCGTTGTTTGTGCGTATGAGCTTGCGGATTATCTTTCTTTTGCAAACTTATCAACTCCGAAGAAAATTGATGAAAATATTAGACGGATTATTGATGTTTATTCACAGCCATTGAGTGATGCTGATTACGATATTGATAAATTAAAATCAGACCTAAAAGATTTGATGTGGAATAATGTCGGTATTATACGTTCGGAAGAAGATTTGATTTTTGCAAAAGGTGAAGTTGAAAAACTTAAAAAAGAATTCAAAAGAACAAGAAAATGCCTTAATAAGGATGAATATGAATATCGTAATATGCTCACAGCTGCGTCTTTAATAATTGAAGGAGCGCTTAATCGAAAAGAATCAGTCGGAGCTCATTGCCGTTCTGATTATTCAAAAAATGTAGAGAGGGAACTGGCTTATGCTAAATAATTTTTTTATAGAAGAACACGTTAAATCTGCCCTGCAGGAAGATATCGGGTTTGGTGATATTACTACAGATTATTTGACAACAGAAGATGATATGATGAGCTGCGTATTGAATACCAGAGTTGACGGGATTTTTTGCGGTAAGAATGTTTTTGAAGCGGTTTTTAAAATTCTTTCTCCAAAAGTTGATATTAAATTTTATTTTAACGACGGAGATGCAATTAAAAAAGGGGATAAAATTGCTGATATTTCAGGCCCTGCAAGATATATTTTGATGGGTGAAAGAACCGCACTGAATTATGTTCAGCGTATGAGCGGTATTGCAACCGAGACTAATAAATACCAGAAGGCAATCGGCGAGTACAAGGCAAAGATTGTAGATACAAGAAAAACTACTCCTGGATTTAGAGCGTTTGAAAAATATTCTGTAAAAACCGGCGGAGCCAGCTTGCACAGATTTAACCTTGCTGACTGTGCGATGATAAAAGATAACCATATTAAATATGCAGGCTCACTTACAACTGCTGTAAACAAGTTAAAACAGCATATTTCACATGCTCATAAGATTGAAGTTGAGTGTGATACCTTAGAACAGGTTAAAGAAGCTCTTGCTTGCGGAGTTGATATTATAATGCTTGATAATATGACTTTAGAGCAGATGAGTGAAGGCGTAAAGCTTATAAATGGAAAGGCAGTGGTTGAAGCAAGCGGTAACGTAAATCTTTCTACGGTTAAAGATATTGCAGCAACAGGCGTTGACATAATTTCATCAAGTGCGATTGTTGCAAAAGCTCCGACGCTGGATTTGGGGTTAGATTGCGTTTAGGGAAGGATGTTGTAAAAAGCTCCGACGCTGGATTTGGGACTTGACTGCAATTAAATAATTTTAAAATCTCCTTGTAGCTCAGTTGGATAGAGCGTGGGTCTCCGAAGCCCAAGGCCGTGGGTTCAATTCCCGCCAAGGAGGTTTTTTAATAATACCGTCTTGTTTCTTTGTTTTTCTTTTGAAAGATTTTTAATACAGTCTCGTCTGTAATGTTATATTCCTTTAAGAGTTTTTCAATATTATCGTAATAGTTGTCTTTAATATATCCATAACCTCTTTGCGGAATTTTATTTAATAAAAATTTCAAAACTTTTGTGTTGTTTCCTTCAATAGCTTTTACAATTGCAGTTCTTCCAAGGTCGTCTGTGTGTGCAAATGAATATCCTTTTTGCTGTAATTTATCGATTAAATCGCTGATTTGTTTAATTTCTTCATAATTTTTTGGATAAAGTTCGGTTATAAAATGTCCTACATCTTCTCCAATATCATTAATCGACTCATTGCATATAGAGCTGAATGCAGGCTGGTCTATATAATCAATCAGCTGCTGTAAATTGATTATGCCTTCTTTTTGATAGTAATCTTTTATTTTCTCTAATCGCTTTTTAGCTGAATGTCTTTCAAGTATACTAATTATTTGACGGTCTAAATTACCCATTTTCTCCGCATCGATAAATTCAAAAATAGTTTTACCTTTGTAGGTTTCATCTAAATTTGACCTTGTAACTATTTCCAAAAGACTGTCATTGGCTACGTTATGCTGAAACGCTAAAAACAAAACCGGAGGTGTATCAGGATGTGTAATTTTAAGCGATCTGCTATTATTACGGTATTTATGCAAGTAATCTCGTATAAAAGTTCTTTTTCCGCGCACAATTGCATCCTGAATAAGTGTACGTTTTGTTTGCGGATTAATATACGTCGGGTCAGCTTTTTCAAATAGTATATCCATTATTACTTCAACATCTGTTATTTCATGAAAGCCATTCCTGTAAGGATATTTGTCAAGTAATATCATTGGAGCGTTATTCCCCTTTGAATCTACAGCATTCCAATCAACACTCCCATATTTACCAAAATCGTAATCTTTTAATAATTTTATGTTTTTTTCATTTGCTCTTCGTACAGCTCTTAAGAGAATCGTATCTCCGTATGAATCTTTTGAGTTAAGGTTTATATCTGGATATGACGCAAAAAACTCTTCAAGTAGTAAAGGGTTATCAAGAATTTTTTCTAACTCAATAATTTTATTGTTATCGATTATAGGCTTTACTACTTTTTGCAACGGTTTTTCTTCTAATGCAGGTGCTATTTTTGTTTCAATTTTTGCCGGAAAAAATAGTTTTTTTAGTTTGCTTAACAGTGAAAAACTTTCAACTGCAGCTTTTTGTTCGAGCCTTGCAGATGTGAATGTAATTTGTTTTGGTCTTATTTGAGGAGTTACTCTATTTGTTACAGGATATATTTTCATACTTAATTAAAACCTGTAAAAAATTTTTTTGCTACTATTATAATGCTTGAAACTGTGCTATAATAAGAAATGTTTTTAATGCTAAATTAAGGATAGTTAAGTGAGTTTCTTTGATAATATAAGAAATTTTAAAAATAGATTAGACAGGGTTGATTCAGCTGTAACAACCGGAAAACCTTCTTTGCTTGAAGTTTATGAAATTAACGCCAAGCTTGAAGCTGAGATAGAAATCCGCACACGTGAACTTGACCGCGCAAACAGGCAAATGCTTACTTTGCAGCACATCTGGGATATGATGAACTCTTCAAAACCTTTGTCCAGTGTTTTGAACGCGATTGTAAACAGCCTCCGTGGCGAGCTGGGGTATATGTACAGCTTTATAGTTAATGAAAAAGCGGATAATGATGGCAAATATTTACAAATTGTAGCCTCTTCAAGAGATGATCTGGATGAGAAGTTTTTTAAGAAATTTAACTGCAATATCACAGATTTTAGAATGAAATTTCCTGATTTAAAAGAACTAAAGGACACAATTGAAAAAAATCAAATTTATCAATCTACAAATCTATTAGAACTCATTCAGGGTTTTATGCCGGAACTTGAAGTTGAAAAATTAAAAGAATTTATCAAAGATTCTAATATGAAATCTTATATTCTTGTTCCTTTGACTTCAAAGCAGACACATTTCGGCTCTCTGGTGGTTTATTCTTCACGTGAGAGCGTAAGCGGAAGCGAATTGAATTTCTTAAGCCTCTTTGCAAAACAAATTGAACTTTCCATTACTATTGCAGATTTGTTTCAGGCTGTTAAAGAACAGGCAATTACGGATGGCATGACAGGTTTATATAATCGCAGATATTTTGAAGAGTTTATCAAGAAAGAAGCAACGCGTGCAGACCGCCAAAACCAGAAATTTACGGTTATTGGTTTAGACTTAGACCATTTGAAACAGATAAACGATGTTTACGGTCATAATTACGGCGATATTGCGATAAAAGCAATTGCAGAAGTTTTAAAGAATAATGCCCGTTCAATCGATATAGCAGCAAGGCTCGGCGGAGAAGAGTTTAATCTTTTGCTTCCCGGAGTTGATTCTGCTGGCGGATGCATTGCTGCAGAACGTATCAGAAAGGCTATTGAAGCTGTTGAACTTGAAAAAATCGGTCATATTACGGCAAGTTTAGGAGTTGCAACGTATCTGGAGCATTCTGACGACATTAGCGAGCTCTTGGAAATTACCGACCGAGCTATGTATGAGTCAAAAAGAAACGGTAGAAACCGTGTTACGATTGCAAAACCTGCTTCCGAAACTTCATGGCAGGAAGTTGCTGTGAATACTTTTGTTGATATTTTGTCAAAACATCGTATTCCTATTGAGGACGCTACTTCTAAGCTTCTTGTCCAAAAGCTTCAGGAAATGAATATAAACAATGAAAAACTTTATCAGGTAGCAGATACACTTGTTTCGACTTATAATCCTGAACATATTTCAGGTGGAGTTAAGCAGAAAGTTGAACTTGCAGTATCTCTGGCAAAACGTTTTGATTTATCAAAAGATGCGATTGATAAGCTAAAAATTGCGATTTTGCTTTATGATATCGGAAATACTATGCTTCCGAGAGAGATTTTGCAGAAGAAAGAACCTTTGAGCGAAGAAGATAAAGCTTCAATTAAACAGCATCCGGTTATTGCTGCAAGAGAAATCTTAAAACCGATTTCAAATGTAGTTGACGTGCTTCCAATAATTGAAAAGCATCATGAAAACTGGAACGGAACCGGTTATCCGGAAAGACTTGCAGGAGAGGCTATTCCTGTTGAATCCCAGATAATTTTAATTGTTGATGCGTATTTTGCCCTTCTTGAAAACCGACCTTACAGAGAAGCAATGTCAAAAGATGAAGCTCTTGAGCTTATCAAGCAGGAAGGAAACAGAAAGTGGAGCGAAAAACTTGCGCTTGAGTTTATTGGTATAGTAAGGAATGATGCGGATTAAATGATTGAGCTTTTAATTTTATTTCAGTTGAGCAGAAAAGTTTTGACGATGTACGGAATATCAAAAGAGATTAGAGGCGAGTTTTCCGTGCTTACTACACCTAGCTACGGTACTATAAAACCGGCGTTGAACAGGCTGGAAACTTCAGGCTTTGTTAAAACTCAAAAATCTATGTCAAAAGGCGGCAGACCGTCTGTTTATTATTCAATTACGCAAGACGGTATAAATGAATTAAAACGGTTGATAACTTTACCTCCGATGGAAAATCCTATTCAATTTTTGACTTATGCACGTGTTAAACTTGCGTGTGCCGATGTTTTAGACAAGGAAATGCAGAAGGAATTGTTTAGACTTTTGAAAATGAAAGCTGAAAGCCTTCTTTTTGATACCCAAAATTTAGTAAATTCAAAGGATTTATCTTATTTCCCTAAAATGGTATTTGATAATTTAATCTGTGAATACAAAAATTTTATATCACTTGTGGAGGGTTTTGAACATGCCAGCCGTGGTTAGCAGTGTTATTCCGGACTCTATTGCAGAAGAACTCGAAATTGCTGAGGGTGATATTCTACTTTCAATTGATGGCGAAAAACCTCAGGATATGATTGATTACAGATATCTTTGCAAAAATGAACTTATAACAATAGAAATTCAAAAATCAAATGGTGGAATTGAAGAAATCGAGCTTGAAAAAGATTATGATGAAGATTTAGGTATTGTATTTGAAAGCGCAGTTTTTGACAGAGTTAAACCTTGTTTAAATAATTGTATTTTCTGTTTTGTAGCCCAGCAGCCAAAAGGCTTACGGGATACGCTTTATATTAAAGACGATGATTACAGGCTTTCGTATTTGCAGGGAACTTATATTACTACAACGAATTTAAGTGATGCTGATAAGGAGAGAATTTCCCGCTTACATCTTGGTCCGTTTTACATCTCTGTGCATACAACAAATCCGGATTTGCGAGTTAAAATGCTCCGTAACCCTAATGCTGCAAAGATTATGGATAATTTAAGATGGTTTAAAGATAATGATATACCTTTTCATACCCAGATTGTTTTATGCCCCGGCTATAATGACGGTGCAGAGTTGAAACGTACTCTGGATGACCTTTCAACTCTCGGAGAAGCTCTTTTGTCTGTTGCAATTGTGCCAGTTGGAGTTACACAGTTTAGAGAACAGGAGTTAAAAACTGTTGATGAAAAAATCGCTTTGGAAACAATTGAAATAGCTTCTAAATACGAAAAAGTCTGCTGTTCTGATGAATTTTTCCTGCTTGCGGGAGTAAATATACCTGAGAGCGAATATTACGGAAATTTTTCTCAATTAGATGACGGAGTCGGCTCTTTAAGGTCTTTGATGGACGATTTTGATACTTTTGAACTTCCGGATAAGGTTAATCCTTTAAAAATTGCATTTGCATGCTCTGTAGCTGCAAAATCAGCTTTTGAATATATTTCTGAAAAACTAAATAAAATCGAAGGTTTAACCGCTTTAGTAAATCCTGTTAAATCAACATACTGGGGTAAAAACATTACTGTAGCCGGACTTATAACCTCAGAAGATTTAATAAATGCAATTAAAGATATCGAAGCAGACTACGTTATTGTACCTTCAATAATGCTAAAACCTTACTCTAACCTGTTTCTTGATGGCAATTCTCTTGATTACGTTATAGAAAAAACCGGAAAAAATATTTTTGTAACAGAGAATAATTACTCGCTTGAAGAAGTTATAGAGCTTATTGAAGATTATGTGTAATAAATATTAGTTAACCGGCTAATATACTCTGAGTTGGGTGTATTATTTAATGGAGTTGTGGGGGACAACACTATTACATAATACCCCGATAGGAGGATATAGAGATGAGTACAGCAGTAAGTGCAGAGAAGAGAACAATCAGCGTAATTATAATTGAGGATTTCAAACTTACAAGAGTCGGATTACGCTGCGCATTGAACTCAAACGAAGACATTAAAGTAGTTGCTGAGAGTGATAACGCTACTGACGGTTTAAGAATGATTGAACAGCATTCGCCCGATATCGTGCTTATGGACTTAGGTCTTGCCGGCATGAACGGTATTGAAGCTACTGTTAAAGTCAAAGAAATGAACAAAGATATTAAAGTAATTGCTTTGACTTCTCATGATAGAGAAGAAGAAGTTATTGCAGCCTTATCTTCAGGTGCAATGGCTTACTGTTTAAAAGATATTGATCCGGCAAAGCTTGCTGATGTTATTCGCGATGTTTCAAATGGAGTTTGCTGGCTTGACCCTGTGATTGCAAGAAAAGTTTTAGATGCTTTCCCAAAACAGGAAACCATTGGTATTTTAAAAGATAAAGCATCCGAAGAAGGAAGAGTTCCTTTAACTGAGAGAGAATTTGAAGTTTTGAGACACCTTGTTGAAGGAAAAAGTAATACTGAGATTGCAAAAGAGCTTATTGTAAGCGTTCATACAGCTAAAGCTCATGTCTGCTCAATTTTACAGAAAATGTGTGTAAATGACAGAGTTCAGGCAGCTGTAAAAGCCGTAAAAGAAGGGCTTGTTTAATTTTAAACTGTAAATTAAGATATGTTATCACGGCAGTATTTTTACTGCCGTGTTTTGTTTATGATAAAATTTGAAAAAGAGGATTTTAAATTTGACTATAAAAATAGCAGTTACAGGAAAAAGCGGAAGCGGAAAAACTTCAATAACAAAAGCTTTACTAAGCATTTTGAAAGAAAAATTTCCGGAAAAATCAATTTTACTTTTTGATAATGATTTATCAAGCGAGCTTGCTCATTCGTTCGGGCTTGATATTCGTAACACTATTTACGGTATCAGAAGCGGTAAACACGAATATAAAACCGGAATTCCGGAAGGTATGTCAAAACATGAATATATTGAATGGGCAATGGAAGATATTCTTGTAACGCTTGACGAAAACATCGATATTATTGTTTCCTGGTTTGTCGGAGCAAAAGACTGCAGATGCCCTATTACGGCACAGATAAATGATGCATGCCAGCGTTTGATTGAAAGATATGACTTTGTTCTATTTGACTGTGAATTTGACTTGAAGTATCTTAACCAGCTTGTCGATACAGATATTGATTTAGCCCTGATTGTAACAAATCCGTCTCAGGATTCTATCCATCTAGCCAGAAGGATTGCGGAATTTTCTGCAAAATACGCAGCAGGAGGTCAACTTGGGATTGTTTTGAATAAGGTTAAAAACGAAGATTTAAACGAAATCTCAAAACAGCTCTTAGAAGCAGAAATTGACGTTCTCGGCTCAATTCCTTTTGATGAAACACTTGCTGGCGGAAAACTTGACAGAAAATCAGTAATCGTAAAAGAAGCTGTTGAACAATTTTATTTCAGGCTCAACCTTCCTCAGGAGATTAACGGATGATTTTAGACGGAAAAGCTTTGTCAAATAAAGTTCTCGAAGATGTAAAAGAAAGAGTAAGTAAGCTTTCTATTCAACCTCATCTGGTTGTAATCTTAGTCGGAGATAATCCGGCAAGCAGGATTTATGTCAGAAATAAAAAACTTGCAGCAGAAAAAGTCGGGATAAAATCAACTGTTATTGAACTTCCGGTGACAGTTACCGAGGACGAACTGCTTGGTAGAATTTCAGAACTTAATGAAGATAAAGATGTAACAGGAATTCTTGTCCAACTTCCTCTGCCGGAGCATATCGATAAAAACAAAGTAATTACTACAATTTCGCCAAAGAAAGATGTAGACGGTTTTACTCCGGAAAATGTCGGCAGGCTTGCAATCGGTTTAGAGCCTTATTTTTATCCTGCAACTCCTCAAGGTATTATTATGCTTTTAGATGAATATAACGTTCAAATTGAAGGTGCTGATGCTGTAGTTATCGGTCGCTCCAATATTGTTGGAAAACCTATGTCACAAATGCTTTTGAAAAGAAATGCAACTGTTACAACTGCGCATTCATACACAAAAAATATTGAAGACAAAATAAAAACCGCTGATATCGTGATATCTGCGGTGGGTAAAAAGATTGTAAGATGTAAGATGGTTAATAAAAATTCTTGTATAGTTGACGTTGGTATATTCAGAGATGCCAACGGCAAGTTGACCGGTGATGTCGATTTTGATTGTGTTTCACCAACGGTGAAATATATATCGCCTGTACCCGGCGGTGTCGGCCCGATGACCATTGCATCTTTAATGTACAATGCGTCAAAGGTGTATGTATAATTGATTTTTGTATAATGTAGGTTGGAAGCAATAGGATTAATATCCTCATTTGCCCCTTTACCCCTACCTCTATGATTGTAATAATCCAGTGTCTTGAGCAGCATTCTGAGTAGCTGTTTTTTGACCCTCTTTTTGTGCTCTTAATGATTCAAGCATTGTTTCGTACATCTGCTGCATTGTGTCATATTCAACATCCAATTCAGCAAGTTCTAAAGATAACTCCTCGTTGTATTGTTTAACCTTTGCGTGAGCGTAAGCGTCAGCAATTTGTTTGTTATTATTATTTGCATTAACCCTAACGCCGCCGCAATTAAGCTCTTTGGTATTATCAATTGCAGAGTCAAAAGCACTTTCCCATTTTTCTTCAGCTTTAACCTGCTTTGATAGCTTTGCACTGTTAGCTTCGTACTTACCAGACCAGTAAATTTGCTGCTGGGTATAGTAGTTGATATCAGCGTTTGAATTTAATAATGTGCTTAATAATGTTGCTGTGTTAGCCATCTTTCTATACCTTTTGTTATCTTACATATATATAAAGTATTTATGAATTATGTGATTTCAAGAAGGTATTTATTTGTTACAAAACTTAACAAAGGGGTAAATAACAAAGGCGCCGTTTGAAATTTCAAACGGCGCCTTCAAAACTGTATTCTAAGTTATTAATTATTACTTAAAACCAATCTAAAAGTGGCTAAATTCTTAATAGAAAGCATTTTATGCTTGTTTGCCTGTTTTTCGGAAATAGCAAAAATTCTGCAAATTCTCTGAATTTCTTCGATATCCTGACGGGTTTCAAGTTTATAAACGTTTTTAATCGGGTCTGCTATTACTGACATTGCTGCGTTTAATTCTTGTTCGTTCATTATATAATCCTTTTCTAAAATGCTTGTGTATATATAAAGTATTTCATTTTTTGAAAATTGCCTTTTTGATTTTATTATATTAAGAAATGTTACGAATATTCGCAGAAAAAAGTGACTGAAACAATGATTATTATTGATAAATATAAATTTTTATTGTATGTTAATTTTGTGGAGAAAAATGCATTAGATTTTAGTGTAATATTAGAAAATTGCGGGGTAGAAAAAGAGACTCCTCAAGTTGTAATCAAGAATATAACTGAGCTTGAGCAAGAACTTGATGAGCAATCGCTTATTTCCTTATATGAGTATATACTTTCTACTGTTAAGAATGCTGATATTCTATCCGGTGTAATCAGGCTTTCTGACTCGCATAGAGATAAACTTATTTTATCTAAGCTTCTTGATATAATGCTTTTAAAGAATGTTGACTCTGACGATGCTGACAGCCTCATTAATGTAAGGTCTTTGTGTGCTAAAGCAATTGCAAATTATAAAGACACTTCAACTGTAGGGGCATTTTTATACTGTTTAAATAACAAGGAAGAGAATTATAAAATCAGGCTTGCGTGCGCTGATGCATTAGGTAGAATAGGCGATAGATACGCAGTTGAGTCGTTGATTGATGTCGTTAAAGATGAAGAAGAAAAATCTGTTTATGTAAAAGAGTCAGCAACCTTTGCTCTAGGTCTCTTAGGAGATGCGAGTGCAATTGACCCTTTAATTTCTATAATGGAAGCAAAACAGGGACTTTTAGGGAAATTTTCTTTCCTTAAAGAGAGAATTGTTGAGGCGTTAGGAAAGCTGAATATTAACAATAAAAAAGTACTAAAAGTTCTGAAAAATGCTTTGATGGACTCTTCCTCAATGGTTAGGATAAATGCGATTGAAGCTTTGATGAATAGCGAGTATGAAGAAGCTCCGGAGCTTATCAGATCGGCGTTAAAAGATGAAGACGAAGAAGTCCGCAAAAATGCTTTGATTGCGCTATATAACCTGATTGGCAGGGATATTCTGGATGAAGTTATTTCACTTCCGGGGTATGATAAGTTTTTAAAGTCAGAAGCTGCAGCATTGATTGAGGAATATGAGGATGAATAAAAAAGCAATAATCTTATTATCAGGAGGTTTAGACTCTCTTGTTGCACTTGGCTTTCCTCAAAATGATTACAAAATTGAGCTGGCTTTAACTTTTGATTACGGTCAAAAATCTGCAGAAGCTGAAATTGAAGCATCTGCAAAGATTTGTGAGCATTATAATATAGAGCATAAAGTTATTAAGCTGGACTGGCTCAAAGAGATTACTAAAACATCTCTTGTCTCTGAAGACGAAATTCCGACTTCTAATCTGGGAACAGCTGAAAGCGCAGCATCAGTTTGGATACCTAACAGAAACGGGCTTTTTTTGAATATTGCAGCCGCTTTTGCAGATTCTTTCAAATATGATTACATCTTATTTGGTGCAAATAAAGATGAAGGAGCGACTTTCCCTGACAATACCGAAAATTTCAGGGCAGAAATTTCAAAAGTCTTTGAAACTTCAACTCTTAAAAAGCCTAAAGTTGTTGCACCCTTGATTAATTACACCAAGAATGATATAGTAAAAATTGCGATGGAGAATGATGTACCGTTGGAGCTTGTAAGAAGCTGTTATGCAGGAGGAGAGAAACATTGCGGAGAGTGTGAGTCCTGCCGTCATTTGAAAAGGGCGCTAATTGCAAATCACGGAGAAAAATACATAGGTATTTTATTTTAAAAATTATGAAAACAAAATTAATTCAAGAAGAGATTAAGTATATCGGCTCACAGCTTGCACCTCACTGGATTTATAAAAATTTTGGAATTCAAGGTGATGCTATTGTTGCATTTAAAGGTGAGTGTGAGGTTAAGCTTACTGAAATGGTTGATATTGAAGATGTTATCAATAATGAACCTATTTACAGCAAGTATATGTTGAGCTTTATAACCGAACAATTCGGGGTAGAGCTGGTTGAAGGTGTGTTCAGGCAGCGCCTTTTAATCTGTATAATAAAAGAACTTCTTGAAGAACGGGGTATCTTTGTTATAAGAAATGGTGATGATTTGATGATAGAAGGTAAAAAACTTTCTGTTTCTATTGCAACAAAATCAATTACTTCCGTTCTTATTCATACAGGGCTGAATATTCTTTCAGAAGGTGCACCTGTAAAAGCTTCGGGACTTACAAGTGAGTTAGGAATTAACGATATTGGCAGCTTTGCTCTTGAAGTTATGAAGCGATATTCAGAAGAGTTAGACGATATAAAATCAGCAAGTACAAAAGTGCGCGGGGTATAAGATGGGAAAGCAGTTTGGTTACAAGAAATATATGAAAAAAGAAGCACAGCAGGATAATTCGCTTGTAAAAATATTTGTAATTTCTTTCTTTGGGATGCTTCTAGTATTCACTTTTTTAATTAAATCTTTTTCTCCGAGTGTAGATACTTCTATTGGCGAGTATCAACAACCTGCAGAGCAGGAAAATGTGGAAGAAGTTAAGAAAATTGTTGATAACCGTCTTGAGATGATACAGAATGAAGATCAGGGACAAAGTTTTTCTGATTTAATGTCAAAACCGGACGATGTGGTAAGAGAACCTGCAAAACCTGTTACTGAGCCCGAAAAGCAGCAAGCCGAAGTCGTAGTTACGCCTCCTGCACCAGCTGCTCCGCAGGCAGAACCTATATATAAAGTTTTTGTCGGAACATACACTTCTGCTGAGCAGGCAAAAGTAGCAAAAGAGATAATTCAAGAGTCAGGAAACGGTTTAAATCCTATCGTAAAATGCATAGGTTCAAATAATTATACTTTGCAGGTTGGTATATTTAAAAACAAACAAAGCGCAGAATCTCTGCTCTATACAGTACAGCAAAGTCATTTGCCTGGTAGAATTGTTCAAGATTATTAAGCTTTGAAAATAAATCTTTACATCGCGAAATATTTTGATTATTTTTTCATATTTTGTGATACATTATAAGTATGAAATCCGTTATGGGGAATTAAGTTAGACTATCACAAGGTGAGTATAGGAGATATTTGATGCCTAATTATTTAACGAAGGAAGAGATAAGACAGTGGAGAGGCTCTTTAGAAAAAATTACGCTGGAAGAGTTTGCTGCAAGATTGGGAAAAGAAGTTGAAGAGAGCAAACCGACTAATGATGTAGTTGACATAGTTATGTCTAAAGGAACTTCATCTAATACAAGTTCAAATATTAATGACGGGTTTTCAAAAATTGCTGAACGTGCGTTCGAAAGAGAACGTCAAATTTCTCATACACCATTTTCAATCGGCAGAAAAAAAGATAAACCGGATGCTGTTCCTGCAAAAAAACAACCTGTAAAAAATGAATTTATTCCAAAAACTGCCGAAAAGAAAGTTATTGAAGAGAAGGTTGAAGAAATTTCAACTGAGAAAAAAGATATTCAAATAACATTGAAAAGAGCGCTTACTGATAGAGAACAAATGGTTTTTGATTATCTAATCAATAATGTCGGAAAAACGGTGTTTGCGAAAGATTTAGCGCAGCTGCTGGATTTACCGAGAGACTATGTTTACAAATATATTAAAAATCTACGTGCCAAGATTGAAGGAGACAAGCTTAAAAATGTTCCTTCAGGTGGATTTGTATTAACTGAGTAATTGATGAAAGTAGTAAATTTACTAGAATTTCTGAATAAAGCTAAAGATTTGTACGCCTTAGATTATGCAAGGTGTGACGGTAAGCTTGTTAATTTTTTGGATTTGATGACAGAGGATGAACAATTTACCCGGACAATTGATTTAGGCATTATTTTTGTAAACCAGAAAACTTTTGACCAGTATACAATTGTGGACGGTTTAAACAGGCTTATTTCGCTTTCTTTGCTTCTTCATGCTGTATGTGAATGCTACAAAAAAACAACTGCACAGAATGAAAAAGCAATTAAAACCATCCGCAAAAAATATTTAATTAACGGAAGCAGGTCAAAACTCCGTCTTTGTGAGCAGGACGCCCTTATATTTAACAAAATTATTAATGGCGAAAGATTATCAGGACACGAAAAGCAGTCTCCAATGTTTGTTCTGCTTCATAATTTCTGGTCACAAATTAAGTCAGAAAACCTGCAAGCTGCAAATATTTTTACAATGTTAAAGAAAATACAGGTTTCAGTTGTAGAAACAGAAGGGGTTTGCAAAAGAAACTTGTATTATAAATTAAACTCAGATAGAAAATTAAATCAACTCTTGTTGATAGAAGATTTTTTGAAATCGAACGGTGTAGAACAGGAATGGTATAACCTTAGAAATAAATATTTTCCTAAGGATAGCGATATTATTTTATTTCTAAAAGATTTCTTTGTGACAAAATTCAATTATAAACAATTTAACACTGAACGTTTGTACGAAAGCTTTGTTAACTATTTCGATACAATGATGCAATATATGCCGGAAGATTTAGTAATAAAGAAAATGAAGGATGCAGCTGCTCTTTATTTTAATATCTTAAATGTTAACTTTGCTAATGATGATATTAAGCAAGCATTTATTAAAATTAAAAAAGCATCAGGAGATGACACATACGCTTATATTCTTGATGTATATAATGATTTTACTCAAGGTAATATTTCGGAATCTACTTTTATTGAAATATTAAATACAATAGCAGATTATTTAAATAATCGTAAAAAAAATGATAATAATGTTGCTTTTAAT
>CAPQCU010000010.1 GCA_948684385.1 uncultured bacterium
GAGCAAACGGCGGCGGACGTCCGAATTTCGCGCAGGGCGGTGTGAAAGACGCAGCAAAGCTTGATGAGATACTCGAAAAAGTCGAAAATGATTTGAAATAGATATTTAAAGTGGGCGAAGCCTGAAAGGCTTCGCCCACTTTGTATTGCAACTCTATGAAAACGAGTTATAATTATAATATGGAAGTTAATAACAATAATTTAATGCTCAATTCGCAGGTGATGAAATCTTCGTTTAGCCCCATAGCTTCTATGAATTCTAAAGCTAAAGGTGCTGTTTATGCTGAAAAAGGTCAGCCGATGTATCAAAAGGATATGGATAAAGACGAAGACGGCATTATCACTTTGCAGGAATTTAACGATTATTGCGATGAGAATGATATAAGCTACGCTCAAAGAAAACAGATGCTTGAAAATCGGCTCCAATACCAGCTTAATACAGAACATGCTAAAGCGAGCGAAGAAGTGCGTAAAATCCAACCTGAGATAGAGAAAGTTTATGCAGAAGAGGGTGACGAAGAATACGACAAAGCTATGGACGAAGACGGCGACGGCAAGGTTACTTATGATGAGTACATGAAATACTGCAATGAACAAGAAGAGACAAAAGAAAAAGAACCTTCTAATGCAAAAATGGAGCGGGAAGACGAAGAAGTCGTGATTAAAAACCCTGTAAAGGCTGTTTCAACTTATGAACAAACAGAAAAGGGCGACAAAGAAGGCAAAATAGAGGAAAAGGCTTGATATGACAGGTGGAATAGAATTAAATTTACAATTATTGCAATCTATGGTTGGTAGCTCTGCTCAAAATGGTACAAGCCAAAAAGCAGAACCTTTGGTTTACGCAAAAGAAGGCGATCCTTTGTATAACGAAGAGATGGACGCTGATAAAGATGGTGTAATTACCATGGAAGAGTACGAAGAGTATCGCAAAGAAAACAGCGGCGGTACAGAAGAAGCTGTTCAAAAAGCTCAGGGAATGGCAGATTCAATGATAAAGAAAGATTTGATGGAGTATGATGAGTATATGAAATACGCTGAATCAACTCCTGTCGTGGACACATCTGCTAAGGTTGAAGTCCGGAACACTCAGGAAGCAGGTTTGGTGATGCGTAATGTAGGCAAAGCCCTGACAAACTATTCTCATTCGCAGATTAAAATGCCAGAAGCAAAGATTGAGCGTAATATATAAGATTTTTATAATTCAATTTCGCCCTGACGAAAAATTATAACCTTACCATCTTTAAATCCTGCAACCGTTGAAGCTCTGCCCTGAGCTTCGTGACCTCCGGATTGGATTATAAGGTCGACTTTATCGCCAATATATTTAACGGCTTCTTCATAAGTTAAAGCTGCAGGTTCTCCTGAGAGGTTTGCGCTTGTTGTTGCAAGAACTCTGCCGTCTATGTTTCTGCAAATTTCTGCAAAAGTTTCGTTGTCAGGAATTCTGACTCCGACAGTCGGCATTCCTGAGGTGATGTAGTCAGGTGTTTTATCTGATTTTTCCAGAACGAGCGTAAGCGCACCCGGGAAATGCTTTTTGATAAGTCTTTGAGCTTCTTTTTCAATCGGCTGTTTTACGTAATCAAGCAGGTTGTAAAACTCGTCACTCATTAAGATTAGCGGCTTTTTTCCGTCACGATGTTTTATGTTGTAAATCTTTTTAACGGCTTGTTCATTATCAGGCAGGCATCCGAGCCCCCATACTGTGTCTGTAACAAAAGCAATCACTCCGCCGTTTTTTAAAATCTCATTAACTTTATTCATACTTACTACTCACTATTAACTTTTTATATTATAATATACCTATGTTTAAAATAAAAGGAGAACGACATGGTTCAACAATTTAACACACCGCAGAAAACAAGAACAGCTGTAATTTTGTTTTTAAAAGGTTCTGCAACTCCAATTGTAATGTATTTTGACAATTCTCAGGCGGTTTATGCTGAGCTCAAACAGCTTATGAAAAGCCCGACTCCTGTGCTTGTTGAAAAAGAACCGATGGGGCCAATCAAAAAACTTTGTTTTGTTTCAACACAGATTGCAGGAGTAGTTTTGCAGGAAGAACCTTATGTCCAATAAAATTTTAATCGAAGATATTGAACGCGAGCCAAATAAGACTCTTCATTATGAATTTGATGATGAAATTAAAGAGCTTGAAGGCTGCAGGCTTCGCGCAGATTTAGAAATCAAATCACTCGGAGGTTTTATTGAAGTAAAAGGCGAAGCGTCCGGAGTCGTTACTCTTGAATGTGACAGATGTTTGAATAAATTTGAATATGATTTAGAGTTCGATATTGACGAAACTTATGCAAAACATTCGCTTTATGATGAGTATTCTCAGGAGGTTGAACTCCAGTCAGGACAGTTTATTACAGATTTGAACGGCGCAAAAGAGATTGATCTTTATGACTTATTGTATCAATCTGTAATATTAGCTTTACCAAATAAAAATGTTTGTGGTATAAATTGTAATGAGGGATTATTTGTGTCTGAAGAAGATATGGAAATTCACGATGACAGAATGGATGTGTTTAAAAACATCAAAATTGATTAACCCAAATAGTACAATACTAGAAAGGATGAAACCGTAACAATAATAAAGTATTTTGTCAGGGAAGTGTAAAATAAGCCAGTAGTATAAAATACAAAATACGGTGGAATGAATACTAAAAACTAGAAAGGATGATATAAAAAAATGGCAGTACCAAAGAAAAGAACAGGGCATAGCGCTCAAGGAAAAAGAAGATCAAACTGGAAGGCTTCAAAGCCTGAAATTACAACTTGTCCAAACTGCGGAGCAAAAGCTTTGACTCACACAGTTTGCACAGCTTGCGGAACTTACAAAGGTAAAGTAGTTTCTAAAAAAGCAGAAGGCTATGTTGAAGAAGTTAAAGAAGAAAAGAAATCAAAAAAAGCTTCTAAGAAGGCTGAAGAAGTTGTAGAAACTCCTGCAGTAGAAGAAGCAAAAGTTGAAGAAGTTAAAGAAGAAGCTTCAACTGAAGAGTAGTTCTAAAGGTGCGGTTTTACCGCACCTTATCTAAGAGAGATAAAGGGAAGAGTTAAGATGACAACAAGAATAGCTGTAGATGCAATGGGCGGTGACCATGCGCCATTTGAAATTATAGCAGGAGCTGTGTGGGCTGCTGCAGAATATGGTGTAGCGTTAGAGTTAGTTGGTAAACAAGACCAGATTGAACAGTGTCTTGAAACTATTCAACAGGAAGGTTTTCTTTCTGATTGCGGTAAAGCCGGCAGAAAACGCAGGGTCAGAGTTGATGTTAAATCTTTGGATATCAAAATCACTCATGCTTCTGAAATTATTGAAATGGGCGAAGCTCCGGGGCAGGCTATTCGTAAGAAAAAGAACTCTTCAATTGTGCTTACTGTAAACTCTGTTGCAACAGGCAGCTCAGACGCTCTGGTAGCAGCAGGTTCAACAGGTGCTGCAATGGCTTCAAGCTTATTTGGATTAGGCAGAATTCCGGGAATTGACAGACCGGCGATTGCAGTAACACTTCCTACAATGAAAAAACCGATTGTTGTAATCGACGGCGGAGCTAACAGCAATTGTACTCCGCAAATGCTTAAGCAGTTTGCAATAATGGGCATGACTTTTTCTGAAAAAGTGCTCGGGGTGGAAAAACCAAGAGTCGGTGTTTTGAACATCGGTGAAGAAGCAGGAAAAGGTAATGAACTCGCTCAGGCAACTTATAATTTATTGGAAGAAGAAAAAGAAAAGTTTAATTTTATGGGCAATGTTGAAGGCAGAGAATTGTTCCTGAACCATTGCGATGTAGTTGTGTGCGACGGTTTTGTCGGAAATGTTGTTTTGAAAGTTACAGAGGGAACTTCTTCTCTGCTATTCAAAATGATAAAAGCTCAGTTTAAATCAGATTTTATCGGAATGCTGATTGGAATGCTGGCAAAGCCTTTTATGAAAAGAATTTACGAAAAAATCAATTATGAAGAATTTGGCGGATGTTTGCTTTTGGGAGTAAAAGGTATTACAGTAATATCACACGGCAGAAGCAAAGCTTACGCAATCAAAAATGCCGTGAGAGTAGCTAAAGAAGCTGTAATTACCGGTGTTAACAAAACGATTGCAGAAAGCATCGCTTAGGGGCTAAGGTAAAACCGGCTCGGGAAAAGGAGAAGATTTTAATGATAAATAATGCAATACCGTTGAGAATTGCGGGGGTAGGGTATAGCGTCCCTTCAACGGTGGTTACTAATGATGATTTAACAAAATTATATGACACGTCGGATGAGTGGATTTATTCAAGAACCGGTATTAAAGAAAGAAGATTGGTTTCAGGTAATGAAAATGCAGTAACTCTGGGGGCTGAAGCTGCCGGAAAAGCTCTTGAGAAGTCAGGTTTAAAAGTAGAAGATATAGATATGGTAATCTGCGCATCTTCTGCACCTCCTGAACTTTATCCTGCAATTGCATGCAGAATTCAGGCGCATCTTGGAATTCCTAATGATGTTCCTGCGTTTGATATTACAGCTGCGTGTTCAGGTTTAATTTACGCTTTGAGTATTGCAAGAGGGTTTATTGCGTCAGGCATGTATAAATCAATTCTTCTGGTTGCAACTGATAACAATTCAAGGCTTTTAAACTGGGAAGACAGAAGCGCTTCTATTCTTTTCGGAGACGGTGCCGGAGCTGTTGTTGTTACAGCCTCAGAAGACGGAGTTGACGATATTATTTCAATTGATATCAGGGCAAATGGTTCAATCGGTGATTTGATAAGACTCCCTCTTGCAGGTAAAAATTGTCCGCTTGTAGAGCCGAATGACGAGCATCCTCAATTTATTGAAATGAACGGTAAAGAAGTTTATAAATTTGTTGCAAGAGTGCTTCCTCATTATGTTGAAGATATGATTACAAAAGCCGGTATGAAAGCTGAAGATATTGATTATTTGATACCGCATCAGGCAAATTTGAGAATTATTCAGGCAGTTCAGGAACGTCTCGGCTATTCTGATGAAAAAGTTGTGACAAATATTAAGTATTATGGAAATACTTCAGCAGCTTCAATTCCTCTTGCAATGGCTGAGGGTGTTGAAAAAGGCAAAGTTAAGCTTGGCTCAACTGCTGTGCTTTGCGGGTTTGGCGCAGGCATGACCTGGGGCGGAGCAATTGTAAGGTTAAGAGAAGGGATTGTATAAATATGAAAAAAGTCGCGTTTTTATTTCCGGGACAGGGCTCACAGTCTGTAGGTATGGGAAAAGATTTGTATGAAAATTATGAAGCTGCAAAAAATGTTTTTGATACAGCTAATGAAACTTTAGGAAAAAGCGTTAGTACAATTTGTTTTGAAGGTCCTGAAGAAGATTTGAAACAAACTGTTAATACCCAGCCGGCAATTGTTACAATGTCAATTGCAGCAATGGAAGCTTTGCGCTCAGAGCTGAATATCGTTCCGGACTATGTTGCAGGTCATTCTCTGGGTGAATACTGTGCAATGTTTGCAGCGGGAGTTATGTCTTTAGAGACTACTCTTAAAGCTATTCAAAAACGTGCTGATTTGATGAGCCAGACAAAAGGCGGCTCTATGGCTGCTGTTTTGAATGCGTCAGAAGAACAGTTGAAGGCAGGCTTAGAAGTTGGTTCAAAAGTTGGTTATGTTGATGTTGCAAACTACAATTCTCCTGCTCAGGTTGTAATTACGGGTGCGGATGACGCAGTTAAAGCTGCAAGTGATTATTTGCTTGCAAACGGCGTAAGGAGAGTTGTTCCGCTTCCTGTATCAGGTGCGTTCCATTCTAAGTTTATGGAAGAAGCCGGTAAAGAGTTTGCTTCTTTTGTTTCAGGATTAGAGCTAAATAATGCTTCAATTCCTGTTATAACTAATGTTGATGCTGAAGCTGCAGTTGAAGCTGAAGATTTCAGGGCAAAAATGCCTAAACAGATTTATTCCTCAGTACATTGGACACAAACTATTCAGAAGATGGCAGCAGAAGGCGTTGATACATTTATTGAAATCGGACCGGGAAAAGTTCTTGCAGGTTTGAACAAGAAGATTGTACCTGAAGCTGCTGTTTATAATGTATTTGACAAAGCATCATTAGATGCTACTATTGAAGCATTAAAAGAAAGTATGAGTTTAGTATAAGGCGTGTGTCGCCGAAATTTTAGAATAAGGAGAAGGGGTAAATAGAATATAACTATTGTATTTACATCCCATAAATAAGGAGAAAATTATGACAGAAAGAAAAATTGCTTTAATTACAGGCGGTTCACGCGGTATTGGTTTGGCTTGCGCATTAGAACTTGCTAAAGCAGGATGCGACATTATTATTAACGACATTTGTGAAGCAGAAAAAGCTCAGCCTGCGATAGATGAAATCAAAGCTTGCGGAGTTAACGCTTATTTTTATCAATTTGATGTTTCAAATGATGAGCAGGTACAAGCTGCTGTTGATAAAATGATTAAAGAACACGGCAAAATTGATATTCTTTTAAATAATGCAGGCATTACAAAAGACGGTTTGTTCTTAAGAATGGATATGGAGCAGTGGGAAAGAGTTATCAAGATTAACTTAACATCAGCTTACTGCGTAACTCACGCTGTTATTAAACACATGTCAAAAGCTCGTCAGGGTTCTATCATCAATATGTCAAGTATTGTAGGACGTCACGGAAATGCAGGTCAGGCTAACTATTCAGCTTCAAAAGCAGGCTTAATTGGATTTACCCAGACTCTTGCAAAAGAATTCGGTTCAAGAAATATCCGTGTTAACGCAGTTTGCCCTGGATTTATCCAAACTGCTATGACTGCTGAGCTTGCTAATATTGACGAATATTTAAAAGCAATTCCGATGAAGAGACTTGGAACTCCGGAAGACATCGCTAAAGTTGTTAAGTTCTTAGCTTTAGACACTGATTATGTAACAGGTCAGGCTATCGAAGTTGCCGGCGGTTTGATGATATAATGTAACAATTTCTTAAATTAATTGCAAAAATATCTTGAAATGGTATAATTCAGTAGAATAGTGTATTACACAATAATGAAGAGGATAAAAAACATGAGTACATTAGAAAAAGTTAAAAAAGTTGTAGTAGACCAATTAAGCTGCGATGAAGCTTTAGTAACTCCGGAAGCTAGCTTTACAGCTGATTTGGGTGCTGACTCTTTGGATACAGTTGAATTAGTTATGGCTTTTGAAGAAGAATTCGGATGCGAAATTCCTGATGAAGAAGCTGAAAAAATCCAAACTGTTCAAGATGCAGTTAACTACATTGAAGCACACTCATAATTGAGATATCAAGGATTTTAAGGGGGTGGGAATAATATATTTTCACCTCCTTATTTATTAATAGGGGAAAATAAGATGACAAAACGCAGAGTTGTTATAACAGGTATGGGAGCTGTTACGCCTTGCGGTATCGGAGTTAACAAATTCTGGAACGCAATGCTTGAAGGTAAGAGCGGAATTTCAAATATCGAATCAATTGATACGGAAAGGCATACCGTTAAAATTGCAGGTGAAATTAAAGAAAAAGATTTCAATCCTGAAGATTATATGGATTCTAAAGATGCAAAAAGAATGGATAGATTTACCCAGTTTGCAATGGTTGCAGCAGATGAAGCAATTGCAGATGCTAAGCTTGATGAAGCCGGTATTGACCCGTATAGAATCGGTGTACTGGTAAGTTCAGCAGCCGGCGGTTTTAAAACTTTTGAAAAAAACCACATGGCTATGATTGAAAAAGGACCTACTAAAGGTTCTCCGTTTACTGTTCCGATGCTTATTGTTGATATGGCATCAGGTCGTGTTTCAATGAAACACGGATACAAAGGTGTAAACAAAGCTGTTGTTTCTGCTTGTGCAACAGGCTCACACTCAATTGGTGATGCTTTTAGAACGATTCAGTACGGCGATGCTGATGTAATGGTTGCAGGAGGCTGCGAAGCTACAATCACAACTCTTGGTATAGGTGCATTCACAGCTGCAAGAACTTTGTCAAAGAGAAACGATGAACCGCAAAAAGCTTCAAGACCTTATGATAAAGACAGAGACGGTTTTGTAATGGGCGAAGGTGCCGGCGTTCTTGTTCTTGAAGAATATGAATCTGCTAAAAAACGCGGGGCTCATATTTACGCTGAAATCGTAGGTTACGGTCAGACAGCTGATGCTCACGATATGGTTGCTCCGGATCCTGAAGGAAAAGGTGCAATCAAGGCTATGGAACTTGCTCTTGCTGATGCAGGTTTGAAACCGGAAGATATTGATTACATCAATCCTCACGGAACAAGCACAGGCTTAGGTGACGTTGCTGAGTCTCAAGCTATTGCTAAGATTTTCGGCGATAAAGAACAGAACAAAAACCTTGTTGTAAGCTCAACTAAGAGTATGCACGGTCACATGCTTGGCGCTACAGGTGCGGTAGAAGGTATTATTTGCGTTAAAACAATTACTGAAGGCAAAATTCCTCCTACAATTAATCTTGATAATCAGGACGAACATGTTGCTAACCTTGATTATGTTCCGCATAAAGCTATTGATAAAAAAGTTAATGCAGCGCTTTCAAATTCATTCGGATTTGGCGGTCACAATGCAACTCTTGTTTTCAAAGCTATATAATTGAGAATTAAGTTAATAAAAAGCAGGGATTTATTCCCTGCTTTTTTTATTTTAATTGATGAGCTTTGTTAATTAATATATTTATAACATTGCTTGAAATCATTTCTGTTTTTGCCTTATATTGAGCTTTGTTTTCCTGTCCGTAAAGTAAACTTTTTGCATAGAATACTTTTGATTCGGTAATTATTTTAGCGATTAGATTATTTATATTAGAAACGACTTGTTTATTTTTAAACATTTTCTGTATTTGCTCTATGTTGCTTGCAAGACCATACATTGCATATATTGTTGATTGAGGTGAACTTATACAGCTGCTGTCAAAATCTCTTATAAAGCTTACTATTTTCAGTTTGATTTTGTTTAGCTCGGATTGAGAAAGAGGTTTACGGTAAATGTCATATAATCTATTTAGTTCATCTTTTACTTTCTGGTCTTCTCCATGGTTTAAAAGTTGAAGGCTGTATTCATTAGCATCAGCTTCTTTGCAATGAGGATAAAGAGTTCTATATACTTTTTCAGGAGAATTTGAAAATCTTGCAAAAACATCTAAAGCAGCCATGCTGGCAGCTGCTGTTTCGAGTTCCAATTCAGATTTTATAAAATTCTGTATACAATCTAATTCGGTTTTTCCGAGTATTCTCTCATCATCTATCTTGTCAGCAACGGAACGTGTTGCGAAACTAAGTTTTGCATTTTCTGTCATCATAGGGTGTTTGAGCATAAAATTAGTGAGCATGTTTACAAATCTTGGAGGGAAACCTACATATTCTTTTTTTATGTAATCGCCAATAAACTCATCCAGATTACCTGTAATAGCAACATCATTGCCATTGACACCTTTAAGCAGATAAACTTCTGCATTGTTATCTTTTGCGGTTTCTTCCAGAAGCTCCAAATCTGTTTTTTCTGTTGCAGCAGTAACAGGTACTTCTTCTGCCGGCTTGATTTCACCGTAGCGCCATAAGAAATGCTCGTTCCATTTTTCCTGTAAAGCTTCATGTTCTGCTTTTGCTTTCAATCTTGCAGGAACAATTTTTTGAGCATTGTCTAAGAGTTCAAGAAATCTTTCCGGTACAAAGTCAATTGCTTTTTTGTTTTCAACTTCATCAGTAATTACTTGAAACTCGTTATTTATTGGAATTAGTCCTCCGCTGCCGTAATTTGTTTCAAATAGGTCAATAGTGTCTATTATGGCTGTTGAATACAGTTCTGCAAGGTCGGGTCTGGCTTTCCAGAAGCTTGCAAATAAATTATCGATTTTTCTTCCTTTTATATTTTCTGATTCAGCAAAAAAGCTTTCTTCTTCAGAAAGGTGAATTTTATCTGCTGCGATTGTCATAATAGGGCTTAAGTATTTCACGATGAATGCTGCTTCCGGATCATCTTTAGTAAATCTTTTTCTGATTGCGTTTTCAATACTTTGAACGTCGCCTTTTGATTTTTTGATGTCTTGTTTAAGCTGGTTTTTCTGATAAGTTTTTATCGTGTATTTACGCACATAAGGCTTCTTTTCAGGAGTTTTAAGCTCTTTTTTTAACTCGGATTTTGTCTGCTTAGGAAGCTCAATAAAGAATTTTTTGTATTCGTCTCTGGTTGCAATAAAAGAGTTCCAGAAATCTGTTTTCGGATATCTAATACCGTAAGCAGAAGTTGTTCCGTAAGTAATCGGTTGTGTTACAACTCCTTTGTAATCGGGATGTAAATCTTTTTCGTAAAAATCTTTGTTTATTTCTTTGATTGTTTTGCCTTCAAGAAATATTTTCTTTAGAAGGTAAACTCCTAAATGGTCGGAGCCGTCAGTAAAAAGCGGTGTTTCTGACATTTCACGTGCTAATTTTACATCTGAAAGAACTCCGCTTCTGCCTTTCAAGCTTGCTTCGTGCAGGTTTTCAAAAAGCGGCTCTTCCTTATAAATGTCTTTAACATCTTCAATGGTATCAGCAACCGAAAGGTATTTGAAGCTTTCGCTCATAATTTGTTCAGGAGGCATGTGCCTTCTGATTTCGTAGTTTTCATTCAGGTATCTGTTCATCGTTTCAGGCATAAATCTTACGTTAAATTCCTGTTCGTAAAAATCCTCAGGAGTACGCCCTTTGAAGCTTATGCCAAAATCCTGATAAGCATAAGAAATCGGGTTTGATACTGATGTTTCTGTGTTTTTCGTATTATTTTGTCTGTTTTGAATAAATGTTTTGTTTTCGTAAAATTGTATTTTTGTAATTTTCATAATTATCTCCTTCGGATATTAAAACACGTAAAAAAATTTTTTGCTAAAATATCACGAAGGACTTCTAAGAGCAGTGACCGCACTTTGAGCAGCCGGCGCAGCGTTTCTTCATTACGCAGTATTTGCAGTCGTCCTGATAAAAAGGGGGTAAATGAAACTGGTTAGTAGTTGCTCCTACAAGTTGGGCAGTCAAAGGGGGTAAATCTTGAGAAAACAAGCCTATTTGTAAAGGTTCTTCAATTTTTGGAATATTAAAAATCTGCGGTTTTGAGCTTTCATGATTTAAATTACATAAAAAAGCGAATTTTGTCTGTTCGCGTTTGTTTACAAATGTAATCTTTTTACCGTCTTTAATAAAAATATTTCCGGATTCAAAGAACTCAAACGTTACATCGAATTTCTTGCATTCATCAGAAAGTGTTTTTACCCATTCGTAGTAAAGCGGGCGCGAACCTGCGTAATTTTCTCCTCCGCACCAGACATTTTCGATTTTGCCAGTCTGTAAGTATTCACCAAGAGTGAGTTTGCCAATAAAAGGTGTTACAGAAATGCCTTTATGTTTAAAAGGTAAATCAAAAAGTATAGGAATTCTTTCATCAGCTCTTTTTTGGTTTTCGCAGGTTGCATTGAGCCAGACATTTTCCCAGCCTCCGTTCCAATCTTCCGGCAAGGTTTCTCTAATTCTTTGAATACGTTTGGTTATCAAAATAAAAACTACATCAGGTCTGGATTTAATAATTTCCCACGCGGCAGGGCGCCATTCATCCGCTTCTTCAAGGAAAAAGTCTGATGTCATGCAAACGCGGATAAACTCTCCGCTTTTGATTTTGTAGTTTCCTTTTTTGTCTCTATGTAGAGGATAGTCAAAGTTGTTTTTAACTTTAAAGATGTCTGCGCCGGATTTATTACGCTGTTCATCTAAAAAATACATATAACAATTTTGGCAGCCTTCGCTTATTTTTTTACATCCGTGCCACGGGTTCCAAATATCTCGCATAATTTTATAATAGCACATAGTTTTATTTGCTTGCCGGAAAATTTAATAGACAAATTATTGAAATGTATTACCCTGAAAACTAAACTAACAGGTAATTTATGTTACTCCGGAAACCTTTACAATTGCTGTATGGAGATACGTTGTTATGGAAAAATTTCAGAATAAATATTTAGAAATAAAAAACATCAGCAAAGATATTGTAAATTGGGTTGAAGATATAGCCGAAGAAAACAATTGCAAGATTGAACGCAAAGAATGGAAAAGCAAATATAACAGCTATGTTGTTTATGATTACGAACCTTTCTGCTCAGAAGGGTTTGAAATAAATGTTCTTCTGAGTTCTTTTGATATATCTTATCTTAATTTTATCAAGTATCTTTATAATGAAAAATTAAGCACAATTGAATATTTAGATAATTGCATAAAAAATTCGCCTGTAAAAAACTATTCACATTAGAAAAATTGTTATATAATTATCTTTAGCTTAGATAGTTAAAGGATATTATTATGCAAGAACTTTTTAATGATTACGTACAGTCTTTAGAAACTTATATTATGTTTAGAATAAAGGAGACTGTAGCAAAAATTACACCGGAGTTGAAAGCAAAAAACAGAGCGCCTATTGCTTTATCAATGGGTGCACCTACGGCTGCTCCTCCGAAAGCTCTTATTGATTCCTTAAAATCTGCTCTTGATGAAGGCGGAATACATTTGTATTCGTCTCCTAAAGGTGAAAAGTTTTATAGAGATGCGATTGCAAAAAGAATGAAAACCAGATTTGGTGTAGAGCTTAATCCTGATACAGAAATATTTTCGCTTATCGGCTCAAAAGAAGGACTTGCAAATTTCATTAGAGTTTTAATCAACCCGACAACTGTAGAAGAAGACAAAGAAATTATTCTTGTTCCGGATCCCGGGTATGCTTCTTACAAAGAAATGGTGAAAGTGTCAGGAGGAAAAGCGTTTTCTGTACCGCTTCTTCCTGAGAATGATTTTATGCCGGATATGGAAAAAGTTTGGGAAGATTTAATCAAAGCAGGAAATAAGCCTGAGAAAGTCAAAGCGCTTTTGATAAACTATCCGAACAATCCTTTAGGAGCAACCGCTACAAAAGATTACTTAACAAAGCTTGTAGATTTTTGTAAGAAACATAATATACTTTTAATCTCTGATGCTGCTTATGTTGATATGTATTTTAAACCTGAGCTTAAGCCTATGAGTATACTGGAAATTGAAGGAGCAAAGGATGTTGCGGTAGAATTCTTCAGCTTTTCAAAACCTTATGCAGCAACCGGCTGGAGGCTGGGCTGGATTTGCGGTAATCCGGAAGCCGTTAAAATCTTTGGTAAGCTCAAATCAACGCTTGATTCCGGTCTCTTTAAGGCGTTGCAAAAATCCTGCGCAGAAATTTTGAACTCCAAAGAGGGAGATGATTATATTGCAGAAGCTAATAAAAGATTTAAACACAATCAGGAAATATTTGTAAAAGGTTTAAAAGAAGAGCTTGGCTGGGGTGATTTTAATATTCCTGATGCGACTTTTTACCTGTGGCTTCCAATTCCTCCAAGATACAAATCATCAGTGGAGTTTACGGATGATTTGATGTACAAATCCGGTGTAATTGCGGTTCCGGGAGATGCTTTCGGCGATTATGGCAAGGGTTTCTTTAGAGCTTCTATTGTATGTTCTGAAGATGAGTTAAGAGAAGTTATAAGAAGAATGAAAGAAGACAGATTTGTGTATAATTAATGACGCCAAACTTGTAATCTAAATATTAGCCCAATACATTTACCCCCTTTTTCCGTAGGACGCCAAACTCGTAGTCTCAAACCAGACCCATATATTTACCCACCCCTAGCAAAAAAAATTTTTAGGAGGTTTAGATTGATATGAACATTCAACCAACAATAAACTACAATCAGACAAAAACATCTTTCAAGTCAGCTTATCCTGTAATTCACTGGGTACGTGAGACGAATGGCAGCTTTGCACCTGCGGTTTCGGAAGAGTTAAACAAAAGGCTGCAAAGGGCTGTTGTAAAGCTTTTGAATAATCAAGGCAAAAATATCAGTGAGAGTAAGATTGCTATGAGAGATTATGTAAAGCAGGTTATTTCTGTTTCTGATAAAGATTTTGCTCAAGCTCCTGTTGCACGTTCGTTTTATAACGGAAAAGGCGGCCGGGAGGGTAAAAAATTTGAGCCTCTCGGGTATATTTTGACCGGTCAGCATGCAGAGAATATGACTGAAAATCTGGGAAAACCAATAGGGCGTGCCAGAAATTATGGCAAATCTGCAGAGTTCAATATTGCGATTGGAGATTATTGGCGGCGGGGTTTGAGGTATGTAAAGAAATTAGCTGCTCAATTTAGAGATGAGAAGAATGTAAGAAGCGCTTTGCATACAAAATTCGAAGTTATACGCTCAAAGACCGGTAAAATAAAAGAGTTCAGGCTTCTGGATTTAAAATTCTGTCCGGAAGAAGGTAAGGATAATCCATTTGTGAGGACGGGTTATTTATAACTTTCCCCCGCAGACTTTGCAAGGAACTCCACCGCGTTGTACAGCTTCTTTACGGTCAATTTTAATACAGTTAACCGTGCATTTTTGTGCCCATTGACAATTTAGAGAGTGAAATTTGCCTGTTTTAGTGTTGTAAACAACGGTTTCGGCCAAACAGCCAAGTGTAAAGATTAGGTTTGTAAACAAGATTAAGCAAATAATTGTAAATTTTTTCATTTTTTATTCTACCTTTCAAATATAAGTTTACACTATCTTTTATTTAAATGATACTTTTTCAAATATCAATTTAATAGGTTCATTTTTTTGATAGCAAATAACGAGCCTTATAAACACATTTAAGTCTCCAAGAATCTACACTATAATTAGAAGTCAATGTTGCACGATAGCGATATTTATTAGGCATAGAACTATTTACAATAAAATCACCAAATTTTGAACTAGAATAAAACATTTCTAATGGAGATAGCATTACTAGACGTCCTATAACTACAATGCACAATATTACTATTATTGCAACAATTAAATATTTTTTGTTCATTTTATTCAAACCCGCCATTAATATTAGTAATTATCGGATAAGTGCTTGTGCGTGGATAAACCCTTAGCTTTGCTCCTGATGTACAAGTTGCAACGCTATATGTACCTTGTATTTGAGAAATTAAAAGAGAATCTCTTAACTCTTGTCCGCTTGTTGATACGGCTTCTCCCATATTTGTTATTTCTTCACAATTCCAACCATAAGTATTTTTCGCATGCCAAGCAATATCCGCATACTGTAAGTTATCGCTTTTCATTTCTTTATAATAATCAGCAGGGTTCATATCATTATAGCGGGATTGATTAGCGCTGGTCGTAGAATTGTTGTATGTTGGCTCACTAATACAACCTTTAAGCATTTGCAGCAATATTAGAACACTTAATATTATAAAAAAGTTTTTCATAGAAAATTACTCCTATTTTTCTTTATAACCATTGTAATAATTATAGGTACCAATCTTCTTGCCAGTATTTGATGACATTATTTCTACAAATACTGCACGATTGTTTCTTGCTTTTGTATATTTCAAAAAGAACATTGCAATACTTTCTTTGTCATCAAATGCAGAAGCTCGCCAAGCATATTCATTAACGTATACTCTTTGTAATTGGGCATCCGCTTTATAACACAAATTATTTTGTATACATTCATTCATCATTCTATTGGTTAATTGCATTTCTGTCTCTGCAAAGGCAATCATTGTTGTAATTCCTAATCCTAAAAGTAATAAACAAAATTTTTTCATCTTTTCTCCTTTTCTTAATCAAGACTCAAATGTATTCTCATATCAGAAGCGTATGCGCCAAATGTCGGTGCTTCAAAATTCCATGTTCCATAAGCGGGTATTTTATCGTATGTATAAGTATTACCGACGATATTTCCATAAGAATCCAACAAGTCTATATCTGCTCTGGCAAAGACTTCTTTAGAATTATTGTTTTTTATTTTGCCAATAACTGCTTCTTCTCCAAATCGTGTATAACCAAATCCTTTAGATAAAATAACAAGATTGTTAACATTTGGCTTATTGCGCTCTTCTCTTAGTCTTTCTTGTTCAGCTTTTCATCAGCCATTTTCATATAATAGTGATAATAAATATTGGAGCTTAAATCTTTACAATCTTTAAACTCCCCTAATTCTTCTACTTTAGTTTTTGCGGAAGTCCAGTTATTGTTAGTGATATCTGTTTGATGGGTTTGAGAATAAAAGAGCTTAGATTAGCTAGAAATTTAAAACAGTGCGAAATGGCTGATATGCTTAATATGGAGCGTTCTAACCTGACAAGGATTGAAAGTGGAAAGCAACGACCAACGGATGAAAATCTTGAAAAAATTGCTGATATTTTAGGGGTAAATATTTCTGAATTATTTGATGTAACACATATAAAATCAAAAGATGAGATAGTAAATATTATTACTAAAATGTTACCGGATTTTGATGAAAAAGAATTGCAATTTTGTTATAAGCTATTAATTAATTTAAAACAATTAAAAACATAAAATGCTTGACTTAGAAATTTGAGCATGTACTATAAGAATATACCGAGCGGGGTAAACGATTTAGTTCAAAGCAACCTACAGCTCGGCGAATTATTCGCGGGGGTAATTCAGTGGTAGAATGCCTCCTTGCCAAGGAGGATGTCGCGAGTTCGAGCCTCGTCTCCCGCTCCATAAAGAAGAGTCACAAGAGTGGCTCTTTTTTATTAGTTGCGCAAAAAATTTTTTTTACGTGTTTTTTATTATTATGAAAATTTTCAATAATTCTAATTTTTCACAAAATAATCAAACTTTCACTTCGCGAAATTCTGTTATCAGGCGTGCTGATGACATTGCAAGAAGAATTAATAAAGTGTATCCTAGGATTTCTTCTTCAAATGTTGAGGATAGAATGATGGAAAGAGGATTTGAAAAAGAGTTAGCAGCACCTATAAGATTTAAACTAATGCATTTACGGTACAGAGTAAATATGAATATAAAAGCTGCAAAATCTTACCTTGAAAAAATAAAGGTTTTACCTGATGCAGTTCTGGATATGAAAGTCGGAAATTGTGCAGAATCTGCAGAGCTTGCTGCTCTTGCTGCTAAAGTGAACGGGATAAAGAACTTTTCAATCAGATCAGTGCGTGGTTCTGACGATGTGGACTTTGATCATGATGTAGTGTATGTTCGAGATAGGAAACCTTATATCATTGATGCCTGGTTAGGGTTTGCTGATTATCTTGATGGCGCGCTTGAGAGATTTAAAAAGGATTTTGGCTGTCATTTTGATATGAATGATGATACAAAAGTTTTCTTTTTACCATATTTTTATAATTATGAACCGATGAATTGTTTGGACAATTTATCAGAACAAACTTTAAGACGAATATTTCCGGAATTGATTGTTGATAAGAAACAGTCTTGATGTTAAAATTTTTTAATGAATGATAAAAAGAATTTTGTTTATTATATTGTAATTCTTATACTTTTTGTTTTAGCTGTTTTCTTAAGAACAAAACTTTATTTAACAAACGATATTTTTTCAGACGATGAATGCCGGCTTGCTTTGAGTCTTTTAAATTCCGGCTCGATTTTTTATCTCGGATTTGCACAGTCTGCACCTCCATTGCTTGTTCTTTTGTCAAAAATTATTACAAGCATATTTGGTTTTACGGAACATGCTGCAAAATTTATTCCTTATGTAGCGGGGCTTGGAAGTGTTTATTTCTTCTATAAAGTTTGTGCTAAATACTTAAACTCACGTATTGCAATTATTGCAGGACTTTTTGTCTTCGCTGTTAGCCAGCCTCTGGTTTCTTTTTCTGCTATTTTTAAACAATATTCTCTTGATGTTTTAATTGCGCTTTTATGTTTATATTATTTGCCTCAAATCAAAATTGCAGAACTTTCTCGTACAAAATTAGCAGCTCTCTTTGCCGGCATGTTGTTTTTACCGCTGATTTCACTTCCGTCTTTGTTTTTTATAGCGGCATTTTTTGCAAATAATATTTTGAAAAATTGGAAGCGGGTTTTGATATTATTTTTACCGTTTTTAATTTTTATGGGAGTTTATTACTTAATAAGTCTTGCTCCTTCAAAAACGGACTTGTATCATTATTTCCCTGAATACTGGAATGAGGGGTTTTGGAATTTTTCTATAGGTGGATTTCTAAAAATTTTGGCTCTCAATATAAGGTTTTATCTTTTACCTAATGATTTAACTCTTGCTTCAATTATCCTAATGTTCTGGGGAATTTGCATTTTTATTCGTGAAAAACAATATTTAATTTTACTCGCATTTTTATTTGTTCTTCTATCATCGCTTTTAGGACTTTATCCTTTGAGTGGAAGAGTCGGGTTGTATGCGCTTCCGATGTTTTTGCTCTTTATTTTAAAACCTCTGGATGTAAAAAATAAGGCAGTGATTTTAGCGGGAATTTTGTTTATCTTAAGCTTTTGTAAATATAATTTTGCTTATTTTAAAAACTTAACTAATCTTGATTATCTGGTTTCGTATTCACCTAAAAATCTTATGATTGATTTAAAGGAAAGATATAATCCCCAAAAAGATATTGTTCTTTGTAATTCTGCTTCTTCTCCAAGCTATTTGTTTTATGCTTCTAAATACGGATTTGAAACAGAAAATATTTATGAAATGCCGCTGGATTTTACGAAAGATTATTTAGACAAATTAGAAAACGGGCATGGATACTGGTTTTATTTAATTAAAGATTACAACAGGGCGCAGGTTTTTCCTCAAATTTTTGATTGGCTTAAAGTGCAAAATGTAAAGTATACGAAACGCGAAAGAAATTCGTATTTAATTTATGTGGAGAAACAACTATGACAAATATCTCTGTAGGCAAAAGAGGCGAAGAGCTTGCGGTTGATTATCTTGTAAAAAACGGGTTCAAGATAATAGAGAGGAATAAAAGGTTTTCCCGTTTTTGTGAAATTGATATTATCGGAATTGATAAAGATACACTTGTGTTTGTTGAGGTCAAGACAAGAACTTCAAATATTTGCGGTCATCCTTTTGAAGCTATAACACGGGCAAAATTCCAGCATATAAGACAGGGCGCGTTGATGTATTTGCAGGAAAATCCTGAGTATAAAAGGTTTAGGATTGACGCGATTTCTATTGTTTTAAAACCGAAAATAAAAATCGAACATCTAAAAAACATATCTTTATGGTAAAATAGGGGTAAATAAAAACGGTTTGGAATAAAAACCACAAGTTAACTCTCTTCAAAGCGGGTAAATAATAAAGCGAGGAATAATTATGACAGATTTAAGAGATAAGTATGAAGTTGTTATCGGGCTTGAGGTTCACGCTCAGCTTAAAACAAAATCAAAAATATTTGCACCGGATTCAACTGAGTTTGGTAATGAACAGAACACACAAATCAGCCCTATTACTTTAGGTATGCCTGGAGTTTTACCTGTTCTGAACAAAGAATGTGTTAACATGGGTATTTTGTTGGGGCTTGCTTTGAATTGCGAAATCCCTTCAAGATGTAAGTTTGACAGAAAACAGTATTTCTATCCTGACCTTCCAAAAGGATATCAAATTTCTCAATACGATGAGCCGATTTGTTTAAACGGTCATATCAATGTTAAAGGCAAGAGAATTGGTATTACAAGAGCTCATCTGGAAGAAGATGCAGGAAAGCTTGTTCACGTAGGTGCAGCAGGTATTAACGGAGCGACTTATTCGCTTGTTGACTTAAACAGGGCAGGCACTCCGCTTTTAGAAATCGTATCTGAGCCGGATATGCGCTCAAGCGAAGAAGCAAGAAACTATATGGAAGAACTTCGTGAAATCGTAAGATATTTAGGTGTTTGCGATGGTAACTTAGAAGAAGGTTCAATGAGATGTGACGCTAATATTTCAATTATGCCAAAAGGTTCTAAAGAATTCGGTACAAGAGCTGAAATTAAGAATGTAAACAGCTTCTCTGCACTTCAAAGAGCGATTGAATACGAAATCGACAGACAAATTGAAATCGTAGAAGAAGGCGGTCAGGTTGTTCAGGAAACAAGACTTTGGGATGATAACCTTAAAGAAACCCGCTCAATGAGAGGTAAAGAGGATGCTCACGATTACAGATATTTCCCTGAACCGGATTTGATGCCTTTAGAAATTTCAAGAGAATGGGTTGAAGAAATCAGAGCCAAGATGCCTGAACTTCCGGAAGCTAAACGTCAGAGATATATGGGATTAGGCTTAAGCGAATATGATGCCTGTGTAATTGTTGAACAGATGCCTTTAGCACTTTTCTTTGATAAAGTGCTTGAGCTCGGCGCTAATCCTAAGATTGCGGTTAACTTCATGATGGGTGAAATTGCAGCTTATTTGAAAGAAAATAAAGTTGAAATTACAGAAACAAAGCTAACTCCTGAAGGACTTGCAGAGTTGATTTCTCTTATTGAAAAAGGAACAATTTCAAATAATATTGGTAAACAAATTCTTGTTGAAGATATGATTACAAAAGGTGAAAAACCTTCAGAAATAGTGGAAAAGAAAGGCTTGAGCCAGATTTCAGATGAAGGTGCGATTAAGGCAATTGTTGAAAAAATTGTAAACTCTCACCCTAATGAAATTGAAGCTTACAGAAATGGTAAAACAAATCTTTTAGGCTTCTTTGTCGGTCAGGTAATGAAAGAAACTAAAGGAAGAGCTAACCCTAAAACGGTTAATGAACTGGTAAGACAAATTTTAGGATAACAAAAAAAAGACGCTCAACAGGGCGTCTTTTTTATTTTGCGAAGAATGGTTTAAGCATATCAGCAAAAGGACCTTCGTATTTTTTATAAAGTTCCCATATTTCTTGAGGTAAAATTCTGCCGTTGGCTAAAGCTTCAAATGTACAGGCGACAAATTCACATGGTGAGGAAGATGCATATCCGTCAAGAGTTCTTTTTATTAACTTTAAGTTTGCCAGGTCATGGCGAAATTCGTTGAAAATAGAAAAATCTGTTACTTCTTCTGCTTGCATCTCGCTTAATTTTCCCATTCTGGCATAATTTTTAGACATAAGTTCATGATTATAATGAGCGATTTCGTGTGCCAGTGTAGATTCTATATTGTAAGAGGTATTCAAACTGATAACTCCTTCGCCGTATTCTCCGCTGTACTTTTGATTTTTGCATTTGTATGTTTCAATTCTTGGCGGAAAATTGATTTGCCCTCTTGTCATGTTATGAAGCCGGCACATTGTTCTAAGTATTCTGTTGCCATCGCTTGTGCTTATTATGCTTAAAAATGTGTTTGGAAAATTCAGCGCTGCAAATTGATGAATTTCTGCTAAATTTGCACATTTTTCGTATTTTAGGAAATTATAAGAGTATTCGAAACAATCGAGTTTATTTTTTGCCGGCAAGATACGATTTATACCGGATTTCAGCTCCGCAGATACTGATTTTATATGTGGTAAAAAGTTTATTTTCATATTTTTTTAAAAAACCGTAAAAAAATTTTTTGTCAGGGCATGCTTGCGTGTTTTTATTAAATTAGTGTTTCATTAACAATTAATATGGCTTTGGGATTTTGTCAAAAAAATACTTAGAAAAACATGCTAAAATCGTAACAAAGTTTACAAAGTGGCAGCTTTAAAAAACCTTGTATCTATTGAGTTTAAGATTACCTCTCCTTCTTTGTGACGATTTGTGAATTTGTTGATTAGAATTGCTGTTTGAATTATCATTTAAATATAGGATTAGATTTGGGGCAGAGAATGTTATTCTCTAAATATAAGGAAAGCTGAAGAAGGAAATAGCTGACCTTAGTGTATGATTAGGAGGTCTTAAGGGTAATGCAAAATAGTTTAAATAAGGAAGCAAATATAGTAGAATTTACCTCACCGGTGAAAAATGCTACCGATATGATTAAGGGCAGCGCTGTTTCTCCGATGTCGAAGATGGGAGATTTGCAGAAAACTGTTCAAATCACTCCTATAAAAACTTCTAATATATCTGTAATCAAAAAAGACGGTACAAGAGAAGAGTTTGATAATAACAAAATTATAAACGCTGTAAAGAAGTCTGCAACAAGAATGCTTGTAGAACTTACAGATGTCGAATTGAAAGAAATTTGCGATTTTGTAGATAATAATGTTGCCAGAATGAATAAAACAGAAGTTACAATTTCTGACATGCATAATCTGGTAGAAGGTGCTTTAGAGCACATTAATCCAAATGTTGCGCACAGCTACAGAAACTATAGAAACTACAAACAGGATTTTGTACACATGTTGGACAAAGTTTATCAGGAATCTCAAAGAATTATGTACATCGGCGATAAAGAAAATTCAAACGCCGATTCTACACTTGTTTCTACAAAACGTTCTTTGATTTTCAATGAGTTGAACAAAGAATTGTATAAAAAGTTCTTCTTAACAGTTGACGAACTTCAGGCAATCCGCGACGGCTATATTTATATTCACGATATGTCAGCAAGACGTGATACTATGAATTGCTGCTTATTTGACGTTGCTTCCGTTCTTAAAGGCGGTTTTGAAATGGGCAACCTCTGGTATAACGAACCTAAATCTTTAGATGTTGCGTTTGACGTTATCGGTGATATCGTAATGGCTGCTGCAAGCCAGCAGTACGGCGGTTTTACTGTTGCAGAAGTTGATAAGATTTTAGCACCTTATGCAGAAAAAACATTTGAAAGACAAAACGAAAAATACTTATGCTTAGGCTTGTCCTTTGAAAAAGCAAGAGAAGAAGCGATGAAAGATGTTCAAAAAGATTTTGAACAAGGGTTCCAGGGCTGGGAATACAAATTTAATACAGTTGCATCTTCAAGAGGCGACTATCCGTTTATTACAGTATCAGCCGGCTTAGGTACTGAAGAGTATGAAAAAATGGCAACTCTCGCTATGCTTAAGATTAGAATGAACGGTCAGGGTAAAAAAGAATGCAAAAAACCGGTTCTTTTCCCTAAAATTGTATTCTTGTATGATGAAAATATTCATGGCGAAGGCAAAATTAGCCATGACTTATTCAAAGCCGGTATTGAATGCTCTAAAAAAGCTATGTATCCTGACTGGTTATCACTTTCAGGTGAAGGCTATGTTGCTTCTATGTACAAAAAGTATGGTAAAGTTGTATCTCCGATGGGCTGCAGAGCGTTTCTTTCTCCTTGGTATGAAAGAGGCGGTATGAAGCCTGCTGATGAAAACGACTCACCTATTTTCGTAGGTCGTTTTAATATTGGTGCAATAAGCTTACACCTTCCGATGATTTACGCTAAAGCTAAGAAAGAAAGTAAAGATTTCTACGAAGTTCTTGATTACTATATGGAGCTTATCAGAAAACTTCATATCAGAACTTACGATTATTTGGGCGAAATGAAAGCTTCCGTAAACCCTCTTGCTTACTGCGAAGGCGGTTTCCTTGGCGGTCATCTGGGTATTCACGATAAGATTAAACCTATTTTGAAATCTGCAACAGCTTCATTTGGTATCACAGCTTTAAACGAGCTGCAGCAGCTTCATAACGGCAAATCACTTGTTGAGGATGGTCAGTTTGCAATCGAAGTTATGGAATACATTAACAAGAAAGTTAACGAGTTTAAGGAAGAAGACGGCAACCTTTACGCGTTGTACGGAACTCCGGCTGAAAACTTATGCGGTTTGCAAGTTAAACAATTCCGTAAGAAGTTTGGTGTTGTAGCAAATGTTTCTGACAAATGCTATGTTTCAAACAGCTTCCACTGCCACGTAAGCGAAGATATTACGCCGATTGAAAAACAGGATTGTGAAAAACGTTTCTGGGATTTGATGAACGGCGGAAAGATTCAGTACGTTAAGTATCCGCTTGATTACAATACGGAAGCGGTTGAAACTCTTGTTCACAGAGCGATGGATATGGGATTTTATGAAGGTGTAAACCTTTCACTTGCTTATTGTGATGATTGCGGTCACGAAGAGCTGAGCATGGATGTTTGCCCGAAATGCGGAAGCAAGAATTTAACTAAGATTGACAGAATGAACGGATATCTTTCTTATTCAAGAGTTAAAGGTGACTCAAGACTTGCTGATCACAAGATGCAGGAAATTGCAGACAGAAAGTCTATGTAAATTGTTTTTAAGAAAGAGGGTGCGAAAACTTTGTTTTCGCACCCTCTTTCTTTGTCAAAGAAATGGGCTTGTTGGTATAACCTACAAGCCAGTATGGATAGTTTAAACTTTATTTTTGTTCAACTAATAAATAATTTCCGGTATTATATCAATTTGTCAGATTTCATCCAATCTACTTTCTGAGAAAAAAATTAATGTTATAATTGATATTGTAAGAACAGTATTAGCTTTGAAATAAGTTGGATAAATGGGCAGAAAAACATTTAAATACGACAAAGTCTTAGTTAGAAAATTTGGTGAAAAGATATTACTTTTAAGAAAAAGGGCAGATATGAAACAGGATGAGCTTGCTTTTAAAGTTAATATTTCACCAAGTTATTTGAGTGCTATAGAACGCGGGGTTACGGATACTACTATTTCTACGGCAAAAAGGCTGTCAAAAGCATTAGATGTTTCACTATCTGAATTATTTACTTTTTAAACCTCCCCCTTTTTATTTACCCTCCCTTGTAATATAATTAACTTATGACTAGCAGGGATTATTTGAATAACAAATTTGATGTAATAGTAGTTGGCGCGGGACACGCAGGGTGTGAAGCCGCTTTGAGTGCTGCGCGTTTGGGCTGTAATGTTCTGTTGTGTACCTTAAATGTTGATAACATTGCGCTCCAGCCTTGTAACCCTGCAATTGGAGGCCCTGCAAAATCCACTCTCGTGCGCGAAATCGACGCGCTTGGCGGGGTGATGGGCGAAGTTGCTGACGCAACTTATATTCAGATGAAGACTTTGAACTCTTCTAAAGGCCCTGCGGTCAGGGCTTTAAGAGCGCAGTCTGACAAAAAAGAATACACGCAGTATATGCGTAATATTCTTGAAAGCACTGATAATATCTGGATTAAGCAAACCTGCATTACAGATATTATTGTTAAAGATAAGCAAATTGTTGGAGCAGTTGACGAGTATGGTCTTGAGTATTCCTGCCGTGCGATAATCTTAACCACAGGAACATCTCTTGAAGGCAAAATGTACGTGGGTTTACAGGCTTACTCAGGCGGAAGGCTTGGAGAACGCGCTGCAATCGGGCTTTCGCAGTCGCTTAGAGAAAACGGAATTATTACAAAGAAGCTTAAGACCGGAACTCCTGCGCGTGTTGATAAGCGTACGATTGATTATTCAAAAATGGATGTTCAGCCGGGTGACGAAAAGTTGAGTTTTTATTCTTTCAAGCCAAACCGTCCTGTGCGTCCGCAGGTTCCTTGCTATTTAACAAGAACGAACGAAGATACTCACGCAATTATTCGTGCTAATCTTGATAAATCACCGATGTATCAGGGATTAATTCAAGGCGTCGGCCCGCGCTACTGTCCGTCGATTGAAGATAAGATTGTAAGGTTTGCGTCTAATCCTTCGCACCATATTTTTATTGAGCCTGAGGGATTAAACACTTATGAAGTTTATATTCAAGGATTTTCAACAAGTCTGCCGGCTTGTGTTCAGGTAGAAATGCTTCGTTCTCTTCCGGGATTAGAAAATGCGCATATCATTAAACCGGCTTATGCAGTCGAATATGATTATGTTCCGGCTGTTCAGACAAAACATTCTTTAATGTCAAAAGATATTTCAGGGCTTTTCTTCGCCGGTCAGATTAACGGTACAAGCGGTTATGAAGAAGCTGCAGCGCAGGGTTTGATTGCTGGAATAAATTCTGTTAAGTATCTGAACAATTCCGAGCCTCTGGAGCTTTCAAGAGCTTCGTCTTATATTGGAACTTTGATTGATGATTTAGTGACAAAAGATATTCAGGAGCCTTACAGAATGCTGACTTCGCGTTCTGAATACAGGCTGCTTTTAAGGCAGGATAACGCAGATTCGCGTCTTACAGAAATCGGGCATCATGTTGGTTTGATTGATGATGCTCAGTATCAAAGATTTTTGGATAAACAGGAAAATATTAAGAATGAGATAAAACGTCTTGAAGAAGCTAAACTCTCAGCGACAGAGGGGGTAAATAATGTTCTGGCAAAATATGGCGAACATATTGACCGCGGTGTAAGGTTTGCAGAGCTCTTGAAGCGCCCTAATATTACGTACAATGTTTTCAGAGAGCTTGACGAAGCTTCAAAAACAGTAAGTTCAGATGTCTCTGACGAAGTCGAAGTTTTGATTAAATATGACGGTTATATTAAGCGTCAGGAGCAGCAGGTCGATACAGCTGAGAAGCTTGAAAAATACAGAATACCTGCAAATATTGATTATTCAAAGATTAAGCACATATCAACCGAGACAAAAGAAAAGCTCGAAAAAATCAGACCGCAGAATTTGGCGCAAGCCTCCAGAATTGGAGGAGTAAAGCCTGCGGATATTTCTGTTTTGATGGTGATGTTAAAAGGTTAGATAATAAATAATGGGCGGAGCCTGAAAGGCTCCGCCCATTTGTTTTATAAATGTATAAAATAACTGATAAACAGTACTGCAAGAATAATACTGACAATCAAGCCTATCAATGCGTTTTTGGTTTTGTAGTTTTTTATAAGCGCAATAATAAACGGCGCAAGTACCAATATCATTGGTTTAATACATATTGCAGTGTATTCACCGATTGTAAATATCAAGTCTCCGTCTTTATCTTTCATCGTCAAAACCTGAGGGTAATGCTGAATAAGAGCCAGAATTATGATATTTGATAACGCCCAGATAACGCATATTGCCGTACCTACAGGCAGAAGATATTTTGTTAAATCTTCTTTTTTAAGCTTTGTTGTGCAGTACGGGCAGTTAAGGCTTTCTTCCGGTATTGATTGTTTGCAGTAAGGACAGATTATTTCGCTCATGAATTTGCTCCTGCAACTGCAATTGCGAGACCCAGAGTAAATAACAAGAACAGGATTAAAGCTAATGGTATAAGGCTTATAACAAATATTGTGATACCTGTATTAGCGCTGTAATTTCTAAGCGGGCGTCCTTTTCCGTCTTTGAATTTGTTAAAACAAATCAGTATAAAGTCGATGTACGCCCAGATACCGCAGCCGCCTAAAGTTAAAAGCTGCGCAATACCTGTTGCGATGTTTCCTGTATAAAATCTATGGACTCCATATACACCCAGAAACCAGGCGAATAAAAGTGTTTCAAGGAAGCCGGCAGGTTTGTCTGCCTGTTCAACAGCAGGTGTAAGCCAGTTCTGGCAGGCGTGGCATCTTACTGCTTCATCAGCGATTTCTGCTCCGCAATGGGGACAAGTTTTACTCATTTTAATTATCCTTTCAAAGCTCCAACTATAGCAGCTGAGTTAGTAATTGTTGATAAAATAACTAATGCAAGCCATACGTAGAAAAATGTTAAGCCAAGATTTTTGTTGTATTCTGCAAGTTCCTGACCGTCAGCATCTCTAAAGTTGTTGAAACAAATGTTGATAAAATCGATAAGAGCCCAGATGCCGCATCCGCCTAAAGTTAAAAGCTGTAAAATACCGAGTCCTATATAACCTGTATAAAATCTGTGGACACCTAAGCTTCCCAAAAAGAATGATAACAAAAGTGTTGCTACATAGTTTCTTTGTTGTTGCATGATAAACCTCTTTCTTTTTTCTGAACTTCTCTAACTAATGTTTTTATCCAAATATACACCATAAGCGGTGCAACTAAAACTATTTTGGGGTTAAGAGCGTATGCTTCTTTAAAATGCAGCTGAAATAATTCGTTAAAAGCTCTTGTCATTCCGCATCCGGGGCAATTGTGACCTGTTATAAGCTTGAAAATACAAATAGTATGTGTATTGTAGCGGGCTAAAATTGTGACACATAAATAGAAAATAACGGGTAAAATTATCAAGAATGCGATATTAAGATTTTCTTTTTTCATTTCTACAGCCAGAATACTTCAATTTTACAAAACGGAAATCATATATTTACATTATTTTGATTTAAGAATATAATTCTCATGTCCGTTAAAAAATAGGAGTAAATTTTATGAAAATATTGTTTGCAGCAGCAGAAGTTTCACCTTTTTCAAAAGCAGGCGGTTTATCAGATGTAGTTGGAAGCTTGCCTAAAGCATTGGAAAAAGACGCTGAGATTGCAATTTTTACTCCGCTTCACGGATGCATAGACAGACAAAAATGGGGAATAAAAGAGCTTGAAAATTCCGAAATGTGGATTACTTTCGGCTCTTCTCCGCAGAAATTTAAGCTTTTTATGACAAAGCTTCCGAACACTGATATCAATGTTTTCTTTGTAGAAAACGACTGGTATTTTTCCTGCTTTAAGGAAGTTTATCCGAGATGGCTTGACCCTAGGTATGAACACGAAAGATACGTTGCGTTTTCTCTTGCAACATTAGAATATGCAAAACAGCTGAACTTTAGAGCAGATGTAATCCATTCTAATGACTGGCATACAGCGATGATTCCTTTGTATATTAAAGCGAATTATAAGTTTGATGAGTTCTGGTCAAATACAAAAAATGTCTTTGAAATCCATAATCTTGCTTATCAGGGTGTGTGGTTCGAAGATATTCTGGATTTTGCAAATATGCGCAAAGATATTGTGTTCAATGAATGGGGCTGCGAACATTACGGGCGTGTTAACTGGATGAAAGGAGCAATTAATTATGCTGATAAAGTTGTTGCGGTTTCTCCAAACTACGCGCGTGAAATTTTAACCGGCGAATACGGAGAAGGCATGGATTATACCTTAAGAGGACATCAGAATAAGTTAACCGGTATTGTGAACGGCATTGACTATGATGCTTTTAACCCGAAAACAGATAAAACATTGGTTAAAAATTATGATGTTAAATCTTTAGAAAACAAAGAAGAGTGCAAAAAGAAAATTCTTGAATATTTCGGACTTAAATATAATCCGGAACGCCCTTTGATTGCTTTGATTTCAAGACTTGTTGACCAGAAAGGTCTGGATTTAATCAGACAAGTTGAAAACGATTTGAGAAACCTTGAAGCAGATTTTATTTTCTTAGGTTCAGGTGATAAATCGTATGAAAACTTATTCATCTGGCTTTCAAATAATACGCCGAATATCAGGACTTATGTCGGATATAGAGGCGATTTGGCAAACCAGATTTATGCAGGTAGCGACTTTTTCTTAATGCCATCAAAGTTTGAACCTTGCGGGTTATCGCAGCTTATTGCAATGCGTTTCGGCTCTTTACCGATTGTAAGAGCAACCGGCGGGTTAGAAGATACAGTTACCGGATATCCTTTAGACAATTCAAACGGGTTTAAGTTCTGGGGATATGACGGATGGGCAATGAAAGATGCGATTTTAACAGCGATGAGTGTTTATAAGGATAAATATACATTTAATGCAATGCGCAAATCTGCAATGGAAGCAGATTTTAGCTGGAAGGAAAGCGCAAAAAAATATCTGGAAATGTATAAAGCGTTGGTGTAGATGAAGTATATCCGTTCTTTTTTTGCAATATTTTGTTTTGGAGTTTTTGGAGCGGGAGCTGCAATTCTTAACTTTGTACTCTTTCCGTTTATAAAAAATAACAAAGAGCTTTGCTCTGATATTATTCACTGTCTCTGGAAATTTTTTGTTAATTTGATGATGTTTTTGAGGCTTTTTAAACTTGATATTAAAAGATTAGATAAGATTGAAAACAAAGTGATTGTCTCAACTCATCCAAGCTTTATTGATATTGTTATTCTTATTTCGCTCATTCCGCGCTCTACCTGTTTTGTGAAAAAAGAGCTTGCGCATAACCCGATTTTGAAAAACCTTGTGTCAAGTATTTTTATTACTAATGAAGTTGAGCTTGATGAGTTAAAGTCTGAGTCTAAGAAGATGCTTGATAGAGGATTTAATGTTATTATTTTCCCTTCGGGTATCAGACACCGGAGGGATGAGTTTCCAAAGATTAAAAAAGGTGCTTCTTTGATTGCACTAAACTCCGGTAAAAATATTGTACCGGTAAGATTTTATTCCGATAGAGATTTTTTGTTTATTAACCAGCCTTTTTACGCCGTGAGTGACAGGCGTGTGACTTTTGAAATTCAACAGATGAATGAGATTAAGGTTGAAGATTTTACCTGCGAGAATGAAATTGTTGCTAAGAAAAAAATCACAGAACGGATTGTTAAAGAACTTTATGATATAATGTAGCTATGGATGTAAGAGAAGATTTAAAGAAATTGATTATTGAAACTCTGGCGCTTGAAGAAATTTCGCCTGAGGATATCAAAGATGATGAACCGCTTTTTAATGAAGGCTTAGGACTTGATAGTATTGATGCGCTTGAGCTTGGAATGGCTTTGAAACGCAAATATGATATTACTCTGGAATCTAATAAAGAAGAAAACAAAAAGTATTTTTACTCAATTGAAACTTTGAGTAAGTTAGTGGAGTCAAAAATCAATGGCTGAGAAGTATACAAAAGAACAGATTTTTGAAGAGCTTAAGACAATTCTTGTAGAAGAGCTTGAGCTCAAGGAAGAAGATGTCAAGCTTGAAGCTAATTTGTTTGAAGATTTGGATTTAGATAGCATTGATGCTGTTGATATTGCTGTGAGGATGCAAAAATTTACGGATAAAAAACTTTCTCCTGCTGAATTTAAGCAAATCAGAACAGTGGGCGATATTGTGGAAGCGGTTTATGCGCTTCTCGATTAAATCTTTGCTGCCTTTTTTAGGAATGTTTGCAGTTATTTTTTTGTTTCATTTTACGGATTTAATCGTGCTAAAGTTTTATCCTCCGATTGTTAATTTTTGTCTTTTTTTGATTTTTTTCTCGTCAATTTTTCAAGAGAAAACTGTTATTCAAAAAATGGCTCTTCTTATGGAGCCGGATGCGAATGAAGCTGTAATGAGCTATACAAGAAAACTTACTTATGTCTGGGCAGCGTTTACGTTTGTGAATTTTCTTGTCTCTTTTTGGACAGTCTTTTTACCTGAAAAAATTTGGGCTGTTTATAACGGCTGTATTTCTTATATTCTTGTAGGCTGTGTTTTTATTATAGAATATATTGTAAGAATAAATTTTAAGAGGAAGCATGGATAACAAAAATTCTGTGATTATCTTTAAAACCGGAGGTACGACTTCTAAGGGTAAAGTTGTAAGAAAATCTGCTGAGAATTTTGAAAAAGAGAGCAGAGATATTTGTGAAGCTCTCGGGCTTGAAGGTGATTTGGAGTTTATTACAACAACCACTGTAGAGCATCTTTTCGGGTATTCTTTTTATTACAGCCTGCCGAGGGTGTGCGGGTTTAGAAGATGTGAGACAAGAATAGATTATCCTGAAGATATTTGTGTTGAAAACGCTGTGCTTATTACGACTCCTTCTTTTCTTGAAGTTATGCGAAAATATGATGTGCAACCTCCTGTAAACCCCAAGGTAATTATTACCGCCGGAGCAAAACTTGAGGATGAAACTTTTGCTTATGCTCTTAAAATCGCAGATAAAGTTGTTGATGTTTATGGAAGCACGGAAACCGGTATTATTGGCTTCAGGACAACTTTTGAGACAAAACGGTTAACTCTTTTTAAGGGTATAAAAATTCTTGAAACAGGTGAAGATTTTACTAAAATAGAAACGGAATATTCGCTTGAAAGCCCTGTAATAATCGAGGATAGAATAAAAGTTGTTGACGGAGGCATCGAGTTTCTTAAAAGAGCCGGCAGAGTTTTAAAAGTTCAGGAAAAGAGGATTCTTTCCGATGAGATAGAAAGTGAGATTAAAAAATCTGAGCTTATAGAAGATGTTTACTGTTTTGAACATGGCGGAAAGCTTGCTGCTCTTGCAGTTTTAACTGATGAAGGTAAAGATTTTGTGATACAGAATGATAAACTTTCGATTGTCAAAAAACTTAAATCAGAGCTTAAAGACAGTTTCGAAGTTGTTCCACAAAAGTGGAAATTTTTTGATGAAATACCGCGTAAAACTAACGGAAAAATTGATAGAGATTTGATAGCTGAGTTGTTTGATTTGAACCTGTCTCTGCCTCTTGTACTTTCAAGGTTCAGGGAAGATAATGTCGGAGTTTTTAAGCTTGCTTTTCTTAAAAACAGCAATTTCTTTAAAGGACATTTTGACGGTTTTCCGATACTTCCCGGTGTTGTCCAGTTATTTTATGCAAACTGGTTTACAAAGCTTGCTTTCGGGATGGATTGTACAAAAGGGCAGATTAGAAAAGTTAAATTTACAAACATAATACACCCTTCTGAAATTGTTGAGCTGGAGCTTAAAAAAACGGAGAAAGGTGTTGAATACAGATTTTTACGTGAAAATTCTGTATGCTCTTCAGGTCAGCTTCCACTGGAGAGTGATTTATGAGAATATTTTGGGTTTTAATTTTTATTGCTGCGCCTGTGTTTGCCCAACACTTGTCTGAAATCGCTTCACAAATCCCGCAGTTTGAGAGTATAAGGTGTAAATTCAAACAGGAAAAACAAGTTTCCGGCATGGTGTTTAAATCTTCAGGTGATTTTGTTTTTGAAAAAGATAAAGGAGTAACTTTTTATACGACTTATCCGGTAAAAAGCACAGCTTCTTATACTACAAAAGAATATCGTCATATTAACAATGTGATAAACGCGATTTCCAATAAAAATTATTCGAAACTTGAGAAAGATTTTGAGTTCAGTTTTGATAATCAGCTTCTTAAGCTTATACCAAAACCGGCTTCTCAAGCTTATAATCACTTAAAATCACTGGAAATTACGGTCGGTGAGACAAAAATTGATAAAATTGTGATTTTACTTTGTGACGGTACAAAAACTTCGATTTGGTTTCAATGATTAAGCGGATTTTATTTTTAATATTTTCAATAATATTTTTTGTTTTTGCATTCCTGTCAGCAAAAACGCCTGAAGCTGATTTAATGAAAGCGTTTATAAATCCGCATTCTCAAATTGAAAAAAATATCGTTAAGCTTGCAAACCTTTCTTCAAAAACGGTTAATGTTTTCGGAGTTGATGAGCTGCCTTTGAATAATCAGGATTTTTCTGATATTTTGGAGGTTTATAGAGAGTATCCTGCAAATTTTTTGAGTGAACGAAAACGGACATTACTTAAAGGCAGGAAATACAAAGAACTCGAAAACGAAGCGCTGGAAGGTATTTTTAACCCGTTAGGATTTTATGCTGCTCCTATAGATAAAGACCCTTATCTTTTTGCAACAGATTTTTTGATGTCCAAAAACAAAAATGAAACCGTTGAGTTTGAAGGTAAAGAATATCAGGTTTCGCATTTAAAAATCCAAAACACAAAAGAGCTTGAAAGTTTAATTGAAGATGTAAAAGGCAAAGACATTTATTTGACCGGAACACCGGTGCATTCTTATTTTGCTTCTAAAAAATCTTCAAAAGAAATCAATGTAATTTGTTTAATTTCTATTCTTGGGCTTATTGTTCTTTCAAAAATCTTTTTCCGCTCTGTGAAAGTTTTGACTCCTGTAATTTTGAGTATCTTTTTCGGTTTTTTATTCGGGTTTTCGGCTTGTACACTTGTTTTTGGAAAACTTCACGTCTTAACATTTGTATTTTCAACTTCTCTTATAGGAATAAGCCTGGACTATGTGCTGCATTATTTTTACGGTGTCGGAGATAAGAGGTTGAAAACAAGCCTCACCTCGTCAATGCTGACAACAGTTGCTGCGTTTTTGACTCTTATTTTTTCTAATATAGAAGTTTTAAGACAAATTGCAATATTTACTTCTTTCGGGCTTCTGGGAGTTTACTTGTTTGTGATTTTTATCCTGCCGTGGTTTAAGATTCCGGAAGTTCGTAACCTGAATATTAGTTTTAAATTCCCGCGAAAACTCTTTTACTTAGCGATTTTTACAGTAATTGTACTTGGAGTTTTTAATATAAAATTTGAAGATAATTTGAAAAATCTTTATGTTCCTCCAAAACACCTACTTGAAGCTGAAACCTTGTATCAAAAAGTTTTCACCCCTCAAGCCGGAGAATTTTTGCTTGTTAAAGGTGCAAATGTAGATGAAATTCTTGAAAAAGAAGAAAGTATTGAAGGGTTCGGACTGAAGGATTTTGTCTCTTCAACAAAACGTCAGAATGAGAATTTGGCTCTTGTTGAGGAGCTGTATAATAAAGATTTGGTAGAGCTTGAAAGTAAGCTCGGGGTGAAATTTAATCTGTCTTCAAAGCTTTATCCGGCAGAAAACTTCCCGCTGAATTCAGAGTTTATGCTTGATAACACAACTTCGTTTGTTATGGTGCCTAAAAAAACAGACGGCTCATTTAATATTGCAGACGAAATTTCAAAGATTTTAAAAAAATTACGCATTACATCTATGAAACTTTTACCTCTTGTGTTTGGAATGTTATTTATTCTTTTATCTTGTATTTATGGATTAAAAAAGGCTTTAAAAATAAGCCTTTCGCCGATTCTTGGAGTTTTCTTTACAGTCGGGATTTTGTCATTATTCGGAGTAAAATTGAATTTATTCCATATTCTCGGGCTGTTTTTAATACTCGGCTTTAGCCTTGATTATTCGATTTTCAGGTTAAACGGTGAAGAAAAATCTAAAAACGCTGTGTTTATTTCTTTTGTTTCAACTGCAGTTTCGTTTTTGCTTCTTTCTTTTACGAGTTTTAAGCTTATAAGCTCTCTGGGGTTAACAATATTTATCGGGGTTACGGTTTCCTATATTTCAAGTTTATTTATGATAAAATCAGAGCATGAGAAGATTTGAACATAAAAAAGAAGTTATTAACTCCTTAACAGAAGCGCAAAAAATAGCTTTTGGTCCGCTTACTTTTCAGGCAATAAACGCTATGCTGGAGCTCGGGATTTTAAAGTTAATTGATTCAAATCCGGATTGTGATTTAATGTCAGAGCTGAATTTATCTGAATATACAATAAACACCCTGCTTGAAGTTGCAGAGGCAGCTGGCGTTATAAAATATGATGATGAAAAGTATTCCGTAACATCTTTAGGTAAAGCTTTTTTGTATGATGAAATGACCCGTGTTAATTTCAATTTTGTGAAAGATGTCTGCTATAGGGGAGCAGAAAAACTCAAAGAAAGTTTTTTTAGCGGAAAGCCTGAAGGTTTGAAAAAATATGGCTTTGACGGAACTATTTATCCTTATATTTCCATTCTTCCGGAGAACATGAAAAAAAGCTGGTTTGAGTTTGACCATTATTATTCGGATAACAGCTTTGATATTATTTATAAGATAATCTCACCTGTTGAAAAGATTTTTGATATAGGAGCAAATACCGGAAAATTTGAACGTGTTTGCCTTAAATACAATAAAAATCAGAAACTGGTGTTAATAGATTTACCGCAAAATATTGATGTTATAAAAAATAATCCGGAGCTTAGAGGATGTGAATTTTATCAGGCTGATATTCTTAAAGAAGAACAAAACCTTCCTAAAATGTCAGGTGCAGTTATTATGAGCCAGTTTCTCGATTGTTTTTCTAAAAGTCAGATAGAGTTTATTCTCCAAAAAGTTGTTCAGGCAAGTGATGATAATATAAAAATTTATATTCTGGAACCGTTTATTGACAGGCAGAAGTTTGCAGGAGCAAATTTCGCTCTTGTCCACACTTCGCTTTATTTCACCTGTATGGCAAACGGCTGCAGTAAGATGTATTCTTTTGGTGAAATGGAGAAAATAATCGAAGCTTCCGGACTCAAGATTAATGCAGTATATGACTCTCTCGGTGCTCATGATTATACGCTTCTGGAGTGTGTGAAAAATGCCTAAATGGTTTCAAATGCCGGAAGTCGGCGCAGGGAAAAAACGGTTAATTTTGACTAAAAACATATATCAAATTTTTGGAGAAGTTCCTGTCCGTGTGATTGCATTTTTTGTTGCATTGACAGTTTTTGTAAAATCAAAAGACAGGCGTGAATTTGCTAAAAATTTTTATGAAAGTTTAGGTAAGAAACATCCTTTGATTTCGGCTTTTTATATGTTTGTAAATTATGCTAACTCTCTTGTAGATAAGTTTATTTCCTGCCTTGGCAGGCTTAATCCGGATAATTTTATTTTACCGGAGGAAGAAATCCCGCAGGGAACATTTTTTATTACAACTCATGTCGGAAATGTAGAAGTTCTCAGAACATTGTTTCAGTCAGATAAGTTTACAAATCCAAAACGCGTTAATGTATTTCTTCAGGGAAATGCCTGTGAGATTTTTAATAATTTTCTGAAAACTTTGGAAATCAAGCTTGATATAGAAGTTTTTCCGGTAGAAGAAATTAGTGCGGATACATCGATTTTAATATCTGAAAGATTAAAATCCGGAGAGCTTGTCTTTATGGCGGGTGACAGGGTTTCAGCTCAGAATGAAAACAAAACTTATACAGTTGATTTTTTCGGTAAAAAAGCTGAATTTCCTCTGGGAACTCTTAAATTTGCATTGATGATGGATGCTCCGGTCTCGTTTATTGTTTGTGTTAAAGAAGGTAAAAACTATAAGGTTTTTACACAAAAATTTGTATCTGAAAGTGAAACCCGCTCAGAAAAACTTAAGTTATTGCAGGAAGCTTATTTGAAGTTTTTAAAACAATATGTCAGCAAATATCCGCTTCAGTTTTACAATTTTGGAGGCTAAACTTCCTGCGGTTTAGTCAGAAACCCTTGTTTAAACGGAATATCTTTGTTAACAAATCCTGTGCGCACAATGTTTCTGCCAAATTTTTTCTCTAAAGTGTCAAGACTCTTTCCAAGTTTTTCATTTTGTTCTTTCTTCTCATTGTTGTTAAATAATGAAAGCTGTTCTTCTGCGCTTTTGTTAAAATCTTCAAGCACGATTCCGACACTCCGGTAAACTTCGTTTGAGCTGTACATTTCTGCAAGTGCCGGAAATGCGGAACGCGAAATTTCAAACTCAAAATCTGTGGGGTTTTCAAGTTTAACTTTTGAAAAAAGAGTTCTAAAATCTTTTGTTTTTAAGATTACTCCGATTGTTGAGCACTTGCATTCGATTCTCCTAAGCCTTACGCAGCAGGCATGGATATGAACAGAAAGCTCGTTTTTTAAAAAATTTAAATCAGAAGAGAACTGTAAAAAAGATTTAGTGTCACTGATTGATTTCGGAAGCTCAACTTCGCTGCTTATCGGCGAAACGATTGTGCCTATAAGCTCTGTTTTTACTCCCAAACCGTTTTTACCGAATTTCGGCTTAATCCATTTGTCGTCTTTTTTTATGTAATCAAGTGCTGTACGGACTCCCAGTCCTCTAAGTTTTATCCCGAGCTTTCTTCCAATACCCCAAACTTCCTGAATATCTGTGTATTCAAGAAGGTGATTTATGCTTGATTTTCCGACAAGAGCGACACGGTAAGAAGTGTTCTTTGCTTTATCTGAAGCGAGCTTTGCCAGAGTCTTTGTACGGCTTACTCCGATTGTAACCGGAATTCCCGCTTCTTCTAAAATTCGTTTCTGAATTTCTCTTGCAAGCTTGAAATAATTTTTCTTATAAAGTTTTGTGAGTCCGGTAAAATCGACAAAAGCTTCGTCGATTGAATAAACTTCAACATTCGGACTGTATTCTTTTAAAATCGACATAACTTGCTGTGAAATTTTTGTATAGTTATAGTGATTTGCGTTAATGTAAATACATTCGGGATATTTTTCCACAGCCTGAAAAAGCGGTATTCCCATCGGAACTCCGAGCATTTTAGCTTCGCGCGAACGTGAAATTACACAACCTCTTTCTCCGGAAACAACGGAAACAGGAAGTCCGTTAAGCTCCGGAGTGCGAACGCGTTCACAGGAGACAAAAAAGCTGTCACAATCTATTAAAGCTATGTATTTTTGGTTGGTCACTTTTCTTCTCCGATTTCGAATAACAGCCCTTGTTTGTATTTTGCGATGTACCATTTGTGAAATCTGAGTGCACGTTTTATGTCAGGAGTCTGAAACTTCTCTGTTCTTTTTCCGCCTTTAATTTCTACGAATTTGTAAATAGCCATACTAACAGTTTAGCACATTAAAAAAATAAGAGCCCCTGATTATTCAGGAGCTCCGGTCTGTGCGGGAGAAAGTTAGAAGCGAATATAAATTCCGCCTCCGAAATTTGGTCTTACTACATAGTCGTCGCAGAAACTCATTCGAGAATCATAGAAATAATTGTTCCAACAGCTGCGCCTAACCAACACTCCGCCAATTACGGCAGAGCCTCCATAAGGTCGGTGGTAACGCGGCGGCGGAGGCGGCGGAACGTGACCGTAACCTCCGTGGTGCGGCGGACGATGATAGCTGTGACCTGCGTGGATTACCTGCCCGTGATGTCCTCGAGATGGAGGAGCTGCGAATGCAGGTGCGCTTAAGCTTAAAACTGAAACTAAACCAAGAAATGCTAAAAACTTTTTCATACTTACACCTCTTTCTAATATTAATAACGATTTGAATTTGCTTTTGTTCAGTAGTTAATTTACTTTCCATTTTGAAGTTTTATAATAAAGTTAAGAAGGAGCAAAAAATGAAAAAAGAACTTATTTTTTTAGGACCGCCGGCATGCGGAAAAGGTACCCAAACTAACAGATTATCTGAATATTTAGGATTTCCGCACGTTGATACCGGTTCGCTTTTGAGGGCAGAAATTGCAAAAGAAACCGAAGAAGGAAAGATTGCGAAATCTTTTATTGATAAAGGTCAACTTGTTCCGCCGGAACTTGTCGGTAAGATTATTGCAAACAAGCTTGCAGGTGATGAATGCAAAAACGGATATGTTCTTGACGGTTATCCGAGAAGTCTGGAACAGGCAAAAATGCTTGATGAAATTAACTCAAAAGTTGATAAAGAAGAAGCATCTTTTAAAGCGATTTATTTTGATATTGATACTCAAATCCTTATCGAAAGAATTATTTATCGTGAATCATGCCCTGTTTGCGGCGAAATTTATAACAAAAAATTTAAACCGTCTAAAGTTGCAGGCAAATGTGATAAATGCGGAGTAGATTTAAAAACCCGTGCTGATGATAATGAAGAAACAGCAAAGCTTCGTTTTGAAACATATTTCAGAGAAACAGCACCTTTAATTGAGTTTTATGAAAATAAAGGCGTTTTATATAAAATCGATGCAAACGGTTCAATCGATGAAGTCTGGGAAAGACTTTTAGAAGTAGTTAATAAGTAAAAAAAGCGGTTTTAAACCGCTTTTTTTTATATCTCTCCAACTAAATCGTATTCAGTTGAGCCGATGATTTTTACCATTTCAATATCACCCGGAACAACAATTTTATCTGTTTGAATGTTTACTACTCCGTCAATCTCCGGAGCGTCAAACTGTGTTCTTGCAATAACTTCACCTTCATCAGAACAACATTCAATTATGCACGGGATAGTTTTTCCGACAAATTTTTTGTTTCTTTCAATTGAAATTTCCTGCTGGATTTCCATAAGTTTTTTGTATCTCTGGTTTGCAATTTTTGCAGGAACGCGGTTTGGCATACTGTAAGACGGAGTTCCTTTTTCTCTGGAATACTTAAATACTCCCATTCTATCGAATTTCATATCACGAACAAAATTGCAAAGATGTTCAAAATGTTCTTCGCTCTCTCCCGGATAGCCCACGATAAACGCAGTTCTAATTGAAACTTCGGGTGTGCGTTTTCTAATGTTTTCAATCATAGGACGGTAGTCAAAAGCCGGTCTGTTCATCATCTTTAGCATTTCAGGATGTGAATGCTGCAAAGGAATGTCGACATATTTAACAACTTTATCAAGTCTTGCAATCGCATCAATAAGCTCATCATCAAGATGTGTCGGATAAGCGTACATAAACCTCAGCCAGCCTAAACCTTCAATTTTATTCAGCTCTTCAAGAAGCTTAGGAAGTGAAGGCTTCTTGTAAATATCAATCCCGTAGCTTGTTGTATCCTGTGCAATAAGGATAATTTCTGTTACACCTTTTTTAACGAGTTTTTTTGCTTCTTCAATAATATTTTCCATCGGACGCGAACGATAATCGCCTCTAAGATAAGGAATAATACAGTAACCGCAGCGATAGTTACAGCCGTCAGCAATTTTTATGTAAGAACTTGCGCCCATTGTAATTTGCTGGCGCTCAATGTTTTCAGGATAAATGTATTCAGGATTTTTACTTACCTCACAAACATACTCATTGTCGACTTTTTTTATTACTTCTATGATTTTTGTAAAATCTGTTGTGCCGACAACTGCTGCAAGCTCAGGAATTTCTTTCTTTAAATCTTCCGGATGTTTCTGCGCAAGGCAGCCTGTAACAATAACTTTTTTGCCGCTTTCTACAAGCTCTAAAATTGAACGAATAGATTCTCTTTCAGCATCGCAGATAAAAGAACACGTGTTTACGATTACTATATCGCTTTCATCTTCATTAAGCGTGATTTCATATCCGTTTTGGGCTAAAAGCCCTAAGATTAATTCTGAATCAACTAAATTTTTTGCACATCCGTGACTAACAAGAGCTATTTTTTTCATATTTAAAATGTAACATAATTATGCAAATTCATCAAACTGAGAAAGTTTTACCTGACGAAATTGACTTTTTAAGAAATCTTCTGATGTTCCTTCATGTTTCGTGCGGATGTATGGAGGTTTTGGGGTATAAGTATGATAAATTACGCCTTTATCATTTACTTCTAACTCGAAATCTTTTTTATCATCACTTAACCGATACGAATCAGTCAGTGAATTACTTATGTAGAGCGTATCTTCTTTGTTGTCATAATAAGCTGCAAATTTACCAAAAAAATGAACATCGCGTCTTGCTGCAAAAATAGAATATGGAATATGAAACTTTTCAAAAATTTGTTTTATTTTTTCAAGCTGTCTGACATTATATTTTGAATTATCTTCAAGTTGAAAACCGCCCAAAATAAATGCATGCAGATTTTCTTTTGTTAAATCAATCTTTTCAAGAATTCTTCGCTCAAGCTTGCTTATGCTAAATCCTTGCTGTCGATATTTTTTTGCATTTTTCTGATTAAGAATACATTGGTGAAACATCGTTATGCTGTTGTTGTCAATGATTCCTCCTGCGATACAATCCATTATTTGTGTTGTGAAAAGTTTCTTACCTTTCTTCATTGTGTCGGCATTCCAGGGATACCCGACTTCATGGATTTTAGGGCTCAGGCATTTTGTTTTGTCATTAAACGATGACATACTAATTAATTTTATTTTCGAAGTAAAGTTAACATTATCAAGCTGTGTTCTCATTTAACTATATTAACATAATTATTTCTTAAAAATAAAGAATACTGCCAAAATAATAAACACAAATCCAACAAGGTAGTTCCATTTAAATTGTTCTTTAAGATACCACACTGAGAAAAATGAAAAAACAGTAAGAGTAATCACTTCCTGAATTGTTTTAAGCTGCACTGCGTTATAACAATCATATCCGATGCGGTTTGCCGGCACCTGAAAGCAGTATTCAAAAAACGCAATACCCCAGCTTGCAAGGATTACGATTAAAACCGGCAGACTGCGGAATTTCAGATGACCGTACCACGCAAAAGTCATAAATATATTTGAGATTAATAATAAAATTATTGGTGTAATGTGTTTAATCATAATGAAATTTTATCACAAACGCTTGTCTTTATGTTAATATGTATTCAGCTATAGGAAGGAGAAATAAAGAGATGGCACAGAGAATTGGTATTGATGTAGGCGGAACCAATGTTAAAATCGCGCTTGTAAGCGATGAAGGTAAAATTATTTATTCCAACTCAATTCCGACAAGAGCGGAAATGGGCTATGAATATACTATAAACAGCATGAAAGAAGCAATTCGTGACTTGATGAAAGAAACAAAAACAGAAGCTTCTGATATTGAAGGTATGGGCTTTGGCTTCCCCGGTCAAATCGACTGCAAAAACGGTATTGTAAGACTTGCTCCGAATATTCCGGGCTGGGTTAATGTTCCGATTGCAGAAATTATGGAAAAAGAATTTGGTATTCCGACAAGAGTTGATAATGACGTAAGAACAGCAGCTCTTGGTGAATTGAACTACGGTGCAGGCGTTGGCTGCGAAAACCTTGTTTGTATTACAGTTGGAACCGGTATCGGCTCAGGACTTGTAATCAACGGTAAACTTGTAAGAGGAGCTGATAACGCAGCAGGCGAGCTCGGTCATATTAAACTTAATATGGAAGGCGGCCCGCTTTGCGGATGCGGAGATAGAGGATGTTTGGAAGCTTACGCTTCAGGCCCTAGTATTGTTGCAATGGCTGAAGAATACATCAGAGGCGGAAAATCAACTAAATACAGAGAACTCGCAAACCCTGATATCACTCCTTATATTGTTGCAGTTGCTGCAAAAGAAGGCGACCCTGTCGCGAAACAGATTTTCAGAGTAATGGGCGAATACATTGGTATGGGATTAACAAGTGTTGTTAACCTCTTAAACCCTGAAAAAATTATTATCGGCGGCGGAGTTGCTGATGCAGGCGATATTTTACTCGACCCGATTAGAGAAACAATTGCAAAACGTGCAATGACTATTCAAAAGAATGTCGAAATTGTTCCGGCTCAGCTTGGAAATACAGCCGGAGTAATCGGTGCAAGCTTGCTGATTAAATCGTAGGATTGGACTTAAAAAAGGGGCGGATGCTTTGCATCCGCCCCTTTTTTGTATTAATACAACGAGGCGCCCGAAGGGCGCCTCGTTGATATATCTTATAAAATTTCCATTACAGGTTCTGAAAGTTTTACCTCAGGAATTTCTTTTAAGTTAGGAAGTTCAAATTCTTTTGGTTTTGTTTGAGCTTCTGTCTTTTGTTCCGGCATCGGAGCTTTTGCTTGAAGCATCTTTGCGATTGCCGGATCAGGATTTGCTTTCTGCCTGTTGTATTCGAGCATAATCTGGTTTACAAACCTTCTTGTTTCTGCGTAAGGAGGAATTGCACCTCCGAATTTTTTAACGTTGCCCGGGCCTGCGTTATAAGCAGCAAGAGCAAGTTCTGTTGAGCCGAACATTTTGTACATCATTTTGTAATAAGTAAGTCCTGCTTTGATGTTTTCACTCATGTGATAAGGGTTGAACCCCATTCTCTGTGCTGTTGACGGGAGTAATTGGAACACGCCGACTGCGCCGTAAGGGCTTCTCAGCTCGTGTCTAAAACCGGATTCTTTCTTGGCAATACTTAATGCCAGCGCCGGATCGACATTCAATTCGATTGAATGTTTAACGATGGTTTCTTTAATTACACTCTCTGGTGTTGGAGCAGCTTGAACCCTAACGCACAGCAAACTCAGCAATGCAATAGCTGTTAAGACTGTTTTTCTAATCATTGAAATCCTCTTGTATTATTGTAAATTGGATTCTGTAGACTATCCTCAAAAATCCTCCCTACGGTTTCGCTTTGTTCTCGTTTGGTTCCTGCCAGAGCGTCTTTCCTAAATTTTTAGCTATACTGCTTAAGTCCTGTGACTATGGCTAAAAACTTGTTAGGCGACTACCTCTGATTTTCCCCGCACTCCGGCTTGGATAAATAATTTACAGAATGTATGTCATGGACATATTAATACAAACAAGAAAATTTTTCAAGTCCAATGTTGTATTTTGTACACTTAATCGCCTGGATGGAGGATTTATACGATTGAAAACTTTCTGTTTAAAATTCTGTGCTTATCACTTAAAAAGTCTTCTTCTGTTGTGTATAAAGCAACTGATTTATCTAAGCTCATCATATTCAAGAGCGAAAAAATGTCGGAAGGAATATTGAAAACTCCTGCTCCTAAAGTTTTTAATGATTCAATAAACTCTATGGTGCAGTCTTCAACAAAATTTAAATCAATTCCTACGCTTAAGTTTGGGTAGTTTTTAATCTCTTCTCTGAGTCTTGAAACCTGATATTCGTCTAGTTTCGGACTTAACGGGGTAATTATGCAATGTTTCTGTGATGCTTGAATTTCCATACTATTATTTTAATAGAGGGAAGTTAAATTTTTAATTATCCGAAATTATAAAAAATCTCCAACTTATGTATTAAATGTGTTCAGCTTCTACTCTATCTGCATTTATCATATTTATAAAGTTATCCAGTTCTTCTCTTGTGATGCCCTTTATATTTCCGCTCTCTAATTTTTCAAACTCTTCTATCGTCATACCGACTTGTTCAGCAACATATTCCTGAGTCATGTTTCTCTTTTCACGAATTTTCCTAATAGTATTTCCTATGGCCCTCAATAAAATACGACTTCTATCTTCCATAAAAACACCCTTTCCTTAGACTTTCTATTGGAAAGTATACGAAAAAGGATAGACAATGTAAAGTAATTGTAAAGTATTTGTAAAGGGTAAACATGAAAAAGAAATTGTATCAAAGTGGTAATGCATGGGCTTTATTAATCCAAAAAGCAATTTTACAGCTTCTTGAAATTAATCCTGAAGAGGATGAAGTTGAGTTGGAAGTTGAAAACAAGGTTTTGAAAGTCAAAAAGGCTGAAAAGTAAAAGTATAGGCTTGACAATTATAGCCTTATAGTAAATAATATAATTGTAGGAAGAGCTAATAAGAATAAGTGGTATTCTTCTTAAAAGCTCTCTTCACTCCTACGTCTTAGATTTTAGATGCTATTACTAGTATACATAGTGCTAGTAGTAGCATTATTATTAGTCTAAGCATAGCGCCCATCCTTTCCGACCATTTGGTCCTTCACTACTTGTGTGTCGGCAGAAAGGCATGAGTATACCTACCAGTATATTTTACAATAACTTTTCCAGTTTGTCTATTTATTTATATTAAAAAATAGTTTAGAAGTTGACATGAGCCCTCTGTCTATAGTATTCTTGAATACAAGGGGAAGGGATTTATGTACATAAAACAGCTGGAAGTTGATAACTTTAAGTCGTTTGCAAATAAAGTCGAAATACCAATGTTAAAAGGTTTTACAACTATTTCCGGTCCGAACGGGTCGGGAAAAAGTAATATTATCGACAGTATTTTGTTTGCTCTGGGTTTATCTACAAGCCGAACTCTGCGTGCTGAAAAGCTCTTTCACCTTATCTCAACTTATAATAAAAGAAATGAAGCATTTGTAAAAGTTACGTTTGGCGAAACCGAAGATGGTGATTTTTCCGTAGCAAGGCGTATTCGCAAGTCTTCACAGGGATTTAACAGTATTTATTATTTAGATGACAAGATTGCGACCCTTTCTGATATTCACGCAAAACTTGAAAAATACAATATTACTCCAAACAGCTACAACGTAATGATGCAGGGCGATGTAATGAGTATTACAAACTGCACGCCCGGCGAGCGCAGGAAAATTATTGACGAAATTGCGGGGATCGCGGATTTTGACAGGCGAATAGATCAAGCTACGGGTGAACTTGATACTGTTGAAAAACGCGTTGTAAACTCAACTTTGATTTTGAACGAAGTTAATACAAGGCTTGAACAGCTGAACGAAGAACGCGAAGTTGCGTTGAAATATCAAAAGTTAAAAGATGAGAAAACCGGTCTGGAAAGCCAGATTAACACGGTTAAGTTTTTTGATTTACGCAGAAACTTAGAAAAAGCGCATGAAAATATTTTAGAGTTTACCAAACGCAAAAAAGAAGAAGAAGTCAAAGCGAAAGACCTTGAAGAACGTTTAAAACTCATAAAAGAAAAGTACGATGAGATTTCAAAAACAATTACGGAAAAAGGTGAAGGTCATCAGCTTGAGCTTAAGCAGAAAGCTGAAGAGATTAAAGGTTCAATTTCGCGTAAAAATTCTTCAATTGTGTTTGCTGATAAACAAATTCAAGATAACTTAAAAACGATTGAAAATACTAAAAACGGTATTGAAGTTCAGGAAGGCAAGATAAAGGATTCCGAACTAAAAATTTCTTTGAAGCAGGATGAAATCAAGGGTATTGAAAAGAATATTGAAGAGCAAAAGGAAATTCTTCATAAAATTTTAGAAGATATGTCCGGTTTAAGTGAAACTGCTGAAAAACATATTGAACGCAGAAACACTTTGCGTAAAGAGCTTGAAGGGTATCAGGATAAAGAAACTAAGCTTATTCAGAGACAGGCGCCTTTAGAAGCGGATTTGTCAACTAAGAAAAAAGCTATAGAAGATGCAAGGGGTAAATTAGCGGAGTTAGAGACTTTCAAGGCGAATTTTTCAGAGACAAAAGCTTCAAAAGAACTTTTAATCGAACAACTTGGAAAAGAACTTGACGATTTCAAAATCATCCTTAAGAATACATTAAATGAGTATGATAAAACTAAAAATGAAATCACAGACATGGACTACGACCTTCAAGCTGCGCGTAAGAAAATTTATCAGCTTGAAGCAATTAGAAATGCGAACGAAGAAGCTAACCTCGGACGTGCGGTTGATACAGTTGTGAATGCTAATATAAGAGGGGTTCACGCACCTCTTATGAAGCTCGGACAGGTGGACGAAGAGTATTCAACTGCAATGGAAATCGCTGTTGGCGGAAGAATGGCGCATATTGTTGTAGACGACGAACACGTCGCTTCAACTTGTATTGAGCTTTTGAAGTCTTCAAATGCCGGAAGGGCGACTTTTGTTCCGTTAAACAAAATTGTAAAATGCCCGAGAAGCCTCAACTTACCAAAAGAAAAAGGTGTAATTGATTTTGCAATTAACCTGATTGATTTTGACGATGAGTATTTGAATGCATTTTATTACGCAGTCGGCGAAACTCTTGTTGTCGAAGACAGAAGCGTTGCTAACAAGTTAATCGGCAAATACAGAATGGTAACACTTTCCGGTGATTTGTTTGAAAAATCGGGTTCAATTACCGGTGGTGCTGTACGTAAAACAGGGCTTAAGTTTGCGCAGAATTCTGATAGCGAAATCGAGACTTTCCGCTCAAGATTAAAAGAAATGGAGACTAAATATTCTGCTCTTGTTTCAAAACGCGCTTCTTTAGAAGCTAAGATGGAAGATGTCAGAGGAAAGTATTCTGCTTCTACTACAGAATTCAATAAAGCGAAAATGGAGTTGACAAATTTAGAAACAAGTTTTTCTAATAATCAGAAAAATATTGATGAAAAGTTGGAATTTTTGAAAATAACAGAGCCGGAAATTTCAAAAATTGAAAAATATTTAGATAAAATTGAAGAAGAGCATATTGAAATTTCTGAAAAAATGACTGACATTCAAACTTCGATTTCAGAAGTTGAAAAATTGATGAATGATGCCGATTTAAAAGATTTGAAAGAAAAAACTGCCGGAGTTGAAGCTGAGATAAAGCGTTACGAAAAAAACATGGCAGCAGCAAATAATGATATTGACGGGCTTCATCAGCAGATTGATTTCTTTAAGACAACAATCAATACTCATAATGATACAATTCAGCGTACCTTAGGCGTAAATCGGGATTTGGCGCTTGATAAAGCAAGGTTTGAGGAAGAGATTAAGGGCTTAAACGGGCAGCTTGAAGTTTTGGAAGTTCAGATAAAAGAAATTACAGATAAGCTCGGCGAGCTTCTTAAACAACGTGATGATATTAACAAAGACTTAATTGATATTGAGACACAGAAAAATTTAAAAGCTTCTGATATAGAAAAAATTGCGGAACAGATAGAATCGTTCAAAGCTCGCAGACGTGAGTTGGAACCGCAATTAGAAGAAACAAAAAATATTCTGACAGAAGCGGGAGTAAATGTAAGTGAGTTGACACCTGTAGAGATGTCGATTGAAGAGATTACTTCAAGAATTCAAAGACTGCAGCGAAGAATGGACGAGCTGGGCGCTGTTAACATGAAAGCTTTAGAAGATTTTGAAAAGGTTTCAGCGCGCCAGCAGGAACTTCAGGGTCAGATTGAAACATTGAGTCATGAACGTGAACAGATTTTAGAAAGAATGAGGGGTTATGAGGATTTGAAGAAAGAGACTTTCCTCAAGACTTACAATGTGATTAATGAGAATTTCAAAGATATTTTCCACAGGCTTTCTGATGGTGAAGGTACTTTGATTTTAGAAAACGAAGAAAAACCGTTTGACGGCGGGCTTGATATTGAAGCGCAGCCGCGAGACAAGAAAAAACAGCGTCTTGCCGGTATGTCAGGCGGTGAGAAAGCTTTAACGGCTTTATCTTTTGTGTTTGCTATTCAAAAATATATGCCAGCTCCTTTCTATGCGTTTGATGAAGTTGATGCGAGTTTGGATGGAATTAATGTTGAAAAGCTTGCGCATATTGTTCAGTCGCAGGCAGAGACAACACAGTTTATTGTTGTTTCTCACAGAAAGCCGATGATTGAGTCTGCAAACCGCACAATCGGGGTTACGCAGAAAGAAAAAGGAATTTCGAAAGTTACGGGAGTTAAGCTAAGGGATTAATCCGTAATTTGAAGGAGTTCTAAGAGGAAAAGAGTTAGTAAAATAGGAATATGGCAGTAAATAATATAGAAAATATGAAACAGGGAATGGGTATAAATTCCGAAACGATACAATCAGCCGAGGTTGACGGTATTGAGATTCTTGTCAATATGGCAAAGTCCGGTAAGATTGACCCGTGGAATGTTGATATTGTCGAAGTTACAGACAAGTATTTGATGCACCTGTTTCAATCAAAAGCGCAAAATCTTAGACTTACCGGCAGAACGCTTTTGTTTGCTGCAATTCTTTTGAAACTTAAATCAAATGTGCTTGAAGGTATTGATGTGCTTGATTTTGAACCTCAGCACGAAGATGAGTTTAATTATGATGATGAAATGCCTTTGGATTATGAAGAAGAGTACATTCCGACAAATAATGTAATCTCGATTGATGAAGTTCTCCAAAGAAGAACAAGTGTAAGGCTTAATCACAATCGTGTTGTGACTTTGCGAGATTTAATCAGGCAGTTAGAATTTTATGAAATGCTTGATAAGAAGCAGTCTTTAAAGAATGCTCATGAGCGTGCAAAAAGGCGTGTTCAGAATTATGCGAAGCTTTCTCCTGATGATATTATTAATCTTGCGCATGACGAGTATATCGAAAACGGCGTGCAGAGGCTAAAAGCTAATCTTTGTGAAATCCTTAACAGACAGGATAGAATAGAGTTAAACGAACTTACTCTGCTTGGAATGGATAAGATTAACGCATATATTTCGCTTTTGTTTTTGACTGTTGAAAGTGATTATGACCTTGTTCAGGATGAGTTTTACGGCGATTTGTACGTTGTAAAATATGAAAAGCCTCAAGAAGATAATATTTTTGATGCCGTTGAAAATGCAAAGAGTGTTTTAGTCAGCAATGAAGAGGTAAGAGCCTGATGGAACTGTTGAAATCCAGAATTGAAGCCGTTTTATTCGTAACTGCAAAAGTGCTCCAGATTAAAGATATTGCAGAAATCCTCGGAGAAGAGCCGGAAGTTGTTGAAGAAGCGCTTCTTGAGCTTATTATGGATTATGCTTCCCGTGACGGAGCTCTGGAAATTGATGACGAGAACGGATATATTTTGCAGGTAAAAGAAGAACATCTTGATATTGTTGAAAAGCTTTGTCCTGTTGAGTTAAAACCTCCGGTTTTAAAAACTCTTACAGTAATTGCTTTAAAAGAGCCTATTCGTCAGTCTTTGTTGAAGGATTTGCGCGGGTCTAATGCTTATGAGCATGTAGCCGAGCTGCTTGAAAAAGGTTTGATATCCCGTCACAAGGACAAAAACGGGCGTTCGTTTAATATCAAGACTACGCCGAAGTTTGCGGAGTATTTTAAACTCAAAGGCGATGTGAGAGCTCTGGTAAAAACTTTGAACATAGACAAAGGCGTTAAAGATAATCCGGAGGATGAACAACAGGCTGGTAAGAATGTTGTAAAAGGTGTAAAAGACGACCCGGAGGATGGACAGCATGAAGAATAGAATAATCATCTATTCTCTGCTTCTTATTCTGCTCACTCTCTCGCTTTATATCCGCAATAATTCCGGTGCGATTTTTGCAGGAATCGGAAACTATTATTACAAACATAATAATGTTGCTAAGGCTCAAGATTTTTATGAAAAATCTTTTGAACGCGGTGAGAAAAGCGCACGTGATATTTATGTTAACTCAATTATTAACTCGCCTTTGACGATTGAAGCGCAGGAAAAACTGGTTAACTTTGCTCAGGGAAAGGTTCAGGACGTGGCTTCCGGTAAGGCACAGAGCTTTTTGTATGAGCTTAAGAGAGAAATTCATAACCAATACCCTTTGAATTATATTAAGCAGGCTCCGCATAACCGGCAGATTGTAAGATGGAATAAATTTCCGGTCACTTATTCTTTTGCAAATTCTGCTCAGCCAGAGTACAAAGCAGAAATCCGAAAAGCTTTTTCTGAATGGGAAAAAGTCGGAGCAGTTTTATTTAGCGAGAGTGATAATAACTCAAATATTATAATAACTTTTAAAAATAACAAAAATAAAAATATGGAGTTCGGGCGAAAATATGTTGTTGCATATACAGTACCTCAAATCTCCGGCAGCACTCTTCAGAGAATGGATATAAATTTCTTCGTTCAAGACCCTGAAGGACAAAATTTTACGAAAAACCAGATTTATAACACGGCTTTACATGAAATTTTTCACGCTTTAGGTTTTATGGGGCATAGCTTTGATAAAGAAGATATTATGTATCTGGCAAAAGATAATAATACTCTGGTAAACGATACGCGGGCTGAACTTACTGAGGCTGATAAAAGTACTTTGAAGCTTTTGTATAAGATTAAACCTGATGTTACTAACTCGGACGAGCTTAAGAGCGAGTATGTTCCTTATCTGGTATTGGGTGATGATGAAGAGGTTAATGTTTCAAAAGTACGTGAAGCGAAAAACTACATTTATCACGCGCCTACATTGCCTTCCGGTTACATTGATATGGCAGAGAGCCTTGCAGCTGAAAAACGATATCCTGAAGCTATCAGGCATTTGGAAAAAGCTTTGAGACTCGCTGATACTTATGATATGCAATACATTGTTTATTATAATCTTGCGGTTTGTTATTTTTATATTGACCATAAGGAAATGGCGCTTGATTATCTGGAAAAAGCACGCGAGATTAAAGACTGCGAAGAGATTCATTCGCTCAAAGCTGAAATCTTAGTGAAAACAGACAAAAATGGCGCGATAAATGAGTATAATTATTTAATTAACCTTTCTCCGGATAATCCTGAATACACATTGAGACTCGCAAATATTTATATTAAAGATTATGAGTATTTGAAAGCAAGAAAGATTTTGAAAGAGTTTTTGAAACGTAACCCTAATTTGAAAAATGATAAACGATTTTCACCTTACGGGATATTGTTGTGGTAAAAATTTTGTGTTATTTTTCAGGTATGAAAGTTGATTCAATCAAAAGTTATGTAACGCCGAAAACAACCGGATATTCTGCTACAGCAGCTCTCGGGATTGCTGTTTTGAGCGGGGTAAGCAAGAATAAAAGTTTCAGAAAAACGCATAAGCCGTTTGCGTATATTTCGGCATTTCTCACTGCTGTTCATATTGCATTAATCGAATCGTATAAAAAATGTAACAAAAACACTCGTAAATCGTTACATTAATACATTTTTATTATACAATTATTTTTGAGGGTATAAAAAAGGTAAATAAAATGTTTAACGAAATCAAAACTCATGAAATCACGGTCGACATTGTTATTCTGACAATAAAAGATGATGCTTTACAGGCTCTTCTTGTAAAACGTAACAACGAACCGTTCAAAGATAAATGGGCAATTCCCGGCGGATATGTTCGAATGTCTGAAAACCTTGATGAAGCGGCAATGAGAGTTTTGAAAGAAAAAACAAATGTTGATAATATTTACTTAGAACAGCTTTATACCTTCGGTGACCCTCTAAGACACCCTGTTTCAAGAGTTATTACGTGTGCTTATTTTGCGCTTATCAGAGCAGAAGATTTTGATGTTGTGACAACTGCAGAACTTGCGTGGCATAAGGTCTCTGACCTGCCTCCGCTTGCGTTTGACCACAAAGAAATTATTCAATATTCTCTTAAACGTACAAGAGAACGTCTTGAAATGTGTCCGGTTGCTTATCAGCTTCTGAATGAAAAATTCACTCTGACAGAAATGCAAAAAGCTTATGAAATGATTATGGAAAAGAAACTTGATAAGCGTAATTTTAGAAAGAAAGTTATTACAACTGATGGCTTAAGAGAGCTTAACGAGTTTTCAAAATCATCTTCTAAAAGACCGGCAAGACTTTATACTTTTGATAATATTAAGCTCAACTCAAAAAGAGCACACTTCATTAAAAAGGAGACAAAATGTTAACATTTTTCTGGATATTACAAGTTCTATCAGCAGCATTGCTAATTGTTTTAATACTTATGCATTCACCTAAAGGCGACGGTATCGCGGGGATTGGAAACGCAGCTCAGGTATTTTCTTCACAAAAGAGTGCCGAAAAAGGATTAAATAAACTGACCGGTATTGTTGCTGCGGTATTTATTGTTTGCGTATTTCTTTTAGGATTTGGTATCATCAAATAGCATGAATGAAATTTTTGCAAGAAATGTTTTGTACTGGGGAGAAGAAGCCCAGAACAAGATTTTAAGCTCGCATGTATGTGTGTTCGGATTAGGCGGAGTCGGCGGCTTTTGCGCGGAAACTTTAGCCAGAAGCGGAGCCGGTGAACTTACGCTTGTTGATTTTGATAAGGTTTCAAAAACAAATATTAACCGCCAGATTATTGCAGCGCATTCGACTGTCGGAATGCTTAAAACAGAGCTGTTTGAAAAACGGTTGAAAGATATTAATCCGGATATTAAACTTAATCTTGTAAGTGATTTTTTTGTTGAAGATTTTGATTTTTCAAAAGTTGATTATGTAGCGGATGCAATAGATACAATGCGCTCGAAGGTTAATTTATTATCAACATGTGTAGAAAAAAATATTCCTGTGATTTCTTCAATGGGAGCAGGAAACCGAATAAATCCGGAGAAGCTTTATGTATCTGATATTTCCGAAATCCATGATAAGAAAGCGCCGTTTGTTTCTCAGGTTATTTATCAGTTGAAAAAACGCGGGATAGAAAAAGGAATAACTGTTGTTACAAGTGACGAAAAGCCTTTTGTGCAGGAGAAGATTACAGAAGTTGAAAACATTACAACTCAAAGCGGAGAAGAAATCCAGTTTAATAAAATAATTCCTTCTTCAACCCCGTTTGTGGCTTCAACTGCTGGAATAATGATGGCAAGCCGGATTGTGCGTGATATTATTTCTTATCAATAAGCTTGTAAGCATATTTAATATTGTAATCTTGAAGCTCTTCTTCCGAAATTTCGCAGGCTTTTTTGATTAATTTAGCTGTTTCTGTGCCCGAAATCTTAAATATTTCAGAAATCTCATAAGCTGTTTTCCAGATATTGTTTTCTGTTTTTAAATCCGGTTTTACTGCTTTAAAATATGCTTGCAGTTTTTGTAAATCTGCTTGTGAGAAGTTAAAAGTATCGTCCAGAATGCATATAATAGCACAGTTTTTGAGGTACTGTAAAGCCCTTTCATGGCTTTCTTTTTCCATTTGATTATAAATATTTGTCTGATTTTTTGCTGTAATGTGAAAGTCTATTAATAAATCTGTTTTCACCTGTTCAAAATCACGGGATGATAAAACGCTATTTGTTTCTGTATAATTTTCTATATTCTGACCGTTAAATAAATCAAAAATGCTTGTAAACCCGTTTTTGTAAGCATCATTTTTCAGTGCAACAATTAACCTATCTGTATCAAAAGGTGCAATATCATATTTAGAGGTTATTTTATTTATAGCTGCAGCTTCTTTTATAGATTTTTCTATATTTCTGTCAAGCGGGTTAATTTTAGGTGTATATTGAGTATCATCAAATGCAATACGCCTTTCGAGCTCGGCAGTTAATAATCCTTCCTGTCCTAAAGAAAGGTTTAAACTTTCGGTGATTTTATCCAGTATTTCATCGGTTATCTTGAATGAGATGTCTCTTGTGAGAGCTTTTAGAGAAGGCAGGTTGTGTTCTTTTAATGCATCGCTGATTATGTTTCTCAAATTTTGCTGTTCTTCAGGATTTAGTTCGAATGTAAGAATTAAAGATTGGATGAATTTTTCGTCGTTCTCTTTGCTTTTTTTTATGGTATTTTTTATGCTTTGTTCAAAATTGTCTGTTTCAGAGAAGTCTGGGTCGTATCCGAATTCAGAATCGCACCTGTCGACAATTTTATTAACAAGAATTTCATAATTTTCATCGTCTAAATCAATAATATCGTTAATTTTTTCTGTTAAATCACATTGAAGATCCATATTTTCTTCGCCGCCAATATCGCTCATAGAAGTGTAATTGTTGCTTTGTAAAAAATTTGCGATTGTGTCTTTAACTTTATTCAAAATATCAGCTGACAGCCCGAATGCTGCTGCTATACTTCCTGCAAATAATAAATCGTCTTTATTAAGTTTAAAAGACTTACCTTTAAACTGTATTTGACTTTTTCCAAGTACAGACATTTTGTTTAAATCTCTTTGCAAATTCTCTGGCAGCTCTTCTGGTGTATTATTGTCTTTGATTTTAAAATTTTGAGACGCATAAGTATTTACATTTGCAAAGAAATTAATTTTGTTCATTTTCACTTCACCTTTTTTACACTATAATGTATAAAAGATAATAGAAATGAAAAATTGCTTAACTATTAAGATATGTAACGCTGAAAGAGGTGTTGATGGAAGAACTATCGCTAAGAAACTATGCACATTTAGGCGACGCTGTTTGGGAAATCTTTGTGCGTGAATACGTGATTTTAAAAACTTCAAGCTCCAAGATGTTACATAAAATGACAACAGACAGGGTTAATGCAGGATTTCAGGCTGATATGCTGAATTTTATTTCTGATGATTTAACAGAAGAAGAACACGAGCTTGCAAGAAGAGCCAGAAATCTTCCTATTCCTGTAGGAAGGCGCTCAATTCAAAATATTTACAGACCTTCAACAGCTTTCGAAGTTCTAATAGGATACTGGTACTTAGAAGATAAAGAACGGCTGGAGGTTTTTTACAAAAAATTCCGCTCTACAGAATTTTTTAGCTAAGCCCCAGCTCCTGATTAATCCTTTCTGTGTATTCCTGCAAAATATGGCTGTCAGGGCATTGTTGAAGCAGCCTGCTAAGCTCCTGTTTTGCAAGGGCAAGGTACCCTGTATCATAGAGAATAATTATTTTTAAAAGGTTTGCTTCAAATAAGTTATCAGGAAGCTCTTCTAATGCACGTTTATAATGTTTCTCCGAGTAATAAAGATTTGCTAAAGCAAAATGATAATTTGTATTTTGCGGGTTTAGAGAAATTGCAATATTATAGTATTTTTTAGCAAAAGCAGTGTCACCCTGTTTAAAGTACATATTTGCTAAATTATAATGATATTTGTCGTTGCAAGGTTCAAGCTTAATCGCTTTTAGCAAATGCTTGCAAGCTTTTTTATAATTGCCCTGATAATCTTCTATAAGCCCGCAGAAATTTAAAAGCTCTGCATTCTCGCTGTTATCGGAAAGCTTTTGAACGAGAGCAATACATTTATCTTTCTTATTCAGGGCGTAGTAAATTTGACCCAGAAGCAGCAAAACTTCCTGATTTTCAGGACTCTTGGAGTAAAGCTTTTCAGCGAGCTCTTCTGCTTTTGTAAAATCCTGCCTGCGGTAAAGAGCTTTTGCCTGTTCTAAAATAACTGCTGTGTTTTCGCTCTTTATATTGTATTCAAAAATTTCTTCAAATTTCCCCTGCAAGTTCAAAAGTTTGAAAATCTCTGCTAAATCTTTGTCGCTGTTTGAGATGCAATAAATGTTTTTTGCAGTTTGTTCGGCTTCCTGAAAAGCTTCTTTGTCGACAAAAATTTGTTTAAGTAGTTTTAAGGCATTAATATGTTCAGGTGCATTGTCCAAAACTTGTCCAATGTAGCTTAAGGTACGTTCTTCGTCTCCTAATTTGTAATAAAGCTCAGCGATTTCCAGAAGCAGCTCCGAGCTTGTATTATCTTCTTCCAGAGCCTTATAAAACACTTCAATAGCTTTTTTGTAGTGTCCTCTTTGTTTTAATATAAAGCCTTCCTGCAATAAATTTTTAATCATGTTTTATAAATCTCATCAGTTTTGCAATCGGATCTGCAACATCTTTTTCGTCTTCCGGTTTTGTATTAATAATTACCAGAACTTCGTCTTCTCCGGACATTTTTAAGTTGTTTCTAGCGATTGCTTCTAAGCCTGTAACATTTGAAAAGTTTTTAATGTTGTCTTGCAGCTGCTCGTTAAGTGCTTTTGCCGAGTTTCTGGTTTTTGTTATCTGGACAATTTTAGCTTTGTAAGAAACTATTTTTGAAATATTCAAAACAGCACTTATGGTGATTTGGATAAGGCAGAGGAGCAGTATTACTGTTAAAAAAGAGTAATAAAAACCGTTTGAAGCAGATGATTTTTTCTTCTTGGCTTCAGCTTTTTTGACCCTGTTAATGACTCGTTTTTGCTTTCTCTGTTCTTGTTTGTATCTAATCATAAATCAATTATATAAAAATTCCGGGATAATTACAACTTAAATCCTGTAGAAAAACTTACAGCAGTACTTCTTTTTCCGCTGGAATAATAAGACTCGGCAAGCCCGAGTTCAAATTTTAAAGATTCTGCATATTTTTTTAAAGCAGGGCTGTAAACGAGTGTAATTTCGTTTTTGTTTTTAGGCAGGTTAACATAATTTGTAAAGCTGTCTTTTAAAGTCAGCCTGTCAGTAATATGCCATTCTGGTGTTACTCTTGCGGTAGCGTACTGAGAACCTACATCTTGAGAGGCATTCTGTCTTATTGTTGTGTTAAGAGAAAAAAACTTTGGGAAATCATACCTCACAAAAACTCCGGTAGAAGACTCTATTTGCGAGTACGAAATCTCTTCATCCCAGATAGTTCCGTAAGTAAAGCCATGTGTGCTTTCAGTTAAGCTTCCGCTTAAAGGAAGAATATCTTTCAAAGCATTTCTTGTTATTGCTGCCCTTGCGAGGGCGCTCCTGGGTGTGTTGGTGTTTGAAGTTATATTTAACATTTTAATCGGAATGGTGACTGAACGCTGAGGAATGTTTACTTTTGGTTTTTCAATGTTTTCATCAAGATAAATCGTCTCAACCGGATTGTCATCATACTCAACCTGACCTTGAAGTTTGTATGTTTCTTTTACTTTCTCTTCTTCTGCAAGAGAAGGGAGAAAATTTATGAACATTAAAAATATTATTAATAGAATTCTGAACATACTAATATTTTAGTTTAAATAGAGAATGATTTCAATTAAAATTTCTCCAACCGGCGAATGTTTTTTTCTGACAAAATGGAAGATAACTATTGAAGAAGTGAGGTTTATTATGAAAAAAATGTTTTTAATTTTTGGTTTAGTGATGGTAACGGGCTGTGTTTGGGCAGAAGACAATATTGCAGTTGTGGATTTACAGAAAATTGTTAGTAACTCTTCTCAGGTCAGACAGCTAAAACAAGAGCATGCTAAGAAAATGGAAGAGCTTAATAAAGTTATTGTAAACGCAAGGAGTGCAATCTCAAAAGAGAATGATGCATCAAAAATTTTGCAGTTAGAGGAAAAATACACAAATGAGTTCAATGATAAAAAAGCTGCACTGGATAAAGATTATTCAAATCGTTTGAATGCAATCGAAAAAAATATAAAAGATGAAATTGCAAAAAAAGCTCAGGCAGATAATTACGACTATGTTTTTGCAAAAAGCGTACTTCTGTATGGCGGTAAAGATATAACTAATGAAATAAAAGTTAAGTGATATTAAGATAAGTTGTTGCTTTATAATTTTTTGTATTATAATATTGATACAAAAGCTTATGGAGAACAAAGTTATGCAAAAGAAAATTTTGATTTCATTAGGTTTGATGGCAGTAGTAGGACTTACTGCACAAGCATTTGCGCACTCAACTATTTATACAGATGAGCTGGGCAGAATGCACTTTTTAGGTAAAGACCCGGGAGCAAAAACTCTTCAAAAAGTTGAAGATTATAATGATCCTGCTCAAAAAGACGTAACTAATGTAGTTAATAATAACGAAGAACAGCCTTCTGAAGCAGAAGAAACAAAGGTAAACGATAAGAAACCGGAAAAAGTTCGCAAAATGTATTCCGAATCTGCAATACCGAATAACAATCAGAAGATGTTCTGGCAAATCTGGTAAAAATATTCCCGGATCGTCTAGCGGCAGGACTGAAGATTCTGGCTCTTCCAACAGTGGTTCGAATCCATTTCCGGGAGTTTTTACAATAATTATACAAAAAGCACGGTAATGCCGTGCTTTTTGTTGCAGTTGGAATGTAAATGGATGAGAACCACCACAAGTCATAGACCCGTTAAACGCGAGCGAGCAAGACAATCCATTTCCGGGATATTTTTTGACGCAAAAAATTTTTTTAGCAGTTTTAATGCTAATATAATGAATATTTCACCAAGCAATCAAAATCAATATCAACCTGCATTCAAAGCGATTCTTGTTAAAAAACTTGAGCCTGTTGTCCGCAGGCAAAATGTTACATTTTATAATAATGCAACAGCAATGCTTGATGAACCCCGTCCGTTTGTATCCGGAGTCAAATATTTGATTAACGCAATCATGAAAAATGAAGCTCAGGGTTTCTTTTCAACTATTGATATACTGGATGTGACGCGTTTAAGAGATATTTTGAAAAAAGTTCCGGAAAATATTTTTTCTAAACGAACTGTATTCGGAATAATCGGAGCAGGTGAAAACACAACTGCGCTCGAGCTTGATAATAACGAAGTTCTTTCTATATCGACAAATCTGGATTGTTTTGAGCAGAGAAATTTTGAAGACTTTGATTTACCCGTGAAAAAGATGGAAACTTATGCCGACAGTCAAAACTGCGGCTGGTATATAAGAGATAAAGGCGAACCGGTTACAAAAGATGAGCTGCATGATTTAGGAAAAAGGATTATGGACAAGGGGTATCTTCTCGATGATTGGCGTACCGAACAGGCATGCAAAATTAAAGATGAAACTTTTCTTGTTGATTTTGAATGCGCTTATATTCCTGACGTAGACAAAAGTTTTTTACTTGGATTTTTTTAGATAGTTCTCAAAACTCTTGTCTTCAACTTTGTAGCCGCATCCTTCGTGAAGTTTACCGGGATAGAAAATCTTTTTTGCCGGATAGTTTCTGCACATTTTTAAACGTTTATCATAAACAGAACACAAACCTTCTTCTGTTACATATTTGCAAGCAAAAATAAGGTTTCCTTCTTCGTCTTTTCCGCGGATATAAAACCTCTTATATGCCGGAAAGAGGAATTGCATGATTTTAAAATCTGTTGTTGTATAAGTATCAAAGCTGTACATGTAACGGCAGCATTTTCCGCATTTTAAACACTCGCCCGTGATTTTGTATTCCATTTTCTCGGGAACAAAATATGAAAGAAATTCATTCTTGAGAATATTAAAAAAACTTAACATTATTTCTTAAAACGCACCCTTATAATATTTATTTGGTAGAATATTAACATAGTATCTGGATTGAGAGATAAAATCAATAAAAGGATTATATTAATGTCAAATTATGTTCCAAAGAATAAAAAGAAAAGTTCAAAACGCAGAAATATTGAAAACCCTGTTTTGCGCTTATTTGCTGCACTAATAGTTTTTGCCGTCGGTGTAGGGTTAGCAGGCATGATAGCGCTAAAGCTATATTTAATGTCGTTACCTCCGATTAAAAATTTGAATTCATTAAAACCAAATATTGTTACAACTTTCTGCGCAAGTGACGGCGAAGTTATAAAAACATTTGCTGCTTATACTTACTCAAATGTTGAATTAAAAGAAGTTCCGGATACTCTTGTCAAAGCTTTGATAGCAACAGAAGACAAAAACTTTTATAAACATCCGGGCTATGATTTGGTCGGACTTGGTCGTTCTATGGTTGCTAACATTCTTGCCGGTCATGTTGTTCAGGGCGCAAGTACTATTACACAGCAGCTTTCAAGAATACTTTTCTTGTCTAATGAAAAGACTTTTACAAGAAAAATTAAAGAGCTTCAGGTTGCAGCACAAATAGAGAAAACTATTTCCAAAGACAAAATTCTTGAAATGTATTTGAACAATGTTTATCTGGGCTCAGGTGCTTATGGCGTTAAAGGAGCTGCAAGGATTTATTTTAACAAAAATCTTAATCAATTGACACTTCCTGAAATGGCTTTGATTGCGGGGCTTCCTCAGGCACCTTCTGTTTATTCTCCGTATAATAATAAAAAACTTGCAGAGAAACGCAGAAATCAGGTTCTTTTGAGGATGTATAAGATGAAATACATTGATAAAGCAACTTACGAAAATGCAAAAAAAGCGCCGATAAACCTTTCTACAATGCCAATGATGTACGCTACTAATAAAGCTCCGTACTTCTGTGATTATGTTATGAAAGAAATGTATAAACTCGGATTTACGGAAGATGAAATCGTAAACGGCGGTTACAAAGTTATTACTACCCTTGATTATAAAGCTCAGGTAAAAGCTAATGAAGCTATTTTGAAAAACCTTAAGGCGTGGGGTTTAACACGTGACAAAAATCAGGCTGCAGTATTTTCATTCAGCCCGATTAACGGCAGAATTCTTGTTTATGCCGGCGGAAAAGATTATACAAAAAGCCAGTATGACAGGGTTTCCCAGTCTGCAAGACCGTCCGGCTCAGCATTTAAGCCGTTTATTTATACTGCTGCTATAGAAAAAGGGTATTCTCCTAATGATATGATTGATGATTTACCGTTTAAAGCCGGCAGCTGGGCGCCAAGAAATTACGGTAATAAATATAGAGGTCCTATTCCTTTGTACACGGCTTTGATGGTGTCTTCAAATGTATGTACTGCAAGATTAATGGATGCAATCGGTGTAAGGCCTGTAATCCAGCTTGCAAGAGTTATGGGTATAACAACTCCTATTCCATATGACTATACGATTTCTCTAGGTTCAAACAGTGTAAAATTGTTTGAAATGACAAGGGCTTACGGGGTGTTTGCAAACGGCGGGTTCAAAGTTGAACCTTTTGCAATTGAAAGAATAGAGTCTTCCCGCGGTACGATTTTGTATGAGGCTAAAAAAGCACGTTCGAATAAAGTTTTAAACATAAATACCGCTGCAACAATGACTGCTATTATGAAAACTGTTATTACGAATGGTACGGGGCGTGCAGCAAACATTGGAAAACCTGCAGCCGGTAAAACCGGAACAACGGATGATAGTAAAGATGCTTACTTCATCGGTTTTACCCCTGACATTGTAACAGGTGTATGGGTAGGTAATGATGATAATTCCCAGATGGGCGGTATAACAGGCGGTACAATCCCTGCATTAATCTGGAAAGACGTAATGCTTGTTGCAACTGCTCCTTACGGAAATTCAGACTTTGAATATCCGGAAGTTGAGTTGAGGCCGTTTAAAGCTTCAAATGTTTCAGTTATTCCGCAGGGAGATGCTAATAAAGATTCTGAGGAAGATAAAAAACAGGAAGATAGTACTTCTCCGGAAGAACAGGATGCTGAGGTTAAAACTCCTGTGCAATTGCCGGTTGTTAAACCTACAGAGGTTTTAACACCAATGAAGAAAAAAGAAGCACCTAAAGTTGAAGTTAAGTCAGAAAGAACAGAGCTTCCAAAACCGCAATTGGCACCGATACCGGTAACGACAGCACCTGTAGGAATGCAATAAGTTAGTAATATAGCGGGATGAAGCCCGCCCAAAAGGTGAAAAATGAAATTAGAAGAATTTGAAATAATAACAGGTGAAAATGCACATCAGAGCGCAAGTCTTGAAAGAAATGAAAAGACTATTGATTATGAATCAAGCAGAAAACTTTCTTATCTTGAAATTTTAACAATCGTTAAAGGTCTTGATGTTGTGAGCGAGTTCTTCGATGTTAATGCAGTTGTGACAACAACTCCATCAGGTATTTGCGCAGTTGCACTCGGGAAATCTGTCGACGAAGCGATGCTTAAAGTTATGGATAGCAATCCGCTGGATTTTATGAGCTCGGTTGTTACTGTTTCAGCTGAAGTTGACAGCGATGCTGTCAGAATGCTTAAACCTGCAAATTTGATTGTTGCGCCGAAGTTCACAAAAAATGCGATTGAGTACCTTGAAAGATACGAAATAGCTTATGTAACTATTAATACACCGCTAAAAGATTACAAAAAGTATTTATCAAATGAAATCAGAGTTACACCTCTTGGAACTTTGACAGAGACTCCGAATTTGAGTGAGCTTAACAAAGATTCTTTTAAAGTTGTTTCAAAAACTAAACCGACGGTTGAGCAAATAGAAGATGCTGTTTTTGCGTGGAAAATTGCAAAACATGCTTCTTCGCGTGCGATAGTAGTTGCAAAGGACTTAAAAACATCAGCAATTTCTCAAGGATTGCAGTCAGCTTCGGTCGAGTTTGCACTTGATTATTCCTGCGATATGTCAAAAGAGGCTGTGATTGCTTTTGATATGCCGGTTAGTGCCCACGATATAAACGTAGCAGCTCAGGGCAGAATAAGCCTTGTGATACTTCCTTATGCCGGTAAAGATATTATTGAGCTTGCTGATAAATTAAATATGTCTTTAATAGTAACGGGAATAACCAATATTAATTGTTAAACAATTTTTAATATATTTACAAAAACATCTTGACAATGCAAAAATTTTTTTGTATTATTTAATTATGGAAAAGATGTTAGAAAAAGTTACTTCAATAGAAGAAAAAATCATGTTAAGTATTGATTTGCTGGAGATTGCCAAGAAATATTGCGAAAGCAATTTTGACAAAGGAAACGAAATTGTATCAATAGGTTCTTTGCTGGGTGTGATTTTGCGGGAACAGCGTGATATAGTTGATAGTGTTGACGATATTATCTAAAAACTTCCAAACCTTTGCTTTCAGTGCTTCCTTCAAAAGCACGTGATAAGATTTCAAGGTCGATATTGTGCTGGTTTTTTCTCAAGTCAAGAATGTTGACAGGGTGTCCGATGCGTTCTGCAGCAGTAATAGGAATGTTTGACTGGTAAATATATTCAATCGCTTCTTTGCGGTTGTTGTATCTGCGAGACTCTGTTGCCGGTGTGAAGCCTTGAAGATGCGGGCTTGCTTTGCAAGATGGTTGTTCTGAGAATTTGAATTTGAAAAATTCATGCTGGCTTCTGATTTTTAGCTTATCAATATCAAGGCTGGCGGTTGGAATTCTTAGTACGACAAGATTGTTTTTCTCTGTAAAATAGCTGCGTATCCATCGTACGACATTTCTCAGTAAGCTTTTTTGCAATGTTTCTCCGGGTTCTCCCCAGTCTTTGTGTTCTTTCCAGAATTTCATAAAATTGGAAAGCTCAATAAAATGCACTCCTTGTTTTTTAATATAGGGGTCGTTTTCTGATGTGCGTATAAATCCGTCTTTCAACATTGAATTGTAAGCGTGTTCGTTTGTAAAGTGGTATATGTATCTTGGAACTTTTTTGTGTTCAAAATTTTGATTGTTGAATGCGATTTTTATATTCTGATAAAAACTTGTAAAAATAAAATTTGTCATTAAAAAAAGCTCCGAAATTTCGGAGCTTTTCACTTATTTTTAAAAATTCGCTCGATAGTTAAATACCGATTGAATATTATTTACCCCTAATATCTGTAGTGAGCAAACGCTTTGTTAGCTTCTGCCATTCTGTGGGTGTCTTCACGTTTTTTGCAAGCTGCGCCGTTACCGTTAGAAGCATCGATTAATTCGTTAGTAAGTTTTTCAACGAATGATTTTCCGCCTCTGTTTTTAGCTGCTGCAATAATCCAAGAAGAAGCAAGAGCGAAACCTCTGTCAGGTTTAACATCGATAGGTACCTGATAAGTAGAACCACCGATACGTCTAGCTTTAACTTCCAATAATGGAGTAGCGTTTGTAAGAGCTTTTTGGAAAATTTCCAAGCCTTTTTCGTTTGTTCTTTCTTCAATCTTAGTGATTGTTAAATAGAATATTTTTTCAGCAAGTGATTTTTTACCGCGTCTCATAACTCTGTTGATAAATTTAGAAACGTCAACGCTGTTATAAATAGGGTCAGCTGAAGGAATTCTTCTTTCCGGTTTAGATCTTCTAGACATTATTTCTTACCTCCTTTAGCTCTCTTAGCACCATATTTAGAACGGCTTTGTGTTCTGTTAGCAACACCTGCTGTATCTAAAGTACCACGTACGATGTGATATCTAACACCCGGAAGGTCTTTAACCCTGCCGCCTCTGATTAGAACAACACTGTGTTCCTGGAGGTTGTGTCCGATACCCGGGATATAAGAAGTAACTTCAAATCCGTTAGTAAGTCTAACTCTGGCAACTTTTCTCAAAGCTGAGTTTGGTTTTTTAGGGGTTGTAGTGTAAACCCTTGTACAAACGCCGCGTCTTTGAGGACATTCCATAAGAGCCGGCGATTTGGTTTTGTCTTTTAGCTTTTTACGTTCTGAACGCACAAGCTGGTTCATTGTAGGCATAATTTTCTCCTTTTACCTTTTCTACTATTTAGGATAAATACTTTCAGCAGGTAGTTTTAACACTCACTGGAGTTTATTTACCCCCTTTTGACTAACCGTCTTGCGACGGGTACGTCATCCCTCTAGCCGTCAAATCCGGCAAGAAAATTTCGACTAAAGTAACTTAATCGTAAGACGAACATGATATTGTGTCAATGTTTTAGCGCTTTTTGTAAATATTTATGTAGTGCTGCATGTTTGTAGTACAATGTTTATTGAAGGGAAAAGATTTTGAAACAATCACGTTTGACAATTGCAATATTTATCGCGCTAATACTCGGCGTTCTTGTTGGCTGGGTGTTTCCGGCTTTTGCTGTCAAAATGCATGTGCTTGCCGAAATCTTTTTGAGAATGGTTAAAATGATTATCGCCCCTCTGCTTTTTGCAACTCTTGTTGTCGGGATTGCAGGGCACGGTGACGTCAAAAGCCTTGGAAGATTAGGAATAAAAACAATTGCTTATTTTGAAGTTGTTACGACTTTGGCTTTGTTTATCGGTTTAGGCTTTGCAAATTTGTTTAAACCCGGTGAAGGGATGTCGAATATTGCGTCTGATAACACAGGGCTTACAAGAATTGTGGAAATGGCATCAAGCACACATCATACATCTTTTGGAGATTTGTTATTGAGCCTTTGTCCGACAAGTATTTTTCAGGCAATGGCTGACGGTAATCTTCTGCAAATTGTTGTTTTTTGTATTTTCTTTGCGCTTGCCATTTGTGCAGTTGGCAAAAAAGCGCAGCCGGTTGTTGATATTTTAAACTCGGTTGCATCAGTTATGTTTAAATTTACCGAATATGTTATGCTCTTCGCTCCTGTGGGTATATTCGGAGCAATCGCTTATACGGTAGGTTCAAACGGGATTGCAATTTTATTTAATTACGGAAAAATAATTTTATCTTTGTATACAGCGCTTGCGGTTTTTGTTGCGTTAGTGCTTGTCATAGCTTGCAAAATTGTAGGGATTTCGGTCAGAGGGCTGATTAAAGCTATTCAGGAGCCTGCGCTTTTAACTTTCACAACAGCAAGCTCAGAAGCTGCGCTTCCTAAAGCAATGTCTATTATGGAAAAATTTGGTGTGCCAAAATCTATTGTAAGTTTTGTAATGCCAACCGGATATACTTTTAATCTTGACGGCTCTACGCTTTATCTTGCAATGGCAGTGCTTTTTTCAACCCAGCTTGTCGGAATAAATTTAACTCTTGAACAGCAGCTCGTAATTATGTTCGCTTTAATGCTGACTTCAAAAGGAGTTGCCGGAGTTCCAAGAGCGTCTTTGATTGTTTTAGCCGGAACTCTTACAAGTTTTAATATCCCGATTGTAGGGGTCGCTGTTCTTTTAGGCATTGACCAGATTCTTGATATGGGAAGAACAGCTGTTAATTTAATCGGAAACTGTGTAGCTACAGTTGTGATTGCAAGATGGGAAAACGCTTTTGATTACGGAAAAATGAACGATTTTATAAGAATGAAAAGTTTGAAAACTAACACACTTACAAAAATTAATAAAGACGTGAGTTTTAATAATGACTTCAATAAAAATACAGATGAGGTAAAAGATGGAATATAAAGAGACTTTAAATCTGCCTAAAACAACATTAGAGATGAGGGCAAACGCAACAAAAAAAGAACCTGAAACCCAAAAGTTTTGGGAGGGGGTAAATGTTTATGAGAAAAACCTTGCTCAGCGTGATAAATCAAAGAGCTTCATTCTTCACGACGGGCCTCCGTATTTGAGTTCTGAAAAAATTCACGTTGGTACGGCTTTGAATAAGATTTTGAAAGATATTCTTATAAAGTACAAATCTATGTCAGGTTTTTACGCTCCTTATGTTCCGGGTTATGACGGACACGGGCTTCCGATTGAAAACGCTGTTGTAAAAAATATTAAAGGCGGCAGAGAAGCTTTGACTCCGGCAGAACTTAGAGCAAAATGCAGGGAATTTGCACATAAAAACTTGAAAGGTCAGGAATCCGAGTTTAAACGCCTTGGAGTTTGGGGAAACTGGGAAAATCCTTATCTTACAATTAATCCGGAGTTTGAAGCTGAACAGGTTAGAGTTTTCGGTGAAATGTACAAAAAAGGATACATTGAAAAAGGTTTGAAACCTGTTTACTGGTGTGCGTCTTGCGAAACTGCTCTTGCTGAAGCGGAAGTTGAATATGCAGACCATACTTCAACTTCAATCTATGTAAGATTTAAGTTTGATGACGAGGCCGTAAATAAAATCAGCGGGTTGGTTGACCTGCCAAGTAAGAATGTTTACGCTGTTATCTGGACAACAACTCCTTGGACAATTCCTTCAAACATGGCAATCAGTATGCACCCTAGGTTTGACTATACATTTTTCGAGGGGGTAAATGGGGATGTATATGTAGTAGCTCAAGGACTACTGGCTTCTTTCTTAGAAGGTGTAAATTGGGAAGAAAAAGATATTAATGTAATCGGTACGGTTAAGGGTGCTGATTTAGAACTTTTGAATACAAAACATCCTTTGTATGACAGAAAATCACCGATAATTCTTGGTGAACACGTTACACTTGATGCCGGTACAGGTTCTGTTCACACAGCTCCGGGTCACGGTCTTGAAGACTATGAAGTCGGCTGCAGATACAATATCGAAGTCTTTTCTCCGCTTGATAGCAAAGGCTGCTGGACAGAGATTGTAGGCGATAAGGATTTAGAAGGAATTCCATATTACAAAGGAAATAATATTGTTATAGAAAAACTCCAAAACTGCGGCGCATTACTTGCTGCGGCTGATATTAACCACTCTTATCCGCACTGCTGGAGATGTAAAAATCCTGTAATTTACAGAGCAACTCCGCAATGGTTTGTAAAAGTGGATAAATTTAGAGAAGAGACTTTAAACGCCATAAAAGATGTGAAGTTTATTCCGGCAAGCGGCGAAGCAAGAATTTCTAACATGGTTGCAGGTCGTACAGACTGGTGTATTTCGCGCCAAAGAGCCTGGGGTGTGCCTATCCCTGTATTCTTCTGCGAAGATTGCGGAGAAGTTATTGTTACTGACGAAACAATCGAAAATGTTGCAAAGATTTTTGAAAAAGAAAGTTCTGACGCTTGGGTAAAACGCTCTGTAGAAGAGCTTCTTCCTGAAGGCTTTGTATGTCCTAAATGCGGGGGTAAACATATTAAACCGGAACGTGATATCATGGATGTTTGGTTCGATTCAGGTGTAACCTGGAGAGCGGTTGTTGAAAAACGCGCTGATGAACTTGGTCATACTCCTGTTGATTTGTATTTGGAAGGTTCTGACCAGCACAGAGGCTGGTTCCAGTCTTCTTTATTAACATCAATGGCTGTTCAAGGAAAAGCTCCTTACAAATCAGTTCTGACTCACGGTTTTGTGTTCGGTGAAGACGGAAGAAAAATGTCTAAGTCTCTCGGTAACTACATTAGACCGGATGATATTATCAAAAACTACGGCGCTGATATCTTAAGACTCTGGGCAGCTTCAGTTGATTACAGAAATGATACAAAAATCGGTGATAACATCATTAAACAGCTTGCAGAAATCTTTAAGAAAACCAGAAATACAGCGAGGTTCTTACTTGGTAATATTTTTGATTTTGACCCTGCGAAAGATTATGTAAAATACGAAGATTTAAAACCGATTGATAAATTTGCGCTTCATAAACTTAATAAAGTTGTGGAAGAAGTAACTGTTGCATTCGATAATTACGAATTTTACAAATATTTCCAATGTTTGCAAAACTTTGCAGCCGTTGATTTAAGCGCATTTTATCTTGATATTGTAAAAGACAGATTGTATACTGCAGGTAAAAAATCGCTTTCAAGACGCGCTTGTCAGACAGTTTTGTATGAAACACTGCAGGTTCTTGTGAGAATTTTGACTCCTGTAATGCCGCATCAGGCAGAGGATATCTGGCAGAATACTCCGGAAATCCAGCGTGGTGAAGTTGAAAGTGCACTTCTTCTTGATTGGCCAAAATTTAAAGATGAATGGAACAACTCACAACTTGAAGAGGATTTTGCAAAAATCCTGAAAACCAGAGAAGTTGTAACACGTGCAATTGAGCCTTTGAGAGCAGAAAAGAAAATCGGAAGCTCTCTTGAAGTTGGTGTTTATGTAAAATCTGATTTCGCGGATGTTCTAAAATCAAACGAAAAGGATTTAGCAGATATCTTTATCACTTCTCAAGCTTGTGTTGCTGCCTCTGCTCCTTCGGATGTTTTGAATGAATACACAGAAGGCGGAATTACTGTTTGGGTCGTAAAAGCAGAAGGTGAAAAGTGTGAACGCTGCTGGAAATTCAGAAAACTCGGCGAAGTTTCAGGACATGAAACGATTTGTTCTGACTGCGCAGACGCAGTGTCTGAAACAGTAAGTGTGTAGAAGATATTAAATAGAGAGCTTGTATGGGCGGAAGCGAAGCTTCCGCCCTTTCTATTTAAATCTTGACAAAATGTAGAAAATCGTAAATAATAAAGAAGCAGGGTGGCACTTTGGTCAAGTGCCTTTAATCCCTACAATAATTTATTGAAATACAGTGCTATTACAGCTATTGAAAATGCTAGTAATAGCATTGTTATTTTTTCAATTGTCTAACCGAATTCGGAAATTTGCACATCCATCAAAAAATGTATTGGAACAAGAAGGGGCGGTTGAGTTTCACTCAACCGCCCCTCTTGTTAAAGTCTTAACCTATCCTAATTTTTCAATCAAACTTGCGTGTTTTGAAGCGAAATCTTTTCCGCGTGCAATGATTGCTGCTTTCAAGATTGCGTGTAAATCAATCGGACAAAGTTCTTTGAAATTGTTCGGTAATCTCAAAGACCAGTTTTGGTCTCCTGATGTTCCAGGTCTGTTGTAAACATCGTTAATCTGGAAGAAATCTGTGAAGAAAATTTGAACATTTCTTGCTTTTGAAGCGAAGATTTCTGTAAGTTTTACAAATCTCAAATAATCTTTGTCTTGAGTTAATTTAACAATGATGTCGTCTTTGTTTTCAGCTTCAGCAAACAAATCTTCAACAAGGTTTCTTGCGTGTAAATAACCTTCGTGAGTATTTATCATGCTTTCTGCCCAGAATGAGATTGGTAAGTTATCGTGTGTTCCGACCATATTCCATACGTGTTCGCCAATGTTTTTACATCTGTAAGGGTGTTCAGGTTTTTCCGGAACTACAAACTGGGTAAGTCTCATACCTTGAAGCTCGTATTTTTTCATTACTGCATCAACCGGATTTGTAAGTGTTCCTAAGTCCTCACAAACGATTGCGTTTTTATCAAGTCCGCACTCTTTTGCAGCAGCGATAACAATTTTTTCAATCAATCTGCCGTACAAAGCAACTTGTTCATCAGACAATGATTTAACTCTTTTTTCTTTATCAGATTCTAAAGACCAGTCTAAATCTTCATTTCTGGCAATTGCGTATCTTGAAAGTTCAGAGTGTTCCGGTGAAGAATAAAGTCTGCCTGCTCCTTGTTCCGGCAACGGTTTTTTACCTGCTTTGTAAACCCAGGGGTCGATTAAACCTACGATGTGGTCAATTCTAACACCGCCCGGATTTTCTTTAAACATTTTTTTGTAAAGGTTTTTCATCAATTGTCCGCCTTCACCTAAAGAACCGTCAGCGTTGAACATTTTGTCCGGATCCATTACAGGGAAGCCCCATGCCTGACCGTCTTTTGAAAAATAATCAGGAGGGCAGCCAAGGTACCAGCCGTCTAAGAATAATGACTGATAAGCCCAAGCATCTCTGTCAGAAAAAGCTACCTGACGGTCTGCAATCATTTTTATGCCTTTTGAAAGCGCATATTTTTTTGTTTCTTCGTTTTGTACTTCCAAAACAAATTGGCAGAATTTGTAAAACTCGATTTCGTCTTCGTATTTGTTTTGAATTTCATCAATTCTTGCTGCGTAAGCTTTCTTTTCATCTTCTGATTTAGGATTTAACAAGTTTTTATCTGTTTTGTTTTTCCATCCGTACCAGAAATCGCTTTCGTTTTCAATAGAAAGTGCTTCATACAAAGCATCATTGTCAAGCCAGAAGCTGTTTTCTTTTTTGAATTTTTCAAAATCTTTCTTTAAAGAAGAGCCGAAAAGTCCGCCGTGGATTTCTTTAAAGTTTTTCCAGGCTTCTTTTAATGCTTCATTCTGAGCTTTAGTTATGTATGAATAAGCTGTTTTACCTTGATTTTGTTTAGGGTTGCCTGCAACAACTTTATCAAAAGTTTCTTTTGATAGTATGTTGTCCCATTTTTTTTCTGTTAATTGTTTTAAGTCAATAAACAGAGGGTTGCCGGAAAAAATTGTTCCGCAGTAAGGTGATGAGTCGGAACTCTTGGTTTTTCCTGCAGGTCCGAGCTGTAATGCATTAAAAATTCCGTGAGCGTAGTCAATTACTTCGTGGCCGGATTCTGAGTTAAATGTTCCAAATCCTGTGTCTTCGCCATTTTTTGACGGAAAACTGCTGCCGTGAATAATTAAAGCTAAATTATCTTTGCCTAAAACTTTTAGGGCTTCTGATACAAGTTTAGTGTCAATTTTGTTTTGTGTTAAACAGACCATAAATTACTCCTCTAATTCTCTTCAAGTTAAGTTTAACATTTACAAAAATGATTTTCAATATATCTTACGCCGGGTAGAAATTTAAAAACTATTGAAGTATAATTTTACTATGAGGAGATTTTTATTAATTGCTTTATTGTTAGCAGGTAGTGTATGTTTTGCGTCTGAAGAGCTTTCAAAACAGGCAACGGCGTTTTATAGTGACAACAATTTTCAAAAGACTATGGATTTGATTTTGCAGATTGACGAAAAAGAACGCTCTGCGCAGGATTGGCTTATTTTGGGTAATGTGCTTGAGGATAAGGGCGAAAAAGAGAATGCTGTTTTTATGTATCAAAAAGCCATTAATGCAAATCCTAAATATTATAAAGCTTATTATAATCTTGCTAATAATTACGCGGAAAACGAACAGTACAATATGGCGGTTCAAAATTACAAAAAAGCTGCTTCTTTGAACAAAGAAAACCCGTATATTTTTTATAACTTAGCGTGTACTTATATGAAATTGGGAGATTTTGGTAAAGCAAAAACAAATTTGAATAAAGCAATTATGTTTAAGTCTGATGTGCCGGAGTTCCATTACAATCTGGCTTTTATTTATAAACAGCTTGGTAAAGAGAAGCTGGCGCAGACTTATCTGGATAATTATAACAAGTTAACAGGGAATTAAACCATTACAAAAATCCTAAACAAGTGTCTCATAGAAATTCATCTTAACATTGTATAATAATAGCTATTATATACGATTATTTTCAGGTAGAATATTTATGAGGGTGTAATTGGTGAAAGAGCTAATTTGTTTATCAGTATTTTTAATACTTTCGACGCTGTTCGCAATCGCGATGGTTGTCGCAGGGTTCATTTGCCAGTACAAAAATAAATCTGCAGTTAAAAATTCTACTTATGAATGCGGGATAAAACCTTTGTCTGATGCGTGGATTCAGTTTGATATTAAATATTTTAACTACGCAATTGTGTTTTTAATTTTTGATATTGAAACTATTTTTCTCTATCCGTTTGCTGTATTT
>CAPQCU010000011.1 GCA_948684385.1 uncultured bacterium
TCCCTAAATCCCTTTTCCCTTTTTCCGCTTGTGTTTTACACAAGCTTTTTTTTGAAAAAAATGAAGCCCCCGCTAAGCGGGGGCTTCATCACTATTTAAGAAAAATCTTATAGTAAGTTCAACGCAATACTTGGAGTTTGGTTTGCAGTTGAAAGCAATGTTGCAGATGATTGCTGAAGAATCTGGTATTTGATATAATTTGAAGATTCTGTTGCTACATCAGCGTCCTTAATTGATGAATTAGCAGATACAATATTCTCCTTCTGAACAGCTATAGCATCAACAGCAGATTCAACACGGTTCATATAAGCACCGATTAAAGCTGTTCTTGCAGATACGTTTTCTATAGCATCATCGATAAATTGCAAGAATTCACGAGCAGTTGCATCATCGGTGTAAACCGCATCACAAATTGCTGTTATACAACTGCAGTTTGTTTCAGGCTTTCTTGTATCCTTCCAGTCATATTTATACTCTTTAACATTTACATAGTCGTCAGAACTATAGTTATATTTTCTTCCGTCAGTTGAAGTTCCTTCTTTATGTTCAACCCTGCATTCTAGAGCTTTTGTTTCAGCATCATTACGTTTATACCATGCTTGATTTGGTCCTTGTTTTCCGTAAGCAGCACTGCTTTTGTTTCCTGACATTAATAATGCAGTAATTGTTGTTGATTCAAAAATTGTATATTTTAAGTTAATAATATTATTTTTACCGGAATTATTACTTACCTGTAAATTTACACCATTTTTAGTTTTTGCTGCAACACTGGTACCATCGAGCAATTTTATACCGTTAAAGTCAATAACTGTACAAAGACGGTTAATTTCTTCCATTCTCTGCTGAACTTCTGTCCTGATTGCATTCATAGATGAAGTTCCATAAGTACCGTTAGCAGCTTGTTCGGTCAGGTCTCTGATACGCTGTAAATATTCGCTTACAATATTCAAAACGCCTTCTGCTGTATCAAGAAGCGATAAGCCCATTGTTGCATTTGATTCTGCTACATCATAACCTGAAATTTGAGCCTCCATCAAGCAAGATACTGCAGAACCTGCTGCATCATCTTTACCTGAGTTGATTTTAAAACCTGTTGTCAATCTTTCCATTGCGGTATTCATACCTGAAGTAGCCGCAGATAAACTCCTTTGCGCAGTTAAAGACGCAAGGTTTGTGTTGATAGTGATTGAAGCCATAAATAGATCTCCTTTTCTTAAATTTTCTTCCTTGATTAACACAACAGAAGCTCTGCCTGAAGCAAGGCAAAACTCTTGTGTGATAGCTGTTTGAAGTTTTTTATTTCTTCACACTACCATATTAAACGCTATTTCAATAAAAATAAATTCTCAATAAGTTAGAAATTTCTATAACTCAAGGTGGAGATTATAAGATATCCAAATGTTTAAACGGCCAGAAAATAAACACAGCGCGTCCTATGAAACGTTCTTTCGGCAAAGTACCCCAAAAACGGCTGTCCATTGAATTTCCTCTGTTATCACCCATCATAAAATAATGCCCTTCAGGTATAACAAGAGGCCCGCAATACATGTTATCTTTGCATTTATGGAAATCATATTCGCTCATAATATAATCTTCTTTTAAAGGATTATCATTGATATAAACTTTGTAAGCTCCGTTTTCTCCCTGCTTGATTTCAAGCTTTTCTCCCGGAAGCCCTATTACACGCTTTATATAAGCAGTATCCTTACAGAAAAATCCTGTTAATCTGCTGAACACATGCCAAGGATCAGTTTTAAGTTTTACAAATGGCGGATAAAAAATCATTACATCACCGCGCTTTGGAGTATTCTCAAAGTTATGTGTTTTTATAAGATTTGGAAATTTCGTAAGCTTTTCTACAACAATTCTGTCACCTTCAATAAGCGTAGGTTTCATCGAACCGGACGGAATCCATCTGAGCTCGGCAATAAAAAACCTTATCAAAATTACCGCTACAACTACAAATACAATCGTATCGATTGTTTCTTTAATATTAGCTCTTAGTTTTTCTTTATCCATCATAATTTCGAGAGCAGGCTCTCCATCCCCTTCTTATAAATATTGTCAGGAAAACTGCAAACTGCCTCTTGCAGTTTTCTTTGATAATTATCCATTAAATCAATAGTTTTTTCAATACCCAAAAAGTCTTTTGGAGTAAATATTTCATTCTCGGCATCTGTTTTTGCAGAAGCTGAGTCTAAATCATTTTTTAACTGGAATAATATACCAAAATGTTCAGCAAATTCTTTAGCTTTTTGAGCTGGAGCTCCTTCAATAAGAGCGCAGCTTTCCAGAAGCGCTTCAAACAAAGCTGCTGTTTTACCTCTGCAAATTTCAATATACTCTTTTAAATCAGGAGCTTTACCTCTTAGAAAAAATTGATTAATCTCAGAATTGCACATTTGTTTTGTACAGTTTAAAAATATCTCTAAAACCTTAGGGTTATTAATTTGCATAAGCAATTCCGTCGCAATAGAAAGCAGGTAATCTCCTGCAAGAATAGATATATAAGGAGAAAATTCTTCTGCTAAAGTAGATTTGCCGCGCCTGAGTTTTGTCCTGTCAATTACATCATCATGCAGAAGCGACGCGTTATGTATAAGCTCTGCTGCTGTCATTATTTTTATACTATCAGCAGAAACTTCTAACTCATTTGATTTCAAATACAAAGCTGTAACAGTTGTTCTAATTCTTTTTGAACCGCCGGTTAAAAAACTTTTAAGCGATTGCAAAATAATTTTATTATCAATATAAATATTAGACAGCTGTTCATTTACAGCATTAAGCTCATCTTCAATTAATTTCATAAAATGAATAATATCATAAATTATATTAAGAATAAATTAGTAAAATAGCGGAAACTTTTAAAAAGTTTCCGCTATTTAAACAACACCCCTAACCAACAAACCAGCTAAGATAACCAGTTCTATTCATACAAATCACCTATTAAATTAAGTTCAAAGCAATTTGTGGAGATTGGTTAGCAGTTGCAAGCAGTGATGCAGAAGCTTGCTGTAAAATCTGAGCCTGAATGTAATTTGAAGATTCTTCAGCAACATCCGTATCTCTAAGAGTTGATAATGATGATGTCAAGTTCTGAGATTGAACTTCGATTGCTGATATTGCAGAGTTTACACGGTTTTGAGCAGCACCGATTCTTGTAACTCTTGAAGCGATTTCATCAATAGCATTATCAATAAATCCCAGCATTGCAGATGCACCCCAGTCTAAAGCTTTATCTGATAACAATGTGTATTCGCTGTTAGATGCAGCAGTATCTTCACCGGCACTTTCGAAATACAAACCGCAGCAAGCAGCTGCAAACTGCCTCAATTCGTCTTCTGTATCAAGATTGCCAATTGTAGTTGTTCCGGCACCTTTCAATACTTGTTCTAAAGTTAAGTCTTCAACAGGATCTTTGTCTCCTCTTGTAGTTCTATTAACAACAGTTGTTGTTTGACTTTTACCAAACAGTCCACTTACAGAAGCACTTTTAAACAAAGACACATCAAGGTTGATTACACTATCAGCATCTGAATACAAACCTACCTGCAAATTAATACCGTTTCCGGTCATCCCTACACCTTTTGGGTTTCCATCTTCAATATACTGCATAAGTTTGATTCCGTTAAATTCAGCGTTAGCAGAAATACGGTTAATTTCATCAAGTCTTGAATAAATTTCTGAGTGGATAGCTTTTAAAGATGCTGATGCATAAGTACCGTTTGCAGCTTGTTCGGTCAAGTCTCTAATACGCTGTAAATGTTCAGATAATAAGCTGTAAGTTCCTTCTGCAGTTGAAAGCAAGTCAGCACCGGTTGCAGCGTTGTCAGCTGCTACATCAAGTGAACCTATTTTTGTACTCCACTGATTAGCAATAGAATAACCTGCTGCGTTATCAGAACCGTGGTTAATCTTATAACCTGTTGTCATTCTCTCCAATGACTGATTTAAACTCTTCGTAGCACTGTTTAAGCTTCTTTGAGCGATAAGTGACGAAATGTTTGTGTTGATTGTGAGTGTCATAGTTAGATCTCCTTTCTCTCTTTTGATACGTACTTCAATTTGGCTGCACTCTCCTTGTGCAACTCACTATGTTACTCTCGTTTTTTATATTGATTTGTGACTGTACCTTAAAAAAGCACAGTTTCTCCTATAGCTGCCTCTGCAAACAGAACAGCCTGATTAAGCTTGTGTTATTACACAAGTTTTCTCTTTCTCCTTATTTTTAGATATGTACCCTTTGTGTATACATCACACTGAATAACCCCTGACGTTTTCTCATACACATTTCTCTTAAGTCATGCGACATCCTTTGTCTGCTTAATCAAAATTTATACAATCCTTGTATTTGTGATATATACTTCTTACAATAACATTATTGCTACACTATATAACGAAAGTAAAGTTATATTTGTTATTTTTTTACAAATCTTAAATAAAGTTAAAATTTGTTTACATTTACCCCCAAAAAAGGCAATTTTTATCAAATTAGATACTTTATATATACAAGGAGAATAAACACGTGGTAAACGTATCTAATCAATCACAACCAAAAGTCTGGATTAACGGACATTACATGCCGGCAAACAAAGATGTTAACGGCAAATGGTACGTTGAAATTGACGGCAAGCGTGTTGAAGTTGATCCTAATGATTTGTTTGGAATGAACAACAAATGGGAAGAACTTGATGAAAGTTTTGAATCCCAGAAAGAAAATCGTAAAGGCTGGATGGCACACTGGCAAGGTTTGCAGGACAAAGCAAATGCTATGTATAAATCAGCTTCCGAAACATACAAAGAATACACAAACTTATATGAAGGTTTCCTGCGCCAGACAGGTAAAAAATATTCCGAACTTACCGCTTCTGAAAAAACAGAAGCAGACGGGTACAGAAATCCGATGTTAGACTCAAGAGCTCAAAGAAACGGAGCGACTTCCGACAGCATTTTTTACGCAAGAATGGCTGCTGATGAAGCTTTCGCGCTGCAGGATTTAACAAATCTTCAAGCAGTTGCAAACAAAATGTCTCAAATGGTATAAATTACCTCAGTGTTGAATAGCAAATTTCCTTTTTTAAACAATACTTATTAAAAAAGGAGATTATTTTCGATGAAAATGTTAATGTTTGATTTCAGGGAATCCGAAAAAGATTTTTTTAACACTAATGAGCTAAAAGATTTTGATATAACTTTTATTAAATCGCCTTTGAATGAAAAAATAAAATTAACAGAAGAACAGTACAATGAAACAGTTATCCTCAGTGTTTTTACGACTTCTGATTTGACAGAAAAAGTTTTAAAAAAGTTTAAAAATTTAAGAATTATATCAACGCGTTCAACAGCATACAGCCACATAGATATTGATTACTGTATCAAACATAACATTGCAGTACTAAACGTAGAACAGTACGGACGCACAGCTGTAGCACAGTTTGCAGTTGCTCTTATACTTTCTTTAATAAGAAACATTCTGCCCTCTTACTTTGACATGAAAAACCACACTGTTAACCCGACAAAATACGAAGGCAGAATACTAAGTTCATATACAATCGGAATAATCGGATGCGGTTCTATTGGTTCTGCAGTTGCAAAAATAGCACATTTTTTCGGAATGGAAATTCTTATACACTCTTACATGAAAAATAATGAAGTGACAGATATATGTAATTTTGTTTCTTTAGACGAACTTCTTGAAAAATCAGATATAATTTCGCTTCATGTTCCTTATGACGGTGACAACTATCACATGATAGGAAAAGAAGAGTTTAACAAAATGAAAGACGGCGTATTTATTGTAAACACAGCACGCGGAGAATTAATTGACATAAAAGCTTTATACGACAACCTTGTAACAGGCAAAGTGAAAGCGGCTGCATTAGATGTTCTTGAATGCGAGTTTATCAACACCCATCACGGTGAAATTTCGGAAGTAATTGAGCTTACAGACACAAATTGTGTAGAAAGCGCTTTTATCGCTCAGAAACTTTTTAAGATGAATAATGTAATTCTAACCCCGCACATTGCTTATAATACAGTTGAAGCCATTAATTACATTTTGAATGAAACATTCAATAATATTAGAGACCATTTTAAAGGAATGAGCACAAACCGCGTGTGTTGATACTAAACAAAAAGACAAACAAAGCAATTTGTGTTATCATTAACTTATGGCAATAATATCAGATGATGACGGGTTGGAGAATGTAAGCAGGGTTAAGAAAAACCCTGTTGTTAAGCCTGAAACAATTGAATACGATACAACTTTTGAAAACACTATCAGACCTAAGGATTTTGACAGCTACATCGGTCAAAGCGCTTTAAAAGAAACGCTTAAGATAACTCTTGAAGCTGCAAAAAAGCGCGGAAAATCTTTAGACCACATGCTTTTCTACGGTCCTCCGGGTTTAGGAAAAACAACAATTGCAGGAGTTGTAGCAGCACAGATGGGAGTTGATATCAGAATAACGTCCGCTCCGGCTCTTGAACGCCCGAGAGATATCATCGGTATTCTTATGTCACTTAAAGGCGGAGAAATTCTTTTTATCGACGAAATTCACCGTCTGAATAAAGTTGCTGAAGAAATTCTCTACCCTGCAATGGAAGACTTTACTCTTGATATGACAACAGGAAAAGTCCAGACAGCAAAGACATTAAGAATTCCTCTGCCAAAATTCACTCTAATCGGAGCAACAACAAAAGCCGGAGAGCTTTCAAGCCCGCTAAGAGACCGCTTCGGAATAATTAACAGGCTGGAATTTTATACGACAGAAGAGCTCGCACAGGTGGTTAAAAGAACTGCTAAAATTCTTGAAATTGATATAACTGAAGAAGGGGCAAAAGCAATCGCAAAACGCTCAAGAGGCACACCAAGAATAGCTAACAGGCTTGTAAAAAGAGTTTCAGATTTTGCAATCGTTAAGTTTGACGGTCAAATCAACGAAGAAGTAGCAAACTATTCGCTTAATCTTCTTAAAATAGACGAATTCGGGCTTGATAATACCGACAGGGCACTTTTAAATATGATTATCGAAAAATATGACGGCGGTCCGGTCGGGATTGAAACAATTGCAGCAGCTTTAAGCGAAGACGTCAGGACGATTGAAGATGTTTGCGAGCCGTATCTTTTACAGGCAGGGCTCTTACAGCGTACTCCGCGCGGCAGAAAAGTTTCACCGGAAGGTTACAGGCATTTAGGGATAAAAATGCCGTCCGAGCAAACTTCATTATTTTAGGGATAAAACAAATATGAAAAAGTTTTTATTTTTAATACTATCTTTTATATTACTGCCGGTTTTTGCAGACGAAACCAACATTCTCCCTTCTCAAACAGGTATAGTTGAGAATGTTCAGTATGTTGATTTAGAAGACGGCGTAACACAGACAAAACAAGTCATTCAGGTAAAGCTTTCAAGCGGCGGGTTCAAGGGTGAAACAATTGAACTTGACAATATGCTTACCGGAAACCCTTACTATGATATAAAGTTAAAGAAAAATACAAAAGTAATTCTACATGCAGAAGATAATGGAGAAGGTGTGGAATTTTCTATTGAAGACGTAAAACGCTCCGGTAATTTAATCTGGCTCTCTCTTATTTTCTGCGGATTGCTTATTTATGTCGGCAGAAAAAAAGGGTTATACAGCCTGATTTCAATCGGATTAACCGTTCTTTTGATTACAAATATACTTTCTCCGTTAATCCTGTTCGGAATAAATCCGATACTCGCAACCATTATGATTTGTATAGCATCCACCGCAATCACAATGTACCTTGTGGGCGGATTTAATGCAAAAAGTACATCTGCAATAATTGGAGCAGTCTTAAGCCTTACCTTTGCAGGGATTTTATCATTTATAACAATGCATACTGCGCATTTAACAGGATTCAATAGCGAAAACTCAATGTTTCTTTACTCAGCACATCCGGAGCTTGATTTCATACATCTTGCAATTTCAACAATGATTCTTGCGACTTTAGGCGCAGTAATGGATGTTGCAATGTCTATTGCAAGCACAATTAACGAGATTTACGAAGTCGATAATACCAAGAGCATCAAAGAGCTTTTTAAATCCGGCATGAATGTCGGAAGAGATATTATTGGCACAATGGCAAATACTTTAATTCTTGTATACCTCGGAGGCTCTCTTCCTTTAGTCTTGCTTGCCGGAAATATTGATTTGCAGAAATTCATTAACCTCAATCAGGTTGTAACGGAAATTGCATCAGCTTTAATCGGAAGCATTGCAATCGTAATTTGCGTTCCTTTTACTGCTATTGCAGCTTCTGAAATGATTAAAAAATTTCATAAAAAAATTTGAAATTTTAGATTTAACGTGATAGTATAAGCAAGAGGGAGAGAGAAATATGAGAAATTTTATAATAATATTATTAGCTTTATTTATGATGTCAACGACAGCTTTTGCAGGAGCATTTAAAGCTGATGCGAGAACAAAAAGAATTCCGGCAGGCACAGTTTTTCAACTGGATTTTTTGCAGCCGGTCTCTACATTTTCAGGATGTGAAGGCGATTCTTTTGTCGCTACAATAAAAAATGAACTTACTTCTTCTGACAGTAACGTAATTATTCCTGCTGGCTCTGTTGTAAGAGGAAGCTTGTCAAAAGTTAATACCGCAAAAAGGTTTTCACGCGGAGCAAAGCTTTATCTTGACTTTGACCACGTAGTAACTCCTACAGGCAGACAGATCCCGCTTGATATGGCAGTATGCAGTTTTGAAAACATCAGCTACGATGGCGGTTTGTACAAAAACCTCGGCTATGGAGAAGCGGTTAAAAAGAATTACGAAAGAAGCGTTGAAATCACTAAAAATGCAACAAATTACGGTTTAAGTGCAGGAGACTCCGCTCCGGGTATTCAGTATCTAACAACTCCTATTTGCGCAGTTGGCGGTTTCTTAGGCGGAGTAGGTTACTGGGTTGGAGACAGCGTTGCCGATATGTTTAGAAAAGGTCAGGATGTTTATATTAATAAAGGCGATGTGATAAACGTAAAACTGCTTAACCCGATTGATATTCCGGTCTACTAGGGGGGGGTAAATATATAGAGTTATTTTGAGACTACAGGCTTTACGTGAATAGATTGTGCATAGCACATAAAAATGCCTCTCTTTTGAGAGGCGGGGGAATTTTTTAAGTTAATAGGTTTACACTTCACTGATTTTTCTACACACTAATAGTTTTTAGAGTTAAATAGTCCTGTTATCCGAGCCCGAACTTAGGAGCGCTGTTTCTTGCATCCTCAGCTGCCTGCTGTTTAACAGACTCGAGATATGCACGCTTCATCTTAATTCGCTGCTCGATTTCGTTCATTTCAAGCTGAATTTCTTTTTCTTTTTCATTAAGAACCTGAATTTCCTGCTGTTTAAGAGCCTTCATAGACTCTTCTTTAAACTTAGCAAAGGCACTCATTTCTATTTGATACTGTGCTAATGCGTTTCCTGTCCAAGGAACCTGACCCATCATCTTCATACTTTGAAGATTTTGCATTGCACTCATAGAACTTGCCTGGTTAGAGAACTGAGCAAACATTGACGCACGCGGTAAAAGTTCAGCGGAAAGTCCTGCAATGTTGCCCATCGTCATAACTGATGAACCGCCAAGAACGCTCGCATACTTTTGATAATTCGAAAGCCGGTTGCGTGTCTCCATTGCCTGACGTTCCAGGTAATTTATTTCGCGTGTTAATCTCTGGACTTCCCAGAATGCCATTAACATAGTGAACCTACCTAACTTTTACTAACCTGCGTAATATTAAAATCTAACCTTTTAACCTTACATTTATATAAAGTATTTTTGTTTTTACAAATTGCCTTTTTTTTAATATTTTGTTACGATTTGTTAAGGACAGAATAAAGGGAGTTAATAATATGATTAAAGACAAACTTGTTAATGCAGAAACTTATTACGGAATTTCAGACAGACTCAAACAAGGATTTGAATGGCTTAAGAACACTGATTTAGAAAACTTAGCAGACGGCAGATATTATATTGACGGCGAAAAATTATTCGCCAATGTTCAGAGCTATGAAACAAAAGATGAAGCACCTTACGAAGCTCACCGTAAATATGCAGATATTCAGTATATGGTAAAAGGAGTTGAAAAAGTGGGAGTTACACATTATTCAAACTGCTCTACCGAAACTGAATATAACGAAGAAAAAGATATAGAATTTTTAGAATGCAATATTTGTGATTTTCATGAAGTTCTGGAAGAAGGTGATTTTCTGGTATTTTACCCGCAGGACGCTCATCAGCCTTCATTAAATCCTGATAAGAAACTTAACGTAAAAAAAGTTATCGTAAAAGTCGAAATATAATGTAAAGAATTGTAACAATAATATCAATGCCTGAAATTAGCTACTTTTTATACACTTTATATATATAACAGATGTAAGCTAATAAGAGGTACAAATTATGGTTCGAGGTATTAATTGTCATAGTCCTTATAAACACTATATGATGTTCCATGGCGGATGCGATGAGGGCGGATACGGCAGTATCTTTAATACTACATATAATATCGAATGCGGCGGGCATCACGGCGGCTTTTGGGGCGGTTTCGGTTTCGGGCTTGGAAATGCATTTGGCAACCTTTTTAGCGGCTTCTTAGGCGGTGGCTGGGGCAATTTTGGCTTCGGTAATATGTTCTCAGGCGGCTGGGGCAACATGTGGGGTAATATGTGGGGCGGCGGCTCTCCATTTGCCTGCTCATGGGGCGGCGGTGCCGGAGGCGGCGGAAACTGGTGGGGTAATAACTCCGGCAGAGTCGGCAATTCCGATACAGGCTGTCATTGCAAAGATAAGGAAACAAAAACTGTAGAAAAAGTTGTTGATGACGCAGATGAAGCTATACATAAAGAATTTAAAGATAAAATTGCAAAACTGAGCGACACTGATGTTGATGGTGCCAAAGCGCTTTACAACGAGATTAAAGCTAAAATGGATAAAAACGCAGATGAGCACAACAAAAGCATAAGCACAGATGCTTATGAAAACTTGCTTAAAGATTTGCAAAAGAAATTCCCGCATGTAACTTTTGACAAAACACAACCACCTGCCGGCAGCACAGGTACAACCGGAACCGGAGTTACAGGAGGAGCTGGCAATGGCACCGGTGATGACACCGCAAAAATCAACGCAGCAACAAACTTTGATGAATTACCGGAATACGATAAATTATCAGATGATGATAAAACTAAATATACAGATAAATGCAAAGAACTCGCTAAGGCAGAAAATATGACACCTGATGATTTAAAAGCATTCTTAAGCAAACTGCCAGATGATGTTAGAGTTAAAGTCAAAGCTTCATTCTACAAAGAAGGATATACAAACGTAAAAGCAGAAGAATTAACAGCAGAAAAACTAAAAAAACTAATTGATGTAATAGACGACTCTGATAAGATTGATGATTTCCATAACATTACGGTTGGTACTCCTACTAAATCCGGAGATATATGGACAATCCCTATGACTAAAGCAAACGGACACGCTCAAGTAGTAAATTATGTACAAGTTAAAGTTGTTGACGGTGAAATAATCTTCCACGGTAAAAATAATGACCAACACTATGTATTACAACAAGACAGTGAACATAAACTTCATCTAATGCAATATAAATACCATGATGGTTACGGAAGCGCTGATGTTAGAAACAAATAAAAAACTCCCTTCGGGGAGTTTTTTCTATCTTATAAAAACATATTTACCTTCATAAGGCGAAGGTTCAGGTTTGTAGTTTTTCAAATATTCACCAAGGTTATCAACCGGATTTTCAATAAAAGAATTCAGCTTTTTTCCGCTCAAAATCTCATTATTAGATAACAATTTTGTGACAGTTTCTTCTGCAGTTAGTTCCATACCGCGAGTTTAACATTAAAAATCCGGGTTGTAAAGTATCCATCCAAATTTAACCCTTTACCCCCCCCCCACTTGAAAATTAAAATAGCTTGTTTTATTATTATAATGTTACATAAATTGCTATAAAGGTGGTGAAAATATAAATGGCAGAAGTTAAAGTTGGCGAAAACGAAAGTATCGAAAGCGCACTTAGAAGATTCAAAAAGAAAATTCAAAAAGCTGGAATCTTATCTGAAGTTAAAAAACGCGAAAGATACGAAAAGCCTAGCGTAAAGAGAAAACGCAAATCTGAAGCAGCTCGTAAACGCAAAGTATAATTTTTTGAAGGCGGTTTGTCTACAGACAAACCGCCTTCTTTATAAAGGTTCGCCGTAAATATCAACCAATACAACTACTTGCATTCTCATTGTGTTTATCGTATCATATTCTTACGGCGACATGGCCAAGTGGTAAGGCAGAAGCCTGCAAAGCTTTTACCCCCAGTTCGAATCTGGGTGTCGCCTTTTTTAATTTAAAGTTATCACAAATCTTGAGTTGTATGGAAAATATCGAATTAAAACGTTTTTGGGAGCAGGTTAAAGAAGAAATGCTTGGCACTTTGCCGGAAAACGCTCATCCGTGGCTTTATCCGCTTGAAATTTCAGGCTACGACAAAGGCGTTTTAACTGTTGTTACCGGTCAAATGATGGGTAGAGATATCCTGAGAAAAAACCATTACGACAGTATGCTTCAGGCTCTTAAAAAAGTCAGCGGAGATGAAAACTCAAGAATAGTTATAATTTATGACGAAAAAGCTGCAAAAACTCTAAAACGCGAGACTGAAAAACTCCAGAAAAAAGCAAGTGAGCTTAACATAAAAGAGCAGGCAATGGAAAACCTTTCCAATATGCAATCTGCCGCAAATTTGAATTTGAAATACAAGTTTGAAAATTTTGTAGTCGGAGAAAGCAGCAAGGTCGCTTACAAAGCTTCAATGGCTGTTGCCGAAAACCCTGCCTGTAAGTACAATCCTTTATTTATTTACGGCAGTTCAGGACTCGGCAAAACACATTTAATGCAAGCTATCGGGCACTATATTATATTCAACAATCCCAAGCTTAAAGTTAAATATACTAAAACAGAAGACTACATAAACGATTACATTTCAAACAGCAGAAAAACCAACAATACAATTGAAAACATGTCAAAATTTAACCGCAAATATACAAACATTGACATAATTTTGATTGACGATATTCAATTCATTGAATCCAAAATCAAAACAATGGAAAATCTGCAATACACTTTTGACAGCCTTTATAACAAAGGCAAGCAAATTGTTATCACATCTGACAGGCTTCCTAAAGAAATACCAACCCTTACTGCAGCTTTATGTTCACGTTTTGAAATGGGGCTTATGTTAGAGCTTACCCCTCCTGATACGGAGACAAGGTTTGAAATCATCAAAAAACTTGCAAAAGACAACGATTTAGAATTTGAAGAAGACGCTTTAAAATATATAGCACGTAATTTTTCAAAGAATGTAAGAGAGCTTGAAGGAGCTTTTACAAAGGTATGTGCTTATGCAGAAATTACTGAACAAAAGCTTACGCTTAAGCTGGCAAAAGACGTATTAAAATGTGAAGAAACAGATGACGGAATTACTTTTGACCAGATTGCCAGAGTTACTGCAAGTTATTTTGATGTTGATATTAACGACATAAAAGGCACGGCAAGAGGTCAAAAAGTTTCTACAGCAAGGCACCTTTCGGTATATTTATGCCGTGAAATAACAAATCAGAGTTTTGTAAATATTGCAAAATATTACAACAAAAAACATACAACAATTATGTTTGCTTACGAAAAAATTAAGAAAGAAAAAGAGACCAACAGAGAGTTTACCACAGCAATTCGAGAAATTAGACAGGCGTTAAAAGTTTTATAGACAACACGGCACTCGCCATAATTTAAAATTTATGATACATAATATATAGGGCGAGGGAAAATGTTAGACAACATAAAACACATTATTTGCTTAAAATCTGTTGATAAGGATATTTCTGATAAGAACTTTGATTTAGCTCTTGAAAAACTTAATTTCCTTGTAAATGAAGAGTACAAGCCTGCCGAAACAATCTTAAAACGCGGAAAACTTTGTCATAAGCTTTTAATGTTTGAGGAAGCTTATTCCGATTTTACATACATAATAACTCATTGTGCACAAAAACAGGAAGCTTACTATGAAAGAGTTCAGCTTAATTATGAAACAGGAAATTTTTATGGCGCAATTATAGATGCAGAAAGAATTTTAGCCTGGGATGCTGATAATTTTGAAATCAAGAGAATAAAGTTTTTATCTTTAGTGTTTTCGTCTCAGGAGGAGTTTGCAAGAGATTATTTAATGGACATCTTTGAGTTTCATAAATACAAAGCAATCCGTTTCTTGCTTCAGGAAACAGCCATTGTTATAACTCAGGATGAATTTGCAAAAGGTCTTAAATTACTTCAAGTCATTGATTTAATTGACAAAGACAACCCGATTAAACTATTAAAAGAAGCAGGAATTTATGAGCTTGCCGGACAAAAAGATAAAAAAGATGAAGTTTTAAAACAGCTTGATAATATATTTCCAAGATATTTTATTTCGCATTTTAAAATTTCAGACATGTACACAGATAAAGACTTAATGGAAATATGCTTTTTATTAGAGCTTAAGATTTTTGACAGCCAGAACTTATTTCCATACCCGATGTTAATTCTGGAAAGTTATAGAAATCATAGCGAAGGACATATAACAGATGCAAAAGAATGTCTTGAAAAAGCTATAGAAATCAATCCTTTAAAACCTGAAGGATATGTTCTTTTAGCTCAAACGCTTCAACTTATGTCAGGTTATGATAATCCTGAGTTGATGCAGGAAGCAGAAGAAAATTATCGGAAAGCAATGACAATATACCAGAAACAGGGGTTGAACGAAAAAGCCGACGAAATGAAACGACAGCTGAATCATATTAAATCAGGTTCAGACATTTACTCTTACAAGTAATCAGAAAGAATTGCATTTATATGATTTTCATTCACACCTTTGTAATTAATCCTGCCTGATGTAATCGGCTGTCTGTAGTCATTTTTATTAATTGAACGCGCTTCTACAATAACAGAAGGCGGAAGAATTGACCATTTATATAACGCAGTTGACATACGTCTAAAGAATTTATCAAGCCATTCAATTTTTTGTTCTTTAGAAATTTGATTGTGTTTTTCGTAAACAAAAGTTGTTTCCAACAAATCATTATATCCTTCGTTTTTATTCTCAACGCGCCAGATAATTTCATCTAAGAATTCATAAGGCATCAGAGCGTCTTCCGCAATCAACGGTTTACCTGTTTTAGGGTCAATTGCCAGCTCTGCACCGGGTTTTTTAAGAATAATAGCTTCAGGAATAGCGTTTTTAATCTCTCTGTTTTCGTTCATCCATCTTGCAAAAGCAAAAAGCTTTGTCTTAGGAACATCTGCAATCGGTGCAAACCCGCCGGACATATCGCCGTTTATAGTTGCATAGCCCATATAAAGTTCGGATTTATCAGAAGTCGCAATCGGTATACAAGAAGCAAACTCATTACTAATTCCCCACAAAAACATCGCCCTTGAGCGTGCCTGAATATTATCCGGCGTAAATGGGGTTTTGTATCGTCCATCCCACTTGCTTTCAACTACTTTAAATAAATCATTCAAACATTCCGTCGTTGTATCAATCATCGGGCGGATAGAAGCTTCTGTAAAGTTTATCCCGAGATTATGCGCAAGCTCTGCAGCGTCTGATTTACTCTCTTTGCTTGTAATATGAGAAGGCATAGAAACCCCGAATACATTTTCTTTTCCGATTGCGTCTGCAAGTAAAACTGCACAAACAGTAGAGTCTAACCCGCCTGAAAGTCCTAAGACTGCACGTTTCAGTCCGCATTTATTAAAGTAATCCCTAATACCCTGCACAATAGTTTTATAAGTCCGCTCTAAATCAGATTCATACTCTAATGTGAACACTTTTTGTTCTGTTAAAGATTTATCCAGCCCTTTTGTCAGAGGGTAAATTTTACCGACACCTTTTTTAGGGTTTACAATCAAAAATTGTTCTTCAAAAGATTTTGCTCTTGCAATCAGCTCTCCGTTTGCTCCAAACACACGGCTTGAGCCGTCAAATGAGCAGTTATCAATAGCTCCTACCTGATTTACGTACACAATTGGAGTCTTGTATCTCTTTGCAATAAAAGAAAGCATATTGTGCTTGAGCTGTTCTTTCTTCGCTCTTGTAGGAGATGCCGAACAGTTAATAAAGACTTCCGGATTTTCTTGTGCAAGCTCATCTATCGGGTCTTTTTCGTACAAGTTTTTATCAAAAAATTCTTTATTATTCCAGCAGTCTTCACATATTGAAATACCATAATTTTCAAAAAGTTTTGAACTTGAAACAGGATTTTCAAACACTCCAAGCGTTTCAGTCGGCTGAATCCCGACAACAGGCGAAGGTTCAATATATCTGTAATCATTGAATTCTGAATAATTAGGAAGCAATGATTTTCTGATAATTCCCTGAATTTTACCATCTTTTAAAACAGCAACAGAGTTAAAATATTTTTTACCTTCAGCATTTTTCTTACGCGGTTCAACAAAACCAACCAGAGCCGTCGTTTTGGCAGTTATTTTTGCAAGCCCTTTAAGCCATTTGATATTTTCTTCAACGATAACCGGATGTCTGTCTATCGTGTCTTCAATAGGATAACCCATTAATGCAAGTTCCGGAAAAACAACCATGTCCAACCCGATTTTGGAAGAGTACTTAATATACTTTGCTATTTTTTTAGCATTATACTCAACATTGCCTGCAATCGGGTTAATTTGAGCCATTCCAATATAACCGCCTTCTGAAACAATATTTTTTATACCATCAATAATATTCTGCGGAATTTCTTCACCGTTAGAAAAACGTTTATCTGCTATTTCGGATAGTTCGTATAAGTTCATATTTAATATTCTCCCTGTAAACAAATGTAAAGAAAAATTAAACATAAGTCAAATACTAATATTGAGAGGTTTTACAAAAAATATGATAAAATCAAGATTTTCAAAATTAATAGCTCCTTTAGCAATTACAACTGCAATCTCAGGCGGAATGCTTGTAAAAACAGCTGTAACCGAAAAAGTTGAAGAAAAAACAGAACAAACTACAACCAATCCGATGGAAAATCCGGCTGTTCTTGGTACAGTTTTTACACTCGGTCTTCTTGGAACAGCGGGAAGTGCAGCACTTGGCAGAGCTGTTGATTTAAGATATAAAAATTCTCGTGAACAAATTGAAGATATATTTGACGTTGCGACTTTAGAAGAAAAAGATTATCAGGAAGCGTTTGAAGAGGAGTGTCAGGAGCTTGATAGAAAAGGTGTTGAATATGACAAAGAAGAATTGAGAAAACAAAAATATACGCCTTTGACAAAAGAACAAGTAAGAAAATATATCAATACCCGTAAAGCCCAAATTAGACGAGTCACAGAAAACGTCATGTATGACGAAAAAGCCGAGCAGCAATTAAGGTATCTCATTGAAGAAGTGAAAAGTGCTGTAAAATATGACAAAAAAGTTGATGAAGATATAAAAGTACGTATGTTATATTTCCTTGATAAAGCAACAACACCTAAAAAAGATTTTTCTTCAAAAGATAAATCATACCGGATAGAACATCCTGAAACAGATTTTGATAAACGTAACGGAATTCCACTGCAGAGCAGAACAATACACTACATGCAGGAAGCTATTTTTAATAATACTTACGACATAGCAGCGGCACCAGAAATTGTTCTTATAAATTTAACCAAAATAAAACAAGAAATTACACAACAGCCGGAAATCCTTAATAAATACGACAGAGAAGAATGCTTGAATTTAATAAATGCTTCTCTTAAAGGTTTTGAAACTACCGGCAAATTTGATAACAAAACTTATAAACAAATCTTGCATATTTATGTTCTAAGGCAGCAAACATATTAAGGTACTAAAGCATCAACAACTTCCCGAAACGCACCGTCTCCTGCTTGAGCAGTCGTGATTTGAATTCCTTCTACATCTTTAACTTTTTGAACAGCATGAGGAACTGTAACTTTATATTTAGCAAATTTCAATGACTCCAAGTCATTTATATCGTCTCCAATATAAACAAATTCATCTTCTTTGAGTCCATATCGTTCCACAATTGATTTTAAAACATCAATTTTAACTCTAATCCCCTGATGAACTTCTTCCACATTGAATTTTTTTACAATGATATCAATTGCAGAATTTTTTTCGCCGGAAATTATACCAATCCTAAACCCGTTTTTTCTAAGAATAGAAAACGCCATTACATCTTTAAAATTTAGCTTACGGCTCATTTCTCCCTGAGCATCAATATAAACACAGTTATCAGTCACAATCCCGTCAAAATCGGTTATAACAAATTTTATAGAATTGGGTAAAGCTACAACCATCCCTATTTACCCCTCTCCACATTTAACTTGTAGTTGCAATTCCAGCCCAATATATTTACCCCTTTACCCCTTTACCCGCCTTAACTTATCTATAATCGGCAATTCACGTTTATAAACGACCTTAACCCCGTCTCCAAGAAGTGTCGGAGTTTGCCTTATATCACGTACCATGTGATAAAGCCCTGCCATCTCTAAACTTGCAGCCTGATCAGAACCCCAGTTTGTTCGGTCTGTCGTAATATGCCTTTCTACAGAATTTGCGCCAAGTGCTACTGCCAAAACAGAAGGCGTTACACCGCGTTCATGACCTGAATATCCGATAGGGCAAGAAAATTCTTTTTTGAAAGTTTCTATGACACGCAAATTCATTTCATCAGCGTTGGATGGATAAGTTGAAGTACAATGATAAATAATTAAATTATCTTCACCCAGAATAGAGACTGCATGCCGGATTTCTTCCATTGTACTCATGCCGGTTGATAATAAAATCGGCTTACCTTTTGATTTTGTATGTTTCAAAAGCGCATCATCAGTAAGTGAAGCAGATGCAATTTTATAACAAGGAATATCAAACTGCTCCATAAAATCAACCGACTGCTCATCCCAGCACGATGCAAACCACAAAATTCCGTGCTGCTTGCAGTAATTATCTATTTCTTTATACTCATCCTCTCCAAACTCCAGACCACGTTTTAAATCTCCGTTTGTATTTCCAAACACACTGGTTCTTTCTTTTGCAAGCTCTTCTTTTGTATAAACGACATCTACTGTTCTTTTTTGGAACTTGACTGCATCACATCCTGTTGTCACCGCTATATCAATCATTTTTTTAGCTAAATCGACAGAACCATTGTGATTGATTCCTATTTCTGCAATTATAAAGCACGGATAGCCGTCACCGACTATTTTATCCGCAATTCTTACACACTTTTTGACCATTAAAACCCCGCTTACAAATATTTTTTATACAAAACAAATTCATCCGGATCAACTTTATGTTCATTATTTTCCTGCTCTTCTGCCTTTGATTCACTCGGACTGGTATGAAAAAGTTCATCAATAATATTATCACCGGAATTTTCTTCATAAATTTCAGAGATTTCAAACCCGTCATAATCCTCTGCAGACTCTGTTTTTTTCTCTTCTTTCAGCTCTTCTTTTACAAAAACTTTTGTAAACCCGGGTATCTCAATTTTAGGAATTTCAATCTTTGGTATTCTTATATTTGGAATTTCTATTTTTGAGTATTCACCTTCTGTTATTTCACTTGGAGGATAATTTCCCAAATCTTTAATCAGATGAATTGATGTTGCAGAAGCCCCGATTAACATCCGTTTTCCGTCAAGCTCAACAACATGAAGAGTTTTATTGTTTCCGAGAGGAGTAGTCGAAACAACAGAGACGGTTGAATTTACAGCATCACCCTGCTGAGATTTCAAAGCTTTTGAGCCAAATTTATTAAGTTTTGTATATATTATTCCTGTTGCATAAATAAGAAGAATTACAAAGATTAAAGAGAAAATCATTGATATGAAATTAGGTTCCTGTCCCACCGGTTGAGTTGCAAGCGTAGCAGCTGCGTCGGTAGTTGTCACAGAAGAAGCCTGTGCTGCTCCCGCCAGAGATTCAGGCAAGTCAGGAAGAATATCAAATTTATCAACCGCATAACAAACTTGAGCGCTTAACACCCAAAAACCTCCCAATAACACTTCAAAAATCTTTTTCAATTTACTCCTCGCATAACAGATTACATTTACTGTAACTTTTTGATATAATTATAACATAAAATATTAAAATAGGACAAGCCGGCATGCCTTTTGAAATTTTAAAACACATTCTGGGAGAAAGCAGTGTATTTTTCGTTCATATTTTGAACTTATTTGTACTGCTCATTCTTATTGCACTTTTTATTTTTGCAAGAAAAACAGGAAAAAAGTGGACAAGAATTAATGATTATCTCGGGGTAATTACAAAAACAGTAAACTCGGTCAGATACGGTGATTTAACAAAAAAAATCGAGAAAATGGATTTACCAAACTCAAAACCGCTTGCAGACAGTTTGAACAGAATGATTGAAACTCTTTATGACAGAGAAAAAATGATAGTCGAGTATCAAAATGAACTCCACAGGCAAAATAAATTCCTTGAAGCTGTCATCAACTCCTTGTCGGACGGACTTGTAATTATTGATGAAAATCATAAAATACTACGAGCCACTCCTAAAATCAGTGAATGGTTCAATATCGAAGGTAAAGAACTTATTAATACTCATATTGAAGATTACATCGTAATACCAGAAAGAGCGCATATTGAAAACTTAAAAAGATGTGAAATATTTATTAAAGCCGACAAAGCATCCAACTTTACAGCAAATTCTATGGAACTTAAACTGGAAGATAAAAAACGAAGATTTATCATCATTATAAAAAACGTAACCGACCAAAAAGAGCTTGAGAACCTAAAAGAAGACTTTGTTGCAACTCTTACGCATGACTTAAAAGTACCGATTATTGCAGAAACAAATATGCTTGAACTTTTTCTTAATGAAAGTTTTGGTCCTGTTTCAGAGAAACAGGAAATCGCACTAAGAAACATGCAAACTTCAAACAGAGAGCTTTTAGATTTAGTGCAAATTGTGCTTGAAACTTACAAGCTTAGAGACGGAAGCATTGTGCTTTATAAAGACAATATTATGCTCAAAAGTTTCTTGAGTGAAATTGTTGAAGAAATGGAGCCTATTGCAGTAAAAACAAGTAACAGCCTGAAATTTGCAACTGTTAGAGATATCAGAGTCTATGCAGATAGAATTCAGCTTAAACGTGTTGTAAAAAACCTTATTCAAAACGCAATCTCTTACGGAGAGCCTAATTCTCCAATCGAGATTTCAATCGGTGAAATCCCTCAATTTATTGTAATCAAAGTTAAAGACTACGGAGCCGGAATTTCTCAGGCTGATATAGAAAAGATTTTTAACAAGTATTACTCTGCTGCAAAAAAATTCCGCAAAATTGGTACAGGTTTAGGGCTTTACCTTGCACACGAAATCGTTAAAGCTCACAGCGGAGAGCTGACTGTTGAAAGTGTAGAAGGTGAATTTACGGAGTTTACAATAAAACTTCCCGCTGTTGTTAACATGACTCTGCATTATGGAGAATAGTAATGATACTTTATGACACAAAATATTTACAACTAAAAAGTACCAAGTCAAAAAGCGGCAGTGACTGGGTTTACGCGCACAGACCAAACTCCAAAGATGTTGTTGTAATACTTCCGATTATAAACAACGAGCAAATTCTTTTCTTAAAAGAAGAAAGACCGCCCCTGCAAGCAGAAGGAATTGCAAAATACTCAATTGCACTTCCGGCGGGACTTGTCGGAGATGAGAGAGAAGGAGAAACTGTAGAAGACGCAATTCGCGCAGAACTTCTTGAAGAAACAGGGCTTGAAGCTGAAAAAATAGAAATAAAATCACGTAAGCTTGCGAGCTCGCCCGGATGTGTTTCCGAGACTTTAACAATTGCATTCGCTTATATTAACGGATACAATGTTGTTTCAAAGCCGGTAAGTGACGGCGGAGTCATAGTTGACAGGATGCTTATTCATAAAAATGATATTTACCGATGGCTAAGAGAGCAGGAAGAAAAAGGATTTGCACTCACGGCATCGACACATGCAGCATTATTTTATTTGTACGGAGGTAATGAATGATAACTAAGGGTATTAGAGGCGCAATTACAGTTGAAGAAAATACATCAGAAGCGATTGGCGCTGCAACAATAAAATTGCTCACAGAAATAATGAACAGGAATAAAATCGAAATCGATTCAATTTCTCATGCAATTTTCACATTGACCAAAGATTTAAATGCAGATTTTCCTGCAAAATATGCAAGAATTAACCTCAAATGGAAAGATGTTCCGATGATGTGTTTCAATGAACTTGACGTTCCAAACAGTCTTGAAAAATGTCTGCGGGTTCTGCTTGTAATCAATTGCGGCGAAGGCTTTATGCCGGAATTTGTATATCTTGACGGAGCAGAGAAGTTAAGAAAATGAAAAAAGTTTTAATCGTTGACGATGTAGAAGGCTGGAGAAATCACCATAAACAGGTTGTTGAAGAACTTATTGAAAGTGCTGAAATATACACGGCAGAATGCGCAAAAGAAGCTTATGACCTGCTTTTACAAGGAGTTCCTTTTGACATAATAATCACTGATATGCAGATGGAAACAGATTTTGAGCCTAAACATGCCGGTGAATGGCTGGTTGAACAAATTAAAACTTTTAATCGTTATAAAAATACAAAGGTTGTAATAATTTCGGCAGCATACAATATAAGACACATCGCTCAAATACTTGGAGCAGAATGCATACCAAAATCCACAGCCTTAAAATGTATTTCAGCGTATAAGGAAATTTTCGGAGTATGAAAAAATTTGTATTAATATGTTTAACTCTTCTGCTTTCTGCAAATTCCGTTAAAGCAGGCTTTGAGAATTATTATAAATTTGAGCCAAATCTTGATGTTAAATTTATTCAATCTATAGAGCCGGAAGACAAAACCTTAAAAAAAGAATACAAAACGATATTAAAAAACGAAAAATACATTAAACAGAAAAAATATCAGAAAGCTGATAAGCTGCTGCCGGATTTTATTCCAAACCTCGCAAGGTTTATAAATATCTACTCAGACAAAAAAGATTTTAAAAACGCTCTTGAAACAGCAAAAAGGCTTACAGAACTGGATACAGCAAATTTGTTTCCTAAATCAGCAAAAGATTACAGGCTCGGTGTTTTATACTCGCTTAACGGTGATTACATTAACTCGAACAAGTATCTTTATCCGTACATAAATCAAAACAGTTATGCCCGATTTCAAATCGCGCAAAATTACTATTACATGCAGGATTTAAAAACAGCAGAAGCTCATGCTTCAAAAATAAAAACACAAGAAGATGCTTTCTATCCGGCTCAAGAGCTTTTATACACAATTTATGACATAACAAAAAATCCGCAAAAAGCTTATACTGCAGCAAAAAACCTTATTAAATTCGACCCCGGTAACCCGCAAAATTACATGCGAATAGCAGCTTCAACATCAAACGATGCGGAAAAACTTACCAACTACTACAGGGCAAAACAAATTTATCTTTCGCAAAATCTTAATGACATGATAAAGAGAATTAACAATCTTACAGCGCCGATAGAGCAAAAGAAAATTGATGAAGCGTACAAAAAGCTTACATTCTACTGCAAAAAGCCGGATTGGTTCAAAATCAAAGAACGCAGCGGAGATTTATTATCAGATGATATCTCATACTGGGATAAAAGGCAAAACGAGTTTTTCAACACTGCAAACGATTGCATTTCAAGATACACAGGCTCAAATCTTGCAGCTTGCTTTCAGGATTTAAACGCTTTTGAAGAACGGGAAGACAACTCACTTAACGCTGAAAATGCAAGAAGAATAGAAGCCCGACAAAGAGAAGCGCAAATTCAGCAGCTTGTAAGACAGAATATGCTGCTTGAAGAACAAAACAGAATGCGATATTACAACTATTACCCGCGTTATTATTACCGCCGTCCTTACTACTGGTAGGGGTAAATGTTTTCTACTGGTTGACAAAATTACAAAAAAAAAGTTTGTCACTTTGTGGGTGGCAAACATTAAATAAACACGAGGATATTAAGAGAGAGTATAAAAAACTTTGGGTGAATGAGTTTGGAATTATTTTTCCAACTTCATTTCTTTATTTTCCTTTTCCATTTCTTACTTAGTACTTACATATATATAAAGTAATTTCATTTTGAAAAATTGCCTTTTTTAAACCATAAATTTACAAACCTTAAAACTGTATAAACAGTGGATTTAAGGGATATATACTTTATAAATAAACCCGTTATCAAGACAACAAAATTTGCTTTACAGAAACCTTTTTTGTGTTACCATATTATTAATATGGGATAGAGGAGAAAGATTTTGGCTCAACAAAACATGTTTTCAGACGGTAAAATTGTACCGGTTAATATAAGAGAAGAAATGAAAAAGTGCTACATTGATTACGCTATGTCTGTAATCGTAGGTCGTGCGCTTCCGGATGTTAGAGACGGTTTAAAACCTGTTCACCGACGTATTTTATACGCAATGAACGAGCTTGGTATGACTCCGGATAAACCGTTCAAGAAATGCGCACGTATTGTTGGTGAAGTTCTCGGTAAATACCACCCTCACGGTGACAGCTCAGTTTATGAAGCTCTTGTTCGTCTTGCTCAGGATTTTAACACAAGATACCTTGTTGTAGACGGGCATGGTAACTTTGGTTCTGTTGACGGTGACGGCGCAGCTGCAATGCGTTATACAGAAGCACGTATGCACAAAATAACGACTTCTATGCTTGCTGATATTGATTGTGAAACAGTTGATTTTGAACCCAACTTCGACGGTTCATTGGAAGAGCCTTCCGTTCTTCCTGTAAGGCTTCCAATGCTTTTATTGAACGGCTCTTCAGGTATTGCGGTTGGTATGGCTACAAACATCCCGCCTCACAACTTACGCGAAGTTGTTGACGGCACAATTGCTTTAATTGACAATCCTCAAATCACTATTGAAGGTTTAATGGAGCACATAAAAGGCCCTGACTTCCCGACAGCTGCTACTATTGTAGGTTTAAATGACATAAGACAGGCTTATGAAACAGGAAGAGGTTCTATTAAAATGTCTGCAGTTGCTACAATCGAAGAAATTCCGGGCGGAGCTGGAAGGCAGACAAGAACAGCAATCATTGTTACCGAAATTCCTTATCAGGTTAACAAAGCAATGCTTATCCAAAAAATTGCCGACCTTGTTAAAGAACAAAAAATTAACGGAATTTCTGACTTGCGTGACGAGTCCGACAGAGAAGGTATGCGTATCGTTATTGAATTAAAACGCGATGCTAAGCCGGAAGTTGTTAAAAACAACTTATTCAAATTCACTCAACTTGCAACAACATTTGGCGTAAACATGGTAACGCTTTGCGGAAAACAGCCAAGATTGTTGAATTTGTACGAAGTATTAAACGAATTCGTTGAACACAGGGTTGAAATCGTTACGAGACGTACAATTTACTTCTTGAAGAAAGCAAAAATCCGTGCTCACATTTTAGCAGGTTTATTGATTGCTTTAGGCTCTTTAGATGAAGTTATCGAGCTTATCAAAAAATCAAAGACAACAGACGAAGCAAGAGTTGGTTTGATGAGTCGCTTCGGGCTTGATGTAGATCAGGCAAACGCAATCCTTGAAATGCAGTTAAGAAGATTGACAGGATTGGAACAAGACAAGATTAAAAACGAATATGATGAACTTCTCAAGAAAATTACTGAATACGAAGGAATTCTTGCAGACAGACAGAAAGTTCTTGATATCATAAAAGCTGAACTCCTTGAAGACAGAGAAAAATACGGCGACGACAGAAAGACTCAAATCGTTCCGGAACAGGGTGAAGTGACAATCGAAGATTTGACTCCAAACACTCCAATGGCTGTATTTATTACACATCAGGGTTACTTAAAGAGAATTTCTTTAGACACATTTGAACGCCAAAACCGTGCAACACGCGGTAAAGCCGGCATGAAGACAAAAGATGATGATGATATTCAGCATTTCTTCACAGCAATGATGCATGACAAAGTATTGTTCTTCTCTTCTAAAGGTATTGTATACAGCTTGAATGTCTACGATTTCCCTGAAGGTGGAAGACAGTCTAAAGGCTTACCAATCGTAAACGTACTTCCTATTGAACAGGGAGAAAGAATTACAGCGGTTGTTCCGGTAAGTAATTTCTCACACGATTTGAACCTTATTATGCTGACTCAAAAAGGTTACATAAAGAGAATTGAGCTTGATAATTTTGCAAATATCAGAAGAAGCGGTATTATCGCAATTTCTCTTGAAGAAGGTGATAAGCTCAACTGGGTTAAACTTGCAAACGCAAACGATGAAATCATCATCGGTACATCCTGCGGCATGGCAATCAGATTCCCGATTGAAGACCTGAGACCTTTAGGCAGAAGTGCAAGAGGTGTAAACTCAATGAAGCTTAGAGCTGCTGATACAATTATCGGATGCGATATTGTTCCAAGAAATTATGACGCAGACCTGCTTGTTGTAACTTCTGACGGTTTTGGAAAACGTACTAAGTTAAGTGAATTCCGTTCACAAAACAGAGGCGGCATCGGTTTGATTGCAACTAAGTTTAAGTCTAATATGTCAAGATTGGTTGCTTTAACAATCGTTGAAGAAAAAGACGAAATTATGATGGTTACTGCAAACGGCATTGTTACAAGAATTAAAGCAGGAGACATCTCCTGTCAGGGCAGACCGGCAACCGGTGTAAGAGCTCAAAACCTTACTGACAATGATACCGTTGTAAGTGTTAACAAAATTGTTAATACAGATAAAGATGATGATAGTGAACCAACCGGAGGCGGATGTACTGTAGAAGAAATGCAGGAACCGGCAGGAGAGCAGACATCATTAATAGAAGAATAGTTAAAAAGGGGCTTTTTAGCCCCTTTACATTATAAAAGAGGTTATAATGAAAAAAATTAGTTTAATATTATGTTTATTGTTAATTTCAGGTCCTGTTTTTGCACAAACACCTGAAGATTTAATGGCAAGATTTCAGTACCATAGAAATGCAGTTTATCAAAAACTTGATTTAACAGAAGGACAGACTAAAAAAATCAAAAAAATTGATGAAAATGTTTACATTAAGTTAGAACCGGAATTACAGCAGGTTTCTAACTATATTAATAAAATTGATGAAATCGCAAACAGCGATAACTGCACTATCGAACGCGTAAACGAAGTTAAAGAAGAGTTCAAAACAACAGAACAGCGAATTTCTGCGATTAAAGAAAAGCACGAAAAAGCAATCAATCGGGTTTTAACTCCTGAACAAAAAACAGCTTATGAAAAAGCAAAAGAGGTTCAGAGGGCAGAGATAGAAAAAGAAATTGAAGAAATACGGAAAAATCAATAAGTAGGCGCGCAGACATGCACACCTACTTAGTATTTAAATTTCTTTATATATCTTAATAATCGAGAAAACAGAAATTGTGTAGGTGGTATAATTAGATGGGTGGTTCTTGGATTAACCCATCACCCCCAACCCCTCTCCCACAAGGGGCGAGGGGAGGAGACGACAAGGGGGTAGGTTGGGTGAAACCCAACAACAAGGTGCTAGGAGAGGAAACGACAAGCTAAATCTCATTTACCCTCAACAACAAAAAGGAGAATATTATGAGCGAACTTAAAATATATATGGATAAAGACATTGACACAGAACTTATTAAGACAAAAAAAATTGCGATAATCGGTTTTGGCTCACAAGGTTACGGTCAGGGGATGAACCTTGTTGACTCCGGATGTGATGTTGTATTCGGACTTCGTGAAGGTGGGAAATCCTGGGTTAAAGCTAAAGACTACGGATTAAAAGTAATGCCTATTGCAGAAGCGGTTAAGCATGCTGACATTATTCAAATTCTAATTCCAGACGAAATTCAGGCAAAAGTTTATAAAGAAGAAATTGAACCTAATATGCATGCCGGTCAATACCTGATGTTTTCTCACGGGTTCAATATTCATTATGGATTTATTAAACCAAAAGAAGATGTAAAAGTTATTATGGTTGCTCCAAAAGCTCCGGGGCACACAGTTAGAAGCGAATATGTTGCAGGCAAAGGCGTTCCTGCGCTGGTTGCAGGTGATGATATAGAGCTGGCTCTTTCTTACGCTTCTGCAATCGGATCCGGCAGAACCGGAGTTATTGAAACAAGTTTTAAAGAAGAAACAGAAACTGATTTATTTGGAGAACAAGCGGTCCTCTGCGGAGGCTGCGATGCTTTGATTAAAGCTGCTTTTGAGACTCTTGTCGAAGCAGGTTATTCACCTTATATGGCTTATTTTGAAGTTTGTCACGAGCTTAAATTAATCGTTGATTTGATTTATCAAGGCGGAATAGAAGATATGCACTACTCTGTTTCAAATAACGCTGAATACGGTGATTACACAAGAGGTGGGCAAATAATTAATTCTGATACCAAACAGCGTATGAAGAAAATCTTAACAGAAATTCAAGACGGAAGTTACGCAAAAGAGTTTATGAATGAATTTAATTCCGGCGGAAGTAAATTTAAGGAATTGCGTAAGGCTTCCGAAGGGCATTTAATCGAAAAAGTAGGTTCGGAAATTCGTTCTTCTTTTGCCTGGAATAATAACAACAAATTGATTGATAAGAACAAAAATTAGGCTCTTGACCGCCCGGGTGGGCTATGGCATTTAATTTTCCATTTCTTACAATGAATATGTATCAAAAATACAGTTCATTAACTTAATTAAAGGAGTAAGAGATGAAAAAAACTTTATCAGTATTGGCAGTTTTAGGTATTGCTGCCGTAATCGGTACTACAAGTGCTAATGCTTTTACATGGTCAAACTTAAACCCTGCAACCTGGTTTGGCAGCGGTAAATGCGGTTGTGAAAAACCTAAATGCGGATGCGAAAAAATCAAAAAATGCGATCCTTGTGAAAAAGCAATTGAACCATGTCCATGCCCTACAGGCGCAGCAGCTCCTTGTGATCCTTGCATGAAGAAATCTTCACCTTGCAGCATTCCTGTTCAACCGGTACAACAGCCTTGCAGCCCTTGTGACAGATTACAAAACATGAACAAATAGTTAAAAAGCCTCTCTTATATAGAGAGGTTTTTTATTATAAATCCTCTATTTATTTGATTACAAATTAGAGTAAATACTTTAAACTTAATGTATCAAAGGGGTGGAGTAAAGAAGAAATGGTAAAGTCTAATTTAAAAGAGAAAAAAGTCGTTAAAAAGGCTGATTTAAAAATTGTTGATACAAACGCTGTAAAAACTACTGCTTATAGTGATATAAACTTAAAACAATGGCGTGATTACGACCACGTTAAGACAGATACCCTCTGGGAATTTCCTAACCGTTTAAAAGAAGGCGGTCATTCAAATGAATACCACGGAAATTACATCCCGCAAATCGCCCAGCAGATTTATGAGCGTTATACAAAGAAAAACGATATTGTGCTCGACCTGTTTTTCGGCTCAGGAACTTCAGGTATTGAAGCAATTAATATGAACCGCAGATGTATTGGAGTTGAGCTTAAAGATGAGCTTGCAGAAGCTGTTTCCGAAAAATTTACTCCAAAGCAGCTAGTTACAGATGTAAATATAATTTGCGCTGATTCTGCGAGCGAAATTGCAAAAGAAAAAGTTAAAGCAAGACTTGATATTATGGGAGCAAAAAACGCTCAGCTTTTAATGCTTCATCCGCCTTATGATGACATTATCAAGTTCTCTGACAAAAAAGAAGATTTATCAAACTGCGCAACTACAGAAGAGTTTTATGATTTATTCGAAAAAGTTGCAAAAAATGGTTATGATTTACTGGAAAAAGGCCGTTTTGCATGTTTAATAATCGGCGATAAATACGCGAACTCTCAGCACATTCCACTCGGATTTGAGTGCATGGCACGTATGAACAAGCTTGGTTTTATAACCAAAGCCATTATCATTAAAGACATGCAAGGTAATGAACGTGCTAAAGGTAAGACTGCAAATTTATGGAGATATAGAGCATTAGCAGGCGGATTCTATATATTTAAGCACGAATACGTAATGATTTTTCAAAAGATATGATAAAAAATACTTCTGACGGACTTATTATACATATAAAAATCGTTCCAAACTCTTCTAAGAATGACATCGTAATTGAAGAAGAGTTTATAAAAGTTAAAGTTACCGCCCAGCCTATCGAAAACAAGGCTAACAAAGCTTTAATAGAGTTTTTATCCAAGCTTTTTAAAATCCCCAAAACAAGCATTGAAATCTTAAAAGGCGAAACTTCTAAAGAAAAAACTCTTCTTTTAAAAACTAATGACGAAACTAAAAAAGCAAATATAGTTTCTATGTTGACAAAATAAGCCAAAAAATATACTATTAATATATAGTAAGAAGAAAAGGTGTTGTATGCATAAGCGTTGGTATGATATAGATCCCACTGTCAGCCTGGCAGTTAGTTTAATGAGAAATGCTAATATAATGACTCAGTATGAGTGTGCGGATTTAATTATTAAAATTTCCAAAGAAAACGGAGTTGATTTAGCTGACAATATTTTAACGGATGCATTTACTTACGTTTTAAGAAGATGGTATGATACCGACCAGAAAATCGCAGAAGCTTTTGAATACCTGAAAAGCCTGCCTTTTGATGTTCAAAAAGAAGCTGCTCTTGAGATTATAAACTTCTTACAGGAAGCAGAAACCAGATAAAATGGACATTCATCTTCTAACCAATCCTGCGCTTGTTTCAATAATATTGCTTTGCTTTTTATGCATAAAAAAAATTAACGTATTATTAGCAATTATTGTCTCTACAATTGTTGCCGGTGTTTGTGCAGGGTTGAACATTAGCCACATAATGGAAACTTTTGTATCCGGCATGGGCGGAAATTCTGAAACAGCATTAAGCTACATTTTATTGGGAACATTCGCCGCTACAATGGCACATTCAGGATTTACAAACGTAATTTCATCAAAAATATCTAAATACGTTTCAGGAAATAAATATATCCTTCTGGCAATACTTGCTCTGATTGCTATGGCTTCACAAAATATTGTTCCGATACATATTGCATTTATTCCGATAATCATACCTCCGCTTCTAGGAATTATGAATAAGCTTAAAATCGATAGACGCGCAGTTGCAAGCGTGCTTACTTTCGGACTAAAAATGCCTTATATAGTAATCCCTGCAGGTTTCGGTTTAATATTCCAAAATCTAATTGCTGATAACCTTGTTCAAAATGGTGTAACAGCTTTGAGAGGGGACATTTGGAAGCCAACTGTTTTTCTGGGAGTAGGAATGTTTATTGCGCTTCTGATTTCAGTCTTTATTACATATCGAAACCCGAGAACATATAAATCAGAAAATGTACAAACCGACATGGCATCTTCTAAATTTGAAGCAAAGCATTGGGTTGTAATACTTGCTGCTTTTGCCACTTTTGCGGTTCAGCTTGTTACAAAATCACTTCCGCTCGGAGCATTAGTCGGGCTCGGAATTATCTTTTCATTCAAAGTTATTCCACAAAACAAAATGGACCACATGATGAATGAAGGTATTTATTTGATGGGTTACATAGCTTTTGTAATGCTTGTAGCAGCAGGATTTGCCGATGTTTTAAAAGAAACAGGCAGTATTGAAACTCTCGTAAATACAATTATTCCAATCCTGCCTTCAAATATACTAATAACTTCTTTTATTATTCTGATTATCGGCTTATTTATAACAATCGGAATCGGAACTTCATTTGGCACAATTCCAATCCTTGCCGTTCTTTTCGTTCCAATTTGCCTCCAGCAAGGATTTAATACACCGCAAATAATCGTTCTTCTTGCTGCAGCAGCTGCACTCGGTGACGCAGGTTCTCCTGCTTCTGATACAACTCTCGGACCGACATCAGGACTAAATGCAGACGGTCAGCATAGTCACATCTTTGACACCTGCATCCCGACATTTTTACACTATAATACAGCCTTAATAATATCAGCTCTAATCGGAATATGGTTATTAGGTTAATTAACCGTTCAATCCAAAGTTAAAGTCTTCCTGAATGTTGCTTGTTAACATTGATTTATATGATTCAAGATATGCATTTACTTCTTCAAGCTCAGCACTGTCAGTTGTAATTTGTGCATCAATCGCTGTTTCCCAGGCAGTTAACTCATCTAACTGATCCTGATATTTTGCTGTAATTTTATCAATTTCTGCTTCAAAATCAGGAATTTCAGTATAATCAGTGTATTTTTCCTGTAATGAAGGATCATTATCAAATAATTCTTTAAAATGGTTTCTGATTGAACGGGTTTCAGCAGATCTCAAAGACTGAACATCAGCCTGAGAATAAGTTGCTAAAGACTTCTGGCTCTGAAGTTGAGAAATTTCAAGATTCAAGAAGTTCTTTCTTAACTTATATAATTGTATACTTTCGTGTAAATTAGCGATTGCCATTTTCGTTCACCATCTTTTATTACTTACATATATATAAAGTATTTAAAAACAAGGTGATTTCAGGCGTTTACAAAAACGTTACAAAAGTTTACATATCTTTTAAATTCCCGGATTTATAAGCAGAAACAGCCAGAGAGTCGCACCGTTCGTTGTATTCATGACCGGCATGACCTTTTACCCAAACAAATTCGACTTCGTGTTTTTCTTTTGCAGCAAGTAGTCGTTTCCATAAATCAACATTCTTAACAGGAGTTTTACCGGCAGTTTTCCAGCCTTTTTTTATCCAGCCGTCAATCCATTTCTTTTCAAAAGCATCAATAACGTATTTGCTATCGGAATAAAGTGTTACTGAACAAGGTTTCTTTAATGTTTCCAGTCCAATAATCACGGCAAGCAGCTCCATCTGGTTATTAGTTACGCATTTAAATCCTTCAGAGAGCTCTTTTTCGTGTTTCACACCATTTGAGTCAGTATGTACCAGAATGGTGCCGTAGCCACCCGGTCCGGGATTTCCGCTGCAAGCACCATCTGTATAAATATTTACTTTAGTTTCAGGCATACTAAGCTGCTACGCCTTTGATTTCAGAGATAAGGTATTTAGCAACCCATTCGAATTCTTTATTGCTGTTTGCAGCTTTTCTAAGATATTCAACAGAAGCTTCACCGATTCTGATAAGGCTCATTGCAGCAACGCCGCGTCTAACGCCTTTTGCGATTTGAAGCTGGTGAACAAGTTCCGGCACTACAGCTTGACCTTTGTCAACTAAAATGTTTTCGATTTTATTTTTTGTTGTGTTATCTGCTGTTTCTAATTTGCCTAGAATTTCTTCGACTGATTGCATATCATTCTCCTTCATATTTCTTTCATCTTTTGCAATTTTATTATAGCGTAAATTTTCACGAAATTAAGATTTCCTTACATAATCTTAATATGGGGTAAATGTATTGGGTTGAATTTAAAACTACAAGCCCAATGCATTTACCGCACGTAGCCATTCCTGCCCTAATTGTATTGTTATTACAAGCCTGGCGCTTTTTAGCTTGTAGGTAAAACTACTCATTTGGCGTAATTTATTTGCCCCTTTACCCCTCGCCAAACTTGTAGTCCATAATCCGGTCCAATTCGTTTACCCCCCCCCTATGTAACAATTTCTTAACAAAAAACGGATTAAGTGTAAAATATACAAATTTTTTGTTTTTTATAGTACTATATAGTAGTTAGTAAAAAATTTAATTGATGCACGAAGCATCTTTTGAAAAGGAGGCACATGAATTGACAATTGTATCATCTTCACTCGACGAGCTTGAAAAGCAAAACCTGGACAGAGTAAACTTGGGACAACACGTCCTTGCAGAATTTTTTGAATGTGATCCAAACATTCTCAATAGTAATGATAAAGTAGAAAAGTACATGATAGACGCAGCTCTTGAGTGCGGTGCAACAATCGTTCAAAAGTGCTTTCACATGTTCAATCCGTACGGAGTCAGCGGTGTAGTAATTATTTCAGAAAGCCATCTGGCTATTCATACATGGCCTGAATTGGGTTATGCAGCTGTTGATTTATTTACGTGCGGTACAAAATGTGACCCAAAAGTAGCTTACGAATTCCTTAAAAAGAAATTCAACTCTAAAAAAGCTTCTTTTACAGAACTTAAAAGAGGCATGATAGATAGAGAAACTCTCAAACTCGCTGAACAGCCGTTTGAAGTTGCCGAACAATTTGAAAATTAATGTTTTATACAAATAAAACGACCGCTCAAAAGAGCGGTCGTTTTTTGTTAACAATCAGCAACAAACAAGCAATTTTTAAAGACTTGTAGTTTTTAATATAATATGGTTATGAAAGTCGACAATGTCCATAGAGTGTGTTTCAAAGGAACTGTTTCTGAGGCAAAAAGAAACGGTAATTCGGAACAAAAAATGCAAATAACGGAGCTAAGTACAGTAACTCCGGATTTTGCCGTGAAAACCCCGCAGAAATACACAGCAATGGAACCAATTAAAACAGAAAACGGCTTAACCATTTACCCTTACAAACTGGCTAACGGTCACAAGGTAACAATTATACCAATGGAAGGCTCACCAGCTGTTGTTAAAAACTATGTAAATGTCGGTTCAATGAATGAAACTGCTGATATCAAAGGCATCAGCCATTTTCTTGAGCACATGGCTTTTAACGGAACAAACGGAGAAAACGGACATTTAAAGCTTGATGTCGGAGATTCATTCAAAAAAATCGATGAACTTGGCGGATGGGCAAATGCAAGTACGAATTACGCAATAACAGACTATGTAAATTCCACCCCGCTTCTTAACAGCAGCGATTTAGAACAACAGATTAAAGTTATTGCTGCAATGACCGAAGATTTAAAGCTTTCTCAAAGCATGATTGACAAAGAGAAAAAGCCGGTATGTTCAGAAATCAACATGATACTTGATGACCCGCAGACTATTGCATTAGACCAGACAGTGAGAACGCTCTTTAATATCAAAAATCCTGCTGATGAGATGGTCGGAGGAAGCGTTAAACACATCCAGAACCTCACCCGAGAAGATGTCGTCAACTATTACAACAAATATTACACTCCGGATAACATGAACCTTGTAATCACAGGAGATGTTAACCCTGATGAAGTGATTTCGATTGTTGCAAAGAATTTTAACTCGCTCAAAGTTTCACAGGGTAAACGCTTTGAAGAAAAACTTGCTCCTATTCAAAAAACTGTACGAAAAGATTTTGTGAACGACAAAACTCTTTCTACAGACATAGTATTAGGATTTGCCGGTCCTAAAAATAATGCGGTTAAAGAAAAAGTTATTTATGACATTGCAAAAATGTATTTACTTTCATATTCAGTTGATTTAAAACAAAACTTAAAACAATTAAACAGCTACCCATTTATAGATAATGAAAAAATCAGTACAAACCCAAACAGCCCTCGCATGATTTATCTTGCGGCAAATGTTTCAGAAAAAAATTGCGAAAAAGCTTTAAGAACCATATTTTCATCTATTTCAAACATAAAAAAACCAGACAATGAAGCTTTAAACGAAATCAAAGAGCAAATTTTAAAAGAAAAAGAAAACACTTTTGAATATTCATCTAACGTTAACGATATTATCGGTAACGCTGTTTTAAACAACAACTTGGAATACATTACTAAATATAATGAAATATTACAATCAATTACTCCGGAAGAAGTTTTTGACGGAGTAAAAAAATACTTTGATTTGAATAAAGCTGCAATCACGGTTGTTCACCCTAAAAATGAAGTGAGTTTTAAAGGCAGCAGAAAACCTGTAAATACTGAAAAAGTTTCAGAGTACAAGCTCTCAAACGGATTTGATGTCGGCTTTCAACAAACAAAAAGCAATAATATTACTTATCAAATTTCTTTAAAAGTTGATAAGCCATACAACAAAAAAGCCGGAGTAATTGATGTTTTAGACATAATGTACTCAATGGGAAATCAAGATTTGGATGAAAATGAATTTATTCGTTTTAAAGAAAAAAACAACATAGATATTGGCGCTTCTGCTACATGCCGTAACTTGACAATATTTGCGGAAAGCGGGTTTAAAAATCGGGATATAATTTTCGAGAGTGCAAAAAAGCTCTTATATAATCCACGATTTACCGAAGAAAACCTTGAAAAAGCAAAAGAAAGAATAAAAGATTATATTACCAGAAAACAAGAAACTGCGTATGATTTGTATATGAATAATGATGCAAAAAATAATCCTTATGATTTTTCAATGTATGAAATTCTTGAAAATCTGGACAATATCACTCTTCAGGATGTTAAAGATTGCCACAATTACATACTTAAAAACTCAAGAGGAATTATCGTTGCAAATGTTCCGGAAGAACATCCGGAAGTTAAAAATGAAGTATTAAAAAGCGCTGGAAAGCTTCAAACTGTTTTACCTAATGAAATAAAGCAGCTTGAATTGTACAAAGAAAATAAAGGCGTAAAAATTTTAACCGGTGTAAATAATAATTCTCAGGCAGATATAATGCAGGTGTTTAAATTCAAATGTGAAAATACTGTTAAAGAAAGCGTATTAGCCGAAATTACCAATTCAATATTAACAAGCTCAAGCATCGGGCTTTTTAATACACTTAGAGAAAAAGAACATCTCGCTTACTCTGTTTATTCCAGCATTGAAAAGATAGGAGATTCAGGAAAAATTTCCTGCAACATACTTACAACAACCGACAATAAAGAAATCGGCGAGATTTCTTATGACAATGTACAAAAATCGATTGATGGTTTTAACAGGCAAATCGGAGAGCTTAAATCCGGAAAATTCACAGACAAAGATTTAGAAAATGCAAAAAGAATAATGAAAGCTTCACTTCTAAATAACGAAGGAGTTAACGCAAAGCTCAACAAACTTCAGATTGGATTAAACTCAAAATACGGAATAACATATCTTAACAAGCTTTATCGTGAAATTGACAAAACCACAAAGCAGGATATTGTCGAATTTGCTGATAGAATTTTCAAAAACCCGCCGATTTATTCTATTACAGCAAGCAAAGATACGCTTGATTATAACAAGGATTATTTTGACAGTTTAGCGTCATAAAGCTCTTTTCTAAATTCTTTTAATTTATCAGCAGTTTTTTTGTAATCACTATCTAGAATTGTTTCTATGTTTTGATTTAAGAGTGAAACAACATCTTTAATATTCTCGTTATTCATCACAATCATATCATTTGCCAGCTCTGTATTAGAAAGCGCCAGCCTTGTCGTATCTCTAAAACCTGATGAGGCAAGTTTTTGCGCAAGTTCATTATTTTCAATATTTTTACATAAAGCCTGTGCGACAAGCATCGGAGCATGAGAAATCAACGCCACAGCCTTATCGTGTTCTCTTGGAGTAGTCATAATAGTTTCCGCTCCCAAATCATTAATAACAGATTTAAGAACTTCGAAATCTTTTATATCGGTATCGTCTTTTGGAGTCACAGCCCATGTAGCGCCTTCGAAAAGCTCCGGAAACGAATGTTCCCAGCCGTTATGTTCAGTGCCTGCCATCGGGTGTGACGGGATGAATTTGAATTTATAAGTTTTGTGCGAAACAAACTCTTTTAAGCTGCAAACATCAGTTACAATTGTGTTTTCATCCAGATAGTTTTCCAGCTTATCTAAAATTTCAAGAGTTTTATTCATCGGAGTAGAGACAAAAACAACATCGCATCCTTTTAAAGTTGAATAATCGCTGCTTATATTATCTGAAGATACAGAGCGTGAAACCCCGACAACATCGTATTTACCATTCAGTTTTTTAAATATTGAACCGCCTATAAGCCCTAAACCTACAACACCTATTTTCATTTTTCCTCAGCTTTCCCTTTTGTAGTTTTATAACCTGCTCTTACCTTTACCCCTTTACCCCAAATTCCTATGATTAAATTTCTTAAGTCCGTCAACATAATCTTTTACAATATCTCCATTACCTTCGATATTGTATTTATAAATCGTGAGCCCTTCTAAACCGACAGGGCCTCTGGCATGGGTTTTGTTGGTAGAAATTCCGACTTCGGCGCCAAAGCCATACCTGAATCCGTCTGCAAAACGGGTCGACACATTATGATACACACCCGCTGAATCAACAGCATTCATAAATATTTTTGCATTCTTCAAATCTTCTGTAATAATCGCTTCTGTGTGACCGGAAGAAAACTCATTTATATGCTCAATCGCTTCTTCCAGAGAAGAAACTTCTTTAACCGCAAGGATTTTATCAGAATATTCAACATGCCAGCTTTCAGGAGTAAATATTAATTCTACACCTGCATTTTTCAAAGATGCCAGCAACTCTTCTTTGTTAGGGAAATTTTGATGAATTAAAAGAGTTTCAACAGCATTACAAGCGCTCGGATATTGGGTTTTAGCATCAATCACAATGCGTTTTGCTTTGTCTATATCCGCACTCTCATCAACAAAGATATGACAAATTCCATCAGCATGACCAAGTACCGGAATTTTTGTATTCTCTTTGATAAATTTCACAAGGCTGTTTCCGCCACGCGGAATGATTAAATCAATATACTTGTCTTGGGATAGCATATATTTAACATCGTCGCGCGAAAACACCTGAGTCAGAATGTTTTTAGGAAAACCTTCTGTTTTATCAAGAGCTTCCTGAATAACGCGCATAATTTCTTTATTGGTATTTACAGACTCTTTTCCGCCTTTTAATATAACTGCATTAGAAGACTTTATTGCAAGCGCTGAAATCTGCGAAATTACATCAGGGCGGGCTTCAAAAATAATTCCCAAAACCCCGATAGGGCAGGAAATTTTTGACAAAATTAGTCCGTCATCAAGTTGGCGTTTCAAAAGAGTTTTACCAACAGGGTCTTCAAGGTTTGAAATATCAATAATTCCTTGAATCATATCGCGCATTTTATTTTCATCAAGCTTCAAACGGTTAAACACAGATTGTTTAAGCTCACCTTTATCAATAAGAATTTGTGCTTCGCTTAAATCCTTTTTATTAGCTTCAAAAATTTTATCAGAATTTTCTTTAAGGTTTTTCGCAATATTTAGAAGCGCCGCATTTTTTAATTCTGTAGAGAGAGAAGCGGCTTTTTTTGAAGCATACTTTGCTTTTTTTGCTAATTCAATAAAATTATTTTCTTCCATTTTTGTATTCCTCACAAAGCTTACGGTACTGCATACGTCTAAGATTAACCATCGTTGAGAACTTCTTTTTCATCAAATGTTCCTGCAAAGACAAAGCCGGCTTTTCGTCCATTATATTCGGCTGTTTGACGATAAAACCTGACAAATCCATAAACGGCACGACATTTCTATAATCCATGTATGGATTTCTTCTATTTTGTTCGCTCATACCTTCTCCTTATTGTGATAGCTGTTGAATTAATTTTATTCAAAATGTATGAGTGAAACAAGGTTTTGTTAATGAAAATTTACTTTTAATAATATGCTTGAAAAGTTTTTATGTTGCTGTTATAGTCTAGAAAGGTAAAGTAATTTTAGTTACTTTTACCCCCAGAAAAAGTAGGCGCGTGTAGCCCAGTTGGATAGAGCGTTTGGCTACGAACCAAAAGGTCGGGGGTTCGAATCCCTCCACGCGTAGATAAAAAAAGAGCCTTAAGGCTCTTTTTTTATGCTATTTTAACACGACTTCCGACCATAAATGCTCCGATAAAATGTCATTATTGTTTTTATACGCTTCAAACAATTCTTTATGCAATTTGAGAGTCTTATTATCAGATGTCAGATAATCATAATCCTCAATTTTTCCGGCTTGAATCATTCGTTCTCTGTTTGCATCAGCATACTTAACACTATATTTAAGCCTTACAAGCCACACTTTTTTCATTTCGGCAAGTTCTTTTTCCATCTCAGTAAGAACTTCTTTTTCTTCTTTTTTTATGTCTTTCTTACTTTTCAAGCTTTCTATTTTCTGGATGAGCTCTTTCATAGCTTTCTTATCTGCATCCATATCATTCCATATATCACCGATTGGATAAATGTCTATATCAGAAACCCTGTCAACTTTGAAAGTATATTTCTTTTCTACTGATTCAAAAACCTTTATAAGCTGTTTTCTTAAATCAGGATATTTTTTTAAATATTCTGCAAAAAATTCAGAAATCGTTTCTCTTGCTTTCATTGCCACAATATTATGCCAGCCTTCGCCTCTGTACACATCTACACCTTTTCTAAGCATGTCTTCGTATTTCACTTGAATTTGGCTTAAAAGTTGTTTTTTACTCAAAAGTTGATTTGATGCAGTTTTTGAAACTTTTGCTTCATCACCGACTTTTGCATCTGAAATGATTTTAATTAAATCTTCTGTCGAGAGAGTTCCATCTTTATTTATATTGCCTTTGTTGATTTGCGCCCAGAATTTATTTAACGCATTGTACTTTATCAGGCGACGTTCTATATATTCTTCTTCTAAACGGTCTATCTCTTTAAAATATTGTAAAGGAACTTCTCTTTTTTTCTTCTCTTGTTCAATATTTTTAGAAAGAGTTCGTAAATATGATTCAACGTTACCTTTCTTTTCTACTTCTTTAATCATTGGCTCTAAATCTGGATGCGAAGGATTTTCCTTGAGTAAATTGTTTATTGCTATTAAAAGCGTTTTAAATTTCATTCTTTCATTACATAAGCGTGCAAGTCTGTCTAATTTCAATCTCTGCTGAAGAATTTCAAGCAAAACATCTTTTTCTAATTGAGTTTCCGGCATTTTAACTCTTAAACCGGTGTTCCAAATATCCTGGGTTAAAAGAATTTTTAACTGATTTCTTTGAATTTCAGGACTTAAGCCTTTAAAAGTATAAGATTTTTGACTGTTAGATACAGAACTAATAAACATACACACACTCCTAATTAAATATTTCCTCTTATATAAACCCCGTAAAAAAATTTTTTGCCGGTAGTAGCAAATTTATTTTTTACAAGATTTAAACAAATATAAGGATACAAGATTACCAATGCAAATTATTAATACTTACTCGCCAAATATAATTAAGAAAAGCCCGAATTTTAAAGCAAGTGACCCTAATTCTGAAATATTTAATACACTGGAAAGCTTAAAAGATGAAAAATCAGCTCTATTATTTATAAGAAAACACAATGACTTGACAAATCCTGTTGATACAAATGGTGATCACATAATCCACTTTATTGTAAAAAAAGACTTTTTTGAGACTCTAAAACAAATGCTCCATAATCCTGAAAGAGCACGTGAATTACTTGACTTACGCGGAGAAGGAGGCAAAACACCGCTCGCAGTAGCAGTAAGCGGGAAATCTGCAAAATTAATGCTTCAAAAAGGCGCAAATCCATACGCTCTAGATGATAATTTGTCTCCTGCAGGAGACAACGAATTTCTGCCTGCGGAAATTCGCGAACGCGTAAGAAGTGTTACTGCTGAAAAAGTCAAAAAGCTTAAAGAACAAGTAATCCGACCTGAGCCCAAAATTGATACAACTCCTTTGAGACAGGCTGCAGCTCAGGAAGAGTATTCAAAAGTTGAGACAAAAGAGCAGCCGAAACCGGCTGAACCCCCAAAGGTTGAGAAAAAAGTTGAAGAAAAACCCAGAAAGTCTTTCTTCTCAATGTTCACACCTAAAACCGAAGAAGCAGGAGCGGTTGAACCAACTAAAAAAGAAATAGCTGAGGTAAAGACTCCTTCAAAAGAAGAAAAAGTTCAACAATTAGGAAATGAAGCAAAGACAGATCAAACTAAAAAAGAAAACGGTGTAACCAATATAACAATTGATGGTACACACAATTTCAAACGTATTGATACTACAGAAATAGCTAACCTTGATTATATTGTAGGCTTAGACAGTATCAAAAAAACTTTAAGAAAAAGCGTGGTAGAACCGGTTGTAAATGAAAAAATAGCAGCAGAGCTCAGTCTGAACCTTACAACAATACCAAACGGACTTTTACTTACAGCACCTCCAGGGAATGGCAAGACCACTTTAGCAAAAGCTCTTGGAGCAGAAGCTTCTATGCCTGTTTTTGAGGTTTCATCCCCTGAACAAATATCACAGCTCGTAGAAATTGTCGACAAAAACTACAAAAAAACAAAACAGCGCGCAATCATCTATATGCGCGGGCTGGATAATTTATACGGCGAAAACGCTTCGAATGGTCAGCTAACCAACGAGCTGGTACGTACTCTTCAGGAAACTGCAAAACGCGGTTCCTTAATTATATTCTCGGCAGAATGTTCCGAAAACCTTCCAAAAGCAATTCTTACTCCGGGTAAAATTGACAAAATTTTAAGCTTTAAATCTCCGGATACGACTGCAAGATTAGCTTATATTGAACGTTACAGCAAAGACAAAGAGTTGTTGAAAGAAATTGATTTAAAAGAAATTGCAGAAAAAACTCAAGGATTCTCAATTGCCCAGATTAAACACGTAATTGACGATTCTGTTCTTTACGCTGCAACCGAGAATGTTGAAAAAGTAACAACAACTTCTCTGCTTAACAGAATAAAAGAATTTTCAAAAGAACAGAATATACCGGAAATTAACGAATACAACAAAACTTCAATGTATGATACCGTATTAAAACGTTACCAGCCTACAGCTTACGATGCAGAAGATTTTGAAAAAATAGCAGGCATGCCGGCAACAAAATCAAGCGTTGAAGAAGCAATTTTAAAACCTTGGCAAAATGCTGATAAGCTTAGAGAAGCCAAAATTCAACTTCCTGCAGGCGGTATTTTTGCAGGAGACCCGGGTACAAGTAAAACTTATATGGCAAAAGCTCTTGCAAAAACTTTAAATATACCTTTATATGTACTTAAAATGTCGGAAATAGGCTCTTCATTTGTACATGAAACCAGTAAAAATATGGGACGCATCATTGACCAGCTTATCACTAAATTTGATGAAACCGGCGAAGCAAGCATTTTGCTTATGGATGAAATCGACCATTTCCAAAAAGGTCAAAGCCAACACGGAGCAGAAGAAGTTAACACACTTCTTCAAGAAGTAGAACGCGGAAGAAACAAGATTTTATTTATCGGTACAACTAATGAACTTGAAGCTTTGCCGGATTCACTCACGCGCGATGGCAGAATGGGCACTGTTATTCACTTTGAACATTGTGATGAAAAAGCGGCAGGAGCTATCATCAGGAACATGCTCGTTGCAAGAATCAAAAATCCGGAAGCGTATAGAGTAATACAAAATACAGAGCTTCTTGAAAAAATTGCAAAACGCTGCAACGGAATGGTAGCAGCTTCAGTTTCAGCCATTATAAACGATGCTTTAGCAGATACAGTAATCAACGGAGTTAAACTTGAAGATGCTATTGAGACAGCAGTCAAAGTGCGTAAGAAAAAAGATATTGAAAAAATGCTTTCTCAAACATCTAAAAATGCAGGACACCGATTAAATATAACTGAAGATTCAACAATAATGTATGATACAAAACATCCAAGAATGCTAATGAGTGAAACAGACCCGCAGAAATTAGATGATTTAGGCGGAATGCAAGAGATAAAAAACACTTTACGCGAAGAAATTGTTGATATTTACCAGCCGGAAACCTTAGCTCTTTTAAAGGAAAACAAGCTTCCAATTACCAAAGGATTTATCCTTCACGGACCTCCGGGAAATGGTAAAACAACCATAATAAAAGCTATTGCAAATGAAATGAAATTACCAATTTATTCGCTAAACACAGGCAACATTGGAAGTTCTTTCATCCACCAGCTTTCAAAAAATGCTCAGGAAGTACGCGACCAGCTTGCTTATAAGTTCAAAATGACAGGAGAAAGAAGTATTCTCTTTATGGATGAAGCTCAGCAGCTCGTACCGAGAACAAGCGGTTCAATGGGTAGCCACCAGCATAACATTGAAGAAACAAACTTCTTTAAAGATATGATTATGAGCGCACAGCAAGACGGCATTATTTATGCGATGGCAACAAATGATTTGAACCAGATTGAGCCGGCATTCTATGAAAATGCTGACAGGCTTGGAGTTTGCGTTTATGTCGGAAATCCTGATTTGGAATCAAGATTAGGCATCATCAAGAAGCTTCTTGATGACAGACCGATTACAAAAGCAATAAATAATACGGAGTGTATACAAAAACTTGCAGAAGCATTTGAAGGACTTTCTATAAGCAAGATTTCCCAGTCAATTCTTAATCTTGTAAGAGACAGCATTAAATCTAGAAAAGCTATTACTCTGGAAAGCTCTCTTGAACTTATCAGAAAGGTTAGATAATGCAGATTACACCGGTTTCCAATAACAATACAAATTTTAAACAATTAGTCGTTTCAAAAAACACATTGCGCGGATTAAATTGTACGCGTGACGATATTTTAAAAAACGAATTTATAAAAAAGTGGTCTGAAGTGTATGATGTATGTATATCCGGCAAAAACGGCTCTTTGTTTTCAAAGCCTACTGAATTCGCTTTAGCAATCGGAGACAAGGTAAAGAACAAATTATTTTCTAATAAAACAACATTTGAATATAATGAATTATGTCCGGATACAAATTTCAATGGTTTATCGGAACTTGATAAAATTACAGACAGCATTAAACCTGATTTTTATGAAAAACACATCAAAATCAGTTACAATCGGGAAATAGATGCTATTCGCAGAGCCGGAAACGGTTATCCATATTATTTCTTGATTATGATAGAAGGACTTATGCGGCAGATTGCAGGATTTAGCAGCAAAGAAGAATGCAAAGAGCTCAATAAATACTGCGTAGAAGGTCTTAAAAAACTTAATTTCTGGAAACCACTGATGGACAATCCGGAGAAAGCCCCGTTATTTGATAAAAATTACTGGAAATCACAAAACATTGATATGAAAAAATCAGTTCCTCTTATTGCTCTTGAAAACAATAATCTTAAGCTTTTAGAGTTTTTGAAATCTAAAGGCGAAAACATGAACGAGTGCCTTGATTTCATCAAACAAGGCGAAGTATCCAAAGAAGCCAGAGAAATATTAAAAGATGTAAAATATCAGGATAAAAAGATTTTTCAGCTTGAAGAATGCTTCGACAGTGCTTATTTAAGAAATATATTTTTCAAAGAAAATGCAGATATTGATATCAATTCACGTAATGAAGACGGCGATACTCTTGTCACCAAAGCGTTTAAAGAAGGCAATTTAAATTTTTTAGAATACCTTAAAAACGTAGAAGGTATTGATTGGAATGCTTATGACACGAATGGCCAAAATGCAGCAAAAATCATATTAAGTGATAATAATTCTAATAATACAGAAAATCTTCTGGAATTTCTTACAACAGTTGAAGATAAAGGATTCAATATTAACAGCCCTGGTGTTATTGATTATTTTAGAACCGCACATTTCACAGGCAGAGATAACTGTATTGTGACGCCATTAATTAATGCAATAAAGAATAAACCACAACTTATTAAACCACTTTTAAAGTTCAAAAAAATTGATATTAAAAACGCATTAGATAACCCAACTACATTACCAATTCAATCTAAGCTTTTTGGTTTATTAATCCGACACCCGAACTTTACGTATTTTGACGATGAATTTCTTAAACATGTTTCAAAATATCCTGAATATACTCAAGAAATTACAAAATCAATGCCGCAAATAACAATGAACAAAGCTCTTAAAATTTATAATAACTCAGGAGAAATAACTCTTGACGAAATGGACACAATAGTAAGCTCACTGCAAAAATACAAGGCAGAGGAAAGCATAACAAATACACAAATAAATAGTATTGAAGAAGGTCTGGGTCATTTATTGTGCGATATTCAAATTGATACAAATGATTTTAATAGTATGTGTAAAATGTCAAAAATTATTACGACACTGGATACGCTGGGATATAATTTCAAATCAAAAAACATTTTAGGACAAACTCCTTTAGGCAAAGCTATTGAAGGAGAGAATACAGGAGTTGCAAAACTAATATTGGAACACAATCCTGAACTGCGATTTGCAAAGGATGCACATGACGCTATTCACAATTGTATGCTCTACAGTAATAATCAAGAATTAATGAAATTGTTTGAAGGCGGTGCATAATGCAAATTTCACAGGTATCAAATAATAATCCTAATTTTCAAAAGCTTTCTGTCACAAGAAGTACTCTCAAAGGACTTGGAACGACACGAGAAGCTTTGATGGGCAACAATTTTTTGAAAAAGTGGTCAGAAGAATACGATATTTTTATAAAAGGCAAAATCTACACCTTACATAAGTATGACACAGCCGGCTGATGTATTCATAAAATCCCCATCTTTCAAAGGTGCAGAGTACAATAAAATTGAGCCTTTTTTGAGAGATGGCATTCAATATACATCAAAAAATTTAAAGAAATTCGATGAGATAGTAGGAAGCATTGATTTTAAAAATCGGAAAGACTCTTTAATTGAAAGCCTTACTGAAACGGCTTTATTATTCTTTAATAAAAAAGAAGAAACATTCGCGCTTGATTTACTTCTAAGAATCGGAAACTCTAAGAGCCTTGCAGAAATGTGTAAGCTGAATTTTGACGCTGTACTGAAATCACTTGCTAAAATCAAGTTCTCTGATGAGATGAAGCCAAAAGTATTATCACTTCTGGAGAGTATACATCAGCACAAAAGGGATTGGAATGTACAACGTTTTCCATTTTTCATATTTAAAGATGCTATTGATAACGAAAATGTACCGCTGCTAAAAACATTAACTCAAGACGATAACTGGCACTTATTTCTTTATCACACAATGGATAGCCCGGAGTTTAAGCAAAATCAATTACCAATTATAAGACAGGGACAGAAATCAAAAAATCCAGAGATTAAAGAATTATTTAACGACAAAAATTTGTATAATTTGTTAGCACAATACAAACATATTTATACAACTGTATTAGATGACTCAGATTGTATGTTTGATCTAGGAATGACTTACTTATACAATGCTCCTGAAAGAAAACAAAAAATAATTGCGGAAAATATGGCAGAAAAAATTCTGAATAATAGCAGATACTGCAGCAAAACAGTAGAACTTCTTTCAGATATTCCTCTAACTTCTTATGAATTAAACGAACTATATAAGAAAAAAATAGGTCGATTAGCTCAAGGTGCAGATAAAGTTAAAGAAGCTATTTCTTTGCGGGTAAAAAAAATAATCAAAAGAAACGGCTTTGATACTCCTAAACAACTCCTCGCCTGCCTGAATGACAGAGTAATGACGCCGGAACTTCTGGATTTACCTTATAAAGAATACACGCTTATTGATAAAATAGCCCAAATACCTGTAAGGGAAGAAAACAAAGCGATACTTTCACAAATCATGGAAAAACTTTCCAAAATAAAACATCTCCCTGATAACGACATCTTCAGAAGAGCCGGTATAACAGCAGCAAAACAGGGTAATGTTGAGCTTCTAAAATTCTTTGATTCCAAACATGTTCACTTCGCAAATGAATTAGTTGAGCCGCTGACAAAATTTCCGGAAGAAGTCCGTAATATTCTAAAAAATGCAAAAATAAACGATACGAACATTTTAGATTATTCTTCATATATAATACTTGTAAAGAATTATTTAAAAACACACCCGAATATTGATATAAATTCCAGAGATAAAAACGGGAACTCTCTTATTTCGCTCGCGATAAAATTCAAATCGCTTGATAAGATTAAAATGCTTGCTGAACGTGATGATGTTGACTGGAATTTAGTGGATGAAGAAGGCAATACTCCTCTTATGCAGTTATTAACTCGTTCAGAAAGAAATGATGACGATTCAAGATTAAAATTTAAAAAGAAGGTGCTGGAAATATTGCGTGAACTTCCAAAAGGTAAGCTGGATGTAAACTATATCAACCCGAAAGGTTTTAATGGTAATACTGCACCTTTTACAGCATTAACGATGCCTCTGCTTTACTTCGATACCGAATACGATCTTATAGACGACTTGTTAAAGTTTCCGGATATTGATACGAATTTAAATCCTGCAGCAAGTACTCCGCTTTGGCTGAAATTTATCGATGTCTTCAATACATTCAAAAAACTATATGAACATCCAAATACTGATATATCTTTAATAAAGGCAGAAGACATTGATAAAGTTCTCAATGACAGAAGAATAGATCCTAGAGTAAACCAGTATTTAAAAGAACAAACAGATGCTACTTTTATAAAATGGGCGAAAAACCTTTACGAGAATAACGGAATGCTCACCCTTGACGAGATAGAAAAATTTGTAAATTACGAGAATTTCAGAGCAATCAAAAATACGCAGTTCAACGTTTTTGGAGAAAATATCGCACATCTTCTAACTGATATATTTCCAGATATAGATAATCCAAAAGAATTCACACAGATTAGAAGAATTGTAGATAAACTCAAAGATAGCGGTTTTGATTTTCAAGCAAAAGATGAACTTGACAGAACTCCTCTTGAAAAAGCAATTGAAGGCGAAAATAAAATTATTGCAGAAGTACTCAGGAGAAATTCATGAGAGTAGGTTTTAACCCTTACATATCAACACCAAAAAATAAAAAACAACAGTCAACAGTTAGTTTTCAGGCTTCTGCGCCTAAAAAAATATATAGTTCAAAAATATTTGAACTTGAAAAAGCGTTAGAGGCGATATCGCTGCAGTTTGAGAGAGAAAAATATCTAGCCAAACTAAAAGAATTTGCACATATTAATATAAACTCAAGAAATTTTGACGGTGATACTCTGATAACTGACAGTGCGAAAAAAGGCAGCAGATTTTTATGTGAGCTAATGGAGCTGGAAAAACGCGGGGAGATTGAAGGCATTAACTGGAACGCTACTGACCAAAACGAAGACAACATTATAATGATTGCCCTAAAAGGTACCGGCAGCGGAAGGGTAGCAGGATTTACAAATATAATGTACGGTATTAAAGAACTTGCAGAAGCCGGAAAGATTGATGTCAATTATGTAAACGAAGAAGAAGGGTATTCTCTGATGGATTGCGCTTTAAAGTATGCAGGAACTGATTTATTCAGCATATTAGAGTTAAAAGGATTGGATGCAGCAAAAACTTGCAGCGATAAGCCAATTATAATTCAGGCAATAGATAGAGGAATTCCAACAGCTAGTTTTAACAGCCTTGTTTGTCATCCATCTATTGATATTAATAAATATAACCCGAAAGAGTTAGTACAGTATATCGGAAATGCGCCTTCTTACGAAGAGCGGTACAAAGAACCGGATAAAAATTTTCTGGATAACAATACCAGAGTGCAATACATAAAATCTATTAACAACGCTCTAAAGCTTCAAATTGCAAGACAGACCTCAAAATACTATCAGGACAATGGCATGCTTGACTTAAACCAGATAGAGAATTTTGTTAATACTTTAGATTACATAGATGCAATAAATATGCCTTTAAACGACATTGGAGAAAATATCGGGCATTTTCTTGCAGAAACATATATTTATCCGGATGACAAAGCCGGTATAGCAAAAGTAAAATCGATTATCAAAAAACTAAGAGAAAACTTGTTTAGCTTCTGGAAAGAAGATGATATCGGCAGAACTCCTCTTATGATAGCATTGGAAGCTGAAAATCTGGTAGTCGCAAAAATGCTGATGGAAAGAATGACAAAATGGGAATTTAAATATATTAACGGCTGCAGTATTCCTTATTATTTTTCTATTCATACCCGTGGAGTTAACCACGAACCTGCAATTAGAGAATTAATAAACAAATTAAAGCCAAAAGATAAAGAAGAATTTACCCGACTCTTCGAAAAAAGATTAAATAGCGAATGGTAGCAAAAAAAATATTTATGAGATTTATAATAGTATGAAAATTTTACCGGTAACAAATCAATACAATAACAATTTTAAGTCTAATTATCTTGCTCAGGAAGCAAGGCAGATTCTTAGAAACCCTTCCCTATTCCGCAGAGAACTTTTCAGGGACGGTTTAATATATAAAGATCTTGCCAAATTTGACTATTATAACAGATTAAATTACGAAGGCTTATATAACGCATTCAGGTATGCAACAAATGCTTTAAAAGTACGAGACGAAGAACTCCGTCCTGACATCGCAATTTTAGAAGGAATAAAGAACAACAATGTAGAGTATTTAAGGATTTTGATGGAGCAAAGAGAACTTCTTCCTTTCCAACCGGATGGTGAGATTTCCGTAAAAGTTTTACTTGAAGGCAAAAATCATCCAAACCCTAACATAAGAAGCTTTTTTGAAGACAGATATCTTGAAAAAAGGTCTTTAAACCGTGAAATTCTAGCAATGCAGGAAGAACCTCCGGCATACACGATAATTGAAGGCAGTGATATTTACCGGGAAATGATGGGTATTAAAAAACCGGATTTGCTAAATGAATTTTTCAAGGAAACATCAGACATGTGGCTCAATAGGGCTAAAGAACTAATTTCTCACGATGAAGACAATTTTGGCGAAGTCAGAATTGCAACTATAGAAAAAATTGTAAACCACGAAGCTTTTGATTCAATTAAAAACGAAAGTCTAAACATTTCCGGCAGCAAGATTTTACATTTGCTTGCAGAAATTTACATAAATCCTAATAACACCGAAGAAATGGAATTATTGAATTCTATTATGAAGCAATGCCGCAAAAAGAATTACAATTTTGATATAAAAAATGATTTCGGAGAAACTGCTCTGGATAAAGCCCGTGAAGCAGAAAGTACTCCGCTAATAGAAGCACTGGAAAATATAAATAGGAGATAATAATGCAGGTTCTTAAAATAAACAATACAAATTTTAACTATAACAGAGTTTCTTTTCGCTCAAACCGTGAGCATGAAGCTATGCTAAGAGCACTTCGTGCAGCTCAGGCAGAAGAAATGAAACGCAGATTTGCAAAGCTGCAAGAACTCCAAAACTACGAAATTAAAGACAAAGGCTGCCACAATATGGCACAGTTCCTTTTAAACTTTGTCTGCTCAATAGAAAACGATTCCGAGCACAGCCTTGACGAGTTCTTTAAATCTGAAGCCGAAGCTGCAAGAATAAGGCAGGGACTTTCTCCTGAATGTCAGAGAAACAGTCTTGAAATCAGAGAAGAAATTCAGTCACAACCTGTATTTAAAGATCCTGCACTTACACTTATCACAGCTAAAGATATGAAAGATTTTACACCGGTTGATGAAGAATTTGCAGCCGACCCGCAATATCAGGCAACAATTAAAGCTGCAAAAAGAACCATTATTAATGCGGTTGAAGCTTCTGACAAAACAAAATTCAACAGCGACGAAATCGGCATGATGAAAGAACTTACTCAAATCATCGAAAAAACAAAAGGGTTGGACTTTGGCGCCGAATATGACAGTACGCTTGAAAGACTTTTAAACTCTATCAAAAGCAGAAAACAAGAAATTGAACGCGTTGCTGCTCAACAAAAAAGCTATATTCCAAAAATTATTAAAAAACTCAAAATCTAATGAAAATCCAACCGACAAGCGTTAATAAGTACCTGAAAAGTATCTCCCCGCAAATCAGAGATACTGCATTTCCGCTTGAAAAAATACATTTACCACAGTTGGAAGGTATCCAAAAAGACATTGTTTTATTTGAAAACACAAGTCTTGAAGATATTAAATTTATCAGCAAATGGTTTCAGGTTCTAAATCTTGCACGTGGATGCAAAGAACAATGCACATTTTGCCTCAGAAACGCTTTAAAACCTTTAAAAGAAAATTCTACAATCCTCTGGGAAGATTTAACCCGTTTTACCGGCGGGATTTCAAAGCTTAACGAACGGCTTGGATTTAATATTTTACAGGGAAACTCACATATTACGCTCTTTGAAGACGCAAACCTCCCTGTAATTCAAATAAAAGACTCCAATGATGAAACGCATAGTCTTAAAGATGCTGTTCACGAAATTTATTCAAAGCTCAAGCTTCCGATTGTCTTTGTAACAGCCGGCTGGAGCCCAAGCGATAAAAACTCACATCAAAACGCAGAAGAATTATGCAATTACATTCTTCAAAATCCTGACTGCGTAAAAGAATTCGCCGTATCAGTAAACCCGTTTCACAGGTATAACAGAGATTTTTATACAACAAAAATTGCAAATACTCTAAAAACTTTCCTACCGCTTTACAAAGGAGGAATTGCTTCAATTCTTCTTAAATACAATTACCCCGATGGAATAAAAGCCGAAGAAAACGGATACAATGCCGCAACAAGCTTATATGAAGAAATTTTTGAAAAACTAAAACTCCTAACCGGCAGCCAATTAGAAGAATATGAAATATTAAAGCCTGAAAACGTAACCCGTGAAAGAGATGACAACTATATTGAAAACAAAGGCAGAGGGCAAAAGTTTTTCTCACCGGAGGCTGTTCAAAAAAATAACAAAAAACTCTTCGTTGAAAGCTTTCAGTGGCTTACAATGACTCCTGAACAAAAACGAGAGTTCGCATACAATTACACAACGAAAAATGTTGATATAAACGGTCAAATTTACTTAATAACACCATCTGAGCAGCTTATTGAAACACAAATGAAGCTGAATTTCGTCAATAAAGACAAAATTACAGCTCCAATACATACTGATGTTAAGTTCAAAAAAATGGATTAAATCCGGTTTACAGCCAGAGAGAATAAAGAAAGTAAAAGTGAGCCTAAAAGTGCACTTAAAAAGCCTTCCACTTCAAACCCCGGTGCTACAAGTCCCGCCAGCATTAGCATTAACGCATTAATAATAAAAGTGAATAAACCAAGAGTAACAAGGGTTATAGGTAAAGTTATAAGCTGCAAAAGCGGTTTAATAAATGTGTTAATAAGAGCAAGGATTATACAAACAAGCATTGCACTTACAAAGTTATCAACTTCAATACCCGGAACAATCCATGATACAAAAACTATCAAAGCTGCATAAATTATCCATCTTACAAGTACATTAACCATAAAAATTCTCCTTTTCTTATATAATAATCCGGTCACAAAAAAACACTATGCCCGAAATAGTTACTACTTTTTGCGCATTTAATTAAACAAAGAACCTTCTATAATATCAAAGTCCACACAAGAAAGGAGTACTTCAATGAAACGAGACGAAATGCAGAACAAAGAAACTTTAGGTGAAAAAATTAAAGATAAAGCACATAAAGTAGAAAAAGACGTAAAAGAAGGCGCTGAAAAAATGACTAACAGCATGAAAAAAGGCGCACACAACGCAAAAGAAAAAGTTGCTGAAAAAATGGATGAAATGAAAGAAAACAAAAAGAGAAAAGGATAATAAAAAAAAAGGAAACACTCAGGTGTTTCCTTTTTTTTTATTCTTCTACCATACCTAAATTATCATTCTCAGTTGCAATCTCAAGCAGCCTGTAGGATAAATATGCGCCAAGAGCAACAGCTTTCAAATCAATTCCTTCATCATGTTTTGCAACTTCTAAAATTGCGCTGTTTATTTCAGGATTCTCTTCTTTCAAATACTGAACCATATTTTTTCTCCAGCTTTGAACATCCTGAAACGCTTCTGTAAAAACTTCTGATGAAATATCTTCTGTTATGATTGGCAACATACTTCTCTTTCTCCTATATATCCAATTATATAATGTATTAAAATAATATACAATACTCTATATATACTAGGCTTTTTTCTTTCTTTTTTGCTTACAGCAGTCGCGTTTAAGCTCAACTTCGCCGTTAGCAATGTTTCTGCCAATATTTTTTTCAAGAGTTGCTTTTGAAGCGTTATAATCAAACATTGTCTGATAATAAGTCAGCATTGCATTCTGATATTCAACCTGAGCTTCTTTAAGCTCAATAGGGTTTCCTACTCCAACCTTATATCTGCCGTAAGAAAGTTCATAGTTTTCTTTTGCTTGTTTTAAGCCAAGGAAAGCAACCGGAATTTTATTTTTCTTCTCGGTTAAAGAATAATAAGATTCCTGAACTTCATAATAAATATTATTTTTAGTTGTAATTGCATTTGACTGCTCTTTAGAATACAACGCTTTTGCTTCTTTTATTTCGTTTTTAATGAGCATGCCGTTTATTGTAGGAAAGTTTAAATAACCGCCATAATTGTAACCATAGTTAGAAGTCGGATGGCTTCCGCCTATCTGATACTGACCTTCTATAGAAATCTGCGGAAAGTAAGATTTTTTTACAAGCTGCACATTCTGCCTAGCTTCTTCAACTTTGACTTCAGCAAGCAAAAACTCCGGTCGGGAACCTTGTGCAGTTTTTATTGCTTTATCAAGAGTTATGTCACAAGGGTCATAACGAAGATTTTCTGTTATCTTGTATTTATTTGAATATGGAAGTCCCATTGTGTTATTCAGCTTTGCCATAGCAATATCAACAGCATTTTCTGCCTGAATTAAGTTTAATTTTGCATTACTAAGGTTAACCTCTGCAATAGTAACATCAACTTTAGGCTTTGTTCCCACCTGATAAAAAGCCTTTGCCTGTTCGTAGAAAGAAGCATACTTAGCAACCATATCTTCTGCTACTTTTTTCGCTTCTATTGCATATTGAAGCGCATAGTAAGCTTTTTTTACTTCACATATAACATCATTAACCGTACCTGTTAATGCAATTTTATACCCTTGATTATCCAACTTTCTAATCGTAACCTGATTTTGAGTAACACCAAAGTCATAAAGCATCTGAGAAGCGCTAATCTGACCAAGCACCCAGTAATTGAATATCAGGTTCTGTCCTAAAGCGTCAGACAACTGTAACTGCTTGATTTTGGTGTATCCTGTCTGCCAGCCGAATTGCGGGAAGTAAGAAGACCACGCCTGTTTGATTCTTGCATCTGACGCGAATACATCCTGCATAGCTGCCTGAATTCTCGGATTGTTGCCTAAAGCATATCTCAAACACTCTTCAAGATTAATATCTTCTGTATTTTCCACGCTGCCTTCAATAACAGTAGCGCCATCAACTTTTGTTATATTAGGTTCGACATCCTTACTCTCAGGATATTCTTCTTTCTTTATCTCATTTCCCAGACCTGCGTCTTTGTTCCAAAACACAGCATCAGCAGGAATTTGAAGCAAGAATACCATTATTAAAAATGTTATTATTTTTCTCATTTATTTTTCCTTGAACTAAATTTCTCTTTCATTACATTAATCATTACATAGAACGCCGGTACAAGTATGCATCCGATAAACGCAACCGCCATCATACCTCCGAATACAGAAACACCGATTGAGTTTCTGCTTCCTGCGCCCGCACCTTTTGCAAATACAAGAGGAAGTAAGCCTAAGATAAACGCGATGTTTGTCATCATTACAGCTCTGAAACGCAACTTTGCAGCTTGAAGAGCCGCGTCAATATAATGCAGACCATCACGTTCAACAGCGTCTTTTGCGAACTCTACTATCAAAATAGCCTGTTTAGTACTCAAGCCAATCAACATAACCAGACCTACCTGAGCATAAACGTCAAGCGATAATCCCCATACATACTGGAAGAATAATGCGCCCAATAATGCTACCGGAGAAATTAAAAGTACTGCAACCGGCAGCGTCCAGCTTTCATACAAAGCTACGAGAAACAAATATACGAAAGTTAAAGCCATCGCCAGAATAGGCCCGATTTGACCTGATGACTGCTGTTCCTGTAAAGAAGTTCCTGACCAGGCATAGTCCATATCATTTGGCAATATTTCGTCAGAAAGTTTTGCCATAGCAGACATCGCAGAGCCTGAACTTACACCGCTTGCCGGAGAACCATTCAAAGTAATCGCTGAATACATGTTAAAACGTTTCATTGAATAAGGACCGACCATATCTTTTGTAGTAATTACAGCGCTTAAAGGCACCATTTTACCATAATTGTTTTTCACATATATTTTACTCATGTCACTTAACTTCTCGCGGTAAGGTGCATCAGCCTGCATAAATACACGATATACACGACCGTATTTATTAAAGTCATTTATATATGTTGCACCGAATTGAGCAGCCAGAGTTGAATATATTTCGGAAATAGAAACTCCCTGAGCCAGCGCTTTATCTTCCTCAATATTTACAACAACCTGAGGCAAAGATGCCGGCTGAAGCGGTGTAAACCCTGCTATTTTAGAAGCTTCTTTTTCATTTTCAGGAGATGGATTTGTAATCGCACGAACCAGTGTTTGAGCTTGATCAAATAACTCATCAAATGACCTGTCTCCTTTATCAAGAAGCTGATATTCAAACCCGCCATACATACCCATACCGGTAATTGCAGGAGGTTGTGTTACATAAGCAGAAGCTTCCGGATACTTAGAAGCAATTGCATTTGCCTGTTTAGTAATACTTTTAATGGAAAGTTTTGAAGATTTTCTCTTTGACCACTCTTCAAGTTTCATAATCAAAAATGCCGTGTTATCACCATTCATCCCGTTAATTTGCATAACAGAATAAACACCCGGGATTTCTGCCATTTCTCTTGACATTTTTAATACCAAATCAGCAGTTCTTGTAAGAGTCGCGCCGTCTTGAAGCTGAACCATGGCAAACAAAGCTCCCCTGTCTTCATCAGGTAAAAATCCTTTAGGAGTTATCCAGAACATTCCGATAATTAACAGGATTATTCCGGCTAAAGTTGCAAAAGTTTTCTTAGGCTGTTTTACAAAATACTCAACAACTCCAAGGTATTTATCTCTTACGCTGTTAAACCAGTTATCAAATTTTTGGATAAACTCAAAATCGGCTTTTTCTTCACCCTCTTTCAAAATCATTGCACATAATGCAGGAGAAAGCGTTAAAGCTACAAGAGTCGATAAACCAATAGAAGTTGCAATACAAACTGCAAATTGTCTGTACATTTGTCCTGTAATACCGCCCATAAACGATACCGGAACAAATACAGCCATCAATACAAGAGATGTAGCTACAACAGCTCCAAAAACTTCCTGCATGGTAATTTCTGTAGCCGTTACCCTGTCTTTACCTTCCTGAATATGTCTTTGCGTGTTTTCAAGTACAACAATCGCATCGTCTACAACCAGACCAACCGCAAGTACAAGACCAAACAGAATCAACAGGTTTATTGAAAATCCCATTAATGCCATAAATATAAATACGCCAATCAGCGAAACCGGTATTGCAAAGAACGGTATCAAAGCAGCACGGGCTGTTCCAAGGAATAAATAAGTTACCGCACTAACCAGAATTACAGCCAGCACAATCGCGCTGATAACCTCTTTAATAGACTCTCTTACAAACTCTGTCGTATCGTATTGAACTTCGTATTGAATATCGTTTGGAAACTTCTTACTCATCGTTTCCATTTTCTTTTTAACACGATTAACCAGGTCAATCGTATTAGCATCCGGCAATTGTGAAACAGCAATAATCGCAACGCTGCTTTCACCTACTCTTACTGTAGAAGAATAATTTTCTGCGCCAAGCTCAACTCTTGCAACATCTTTTATTCTTATATTAGAACCGTCAACATTAGATTTGACAATAATATTTTCAAATTCTTTAACATCTTTTAAACGCCCTTTTGTTCTCAATGTGAATTTCATCATCTGAGGAGTTTCAAAAGGTTCTACACCTATGTTTCCGGCAGGAGCCTGCGTGTTCTGGGTATTTATTGCCGCGCTTATCTCAGAAGCTGAAACGCCCAAACTTGCCATTTTATCAGGCTTAAGCCATATTCTCATTGAATAATCACCTGCTCCGAATATTTGAATACGACCGCAGCCTTTTGTACGAGCCAGCTCATCTTTAATATATAATGTAGCGTAGTTGGCAAGGAAGAGGGAATCATACGTTCCGTTTGGCGAAGTCAGAGCCATATATAAAACGCCCGCACCGCCCGTACTCTTTTGCACCGTCAAACCATATCGCTTAACTTCTTCCGGCAAACGCGGCTGAACCAGCTGCAAACGGTTTTGCACGTTAACCAGTGCCATATCAGGGTCTGCGCCAACGTTAAAATAAATAGTTAACGAATAAGAACCGTTTTGAGATTCTGACTCCATATAAAGCATATCCTCAATACCATTCAGCTGTAACTCAACAGGCGCTGCAATCGTAGATTGAATAACGTCTGAGCTTGCACCTGAATAAGTCGCGGTAACAATAACCTGCGGAGGCGTAATTGAAGGATATTCCTCTAACGGTAATGTCGTTAAAGAAATTAGCCCTGCTAATATAATCGCAATAGAAATTACTATCGCAAATTTTGGTCGTTTTATAAATAAATTACCTGCCATTATTTTCTACCCAATATTTTGCTAAATATACTCTGTTTTTTGACTTCTTTATTTTCCTGAGGCAAAGTGTTTACAATCCTTACAGGTTTTCCCGGGATAACTTTTTGCATACCGCCTGACAAAATTCTATCCCCTGCATTTACCCCCTCAGACACAATCCACATATTATCCTCTGTCTGCCCCATTGTCTTGATATAAGTCATTTTTGGCAAATTGTCCTTATCAAGAATATATACATACAAACCTTCCTGGTTTTCTAAAGTAGCGCTTTGAGGGACTACAGGCATAGCATCTTTTGATTTTGAATATATAATAACCCTGCCGAAATCACCCTGCAAAAGTTTATCATCAGGATTAGGGAAAGTTGCTCTTAAAGTAATAGTACCAGTTGTTTCATCGATTTTATTGTCATAGAAATCCTGAACACCTTTGTGTTCGTACTTTTGTCCTGTATTAAATATAAAATCTACATCACGCTCAACACCTGCCCCGTCAATCCTTACAAGCTCAGCGTAATCTTTAGAATTCAAATTAAAAGCAATATACATTGGATTTGTACTGTTAATTGTTGTTAACGCACCGTTTGCAGTACTTACAAAGTTTCCTACAGTTACAGAAATAATACCCACTCTGCCGTCAACCGGAGATTTAACATGAGTATATCCTAGATTTCTCTGCGCATCTCTATAAGCGCTCTCAGCGCTGTCTTTTTGTGCTGAATAAGCATCGTACTGAGCTAATACATTATCATACTCTGAACGTGCAATATAATCCTGTTTAACAAGCTCTTCATACCTTGCAAGCTGTTTTTGATAATAACTTGACATTGAACGTGCATTATCCATATCAGCTTTAGCTTTTGTAGCGGCATACTGATATTGTTCAGGCTCAATTTCAAACAAAACCTGACCTGCTTTTACATAATCGCCTTCTTTGAAATAGCTCTTAGTTAAATACCCGCTGATACGTGCAAGCACGTCAACTCTGTACTTAGCTAAAACACGTGCGTTAGCGCTAAACTGCCGAACTACGTCTCTTGAGCCGACTTCTGCAACAGTTACAGCAGGCGTCATAATGCTCTGACGCATTTTTGCAGATTTTGCTTTATCCATGTTTGATAAAATCATTCTGCCAAATACAAGCGCAAGCAGCACAAACACTATAATGAATATATTTTTTCTCATGTTCTCTCCAAAGTCTTATTATTATAGATATAATTTCAACAAAAATAATATCATAACTATGTTGCAAATGCAACACATTTGGAGTACATAATCGGGTTATTTTTTTATAATTCTTATACGCCTGCTATCGCCTTCTCCAATAGAAGAGCTTTCTAGATTGTATTGTTCTATTAGTTCATGCTGCAGTTTTCTTATATGAGTAGGTCTTGGCTCTAGCTCCATCATACCGGCTCCATCCTGTACTTTTTTAATAGCATCTCTGGCTTCATCAAGCGCCTGCTCTGCTTCGTCCGTATAACCGGTTAAAGCTTCAACGTCGCCTGGCTGGATATCAAGCGCGTCTTTTAAAACCTTTTGAATTTGAGCCATAGAGTTTGTTTTTACGTAAAAAATCTGCACTCTGTAATCTTTTGCGGTATTTAAAATCTTTGCTCCGCCTTTTGCAAAATTTTTGTGCGCAATACAAATATCGGCATCTTCAACATTTCTTATTATTTCTACATTCAAGTTCAAACGCTCAATCAATTTTTCAACAATTGTTCTCGAAACAGCGTATAAATAAAGCTTCTTAAGCGGCTTTACTTCTTCGACATATTTCTGGCGTGAGAATGAGAAATTCATCTTATTATCTTCCGGTGCCTTCGGTTCTGGCTTAACCTCAACAACAGGTTTATATTCTTCAACTTTTTGTTCAACTTTTCTGATTTCCGGTCTAATCGGCCAGCCGCGCAAAATATAATCTACCGCTTCAGATGTGTTCTTATAAACTGCAAGCGTATTTCTATCCAGAATTTCAATTACAATATCAAAAGTCGGCTGCTTTTCTCTTTCTAAAACCGTTTTTTGAGAAGCTCTTCTTTTTGCTTCATCATCACCTAAAGTTACAGATTGAATACCGCCAACCAAATCTGAAAGCGTTGGGTTTTTAATCAAGCTCTCCAAACAATTCCCGTGAGCTGTTGCAATAAGCATAACCCCGCGTTCTGCAATTGTTCTTGCAGCTTGAGCTTCCGGCTCTGTACCGATTTCGTCAACAACAATAACTTCCGGAGTATGGTTTTCAACAGCCTCAATCATAATATCTTTTTGAAGTTCCGGCTGCGCAACCTGCATTCTTCTTGCTGAACCTACAGCGGGATGAGGAACATCACCATCACCTGCAATTTCATTAGAAGTATCGACGATTACAACACGTTTTCCAAGTTCATCTGCAACAAGTCTTGAAATTTCACGGAGCTTAGTAGTTTTACCAACCCCCGGAGGTCCGAGAAACAGAATACTTTTTCCCTGTGTGCAAAAATCTTTTATGCAGGCAATTGTTCCCGTAACAACACGCCCGATACGGCAGGTTAAGCCGACAACTTTACCCTGACGGTTTCTTATCGCGCTAATTCTGTGCAATGTTCCCGGAATTCCTGAACGATTATCGTGTGTAAATTCCTGAAGATGAGAAGTAATAAAATTAATATCTTCATCATTTACAACTTCGCAGTTTAATTTTTCAATCTTCCCGCCGGCATGTCTTACCTCGGGAACTCTACCTATATCCAGCACAATTTCTATAACATCATCAAGCCGTTCACACGACAAATTATCAACAACTTTTTGGGGCATTATGGCTAAAAGCCGCTCGAGGTCATTTTGAAATTGTATACTGCTCATCATTCTTATATTAAGTGCCTTTCTGCTTTCGCATTTGGCTGATAACTATTCAACTTTGATCTCCTAATAATATTATAACATATTATTAAAAAAAACGGAACTTATTTAAAAGTTCCGCTATATTTATTTCTCAATTTTTCTCTTCTTAAGCCTTGCTTTCGCCTTTATCCTGTACTTTTAATGCCTCTTCTTTTTGCTTCTCATCGTCAACGGCCTCACTCTTTTTATCTTGCTCTTCAACAAACATTGTTGCAAACTGAGCGTATAAATCTTTGTTATCAAGAATTTCATCAAGGTCTAAGTAAGCATTCTCATCAACATTTGCTTCTGCAAACTTATTTTCATCAACTCCATATTTTTGAGCTTGATGATTCATCAATTTATCACCGCCTAAAGTTTTGACGATAAAGTTTCTTAAAACATTTGCGTTAATATTAGCTGACATAATTCTGTCTCCTTGTTTCATTTCACATCTTACATATATATAAAGTATGTAGAAAATATTCAATTTCACAAAGAGAAAAATTCGTTACAAAAATTTACATTTGATTACAAAGCTTCCAGGGGTAAAACATTCAGCCGTTATTCCAATTACTAAATTAAAGCGCTTCTAGTGCCGCTATTTTCATAATCTTGGTATCGGGAGTTTTTCCCGTCCAAATTTCAATTGCTCTTTCAGCCTGATAAATCAGCATATCCAAGCCACCGATTGTGCGCAAGCCGCGTTTCTGGGCTTCCTGAATAAGAACTGTTTTCACAGGATTATAAACAATATCATAAACCAGAGTTTCAGGATTAAGCTTATCCAAATCCGCGCGTTCTAAAGGCATCTGATCTGCCATATAACCTTTCATACCGATTGGAGTCGCATTAACAACAATTGAAGTATGTGCTAGCGAGCGAATACTTTGTATTTGATATACATTGAAATTAATCTCCGGAAACTTGGCGCGCACATAATCAAGAGTTTGGCGCGAATTGATTATATTTCTTGTATAAAAATCAATTTCTTTAACCCCGCGTTCCGCAAGTCCTACAACCGCAGCTCTTGAAGCTCCACCTGTTCCCAGAATACTAGCATTTTTTCCGTTTAAATCAATCTCTGAAGGGATTGCCTTTTTGAACCCGTAAATATCAGTATTGTAGCCATAAAAAGACTTATCCACACCAACTTTAACAGTATTTACGCATCCTGCAATATTTGCGTAATCATCAATATCATCCAAAAACAGAGACATCGGAACTTTTAATGGGATGGTTACATTAAAACCATTATATCCGTTAGCTTTTATATATTTAATCCTAGAAATCAAATCTTCAGGCGGGGTTTCCATAACATCATAGCAGCCTTCAAGTCCGATACTTTCCAGCCCTGCTTTTTGAATAACAGCAGAAATTGAATGTCCTAAAGGATAACCGATTATTCCGAGTTTATACATATCTCCAGCCCTCCGGATTTTATTATAACATAGTTTTTATCATTTTATATCTATCACGCAAACACCGTCGCCGCCTTCTGTATCTTCTCCGACACGATACTTTGCAACATAGGGAGAAGATGAAACAAAATCTCTTACAGCAGCTTTCAGAGCTCCGGTACCGTGACCATGGATAACATATACCGGTGAAAGGTTAGCAAGACTTGCTTTATCTAAATAAACTTCAAGTTCATCAAGAGCTTCTTCAACCCTTTCGCCGCGCAAGTCCAGAGTATTTGAAATATCAATTCGTCTTACCGAAAAAGAACTCTCTTTTTTAAGCGCTCCCAGAGGTAAATTCACTTTTTTAGCAAGCTGTGGGTTGTAAACCGCAAGTTTATCTTTTTTAACCTTAGTCTTAATCATTCCCATCTGAATGTAGAGCGCATCATTTTTATCAGGAAGAGAAAGAACTGTAACCTGCTGGTTCAAATCCTTAATCATAACTTTGTCATTAACCTGAACAATAGACCAGTCCAATTCCTGATACTGTTCTTTTTCTTCTAATGCGTGTAAATCAGAGCGGAAACCCTGTTCCAGCTGTGCCAATCGCGCGTATGAACGCCTTGCAATTTTTTCCGATTTTTCACGTCTAAGCTCGGCTAAAATATCTTTGATTTCGCCTTTCGCTTCTTCAAGCTGACCTTCAAACCTATCTTTAATAACTTTTAGAGATTTTTTCTTCTCTTTTTTATGTTCATTAAGTTCTTTTTCGTAATGCTTTTTAAGTTCATCTGCTTCAGCGTTCTTAGATTCCGCTTCGCGAAGATTTACATCAAGCTGCTGCTGGGTATTTTGAAGCCTTTCAACAACTAAAGAAGAAGTGTCTCTTTGGGTTATTAAAAGTTCTTTTGCTTTCCAGACCATATCTTCCGGCATGCCCAGGTTTGAAGCAATAGAAATCGCATTACTTAACCCCGGAATTCCAATAATAAGCTTATATGTAGGACTAAGGGTTTCAACATCAAATTCAACACTTGCATTTTTAAAATACGGATCAACATATTCAAGAGTTTTAAGTTCGCCATAATGTGTTGTAATAATTGATTGAGTTTGTTTTGAAGCGAGTTCTTTTAAAATAGTTTCCGCAAGAACCGCACCTTCCTGCGGGTCAGTACCCGCGCAGAGTTCGTCCACAAGTACAAAAGTATTACTGTCTGCAAGCTCCAGAATATCAATCACATTTTTCATGTGAGAAGAAAACGTTGAAAGGTTTTGTAAAATACTCTGCTCATCGCCAATATCCGCAAGTACTTTCTCAAAGGGGTAAATATGAGCTTCAGCGCATGGTAAAAACATACCGGACTTCATCATTAAAATAAACAAACCGACCGTCTTAAGCGCAACTGTTTTACCGCCGGTATTTGAACCGGTTATAATTACAGATTTATACCCTTCGCCAATCTCAAAATCATTTTCAACAATTCTTTCAGCTCTGCCAATCAAGAGCGGATGGCGCATTAAATCAATCTTTATCTTTTTAGTTGTCTCGACCTCCGGTTCTACAGACTGGGTTTTTACAGCGTATCTGGCTTTCGCAAAATGAAAATCAATCTGAGAAAGAAGGTTTTCCATATAGATAAGATTATCCATTTCTTTTCTGACTTCATAGCTTAAAGCAGTCAAAATCCTGATAATCTCAGCGTAAATCTTCGATTTAAGTTCCCTTATTTTATTATTTATTGGAACAATTTGTGCAGGTTCAATATAAAAAGTTTTATTCGTAGCAGAAACATCGTGAACAATTCCGCCGACTTTACTCTTTGATGACGCTTTTACCTGAAAAACAATCCTGTCATCTCTAAGCGTATAAATATTTTCCTGCAGATGTTTCTGAAACTCGGAAGAATTCATCAAATCCTGAACTTTTTGTTTCAAATTAGCTTCTGTATCTCTTAAAGATGCATAAAGTCCTTTAAGTTCAGCATTTGCGTTTTGTTTTACCGTAAAGTTATCATCAAAGGTTTCAAGAATTTTATCTTCAAGTTCTTTATTAGAAAACAAATCATCCGCAAGTTTTTGCATAGAAGTATCAAACTGAAGATTTTCTTTCAAAAAATTTCTCACAATTCTTGAAGTTCTCATCGCTTTTGCAATATCAACGAGTTCTTCTTCGACAAAATACTCGTTTCTTTCCCTAAGTTTAGAAAAATCAGGAATTTTTTCAATCGGAATATCTCTTGCGAGGTCAAGAACATCTTTAGCTTCGCGCGTCAAAACAATTTGCGCTTTAATATCTTCCGGTCTTACAAAAGGTGTAAGTTCAAGACAAAGTTTCGCAGATTGTTCAGTTTTTGCAAACTTTGCTAATTCGGCTAAAATTTTATCATATTCTAGTGCTTTTTGTGATTTTTGGACAATACTCATTATAAATTGATTATAGTCAATAAAAATTTTTGTGCAATAAGAAAGGCGCCGGCTTAAATAAGCCGGCGCCTTAAATCTCTAAAAATTATAATTTAGAAGCAACTAATCTTGTAGTTTCAGCTAATCTTGTAGAATAACCCATTTCGTTATCGTACCAAGAAATAACTTTAACCATGTTGTCACCCATAACCTTAGTTAACAATGAGTCAACTGTAGAAGATTGAGATGAACCGATGTAGTCAGAAGATACCAATGGTTCTTCGCTGTAGCAAAGAACGTGTCCGTCTGCTGCTTCTTTTAATGCTGCGTTAACTTCTTCAGCTGTAACTTTCTTTTCAGTTTCAAATACAACGTCAACTAAAGATACGTCCGGAGTAGGAACTCTCATAGCGAAACCGTCCAATTTACCTTTAAGTTCAGGTAATACAAGAGCAACAGCTTTAGCTGCACCAGTTGTAGTAGGAACAATGTTAAGAGCACCAGCTCTAGCTCTACGAGGGTCTTTGTGACCAGCATCTAAAATTCTCTGGTCGCCTGTGTAAGAGTGAACAGTTGTCATCAAACCTTTTACGATACCGAATTTTTCTTTGATAACTTTAGCTACAGGAGCTAAGCAGTTAGTTGTGCAAGATGCCATTGAAATAACGTTGTGTTTTTCCGGATCATATTCATTTTCGTTAACGCCAAGAACGATAGTTTTGTCTTCGTTTTTAGCAGGAGCAGAAATGATAACTTTCTTTGCACCAGCTGCAATGTGAGCTTTAGCTTTTTCTGCATCTGTGTAGAAACCAGTTGATTCAATAACAACTTCTACACCAAGTTCTCTCCAAGGTAAATTTGCAGGATCTTTTTCTGCATAGAACTTAATCTTGTGACCGTTGATTACAAGACCATCTTCTACTACTTCTACAGTACCGCAGAATTGTCCCATAACTGAGTCATATTTGAAAACGTGTGCTGCATTAGCCGGTGTTAAACCTGGGTCATTGATTGCAACGTAATCTAATTCTTCAAAAATACCTTCTCTGATAGCTGCTCTTAAAGTGTTTCTACCGATTCTTCCGAAACCGTTAATTGCTACTTTTTTCTTTGTCATAAGTTTTCACTCCTTCTTATAAGTAAAATTTTCTCTTAACATAATAATGCTAATTCAAACATAAATCATAATCAACAATTGAATTATTAATTTTTCATTAATTTTAAATGTAACTTTTTGTAACAATTTTTCTAAAATGCTCAAGTTTATCTCCAAAAATGCCGATATAAATAGAGTGGAACAAGATGTAAGAAGAAAATAGGAATGGGATTTTCAGAATTTTGGCTTAATTCAAATAAAAAACTCACCAAAAGTGATTTTGAAAAGACTATCAGCAAAGAAAAATTTGCTGATAACGAGTCTGCTCTGTCATTATTTCTGAACCTTGATTTGAATAACGATAATAAACTTGATAAAAACGAACTCGGATTATTCTTTGATAAAATCGCAAAATTTGCTAATAAGGATGATAATGCAGAGCTTTCAGCCGAAGAAGCCCAGGATGCTATCAATGACATGGTAAATTTTCTAAATCCTGCGAAATCTCTTTTTAAAGAAGATTTAAAAAAGGTTACTTCTGAAGATTTAATCAATTTTGTAAAAAACATTTCCGAATCAGCTGATGAAGAAGCGCAAATAAACTTTATGCACTCAATGCAGGTAAATAAGGCAAAAACCATAATGCCGAAAAATCCTCCGGATGAAGCTGAAACAAAAGAGTTTACAATTCAAAATCTTAGAGCTGTACACGAAATAATAAGCAGTATGGCAAATCAGTCTGACAAAGATATTTCTGCAGAACTGAATAAAATCGGGTTTAAACTTACCGACTTACTTATCGTTCCGTTTGCTGTAAGGCAGTATAACAGGCTTGATAAAAAAGAGGAGCATAATTCTTACGCTTTAAACTTAAATAACATTCTTGAAGCTCAGGAAAAATGTCTTTACTTCCTTGAAAAAGCTTCAAGTAAAGAAGGACTTACCTTCCAAGAATATTACGGTTTCAAGAAAGAATGTCTTAAATCTGCTGTTATTGCAGCCGGCTGGAATGCTAATGACCCCGAACTTGATAAAAGAGTTGAGAGCGTCAGCATTGAGAACATCGATTCGCTTTTAAAAGGCACTGCTGATGACCCGCAGGCCCTTATTGAAATTTTCAAAGAGGGAACAGAAATAACAAGTACTACTTCTCTAAGAGGCTCTGACGGACAGTTTTCAATAAGTATGGATACAAAAATCAGTCCGTCTAAGTATTCAGAAGTTAATTTAGAAGAGTTAGTTCCGTTTGAAAAAGTTTTTAAAGATGTAAGAGGCATAGAATATAATCAGGATAATATTCAACATTTTCTTGCTGCTGAAAGCGTGCTTTACTATTCAAATTTAGACAATGAAAATAAACAAATTTATGAAAACGAAGCAGCTTCTGCTTTTATTAGAGCTTTCGGACAGCCTGAAAATGCGGTTTATTCCGCTATTTACAACGACAAAACCAGAAGTGACAATAAGTTAAAAACAGTAACTATTGATGAAAACAACAATGTGTTATCAGTAAGCAACCAGATTAACGGTAAAACAGGTACAACATACGTAGTTCCTGAAAGAGATTTGTTGGCAAAGCCTGTTCCGCTTGACGAAAAACAGCTTCAAAAGTTTAGCACAGACATTCTCTTTAACATGATTAGTATTGCTAACCAGATAATTCATCAGTATTATCAAGCGTGCAAAGATAATCTTTTTGACGGAAATGCCACATGGCAGGGTTTCAAAATACTGGGCAACTTATTTTCAGGCGGTAATGTTGAAACAATTCATAAAGAGATGGAAAAACTTGATACCCTGTACCTTGAAGCGCTCCAGATGAAACAAACAAATAATCCGGATACTTTCAAAAAATTGTTTGAAAAAATAACCGGATCAACTTTAGATTTTGAAAAAATTCAAAATCTGGCAGCACTTGTACAAATGGGAGAAGGTTCTGATAGTGAAGCTTTTAAACAAAGTTTGAAAGATATTTTCGGAGAAAATATCGGCTCTATTGTTGAAACCACATCAGACTCTGTAGCTTCGCAGCAGAGCAAAGGCGGAATTACAGGAATTGTACAGATGCTTGTCGTAACACAGGGACTTGGAGAGCTTGCAATTTTCAAAAACCTTGCTTCCGCATCAATGGCTACTCTTGGAGAGTTGGGCGGTTCAATGGTTGCCGGAGCAATGAACCTTGGTGCTTATGAATTTCTTGCAGAATCCGGAAATGTTATCGGACGCTCAGTTTACAACGACAGAACTCCAACTGAAGCAGACCTCCTTGGAATTGTTGAACACACGGCACAGGGTATGGCATTTGGCGCTGCAGGTGCTGTTGTTCAGAAATTTATAGTTAATCCTGTGATGAAAAAGATTGACCCTAATATTGAAACCCGCGCGTTTTCGAAAGTTGAAAAGATGCTAAAAACTGGAGCTCCGGTCTCCGGCAGTGAAATATTAAAAACCGTTCAAAGTGCAAGTCCTCTGCTTGCTGCACAGGCTGCAGGATTTGTTGCAGAAGTTGCAGGTTTTACCGGCTATACCGTACTTGAAAAAGCTTTTCTGGATGTGATTAACGGACGGGTAAAACTCCCTGATACAGATAATCCGCTTGAAATCGCCAAAAGTTTTATTGAATATTTAGGCGTAACTTTTGATGAACAGTTTGAAAATTTAGGCACAATCAAAGGACTAGGACAGCTTTTGATGTTTATGAGAGGCGGAAAAGCTTCCGCAGCAGGATTTAGTCAGAGAATGAAGGACTCCGGACTTGACGGAGTAACGATAAAAGAAAGAGCGCTTAGTGACGGTACAAAAAGTTTTCTTATGACTTATAAAGACGGCTCACGCGTTGAAGTAAGCTCTATTAACGAAGTAGTAGGAAGGCTGAATGCGCAGCTTTTTGGAAGAGATATCAACCTGATGGTACAAGAATTAACAGACAAATTAAATAGTTTGGAAACTCAAATTCCTGATTTAAATACAATTGATAAATTTTCACGAAATGAAGATATTAATCAGGCAAACTACAACCCTTCAAGTATGAGAAAAAAAGCTTCCGCGAAAGAAGTTCAAAATCAGGTATCAAAATACTTAGATTATTTATTAGAACAAAATCCTGAAATATCCGGCTAT